>NZ_JAINFN010000006.1:0-334396 GCF_026130245.1 Pantoea sp. JK
TGCCTGGCGGCTTTAGCGCGGTGGTCCCACCTGACCCCATGCCGAACTCAGAAGTGAAACGCCGTAGCGCCGATGGTAGTGTGGGGTCTCCCCATGCGAGAGTAGGGAACTGCCAGGCATCAATTAAGTGAAGAAGCCCCGAACGAAAGTTCGGGGCTTTTTTACGTCTGAAATTTAGAAAAACACTTCAGATTTAGTACCATCCTGAAGCTAAAATTCGCCACATGACATACTCATCTCCCTAACGACTTTCCCAAATCCACCTAAAGCTGAAACATTTTCATAAACCGCATGAAGACTCGACATTCTCGACATAACACGCTAATGTCGGGCATCTGGATGTCTAAACGTTTATACGGTTATCAGTAAGAGGTGAGCAGGTTATGCCAATCAGGATTCCCGACGAATTACCGGCAGTGAATTTTTTGCGTGATGAAAATGTCTTTGTCATGACGTCGTCGCGCGCCAGTGTTCAGGAGATCCGTCCGCTAAAAGTGCTGATTCTTAACCTGATGCCAAAGAAGATTGAGACAGAAAACCAGTTCCTGCGCCTGCTCTCAAACTCACCGTTGCAGATTGATGTGCAGCTGCTGCGCATTGATAGCCGCGAGTCGCGCAATACGCCGACAGAGCATCTGAACAACTTCTACTGCAACTTTGAAGACATCCAAAACGATAATTTCGATGGACTGATTGTGACCGGCGCGCCGCTGGGATTGGTCGATTTCAATGATGTCGCGTATTGGCCACAGATCCAGCGCGTGCTGCACTGGGCGAATGAGCACGTCACCTCCACGCTCTTTGTCTGTTGGGCGGTTCAGGCGGCACTCAACATTCTGTATGGCATTCCTAAGCAGACGCGGCAGAACAAATTGTCCGGTGTTTATGAGCACCAAATCCTGCATCCACATGCTTTACTGACGCGTGGCTTTGATGACAACTTCCTGGCCCCGCATTCACGCTATGCCGATTTCCCAAGCCAGCTGATCCGCGATTACACCGATCTCGAGTTGTTTGCCGAATCGGAATCAACCGGCGCGTATCTAATGGCAAGCAAAGATAAGCGCCTGGCGTTTGTCACCGGCCACCCTGAGTACGACGCTTTGACGCTTTCAGGTGAATATCATCGCGATTACGATGCGGGCCTACAGCCGGACGTGCCGTTCAACTATTTCCCACACGACAATCCAGAATTGCCGCCGCGCGCCACCTGGCGTAGCCACGGCAATCTGCTGTTTTCCAACTGGCTGAACTACTACGTTTATCAGATCACGCCGTTCGATCTGCGTCGAATGAACCCAACGCTCGAATAACTCCAACATCTGATTTGATCCTGCCGCGCTAGCCGAAAGCTATCGCGGCTTTTTTTTGCCTTCTGTTCAGGGGTGGAAGTAGTTGCCTTTAATTCGAGAAATTAAATTACATAAATATCAATCTGATAAATCACTATAAATATAAAAATGGAAATAGTTTTTGAAAATAAAATAAAAATCATTATGCTCTGATCTTGCAGGTTATAAAACACCCTACATCCGGATCCGATCGTTAAACGATGGATCAACCCAGGAGGCAGCCCGCATGACAGACTCGGTTATCAGCAATACGCTAACCTTCAGCCAGCCCTTTACCCACGCGGAAAAGCAGCTGCTTACCCCAGAAGCGATCGACTTTGTACACGCATTAGTAGTGCGTTTCGCACCAGAGCGCGAACGCCTGCTGAAGGCACGCCAGCAACGCCAGAAGCGTTACGATCAAGGTGAGTTACCGGGATTTGATTCGGAAACCACTTCCATTCGTGAAAATGCGTGGCAGGTTCGTCCTATTCCGCAACTGTTACAAGATCGCCGCGTGGAGATCACCGGGCCGCCGGATCGCAAAATGGTGATCAACGCACTCAATGCGAACGTCAACGTCTTCATGGCCGATTTTGAAGATTCATTGGCGCCAACCTGGCAGAAGCTGGTTGATGGACAATTAACCTTGCGCGATGCGGTCAATGGCACGCTGAGCTTCACCAGTGAAACCGGCAAGATCTACCAGCTGCGTGCCAATCCGGCGCTGCTGATGTGTCGGGTACGGGGTCTGCATCTGAATGAAAAGCATGTGGAGTGGCGCGATCGGGCCATTCCCGGCGGATTGTTCGACTTTGCGCTCTACTTTTTCCACAACGTTGAAGCGCTGCTGGAGAAGGGCCACGCGCCATGGTTCTATCTGCCGAAAACCGAGCATGCCGCTGAAGTGGCGTGGTGGCGTGAGATCTTCCGCTTCAGTGAAGATCGCTTCGATCTGCCGCGCGGCACCATCAAAGCCACGGTATTGATCGAAACGCTGCCGGCGGTATTCCAGATGGATGAGATCCTGTGGGAACTGCGCGATCACGTGGTGGGCTTGAACTGTGGCCGTTGGGATTACATCTTCAGCTACATCAAAACGCTGGGCCAGCATCCCGATCGTATCCTGCCGGATCGCCAGCAAATCAGCATGGATCAGCCATTCCTTGATGCTTATTCACGCCTGCTGATCAGAACCTGTCATCGCCGTGGTGCGCTGGCAATGGGCGGTATGTCGGCGCTGATTCCGAGCAAAGACGCGGAGCGCAATTTATGGGTGACGCAGAAGGTGCAGGAAGATAAAGCGCGCGAAGCGGGCAACGGTCACGACGGAACCTGGGTGGCGCATCCCGGCCTGGCAGATATCGCGATGGAGGAGTTTGACCGCCGATTGGGCGATCAACCTAATCAACTGCACATCACACGTGAGCAGGATGCACCAATCACCGCCGAGCGTCTGCTGGCGCCGTGTCGCGGTAAGCGTACCGAAGCGGGCATGCGCGCCAACATCCGCGTGGCGCTGCAATATCTGGAAGCCTGGATCAGCGGCAACGGCTGCGTACCGATTGACGGATTGATGGAAGATGCCGCCACCGCTGAAATCGCTCGTACCTCCATCTGGCAATGGATTCATCACAAACAAATTCTCAGCGATGGCCAACCGGTGACGGTGGCGCTGTTTGAACGGCTACTGGCGGAAGAGCTGGCTGCCTTGCAGCAAACCGTTGGCGCAGAGCGTTTCCAGAATGGACGCTTCGACGATGCCGCCGCGCTGATGGCGCAAATCACCACCGATGACGAACTGGTTTCCTTCCTCACTCTGCCGGGCTACCGCCTGCTGCCTTGAACCTGGAGATATGACGATGAATCGTACGCAACAGATCAAACAACTGGAATCGAGCTGGAATGATGCGCGCTGGCAGGGAATCACGCGTCCGTACAGTGCGGAGGATGTGGTCAATCTGCGCGGCTCGGTCAATCCCGCCTGTACGCTGGCGGAGCGCGGTGCCACCAAACTCTGGTCGCTGCTGAATGGTGAATCGAGCAAAGGCTACATCAACAGCCTCGGCGCGTTGACCGGCGGACAAGCGGTGCAGCAGGCGAAAGCCGGCATAGAGGCGATTTACCTCTCCGGCTGGCAGGTGGCGGCAGATGCTAACCTGGCCGGGCAGATGTATCCCGACCAATCGCTGTATCCGGTGAATTCGGTGCCAAATGTGGTGGAGCGGATTAATCAGAGCTTCCAGCGAGCCGATCAAATTCAGTGGGCCAGCGGTGTATCGCCAGAAGATAATGATTTTATTGATTACTTCCTGCCGATTGTCGCCGATGCGGAAGCGGGCTTTGGCGGCGTGCTCAATGCGTTCGAGCTGATGAAATCGATGATTCAGGCCGGTGCCGGCGCGGTGCATTTTGAAGACCAACTGGCGGCGGTGAAGAAGTGCGGCCACATGGGTGGCAAGGTATTAGTCCCGACGCAGGAAGCAATTCAGAAACTGGTGGCGGCGCGTCTGGCCGCAGACGTAATGAACGTCCCGACAGTATTGCTAGCGCGCACCGATGCGGATGCCGCCGATCTGATCACCTCAGACTGCGACCCGCGCGATGCGGCGTTTATCACCGGCGAGCGCACCTTAGAAGGCTTCTTCCGCACCCATGCCGGGATTGAACAGGCGATCAGCCGCGGGCTGGCATATGCGCCTTATGCCGACGTGCTGTGGTGCGAAACCTCGACGCCAGATCTGGAGATGGCGCAGCGCTTTGCCGACGCGATCCACGCACAGCATCCCGGCAAACTGCTGGCCTACAACTGTTCGCCCTCGTTCAACTGGAAGAAGAACCTCGACGATCGCACCATCGCGCGTTTCCAGCAGGCGCTGAGCGAAATGGGCTATCGCTTCCAGTTCATTACGCTGGCCGGAATTCACAGCATGTGGTTCAACATGTTCGATCTGGCGCACGCCTATGCGCAGGGCGAAGGCATGCGTCATTATGTGGAAAAAGTGCAGCAGCCAGAGTTTGCGGCGCGCGATAAGGGCTACACCTTCTCGTCGCATCAGCAGGAAGTCGGCACCGGCTATTTTGATCGCGTCACCAATGTCATTCAGGGCGGACAATCCTCAGTGACCGCGTTGACCGGTTCCACCGAAGCCGCGCAATTCTAAAGCCGTCGTAGGGTCGCCATTCATGGCGACCATTTCCCCGGAGCGTTGCCGATGACACCGAGAGAATCGCTGATCGCCCACACCATCCTGCAAGGTTTTGACGCGCAGTATGGCCGCTTTCTGGATATCACCGCCGGCGCGCAACAGCGCTTCGAGCAGGCTGACTGGCACGCGGTGCAGCAGGCCATGAAAGCGCGTATCCACCTCTACGATCACCACGTTGGCCTCGTCACCAACCAGCTGCGCATTCTCAATGACACGTCGGATTGGGACGACGCGTTCTGGCTGCGGGTGAAAAGCCATTATGAAACCTTGCTGCCCGGCTATCCGCGCCATGAAATCGCCGAAAGCTTCTTCAACTCGGTCTATTGTCGGCTGCAGGGCCACAGTCATCTGTCGCCCGAAAGCCTGTTTATCTTGCCGTCACAGCCGTATGCGCCTGCGCCGGTTGCCCAGCGTCCGTTGTCACGTCTTTATCGCCCGCAACACAATTGGCAGGAAACATTGCGTCAGGTGCTGAATGACATTCCGCTGCGCTTAACGTGGCAGGATCAAACGCGCGATATCGGCTGGATTGTGCGCCATCTGCACGAGCAGTTTGGTGCCGCGCAACTGGCGACGGCAACGCTGGATGTCGCCAGCGAGCTGTTTTACCGCAACAAAACCGCATGGATCGTGGCGCGCCTGCAGCTGAGCGATGGCATGGTGCCCTGTTTGCTGCCGATTCAGCGCGATGATGCAGGACGATTGTGGATCGACACCTGTCTCACCGATAGCGATGATGCCAGCATCGTGTTTGGCTTCGCCCGCGCCTATTTTATGGTCTACGCGCCGGTGCCCGCCGCGCTGGTGGCGTGGCTGCAACCGATTCTGTCGGGCAAAACCGTGGCTGAACGCTACATGGCGATTGGTTGCCAGAAGCACGGCAAAACCGAGTGTTATCGTGAATATCTGCACTATCTGGCGCAAAGTCAGGAAGATTTTACCGTCGCGCCCGGCATTCGCGGCATGGTGATGATGGTGTTCACGCTGCCGGGTTTTGATCGGGTATTTAAGGTGATCAAAGACCGCTTCGCCCCGCAAAAAGAGGTCACCGATGCGCAGGTGCGCGACTGCTATCGCATGGTTAAGGAGCACGATCGCGTCGGTCGCATGGCGGATACCCAGGAGTTTGAACACTTTGCGTTACCGCGCGCGCGTATTCCGGCTGAACTGATGGCGGAGTTTGAGCGCGATATCCCGGAAAAAATCGAGCTGCGCGATGACCTGGTGATCATCCGCCATTTGTGGCTGGAACGTCGCATGGAGCCGCTCAATCTGTGGCTGGCCCAGGCTTCGCCGGAACAGCGCCAGCACGCGATTGGCGAATACGGTGATGCGATTCGTCAGCTGGCGGCGGCGAACATTTTCCCCGGCGACATGCTGTACAAAAACTTTGGCATGACGCGTCACGGCCGCGTGGTGTTTTACGATTACGACGAAATCCGCCCGATGACCGAGCTGGTGTTCCGCGATGTACCACAGGCGCGTTATGAGGAAGATGAGCTGCAGGCTGAGCCGTGGTACAGCGTCGGGCCGGATGATGTGTTCCCGGAAACTTTCCGCTATGCGCTGTGCAGCGAACCGTCGACCGGCAAACTGCTGCAGGCGCTGCATCCGCAGCTGTTTGATCCCAACTGGTGGCGCGCGCTGCAAACGCGCATCCGCGAAGGGCATATTGAAGAGGTGATTGCGTGGCGCGCCAGCCAGCGTTTCAGCGCGCGCTATGCTTCGGTGGCCGCTTAGCGGCCAGAGTAGGTTTGGGTCACCTGTTTGGCGGCGCGGATCACCAGCGCACCGAGCTCGGTGATGCGGTCGTCAGTCATGCGCGCAATCGGGCCGGAGATTGAGATGGCGGCGAAGGGTTCGCCATGTTCGTCATAAATCGGTGCCGCAACGCAGCGCAGACCCAGCGCGTGCTCTTCATCATCGTGCGAAAAGCCCATCTTACGAATCAGCGCCAGATTCTCCTTCAGGCTGTGCGGCGACATCAGCGTTTTCGGCGTGTAGTGATGCAATCCTTTTTGATGCAGCAGCGCGGTAACTTGCTCATCGCTGAGATGCGCCAGAAACGCTTTACCCGCGCCGGACGCATGCATCGGTAGCTTGCCACCAATCGGCGCGGACATGCGCATCAGTTGCGTACACTGCACCTGATCGATAATCACCGCCTGATAATCACTGAGATCCAGCACCGCCAGATTCACCGTCTCGCCGGCATCTTCCATCAGCTTGCGCAGCAGCGGATGCACAATTGCCAGCAGATTACGGCTCTGCAGGAAGCTGCTGCCCACCACAAAGGCGTGCGAACCAATAGTCCACAAACCTAAATCGCCCACCTGATGCACAAAACCTTGCTGCTGCATGGTGGAGAGCAGGCGATGAGTGGTGGAGTTGGGTAAACCGGCCTGTTGCGCCAGTTCGGTCAGCGCCACGCTGCCGTGGGATTCGGCAATCAGCTCCAGCAGGCGCAGGCCGCGCGTCAGAGATTGTACTTGCCCGCCGACAGGCGCGCTGGTGGGTGTCGTTGTAGCACGGGGTTTCTTGCCGCGTTTCGCGGGCACGGGGGTTGCCATAACGTCTCCAATTCGCATCAATGCTGGAAACCATTTTCGTTTTTAACTGCATTAATGCAAACGCTGACTTTCTGGTCAGACCTGTAATGCCTGATAGCTGAAAATGTCTCATCTGAGCTGACTTTTGATCACCTGCAAGTTGTGCCAGTATGTCTGGCTGGCATATTAGCCAACGCAATGACGTGGACGGGGCGAGAGTGAGCAACAAAACAGAAATGCTGCAGCAGCAGCTGGCACAACGCATTATGATTCTGGATGGTGGCATGGGCACCATGATCCAGAGTTATAAACTGAGTGAGCAGGATTTCCGTGGCAGCCGCTTTGCCGACTGGCCATCTGATTTGAAGGGCAACAACGATCTATTGGTGCTGACCAAACCGGACGTCATCCGCGAAATCCACGATGCCTACCTCGCCGCCGGCGCGGATATTCTGGAAACCAACACCTTCAACGCCACCACCATTGCGATGGCCGATTATGCGATGGAAGCGCTGTCGGCGGAGATCAACTTCGAAGCCGCCAAGCTGGCGCGCGCCAGCGCCGATGAGTGGACGGCGAAAACGCCGCATCGTCCGCGCTACGTGGCGGGCGTATTGGGCCCCACCAACCGTACCTGTTCGATCTCGCCGGACGTCAACGATCCCGCTTATCGAAACGTAACCTTCAATCAGCTGGTGGAAGCTTACCGTGAATCCACGCATGCGCTGATTGCTGGTGGTTCCGACCTCATCATGATCGAAACGGTGTTCGATACCCTGAACGCCAAAGCGGCGATCTACGCAGTTCAGGCCGAGATGGAAGCGATGGGCGTCAAGCTGCCGCTGATGATCTCCGGCACCATCACCGATGCGTCCGGTCGTACGCTTTCCGGCCAAACCACTGAAGGCTTCTATAACTCGCTGCGTCACGCCGAACCGCTGTCGTTCGGCCTCAACTGTGCGCTGGGCCCGGATGAACTGCGCCAGTATGTGGCGGAGCTGTCGCGTATTGCTGAAGGCTACGTCACCGCGCACCCGAACGCCGGCTTGCCCAACGCCTTTGGTGAATACGATCTCGATGCGGCGATTATGGCCGAGCAAATTGGCGAATGGGCGCGCGCCGGTTTCCTCAATATTATCGGCGGCTGCTGCGGCACCACGCCAGAACACATCGCGGCGATGGCGGCAGCGGTAGACGGCGTTGCGCCGCGCCAGTTGCCAAAGATTCCGGTTGCCTGCCGCTTAGCCGGGCTTGAACCGCTGAATATTCAGGCTGATTCGCTGTTCGTCAACGTCGGTGAACGTACCAACGTAACCGGCTCAGCCAAGTTCAAGCGCCTGATTAAAGAAGAGAAATACAACGAAGCGCTGGATGTGGCGCGCCAGCAGGTGGAGAGCGGCGCGCAAATCATCGATATCAACATGGATGAAGGCATGCTGGATGCCGAAGCGGCGATGGTGCGCTTCCTCAATCTGATCGCGGGCGAACCCGATATCGCACGCGTGCCGATCATGATCGACTCCTCGAAATGGGAAGTGATCGAGAAAGGCCTGCAGTGCATTCAGGGCAAAGGCATCGTCAACTCCATCTCGATGAAAGAGGGCGTTGAACCCTTCATCGAGCACGCGCGTAAAGTGCGTCGTTATGGCGCAGCGATGGTGGTAATGGCGTTTGATGAAGTGGGCCAGGCGGATACGCGTGCACGCAAAATCGAGATCTGTCGTCGCGCCTACAAGATCCTGACCGAAGAGGTCGGTTTCCCGCCTGAAGACATCATTTTCGATCCGAATATTTTTGCCGTGGCGACCGGCATTGAAGAACACAATAACTACGCGATGGATTTCATCGGCGCTTGTGAAGACATCAAGCGCGAACTGCCGCACGCGATGATCTCCGGCGGCGTCTCCAACGTGTCGTTCTCGTTCCGTGGTAACGAACCGGTGCGCGAAGCCATTCACGCGGTGTTCCTCTATTACGCCATTCGCAACGGCATGGACATGGGCATCGTCAACGCCGGTCAGCTGGCGATTTATGACGATCTGCCTGCCGAGTTGCGCGACGCGGTGGAAGACGTGGTGCTGAACCGCCGTGACGACGGCACCGAGCGCTTGTTGGAGCTGGCGGAGAAGTATCGCGGCAGCAAAAGCGATGGCGAGCAGGAGAAACAGCAAGCCGAATGGCGCAGCTGGGACGTGGTTAAGCGTCTGGAATATTCGCTGGTTAAAGGCATCACCGAATTCATTGAGCTGGATACTGAAGAGGCGCGTCAGGGCTATGAACGTCCGATTCAGGTAATCGAAGGGCCGCTGATGTCCGGCATGAACGTGGTCGGCGATCTGTTCGGCGAGGGCAAAATGTTCCTGCCGCAGGTAGTGAAATCGGCGCGCGTAATGAAGCAAGCGGTGGCGTATCTCGAACCCTATATCGAGGCGAGTAAAGAAGCCGGACGCAGCAACGGCAAGATCGTGCTGGCGACGGTAAAAGGCGACGTGCATGACATCGGCAAAAACATCGTCGGTGTGGTGCTGCAATGTAACAACTACGAAATTATCGATCTCGGCGTCATGGTGCCGAGCGACAAAATCCTTAAAACCGCGATCGCCGAGAACGCCGATATCATCGGGCTTTCCGGCCTGATCACGCCGTCGCTGGATGAAATGGTCAACGTAGCGAAAGAGATGGAGCGTCAGGGATTCACCATCCCGCTGCTGATTGGCGGCGCGACCACTTCGAAAGCGCATACCGCCGTGAAGATCGAACAGAACTACAGCGGTCCAACCGTCTACGTGCAGAACGCCTCGCGCACCGTTGGCGTGGTGTCATCGCTGCTCTCTGAGACGCTGAAAGAGGATTTCGTGGCGCGCACGCGTAAAGAGTACGACACGGTGCGCATTCAGCATGGGCGTAAAAAGCCGCGGACCCCGCCGGTAAGCCTGCAAACCGCGCGCGATAATGATTACGCCATCGACTGGGAAAGCTATACGCCGCCAGTGGCGCATCGTCTCGGCGTGAGCCCGGTCGAAGCCAGCATTGAAACGCTGCGTAATTACATCGACTGGACGCCGTTCTTTATGACCTGGTCATTGGCCGGCAAGTATCCGCGCATTCTGGAAGATGAAGTGGTGGGCGAAGAGGCCAAACGCCTGTTTGCCGACGCCAACGCCATGCTCGATATGCTGAGTGAGACTGGCACGCTCAATCCACGCGGCGTGGTGGGGATTTTCCCAGCTAACCGTGTCGGCGATGACATTGAAATCTACAGCAATGAGAACCGCAATCAGGTGCTGTGCGTGAGCCATCACTTGCGTCAGCAGACCGAAAAAACCGACTTCGCCAACTACTGTTTAGCCGACTTCGTGGCACCGAAATCCAGCGGCAAAGCCGATTATCTCGGTGCGTTTGCGGTTACCGCCGGGATTGAGGAAGATGCGCTGGCCGAGGCGTACGACAAGCAGCACGATGATTACAACAAAATCATGGTGAAAGCAGTATCGGACCGTCTGGCCGAAGCCTTTGCCGAGTACCTGCACGAGCGCGTGCGTAAGGTGATTTGGGGCTTTGCCGCCCATGAAAATCTCAGCAACGAAGAGCTGATTCGCGAGAATTATCAGGGCATTCGACCCGCGCCGGGTTATCCGGCTTGTCCGGAACACACTGAGAAAGCACCGATCTGGCAGTTACTGGAGGTGGAAAAACACACCGGCATGAAGCTCACCGAGTCTTTCGCCATGTGGCCAGGCGCGGCGGTTTCCGGCTGGTACTTCAGCCATCCCGACAGCAAATACTTCGCCGTGGCGCAGATTCAGCGCGATCAGGTAGAAGATTACGCAGCGCGTAAAGGCATGAGCGTGAGTGACGTCGAGCGCTGGCTGGCGCCGAACCTGGGTTACGACGCGGATTAACGCATCTCGTAGGGTCGCCATTCATGAATGGCGACCTTCTATATGTATGCACAAATTAAAAATGTCGCCATAAATGGCTTAATGCTTATCAGTTAAGCCAGCGGCGAGTGCGCAGGCCGGGGTCACTTTTGGTCCGGCGGTCCTCGCGCCGCTAGCGCGGTACCTTCACTTCGCTCGTCTGCCTGACGGACCGGCCGAGACGGGACGTCCTGTCCCGGCTCCGCCTTTCGCCCGCGTCCTGCGGGCTCTCCTGGCTTCCTTGCTTCGTTCAGCGCTGCGGATTGCCTGCCCAAAAGCGGCCCCGGCCTGCTTAAACTTCAGTGCGAATTGTTGAAAGGGGCACATTTACCACAGGCGCTGGCGCGTCTGCTGCGGCAAAAGGGCTATCCGCAGCGCTGAGGCTTTTACGTTGGGCCAGGAGCCTCACGCATGGATGCGTGAGGCAGTTCGGGGCCGGCCAGGACGGCCGATCCCCGAACGGTCCGTTGGCACAACGTGGAAGCCGAAGGCACCGCGCTAGCGGCGCGAGGACGGCCCGTGACGCAGCAGATGTGTCAGCGCCCGCTAACTACTTAAAGCAAAATGCTTTTTTTAACTGACAAGCATGACGCCATTCATGGCGACCTTCTTACATGCACGCACAAATTAAAAAGGTCGCCATAAATGGCGACCCTACGATTAATGTATATAAATCAATTAATTAAACCGCGCATCCCGATCTGACGTCAGATCATACAGCTGATATTTACGGCCCAACATCTGACCGCCATCACGCGTCAACGGCACCCAGTTCACCTGTGCACGGCCACGCGTTGGTGTCACGGTAAACAGGTCCATTGGCACCGAAATGTAGAAGCCTTTGGTGAAGGTACCTTCGCCATACTGTTCGGCAGAGACGTTAGTTTTAGTGGCATAGAAACCAACCATCACGCCGCTGTCAAAGCGCTTCGACACATCCAGCGTCACGCCTTTATCCTTCGCCAGATACTGCCCGACGCTGGCCTTCACCAACACATCCTGCATAAACCATGGGCGCCAATACGCCGTCAGATTTCCGGTTGGCGCTTTGTAATCGGTGAACTGCATCATGTTGTCCCAATCACGCTGCTTCACGTAGTTGGCATCAACACCGAATGCCCAGTTGCTATCAATCGGACGATACAGCACTTCGCCGCCAACGCCGCCATACATGGTTTCCAGATAACCGCCGTAAACCTGGCCGTAGAAACCGTTGCCCAGCGCATGCATATAGTTGGCTTGCAGGTCGTTAACGTAAACGTTGTTCTCAACGTAATCACGAATGTGCGTGCGCACGCGCGGCAGTGTGGAATCCGCCGGAGCGCCGTTGTAGTTGAATTTGTCGTAGTTATTGGCGATGTTGCCAAATAGGCTGCCGCCGACCAACAGGTGATCGGTAAGCCAGTAATCGGCATTGGCCATCACGCCAACCTGATACATGTAGAAGCTTTCTGGTCCACCAACCGACTGATTGAGCACTGGCGACAGGCTGTAGTTCAGACGATCTTTGCGGATAAAGAAACCTTGCTCGGTGGTGCCGGGATCCACCGGATCTTCACGCGTCTGCTGCAGCGGCTGTTCATGGCCCAGCGGATAACCCGTCAGCTCGTTGTGCAGGCTGGCAACGTTGGTGCGCGTGCTGACCTGCGGCATATTAAAGCGCGACTCGGTGACGTCGATGGTATCGATGCCAGCCGGCAGATTGTTCATGATGATGCGATTAGCGCGATCGACACCTTCGCGCGTGTCGCGATATTTGGTCTGCTCGCCTGAGACATACAGCGTGCTGCCTTTGGTCTGAATATGTGGGCCGTTCAGTCCCGCGTTGTACTTCAGATCGGTCAGCTGGTTCGCCACCACCGTTGGCTGCAACAGGTCGCCCTGCGGCTGCGGGTTGTAGGCTGGCTTCTGGCTATCAATGTGCGACTGATGCAGATCGTTGAAGTTGGTGCGCAGAGTAAAGCCGAACATAAAGGTGTTGCCGCGCTCGTAGCTGGCGTTGATGTCCGCCCAGTCGGTGATGCGATAAATCGCACCGACGTTAACCTTGCTACGTTGCTCCAGGCGACCGGCGAAATCATCCTGATAATCGTTACCTTCGTACTCCAGCTTGAGGCGCAACGGCTGCCACGGCGTTTGGTATTCCACGCCGCCAAACAGCGCTGCCGGGCCGTGGAACATCTGTGAACCGTTGATGGTGCCGGTTTCGCCGCCGCCACTGCGGCTGCAATAGCTGTCGCTGTAGGAGCAAAATGGATTTTTAAGGGTGCCGCTGTTGCCGAGATAACCCCAGCCAATACCGAGACTGAAATCGAATGGCCCCCACGCTTTGCTGGCCACCAAATATTCGCTGTCGAACAAGCCGGTGCCGCCTAAGTCGCGCGAGCCAACCGCCACTTCCGGCAACCAATAGCTCTCCTGCCATAAACGTAGCTTCACATCGAAGGCTTTATCTTTATAGCTTTGGTTGCCGCTAAAGCCTTCCACCGCGCTGTAACGGCGGGTACGCACATCGGTATAACGCACGGTGGTTTCCAGCCACGGGAACAGCTGCAGTGAGGCGGAATAGTAGCGATATTGATCGTTATCGCGGAAGTTGACGCTAAATTCGCCCTCTTTCGCCATCCGCGCGGTCGGCGTCTGCATCAGGCCGACGCCACCAAAATCTGATTGCGAAGGACCGACCGGTTCAGGCCAGGTTTCCGCATGCACCTGGCAAGCGGCGGAAACAGAAGCAGCCAACAGGCTGAGAAGTAATTGTTTTTTCATCAGTCTGGTATCCGGTGAGTCAGAACGGAAAGCATGCGCGCAT
Organism: Pantoea sp. JK; assembly: GCF_026130245.1. NCBI lineage: Bacteria > Pseudomonadati > Pseudomonadota > Gammaproteobacteria > Enterobacterales > Erwiniaceae > Pantoea > Pantoea sp. JK. Next base: position 13,822 of record NZ_JAINFN010000006.1, read on the forward strand.
TTAAATCGCTTTGGCCCCATGGCAAGCTCCATGAGGTGAAACCGAGCCAGATGATGCTGCCGGGTTCCACTTCGATATGGCGATGATTCCAGTACGCGACCGGCACTTGCTGAGTGCTGCCGGACGGTGCAATCACCGTGGCATAGCTACGTTCCGCGCCGGAAAGGCGATCGTGGCCGTCGAGGTAATCACGCACTTCACGGCCCGGCTGCCAGCTCTCTTTACCCGGATTGCTCAACGCCCCCAGTACCAACACCTGCGTCGGCGGCGCCAGCGCGTAGAGATCATAGCTGCCTTGCAGCGTGCGGTTATCCTGTGGACGCAGGCGCACGGCGTCGGGATCGAGCGAGGTGAACTGGCGGCCCGTTACCTGCATCGCGCCAAGCTGGTGGATAACCGAGCCGATAGTTGCGGCCAGAGACTCGCCGCTGTCGGCTTGCCATGTGCGCAGATCGGCCAGCAGCTGTTCCTGCTGTTGCTGTGCTAGGGAAGTTGCGCCGCGCTCGGCAATCACCGTGCCTGGCCACCAACTGCGCAGTTCAGGATGGGTGAGTAACTGACTGAGATTCTGCGCATCGTTGATTTGCAGAGTGTTTTTTCCCTGTAAATCGTGCACGGTGACTTGCGCCGCCGCCAGTGCGTGGCCAGCCGTGAGCAGCGTTAACGCTGCCAGCATTGGAGTTATTTTTTTCATGATTTCGCCGGCTTCAGAATAGTGGTTTCAACTGGGAAGGCATCGGCGGCCAGCATCTGGTTGGCCTGCAGCACCGTGCCATCGCGGTTATCGATCCAGAAGGTGTTCTGCCACTCCGCGCCCAGGCTTTCCATGCGCACGGTTTCATGCCAGACGCGGCATGGCACGCGTTCACCGGCGATATCCAGCACCGTATCGTCACCGCGATCGAAACGTGAGACGGCGGTGGCGGCACGCACTTTGTCTTGCTCGCGCCACTGCACCACGCGCGTCCAGCTGGTACCGTTTTGCAGATGCAGCGCATCGGCGAGCGGATCCTGCGCCAGGTTACTGACGTCAGTGAGATTGCTCGGTAAACCCAGGGTTTTGATCAGGCGGCCATGCTGCATCACCAGCATCGCTTTATCCTGGGTGATCCACTTCTGTTGGCCGTTTTCGTTGTAACCGAGCACCACGAAAATGCGCGGACCTTGATTGATGCGGGCATAGAGGCTGGCGTAGGGCAGGTTAGCAACCTGTTCGTCGCTGACCGTGACATCATCCGGGCCGTTCACGGCCAGCATCACGGTTTGTTCGAGGCCTTTTTGCGTTTGTGTGCAGGCCTGCAACAACAGGCAAAGAAGTAGCAAAGAGAGTCGGCGCACTGTGTATCCCTGTCTAAATAAGCCAAGCAAAAAATAACCACACGGGTGTGTGGTTATGCTTAAAGGTGTTACATCAACGAGTGGTGCTCGTTGTGGTGGTTGTTGTTGTACCGGTATTTGCACCGTCACCGCCGCCAGAAGCAGCAATGCCGAGACCCACTAACGCACCGAGCGCGCCGATACCCACAGCGGTTGACGCGCCAGTTGAGATTGCTCCCGCCTGTGCGCCTGCTGCAGCACCAGCTTCTTCCGGCGCGGCAATCGCAGCGGAAGAAACGGCAACGTAAAGTAAGGCTGCACCGGCAACCATCAGTTTTTTCATGACAACGTTTCCTGCATTTATATGAATCAATGAATGTAGGATTTACCCAGATTTCGGGCGCGTTCAGTATAGGGCAACAAATTACCAGAGTTCAGCATGAGTAAAAGAGGGCAGAAACCAGGGATGTTTCTGGTGATAAATAAGGCGAATTGGCGTTAGCTGCTTTTTTTAAATGCCTTTTTTTGGACTAGTAGAACAACTGCATACCTGGTGATTTCCCGGCAGAATTTTTCACTTTTGCACTAAATATTGGTACGGAATGGGAATAATCGGAATTTGCTCAGCAGGCTTAAATAAAAATCATATATCTATCAGATGGATAAATTATAGGTTGGGTTAAATTAGGTCCATTTTAAAGCGGAGTGATCTGCAGTAGATTGAAGTGAATTACGAATTTCCTTACGCCATTTTAAGAATTTTCTAACCCTATTTAATGCAGTAAAAACAATATTGCGAGTGAGGCGGCCTGGTTGACATAAAAAAAGGCGGCAATTACGCCGCCTTCTGCAAATTAGCCGGGAAATTAACGCCAGGATTTATAGCGATTAATTAAGCCATTGGTGGAGCTATCGTGGCTGCTAATTTCAGCGTCATTTTCCAGCTCTGGCAGAATACGGTTTGCCAGCTGTTTACCCAACTCAACGCCCCATTGGTCAAAGGTGAAGATGTTGAGAATCGCGCCCTGCGTGAAGATCTTGTGCTCATACAGCGCAATTAGTGAACCGAGGCTGAATGGGGTGATTTCACGCAGCAGGATGGAGTTGGTTGGACGGTTACCCTCAAACACCTTGAACGGCACGATGTGCGCGACAGATTCGGCAGATTTACCGGCATCGGTAAACTCTTTCTCTACCACGTCGCGTGACTTACCAAACGCCAGCGCTTCGGTCTGCGCGAAGAAGTTCGACAGCAGCTTCGGATGGTGATCGGTCAGCACGTTGTGGCTCAGCGCCGGTGCGATGAAGTCGCATGGAATCAGTTTGGTGCCCTGATGAATCAACTGGTAGAACGCGTGCTGGCCGTTGGTGCCTGGCTCGCCCCAGATGATTGGGCCAGTCTGGTAATCCACTGGATTGCCTTCACGGTCAACGTATTTACCGTTGGATTCCATGTTGCCTTGCTGGAAGTAAGCAGCAAAGCGATGCATGTACTGGTCGTACGGCAGAATCGCTTCGGTTTCGGCACCAAAGAAGTTGTTGTACCAGATACCGATCAGCGCCAGTAACACCGGCAGGTTCTGCTCGGCAGGCGTATTAGCGAAGTGCTTATCCATCGCGTGTGCGCCGCTCAGCAGCTGCTCGAAGTTCTCAAAGCCGATGGAGAGAATGATCGACAAACCGATAGCTGACCACAGTGAATAGCGGCCGCCAACCCAATCCCAGAACTCGAACATGTTGTCGGTATCGATACCGAATTCACCTACCGCTTTACCGTTGGTCGACAGCGCAGCGAAGTGCTTCGCCACGTGCTGCTGATCGCCGGCGGTTTTCAGGAACCAGTCACGCGCGCTGTGGGCGTTGGTCATGGTCTCTTGGGTGGTGAAGGTTTTTGATGCCACCAGGAACAGCGTGGTTTCCGGGCTGAGATCTTTCAGCGTTTCGGCGATGTGCGTGCCATCGACGTTAGAAACAAAGTGCATGTTGAGGTGGTTTTTGTACGGACGCAGCGCTTCGGTCACCATGAATGGGCCGAGGTCTGAACCGCCGATACCGATGTTCACCACGTCGGTGATGGCTTTACCGGTATAACCTTTCCAGTCACCGCTGATGATGCGCTCGGAGAAGCCTTTCATCTTCGCCAGCACCGCGTTGACTTCCGGCATCACATCTTTGCCGTCCACCACAATTGGCGTGTTGCTGCGGTTACGCAGCGCAACGTGCAGTACTGCGCGCTCTTCGGTGCGGTTGATCTTCTCGCCAGAGAACATCGATTTGATGGCGCCTGCCAGATCGGTCTCTTTAGCCAGCGCCTGTAATTTTTCGAGGGTTTCCTCGGTGATGCGGTTTTTTGAGAAATCCACCAGCATCTGGTCATCGAAAGTGGCAGAGAATTTCGCAAAACGATCGGCATCTTGCGCAAACAGGTCGGCGATTTGCACCGATTTCATCTGTTCAAAATGCTGCTGCAGCGCTTTCCAGGCAGCGGTTTGTGTCGGATTGATATTTTTCATGGCAACACTCTAGTTGAAATAAGAACCGTCATTCCATCCGGGGCATCCTGCTGGCCCGGCATCCATAACACTCTTGCACGGGGAAGAGTATGACCACAGTTACCAATGAAGGGAAAAAATTTGTGACCGTGGCCGCACTGTTTCAGGTAAATCCGGCAGCGATTGTCGGTGCTGCGCCAGGAGAATTCCCTGTGCCGTATCAGAAAAAAGCCGCTTTTGTCTGATTCGGACACTACTTTAGGCCGCGGTTGACGGGCACGTTTGTTCAACGATGCGTTTACCGAAGTGTAAAAGTGAGAAATCCTCAAAGTGCAGGGATGGACAGGGGGGAAAATAATCAGTAATTTATGCGCGCTACTTACACCTCCGGGTGTAAGCCAGAAGAGGCGCGTCGCCCAGGCAGTGTGTTTGAGGATCCGTATCCGCAGAGAACACATCAGGGGGTGTGACGCCGAGGTGGGGCAACACGCGGGGTGTTGCACTGTCGGCTGCAGGGGCTGAATCCTCTGGGTTGTCACCAGAATCGTCCACAGTCGGACGGTTCGCAAGGTGAAGCGCTTTTGGTGACTTGTCTACTACTGATCTTGTCTGCCCAATTCTGCTCTTCTCTTGTGCCTAGGCTGCTACTATGTCTTCCGCCCCAAAACGGAAGAAAGATAACCTGACACGGGGTTCGTAATATGTCCCAAACTCTTATCGTGGCTAAATTTGGCGGCACCAGCGTTGCCGATTTTGATGCTATGAACCGCAGTGCAGATGTTGTGCTGTCGGATGCCAATACGCGTTTAGTGGTGCTCTCAGCCTCCGCTGGCGTCACCAATCTGCTGGTTGCCCTTGCTGAAGGTCAGGAACAAGCGCAGCGCGCTTACCTGCTGGATGAAATCCGCCGCATTCAATACGCCATCATCGATCGTCTGCAATCGCCGGATGTGATCCGCGATGAGATTGATCGCATGCTGGAAAACATCACCATGCTGTCTGAAGCCACTTCGCTGGCGACCTCACATGCGCTGACCGATGAGCTGGTGAGCCACGGTGAGTTGATGTCGACGCTGCTGTTCGTGGAGATTCTGCGTGAGCGTCAGGTCAACAGTGAATGGTTTGACGTGCGTAAAGTGATGCGCACCAGCGATCGTTTTGGTCGCGCAGAACCGGAAGTGGCGACGCTGAAAGAGCTGGCCGCAACACAACTGCAGCCGCGCATTGCGGAAGCGCTAGTGGTAACGCAGGGCTTTATCGGTAGTGAAATCAAAGGCCGCACTACCACGCTCGGTCGTGGCGGCAGCGATTATACCGCTGCGCTGCTGGGCGAAGCGCTGCAGGCCGCACGTATTGATATCTGGACTGATGTGGCCGGTATCTACACCACCGATCCACGCGTGGTGTCCACCGCTAAACGCATCGAAGAAATTACCTTCGAAGAAGCAGCGGAAATGGCGATCTTTGGTGCCAAAGTGCTGCATCCAGCAACGTTGCTGCCCGCCGTACGCAGCGATATCCCGGTATTTGTCGGTTCGAGCAAAGATCCGGCCGCAGGCGGTACGCGCGTCTGCAACGAAACCAAAAATCCACCGCTGTTCCGTGCGCTGGCGCTGCGTCGCAAGCAGACGTTGGTAACGCTGCACAGCCTGAACATGCTGCATGCACATGGCTTCCTTGCCGAGGTGTTTAACATCCTGGCGCGCCACAGTATCTCTGTCGATCTGGTGACCACCTCCGAAGTGAGCGTGGCGCTGACGCTGGACAGCACCGGTTCAACCACCACCGGCGACAGCTTGCTGACCCAGGCGCTGTTGACCGAACTCTCTTCACTGTGCCGTGTGGAAGTGGAAGAGAACCTGGCGCTGGTGGCGATCATCGGCAACAACCTGTCAAAAGCCTGCGGCGTGGGTAAAGAAGTATTCGGCGCACTAGAGCCGTTTAACCTGCGCATGATTTGCTACGGTGCCAGCAGTTATAACCTTTGCTTCCTGGTTCCAACCCCAGATGCGGAAGAAGTGGTACGCGCGCTGCATAAGAATCTTTTTGGTTCTTAAGGCAAATTTTTAGCAGAATGAATTAAGCCGGACATTGTCCGGCTTTTTTATTGATTAAATTTGTTAAATAATATTTTAAGCCCAGCGGCAGCCGCTCTTTCGATCCCGACATTTCTGATGATCCCCATTATAGCTCGCGAGAACCGTCTTTTTTTCGTTGGTATTGCCTAAAAATCACACTAATCTTACATTCGGCGGTTGCGCTTTAATCGCCGAAAACGATAATCGCCGCCGCGAAAACATTAAATTATTTTGATGGATAGATTTGAAAAGATCAGTGGCTGAAAACTCGGCACCTTTGTACTGGTTTTAGGCGGTTGTGGTAGTGCGGTTTTGGCTGCGGCTTTTCCAGAATTAGCTATTGGTTTTGCCGGTGTCGCGCTGGCATTTGGTTTGACGGTGTTGGTGATGGCATTTGCCGTCGGCCATATTTCAGGCGGCCATTTTAACCCGGCGCGCAGCACCGCTGTGGCGATCTTCCAGGGGGTTAGGCGTTGAAACTGCTGTGGATGTTCTGGTTGTTACCGATTATCGGTGCCGCGATTGGTGGTGCGATCTACCGCTTTGTACTGGAAAAAGCAGAGTAACTTCGCCGTATTTCTGCGGATCGGCAGCAGCCGATCCGCATTTTCCCCCGCAAGCGACTTCCCGCCTTACGTCAAGATAATGAAATGTTATGATCCCGCGTCCGTCGCTGTGGTCGTTCCCTGCGCGACATTTCATCTGTGGCAATATAAAAAAATTCCTAAGGAAGTCTGGTTATGCTCGGCAAACTTACCCGCCTGTTCCCGCTCTGGGCCGTGCTGCTCTCGGTCGCTGCTTATTATTCTCCCACCACCTTTCTCGGCATTGGGCCGTGGGTGACTTACCTGCTGATGCTGATCATGTTCGGCATGGGCGTGACGCTAAATATCGATGATTTCAAACGCGTGCTGGTGCGTCCGGCGCCGGTGATCGCCGGTACTTTCCTGCATTATCTGGTGATGCCGCTGGCCGCGTGGGGCCTGGCAAAGCTATTCCAGATGCCACCTGATCTGGCAGCAGGGATGATTCTGGTCGGCAGCGTGGCCAGCGGTACCGCTTCTAACGTGATGATTTATCTGGCGAAGGGCGATGTGGCGCTGTCGGTGACCATCTCATCCGTGTCGGCGCTGGTGGGGGTTTTCGCCACGCCGTTGCTGACTCGCTTCTACGTTGATACGCACATTCAGGTGGATGTGGTGGGCATGCTGCTCAGCATCGTGAAAATCGTGGTGATTCCGATTAGCCTCGGCCTGATTATCCATCACTCCATGAACAGCGTGGTGCGCCGCGTTGAGCCGTATCTGCCGGCGTTTTCAATGGTGTGTATTCTGCTGATCATCAGTGCGGTGGTGGCAGGCAGCCAGGGCTTTATCGGTTCCGTCGGCTTGATGGTGATTGTGGCGGTGATCCTGCACAACGCGATTGGTCTGCTGGGCGGTTATTGGGGTGGCAAGCTGTTTGGCTTCGATGAATCGACCTGCCGCACGCTGGCGCTGGAAGTCGGCATGCAGAACTCAGGTTTGGCGGCGACGCTGGGCAAACTTTACTTCTCGCCGTTGGCTGCACTGCCGGGCGCGCTGTTCTCGGTGTGGCACAACCTGTCAGGTTCGCTGCTGGCCGGTTACTGGTCGGGTAAACCGATCGATAAGAAGCAGAAGTAATTGCGGTTCAAATAAACAGCGGTCGCCATGAATGGCGACCCTACAAAACGCACCTCTCTGCTGTTACAACTTCAGATAGGTGCGAATCCCATCCAGAAACATCTGCGTCGCCAGCATAATCAAAATCAATCCCATCAGGCGCTCCAGCGCGTTAACGCCTTTGTCGCCCAGCAGGCGTAAAAACAGCCCTGACATCAGCAAAATCACCACCGTCACGCCCCACGCGATCAGCAGTGCACCGACCAGATGCGTCATTTGATTAGGATATTGATGCGACAACAGCATCAGCGTCGCCAGCAGCGACGGACCGGCCACCAGCGGGATCGCCAGCGGCACGAGGAACGGCTCTTCACCGGCCGGTAAGCCGCTGGAGCTGCTCTCCTCGGAAGGGAATATCATGCGAATGGCGATCAGGAACAGAATGATGCCGCCAGAGATCGACACGGTTTCGGTGCGCAGATTAAGAAACGCCAGAATGCGTTCACCGGCGAATAAAAACAGCAGCATCAGAATCAGCGCGATCAGCATTTCGCGCATCAGCACCACGCGGCGGCGTTTGGGTTCCAGATGCTTCAGTACCGACATGAAAATCGGCAGGTTGCCCAGCGGGTCCATAATCAACAACAGCAATATGGTCGCGGATATCATTTCAGTCATGTTGGGTTAGCCATTATTAGTTGTACTGCTGAAAAAGTTAACGCAATCGAATTAATTCACTTGCCAGAAGTGCTGCATTTTGTAGAGTTGACGGTCATAGGTAAACCTGATTATTACGCAGACTGGCACGATTATTCGGCCAGTCTTTTCCTTGCACCACACGGCCTCTTTCGAGAGCACCCGAGACGGACAGAAAATGAAGAATGTAGGTTTTATTGGTTGGCGTGGCATGGTCGGCTCAGTGCTGATGTCACGCATGAGCGAAGAACGCGATTTTGATGTCATCAATCCGGTCTTCTTCTCCACGTCACAGCTTGGTCAGGCGGCACCAACATTCGGCGGTAAGTCGACCGGTGCGCTGCAGGATGCTTTTGATATCGAGGCGCTGAAGGCGCTGGATATTATTATCACCTGCCAGGGCGGCGATTACACCAGTGAAGTCTATCCGAAGCTGCGCGAAAGCGGCTGGCAGGGTTACTGGATTGATGCGGCTTCCACGCTGCGCATGAAAGATGACGCCATCATCATTCTCGATCCGGTTAACCATAATGTGATTCGTCAGGGCCTCGACAACGGCATCAAAACCTTTGTTGGCGGTAACTGCACCGTCAGCCTGATGCTGATGTCACTGGGCGGTCTGTTTGCGAACGATCTGGTTGAGTGGGCGTCGGTTGCTACGTATCAGGCGGCATCGGGCGGCGGCGCGCGTCATATGCGTGAACTGCTGACGCAGATGGGCATGCTGCACGATCACGTGGCGAAATCCCTGCAGGATCCGGCGTCGGCGATTCTGGATATCGAACGCAGCGTGACCGATTTCACTCGCTCTGGCACCTTGCCAACCGACAACTTCGGCGTACCGCTGGCAGGCAGCCTGATTCCGTGGATCGACAAGCAGCTGGATAACGGCCAAAGCCGCGAAGAGTGGAAAGGCCAGGCGGAAACCAACAAAATTCTGCGCACCAGCAATGTGATTCCGGTTGATGGCCTGTGCGTACGCGTTGGCGCGCTGCGCTGCCACAGCCAGGCATTCACTCTGAAGCTGAAAAAAGACCTGCCGCTGAGCGAAATCGAACAGCTGCTGGCTTCACATAACGAGTGGGTGAAAGTGGTGCCAAACGATCGCGAAATCACCATGCGCGAACTGACACCCGCCGCCGTCACCGGTACCTTGACCACGCCAGTGGGTCGCCTGCGCAAACTGAATATGGGACCGGAATACCTTTCCGCCTTCACCGTAGGCGATCAGTTACTGTGGGGCGCGGCTGAACCGCTGCGTCGTATGCTGCGTCTGCTGATCGACTAAGCGCAGCGGCAAACCAGACAGGCCGGGGTTTCCCGGCCTTTTTTTAGTAATCCAAGCTGCAAAAAGTCATGCAAATTGTGCCTGACAAGTGATCCGCTTCCCCTTTTTGCTTACCCGATAAGTATTTTTCACGATCCTCCCTGGTTTCTGCTGTCCCCAAGCTATGATTTAACAGAGATGTGCCGGTTGTTAACTGTTTTTGTTTTTTCGAACTGAATGGTTGTTGTACACGGTGAAGATCTTTCCCACGGACGGTTGTGTCCTCGCGGTGTACCTATGGCTCAATGAAAAGCAGCGCACCCGAGGCGATAATCCTGCCGACTCGGGTCGCCTGCGCAAAATCATAGGAAGAAAGTCATGTCAGAGCTTCCCGATCGCCAGGCGATCAATGCCCTTTTTGCCGGGAATTATGCCGATCCCTTTTCACTACTGGGAATGCACCAAACTGCCCAGGGCCTTGAAGTGCGTGCGCTGCTGCCCGATGCCTCCGATGTTTGGGTGATTGAAACCAATACTGGACGCAAATGCGCCCAGCTTACCTGCCTCGACTCACGCGGTTTCTTCTGTGGCGTGATTCCGCGCCGAAAAAACCGGTTTGGCTATCAGCTGGCGGTGAACTGGCACGGCCAGCAAAACCTGATTGATGATGCCTATCGCTTCGGCCCGCTGCTGGAGGAGATGGATGCCTGGTTATTGGGTGAAGGCACGCATCTACGTCCTTACGAAACCCTCGGCGCGCACGGTACCACCATTGACGGCGTACACGGCACGCGCTTCGCCGTTTGGGCACCTAACGCGCGTCGCGTATCGGTGGTGGGCGAGTTCAACTTCTGGGATGGCCGACGCCATCCGATGCGTTTTCGCCGTGAACTCGGCGTTTGGGAACTGTTCATACCGGGCGCGGTGAACGGCCAGCTGTATAAGTTTGAAATCGTCGATAATTCCGGCCAGATGCGCATCAAAGCCGATCCCTTCGCCTTTGAAGCGCAAATGCGTCCACAAACCGCCTCGATGATCTGCGGGCTGCCGCCGAAAACCGAGATGCAGCCACGGCGCAAAGCCGCCAATGGATTTGACCAGCCGATTTCGATTTATGAAGTGCATCTCGGTTCATGGCGACGTCACACCGACAACAATTTCTGGCTCAGCTACAAAGAGCTGGCGGAGCAGCTCATCCCTTACGTCAAAGAGATGGGATTCACCCATATCGAACTGATGCCGATTAACGAACATCCGTTTGACGGCAGCTGGGGCTATCAGCCGCTCGGCATGTATGCGCCGACGCGCCGTTTTGGCACGCGCGATGAGTTCCGCCATTTCATTGCCGCCGCGCATGATGCCGGCATTAATGTGCTGCTCGATTGGGTGCCCGGCCACTTCCCAAGTGATGATTTCGGCCTGGCGAAGTTCGATGGCACCGAACTCTACGAACACAGCGATCCGCGCGAAGGTTTTCATCAGGACTGGAATACGCTGATCTACAATTTTGGTCGCCGTGAAGTCAGCAATTATCTCTCCGGCAACGCCTTGTACTGGATGGAGCGCTTTGGCATTGATGGGCTGCGCGTCGATGCGGTGGCGTCAATGATCTACCGCGATTACAGCCGCGCCGAAGGCGAATGGGTGCCAAACCACTTTGGTGGGCGCGAAAACCTCGAAGCGATTTCGTTCCTGCGTCATACCAACCGCATTCTGGGCCGCGCTGCGCCCGGCAGCGTCACGGTAGCCGAAGAGTCCACCGATTATCCTGGCGTTACGCGTCCTTCGGAAGATGGCGGCCTCGGCTTCTGGTTTAAATGGAATCTGGGCTGGATGCACGACACGCTGGATTACATGAAACTCGATCCGGTACATCGTCGCTACCATCATCAGCTGATGACCTTCGGCATGCTCTACAACTACACCGAAAACTTTGTGCTGCCGCTGTCGCACGACGAAGTGGTGCACGGCAAACGTTCGATCCTCGATCGCATGCCCGGCGATGCCTGGCAGAAGTTCGCCAACCTGCGCGCCTATTACGGCTGGATGTGGGGCTTCCCCGGCAAGAAGCTGCAATTTATGGGCAATGAATTTGCTCAGGGACGCGAGTGGAACCACGACACGAGCCTCGACTGGCATCTGCTGGAAGGCGAGGATAACTGGCACAACGGCGTGCATCGTCTGGTACGCGATCTCAACCACACTTATCGCCATTTCGCGCCGCTGCATCAGCTCGATTTTGATGGGCAAGGTTTTGAGTGGCTGGTGGTCGATGACCATGAGAATTCGGTGTTCGTGTTTGTGCGCCGCGATCGCGAGGGCAATGAGATCATCGTGGTCAGCAACTTTACGCCGGTAGCGCGTCCGCACTATCGCTTTGGCGTCAATCAGCGTGGCGGCTGGCGCGAGATCATGAATACCGACCAGCACGATTATCACGGCAGCGACACGCGCAATCATGGTGTGGTGCACACCGATGAGATTGAAAGCCACGGTCGGCCGCAGTCGCTGAGTTTGACCTTACCGCCGTTGGCAACGCTTTGGCTGGTGCGGGAGAGCGACTGATGCTGGAGCAGGGGCAGCCGGAACCCTTAGGTGCGCACTATGATGGGCATGGCGTTAATTTCACGCTGTTCTCCCAGCATGCTGAACGCGTTGAACTCTGCCTGTTCGACGCGCACGGTGCTGAGCGCCGTTACGCGCTGCCCGCGCACAGCGGTGATATCTGGCACGGCTATTTCCCCGCGCTGAAGCCCGGCCAGCGCTATGGCTATCGCGTACACGGTCCGTGGGCACCGCAGCAGGGACATCGCTTTAATCCCGCCAAGCTTTTGGTCGATCCCTGTGCCAAAGCAGTAACGGATGAAGTGGTGGACGACGCGCGTTTCAACGGCGGTGAACGTGAACCGGATGGTGCCGACAACGCTGCCATCGCGCCGAAATCGCTGGTGATTGCCGAAGATTTTGACTGGGAAGGCGATTGCGCGCCGTGCACGCCGTGGGGCAACACGGTGATCTACGAAGCGCATGTGCGCGGCTTAACGCAGCAGCATCCGGAAATTCCGGAAAGGCTGCGCGGCACTTATGCGGCGCTGGGTCATCCTGCTATGGTGAAGTACCTGCGCCATCTCGGCATCACCGCGCTTGAGCTGTTGCCGATTGCTCAATTCACCAGCGAGCCGCGCCTGCGCCGCTTAGGGTTGAGTAATTACTGGGGTTATAACCCGTTTGCCTTGTGGGCGGTGGATGCGCGTTACGCCTCGGGCGAAAACGGTTTAACGCCGTTGCAGGAGTTTCAGCAGGCGGTCAAAGCGCTGCACGCGGCGGGCATCGAAGTGATTCTCGATGTGGTGTTCAACCACACCGCCGAGCTGGAAGAGATCGGGCCAACGATTTCGCTGCGCGGCGTGGATAACGCCAGCTATTACTGGCTGGATGGCAACGGCGAATACCAAAACTGGACCGGCTGCGGCAACACGCTGAACCTCAGCCATCCGCAGGTGATGGCGTGGGCGCTGGAAGCACTGCGCTACTGGGTGCGCGTTTGCCATGTTGATGGTTTCCGCTTTGACCTCGCCAGCGTGTTGGGGCGCACGCCGGAATTTCATCAGGATGCGCCGCTGTTTGCCGCCATCAAAGCCTGTCCGTTGCTCTCTAAGGTGAAGCTGATTGCCGAGCCATGGGACATCGGTCCCGGCGGTTATCAGGTCGGCAACTTTCCGCCGGACTTCGCCGAGTGGAACGACCATTTTCGCGATGCGGCACGCCGTTACTGGCTGCAGGGTCAACTGAATAATGGCGATTTCGCCCGCCGTTTTGCCGCATCCAGCGACGTTTTCCAGCGTGAGGCGCGTCTGCCGCACGCCAGCATCAATCTGATTACCGCTCACGACGGTTTCACGCTGCGTGATGTGGTGAGCTTCAACAACAAACACAATCAGGCCAACGGCGAAGACAATCGCGACGGCAGCAGCAGTAACTTCAGCCATAACCACGGCAAAGAGGGGCTGCAGGTTAATTTCGATATTGTCGAACGGCGGCGGCGTAGCGTGCATGGCTTGCTGACCACGCTGCTGCTGGCGCAGGGCACGCCGATGCTGCTGGCGGGTGACGAACGCGGTCATAGCCAGCACGGTAACAACAACGCCTATTGCCAGGACAATCCGCTGACCTGGTTGAACTGGCAACAGGATGATTTTGGCCTGGTCGACTTCACTGCTGCGTTAATCCGCCTGCGTCAGCGCATTCCCGCGTTGACGCAGGATCGCTGGTGGCAGGAGGGCGATGGCAGCGTGCAGTGGTGCAATGCCAGCGGCACACCACTGGAAGCCGAGCAGTGGGAACAGGGGACGCACAGAATGCAGATCCTGCTCTCCGGCCGCTGGTTAATAACAATAAATGCCACGGAATCGGTGAGTGATATCGCCTTACCAGACGGAGAGTGGCGTGCCATTCCTCCTTTCGCCGGGGAAGATAACCCCATCCTGACAACTGTCTGGCACGGTCCCGCACACGGTGTGTGTGTGTTCCTAAAGCAATCATAAGGAGTCAGACATGGTGAAATTAGATAGAACAGATCATCTGATGCTGGCGCGCCAGCTCCCTACACAAACGGTTGCCCTGATCCTTGCTGGCGGGCGCGGTACGCGCCTGAAAGATCTCACCGCGAAACGCGCCAAACCTGCCGTGCACTTCGGTGGCAAGTTCCGCATCATCGACTTTGCGCTGTCCAACTGCATCAACTCGGGCATTCGGCGCATCGGCGTGATCACCCAATATCAGTCACATACGCTGGTGCAGCACATCCAGCGCGGCTGGTCGCTGTTCAACGAAGAGATGAACGAGTTTGTCGATCTGTTGCCGGCACAGCAGCGTGCCGCTACCGAACACTGGTATCGCGGCACGGCCGATGCGGTGACGCAGAACCTCGACATTATTCGCCGCTACAACGCGCAGTACATCGTGATACTCGCCGGGGATCACATCTACAAAATGGATTACTCGCGCATGTTGCTCGACCATGTCGATCGCGGCGCGAAATGCACCATCGCCTGCTTACCGGTGCCGTTGGCCGAAGCCACGGCGTTTGGGGTGATGGCGGTGGATGCCGAAAACAACGTGGTCGATTTTGTTGAAAAACCGCCGAAGCCGCCGTCAATGCCGGGTGATGACAGCCGCGCGCTGGCCAGCATGGGCATTTACGTGTTCAACGCCGATTACCTGTATCAACTGCTGGAAGAGGACCTGCAAGTGGCCGATTCCAGCCACGATTTCGGCAAAGATCTGCTGCCGAAAATCGTCGCCAGCGGCGAAGCGTATGCGCACTCCTTCACGCTCTCCTGCGTGCAGGTGGATGAAAACGCCGAGCCGTACTGGCGCGACGTCGGGACGCTGGAAGCTTACTGGCGCGCCAATCTCGATTTGGCGTCGGTTACGCCCGAGCTGGATATGTACGACCACAGCTGGCCGATTCGTACCCACATGGAGCCGCTGCCGCCGGCGAAATTTGTTCAGGATCGATCCGGCAGCCACGGCATGACAATGAATTCGCTGGTGTCGGGCGGCTGCATCATCTCCGGTTCGGTGGTGGTGAATTCGGTGCTGTTCCCGCGCATTCGCATCAACTCGTTTTGCAACATTGATTCCGCAGTGCTGCTGCCTGATGTGGTGGTTGGCCGATCGTGTCGTCTGCGTCGCTGCGTGATCGATCGCGCCTGCGAGCTACCAGAAGGCATGGTCATTGGCGAAAACCCCGACGAAGACAGCCGTCGTTTTTACCGTTCTGAAGAGGGCATCGTACTGGTGACGCGCGCCATGCTGGCCAAATTGGCCGGAGGCGGTCAGTAAGTGACGAAAGATTATAGAGAAAATTGCCGCGTGGAACGTGTGCGATAACAATAGGGGTTCAGGATGCAGGTTTTACATGTCTGTTCAGAGCTTTTCCCGCTGTTGAAAACCGGCGGACTGGCTGATGTCGTCGGTGCATTACCACAGGCGCAAATAGCCGATGGTACGGATGCGCGGGTGTTGATTCCCGCCTATCCGGATCTGCGTAAAGGAATTCCTGATACTGAGGTCCTGGCGGAGTTGCAAACTTTCGCCGGACCGGTACGCTTACTTTTTGGACAATTTAACGGCGTTGGTATTTATTTAATCGATGCGCCGGGATTGTATGAACGTCCCGGCAGCCCGTATCACGATACCTCGCAGTTTGCTTACGTGGATAACTATCTGCGTTTTGCGCTGCTGGGCTGGATGGGCGCCGAGATTGCCAGCGGGTTAGATACGGATTGGCAGCCGGATATCGTGCACGCGCATGACTGGCATGCAGGCTTAACCTGCGCCTATATCGCCGCGCGCGGTCGTCCGGCAAAAACGGTGTTCACCGTGCATAATCTGGCGTATCAAGGGCTGTTTTCTGCGCGTCATCTGGATGAGATCCAGATCCCGCGCGCCTTCTTTGACATGCATGGACTGGAGTTCTTCGGGCAAATTTCTTACCTCAAGGCGGGCCTGTTTTATGCCGATCATATAACGGCGGTCAGCCCGACTTACGCGCTGGAGATCACCCGACCGGAATTTGGTTACGGCATGGAAGCGCTACTCGAGCAGCGACTGCGTGAAGGACGACTGAGCGGGATTTTGAACGGCGTCGATCCGGGCATTTGGGACCCGGCGCACGATCTGCTGCTCACCGCGCGCTACGACAGCGAAACGCTGGAGAGCAAAGCGGAAAACAAGCGCCAGCTGCAAATTGCCATGGGCCTGAAGGTGGATGATAAGGCGCCGGTGTTCTGCGTTATCAGCCGTCTGACCAAACAGAAAGGGCTGGATCTGGTGCTGGAAGCGCTGCCGGGTTTGCTAGCGCAGGGCGGACAGCTGGTGCTGCTCGGTCAGGGTGATGCCGAGCTGCAGCAAGGTTTCCTGGCGGCGGCGGCCGAACATCCGGGCCGCGTTGGCGTGCAGATTGGCTATCACGAAGCCTTCTCGCACCGCATTGTCGGCGGCGCGGATGTGATTATGGTGCCGAGCCGTTTTGAGCCGTGCGGCTTAACCCAGCTGTACGGTTTGAAATATGGCACGCTGCCGCTGGTGCGTCGCACCGGTGGACTGGCGGATACGGTGCAAGACAGCTCGCTTGAGAACCTGGCGGATGGTGTTGCCAGCGGTTTCACCTTTGAAGACAGTAATGCCTGGTCGCTGCTGCGGGCGATTCGGCGCGCATTTGTTCTGTGGTCTCGTCCTGCACTCTGGCGCTACGTTCAGCGGCAGGCGATGGGGATGGATTTTAGTTGGCAGGTGGCAGCACAAGCCTACCGCGATCTTTATCAACGTTTGCTGTAATGAGAGATTGGGATACTTGATATGAATGCACCTTTCACCTATGCCTCACCCACGCTGACGGTTGATGCACTGAAGCACTCAATTGCCTATAAGCTGATGTTTACTATTGGTAAAGATCCATCGATTGCGAATAAGCATGAGTGGCTTAACGCCGCGCTGCTGGCGGTGCGTGATCGCATGGTGGAACGCTGGTTGCGCTCCAGCCGCGCGCAGCTCTCGCAGGATGTGCGACAGGTTTATTATCTGTCGATGGAGTTCCTGATGGGGCGCACGCTCGGCAATGCGTTGCTGGCGATGGGCATTTATGAGGATCTCAATCAGGCGCTGGAGGAGATGGGCCTCGATCTCAGCGAGCTGATGGAAGAGGAGAACGATCCCGGCCTCGGCAACGGCGGTTTGGGTCGTTTAGCGGCCTGTTTCCTCGATTCGCTCGCCACGCTCGGTTTACCGGGGCGCGGTTACGGCATCCGTTACGATTACGGCATGTTTAAGCAGAATATCGTTGACGGGCAGCAGCGCGAATCGCCGGATTACTGGCTGGAGTACGGCAATCCGTGGGAGTTTCAGCGCTTTAACACGCGCTACAAAGTGCGCTTCGGTGGCCGTCTGCAACACGAAGGCGCGCGAGTGCGCTGGGTGGAAACCGAGGAGATTGTGGCGATGGCCTACGATCAAATCATTCCCGGTTTTGATACCGATGCCACCAACACGCTGCGTCTGTGGGGGGCGCAGGCCAGTAACGAAATCAACCTCGGTAAGTTCAATCAGGGCGATTACTTCGCTGCGGTAGAAGATAAAAACCACTCGGAAAACGTGTCACGCGTGCTCTATCCCGATGACTCCACCTATTCAGGCCGCGAACTGCGTCTGCGTCAGGAGTATTTCCTCGTCTCCTCGACGGTGCAGGATATTCTCAATCGTCACTGGCAGATGCATGAAACATGGGACAATCTGCCGGACAAAATCGCCATCCACCTGAATGATACGCATCCGGTGTTGGCGATCCCGGAACTGATGCGAATACTGATCGACGAGCAGAAATTCAGCTGGGACGATGCCTTTGAAGTGACCTGTCAGGTGTTCTCCTACACCAACCACACGCTGATGACCGAAGCGCTGGAAACCTGGCCGGTGGATATGATCGGCAAGATCCTGCCGCGTCATCTCAGCATCATCTTTGAAATCAACGACTACTTCCTGAAAACCATCCAGGAATACTATCCGGATGATTGGGAGCTGTTAGCGCGCATCTCGATCATCGACGAAAACGATGGCCGCCGCATTCGTATGGCATGGCTGGCGGTGGTGGTGAGCCACAAGGTTAACGGTGTATCGGAGCTGCACTCCAACTTGATGGTGCAATCGCTGTTCGCTGACTTCGCGCGTCTGTTCCCTGGCCGTTTCTGCAATAAAACCAACGGCGTGACGCCACGTCGCTGGCTGGCGCTGGCCAATCCGGCGCTCTCCGACGTGCTGGATGAGGCGATTGGCCGCAACTGGCGTACCGATCTCGGCCAGCTCAATGAACTGACCACGCAGGTCGATTATCCGGCCTTTATCGAACAGATCGCCGACGCCAAGTTCGCCAACAAGAAACGCCTGGCGGATTGGGTGGCGAAGAACATGGATATCGTGCTTGATCCCCATGCGCTGTTCGATGTGCAGATTAAGCGCATCCACGAGTACAAACGTCAGCTGCTGAACGTGCTGCACGTGATTACGCGCTACAACCGCATCAAGGCCGATCCCAACGCCGAATGGGTGCCGCGCGTCAACATCTTCGCCGGCAAAGCGGCATCGGCCTATTACGTGGCGAAGCACATCATTCACCTGATCAACGATGTCGCCAATGTGATCAACAACGATCCGCAGGTGAAGAACAAGCTGAAGGTGGTGTTCATTCCAAACTATGGCGTGAGCCTGGCGCAGATCATTATTCCGGCGGCGGATCTCTCCGAGCAGATTTCAACGGCGGGAACTGAAGCCTCAGGCACCAGTAACATGAAGTTTGCGCTGAACGGCGCGTTAACCATCGGCACACTGGATGGCGCAAACGTTGAGATGCTGGAGCATGTCGGCAAGGAGAATATCTTTATCTTCGGCAACACCACGCCGCAGGTCGAGAAGCTGCGCACCGACGGCTACAACCCTCGTAAGTATTACGAGGACGATCCCGAGCTGCATCAAGCGCTGACGCAAATCGCCAGCGGCGTGTTCAGCCCGCAGGAGCCAGGTCGTTACCGTAATCTGTTTGATGCACTGGTGAACTTCGGCGATCACTATCAGCTGCTGGCGGATTACCGTAGCTATGTGGATACGCAGGACAAGGTGGACAAGCTTTATCGTCAGCCGGACAAGTGGCAGCGCAGCGCAGCGCTGAATATCGCCAATATGGGTTATTTCTCGTCGGACCGCACCATTCAGGAGTATGCGGATGAGATCTGGCACATTTCGCCAGTGAGATTGTAAGGCGAGGGTTGCAAACCAGGTCGCCATGAATGGCGACCCTACGAAAACCGCATTGAGCCATTTGTAGGGTCGCCATTCATGGCGACCGTTCCAAAGCTTATTTCAATGTGATGCTTTTGACGATGTTATCTGCATCGCTTTGCGCCTGCTGTTGGTTATCAGCTGGCAAGGTAATCTGCAGCGTCAGCAGTTTTCCGTCCACTTTTGCCAGAATCACCGAAGACCATGAGGTCTGATTGTTGGCAGAAATCACCGTATCCAGCTGTTGTGCCGGCTGGTCTTTCAGCGTTACCGCTTTGTTAGACACCACCTGCAACTGTGGATCGCGACCGCGCTGCTGCTGTTCCAGACGCTGTGCCAGCGCATCAAGCGCTTCGTTGGTGGGATCGCCCGCAATCACGATAATCGCGCGCTGACCGGTTTCGTCGGCATAGACGTGCATGTTGGTGGATTCAGAGCCGAGCTTGCCGCTCTTGTCAGACATGCCCGCAGGCAGTGAGAAGCTCAGTTTGCCGTCCATCAGGTTAACCGTCTGGGCCGACTGGCTGGCGCTCGCACCGTTGCTGTTCGCTGCCGCATCATCTTTCTTCTGGTCACATGCCGCCAGGCCGATAACCAACAGGCCAATACCCACATATTTCACTACGTTACGCATTCTTTTCCCTTTTACATGATTCCAGTCGTTTAGGTTTATAGCCTAAATAATTCAAGCGGCAGAAAGGCGGTAAGCGCGTGAACCCATGAGCTTACATGAGTAAGTGATTGGGTGAACGCGTGCAACCAACGCATCTGCCGTTTGAAGTATGACGGCTATAAAAACGGAATCGGCGGTTAAAAGCAACCGCCGGTATGTCAGGAAATCTTAGCGTGCGGTAGCGTTTCGTCTATGTGCAATTAGCCGAAATTGATCTGCTGCTGCGCGGAACGTTCGGCTAAGCGCTTCAGCATGGCATTCAGCAGTACGCCGTAAGCTGGGAGGAAGAAGATCATGCAGATCAGCACCTTGAAGCTGTAATCCACCAGTGCAATTTCGACCCAGTGCGCCGCCATAAACGGGTCTGGACTCTTGTAGAAGGCGATGAAAAAGAAGGCCAGCGTATCGCTGATATTACCGAGGAACATCGCTGCCGCTGGGGCAATCCACCACTGCGATAAACGGCGCAAACGGTTAAAAACGTGGACGTCGAGAATCTGTCCCAGCGCATAAGCCATAAAGCTGGCGCAGGCGATACGCGCAACAAACAGATTTACCTCTTCCAGTGATGCCCAACCTTGCCATTCGCCCTGATAAAACACGCAGGAAACGATGTAGGAGATCACCAGCGCGGGCATCATCACCGCCAGAATAATGCGACGAGCCAGCGGCGCGCCAAAGATACGCACGGTGAGATCGGTAGCGAGGAAAATAAACGGAAAGCTAAACGCGCCCCATGTGGTGTGGAAGCCGAAGATGGAAACCGGCAGCTGTACCAAATAGTTACTGGAGGTGATCACCAGCAGATGGAAAAGCGATAGCCAAAACAGCGCATGCATGCGCTGACGTGCAGAAAAGTTGATCATTGTAAGCCTTTTTAGTGATGGGGTGAGGGAACCCAGGTTCGTGCGTTGGCACGATGGTAAATAAAAAATCGGCGGCATCTTAACGCGTTGCGCAATTTATGCAATGGTTAATTTTAACGCAATCGTTATCGCCTTGCGTTGGCTCATTCGCGCGCTAGAATGAGCGCCCATCACTAACAACTGACAGAGAATCATGAGCGATCCCTTTTCTGCGCCAGACCATCACCTTGATGCCCTTGGCCTGCGCTGCCCGGAGCCGGTAATGATGGTGCGTAAAACCGTGCGCAGCATGCAGGCCGGTGAAACCTTGCTGATCATTGCTGACGATCCCGCTACTACGCGCGATATTCCTGGTTTCTGCCGCTTTATGGAGCATGAGTTGCTGGCACAGCAGACCGAAAGCCTGCCGTACCAGTTTCTGATTAAAAAAGGCGCCTAACGCTGACGCAGCAAGCGCAGCGCGTTGGCTGTCACCAGTGCGGTGGCACCGGAATCCGCTAAGACCGCCAGCCACAAACCGGTGAAGCCGAGCAGCGTGGTGACCAGAAAAATCGCCTTCAATCCCAACGCCAGCGCCACGTTTTGACGAATGATGGCGCGCGTGCGCCGTGCCAGCACAAGGGTGCGTGGCAGAATCGCCAGCTGGTTTTGCGTTAATGCCACATCCGCGGCTTCCAGCGCCACATCGGTGCCGCTGCCCATCGCAATGCCAATGGTGGCGGCTTTCATGGCGGGCGCATCGTTAATGCCATCGCCGACCATCGCCAATGCCTGCTGCGCGCCTAACGTCCTCACCGCCTCAACTTTATCAGCGGGCAGCAAACCCGCGCGATAATCGATGTTGAGTTCAGCCGCAATGGCGGCGGCCGCGCGTGGATTGTCGCCGGTGAGCATCACGCTATTCACGCCAAGCTTCTGCAACTCAGCCAGCGCGCGGATCGCTTCGCTGCGCAACTGGTCCTGCAACGCTAACGCGCCCAGCACCTGCTGCTCCTGCAACAGCAGCACCACGGTTTGGCCCTGCGCTTCCAATTCAGCAATCTGCTGTTGCTGTGCGTCGTCGAGATGGCTGACTTCGCGCGGCGTGAGCAGTTGATAGGTTACGCCAGCGATCGCGGCACGAATGCCGCTGCCGGCCAGGGTTTGCTG
The DNA here is from genome assembly GCF_026130245.1 of Pantoea sp. JK. Classification (NCBI taxonomy): domain Bacteria; kingdom Pseudomonadati; phylum Pseudomonadota; class Gammaproteobacteria; order Enterobacterales; family Erwiniaceae; genus Pantoea; species Pantoea sp. JK. Next base: position 35,837 of record NZ_JAINFN010000006.1, read on the forward strand.
CTGTGCCGCTTGCGGAATGGTGAGCGCGCGACGCTCGGCTTCGCTGACAATCGCCCGCGCCAGCGGATGGGTGGAACCTTGTTCAACGGCGGCGGCGATACTTAGGAGATTGTCTTCCGCCATCGCGCCAAAAGGCTGGATGTGGCTGATCTGCGGTTTACCGGCGGTCAGCGTGCCGGTTTTATCGAACGCCATCATACTCACGCGACTGAGACGCTCCAGCGCCGCGCCGCCTTTGATCAGCGCGCCCTGACGCGCGGCAGCGGCCAGGCCCGAGGTGATGGCGGCAGGCGTCGAGATCACCAGCGCACACGGGCAACCAATCAGCAGCAGCGTCAACCCTTTATAAATCCACGGCAACCATTCGCCAAAGCCCAGCAGCGGCGGCAGCACCATCACCAGCAGCGCCAGCAGCATAATGGCGGGCGTATAAATGCGGCTGAAGCGATCGATAAAACGCTCAACCGGCGCACGATGGATTTCGGCTTCCTCAATCAGTTGCAGAATGCGGTCAATGGCACTTTGGCCCGGCTGGGAAATGACTTTCAACGTCACCAGACGATCAAGGCTGGTGGCGCCGGCCATGATCTGTTCGCCTGGCTCACGCGCTACCGGCAGCGATTCGCCGGTCAGCGCGCTTTCATCAAAGCTGGCGCTGGCGAGCAACAGTTCGCCATCGGCCGGTAAACGTCCGCCAGCCGCCACTTCAATCACATCGCCGGGTTGTAATACCTCTAAGCGGACGTTTTCCCGCTGCGTGTCGTTGATGCGCGTGGCGGTATCCGGGCGCAGCGCCATCAGCGCGGTGACACCACGGCGTGCACGTGCGGCGGCGTAAGCTTCCAGGCGTTCACCCAGTTGAAACAGCAGCAACACCATCGCGGCTTCGGCATGCGCGCCAATCACCAGTGCGCCAGCGGCGGCGATGGTCATCAGCATCTCAATGCTGAACGGCGAACCGCTGCGCAGCAGTTTCCAGGCACTGCGGGCAATCGGCGCTAAACCAACCAAGGTGGTGGCAATAAACAGGCGATCGCCCCAAAGCGGCGAAAACTGGCTCAGCAGCCAGCTGGCGAGCATTAGTCCGCCAAGCAGCAGCAAACCGGCATTTTCCTGCCAGCGGCTTTCGGGTTGAGGAGGCGATGGGGAATCGCTGGCGCTCAGCGTGAAGCCAGCATTTTTCACCACCTGTTCGATGGTGGCGCGGATATCGTGGTCGGCATCAACCACCAGTTTTTCACTGGCAAAAATCACGCGGGCTTGTTGTACCTGCGGCACGCGTTGCACGGCGGTTTCAATTTTACGCGCGCAGCTGGGGCAATCCATGCCAGCAATCTGCCAGCGGAATTGATGTGAGGTGAGCGCGGGCCTGTCGCTTTCGGCGTCGCTTTCGCCGCCGGGCGATCCGCTGTCGCTGTCACAGCAGCCGCAATCGCTGTCTGGTGTAACGGGCTGCGCCGCGGAGATTTTCATTGTTACGGGTTTTATGCTGCGAATTGAGCACAGCGGCTGCGGCTGACGGTGAGATTTGCCACAGCGGCAAGGGTGAGCATGTTGATGCATATAACCTCCGGAATCAGGGGCGGGCTGATGCCCGCGCCCTAATGCTACACTCTGGAGTGGACTCCAGAGTCAAGCGGAAGGTGAGGTTATCTTCAGTAGAGCCACAGTGAACGCACAATCATGAAGTGACCGGCAAAGTAGCAGGCGGCGACGATGGCGCTATCGGCGCTGAAACGGCGGCGATAATGCGAGATAAACCAGACTATATTGGCTAACAGCAGCAACGCGGCACCCACCAGCAGCGAGAAGCTGAAGTCAGTTGGACGGAAGAAGTAGTTCTCCGCCGCCATCCAGTTCATCACCAGCGTCATGCCGATCAAGGTGCAGATCGGCCAGCGCAGATCTTCCAGCTTGGTCCACAGAATCCCGATAACAATCACACCAATAATCAGGAAGGTGAGAGGAATCGGCCAGAAGAAACTCATGGTCATGTGCGCAGCAAAACTGATGGTGTACAGCAGATGCGACAGGAAGAACGCGCCCAGCGCATAGAGCATCTGCTGACGCGGCAACAGCATTAACGCGTCACCCACCAGCGTGGCGACCAGACCGGCCAGAATCAAATAATCGGTGGTGTTGAAGGTTGGAGCTTGCCACGCCCAGGCAACGAGCAACAGCAAGGTGACAGGTTTAAATAGCCAGCGTTGCCATTGCGGACCGCGGTATGAAGCATCGACGTAGAGCCAGCCGGAAAAAAGTACGGCAAGGAAAGACCAAAGCATTTTTTCTCCCTTTTCTGGACGAAATGTCCGCCAGTTTGATGAATTTTCCCAAAATCACCTTCTCAGTGTAAGTTACCGCCGCCGAATGTGACAATCAGCCGACTCTGGTTGTATGCTTTGTCGTCTTTACCCGTTCCGAATTAACGCAAAGCACGAGATAAATCATGAGCAAACCACCGCTAATCTTTTTCATCGTACTGGCGATTATTGCCGTTTTGGCGACCCGTCAGTTTATTAAACAGCGCCGCGAAACGGCGGTGAACGATGCTTCGCCGGTGCGCTCGCTGAGCGTGGAAGTGAAAACTAAACGCGAATTTCCGTCACCCAATCGCCGTTCACGTCAGCGTGAAGAGATTGTGGCGGAAGAGATGAAGTATGAAGCCCGGTTCCATCCGCTGAACGGTGCCAGCGATATTAAAGTGACGGTGAACGCGAACGAATATCACCAGATCGATAAGGGCGCGAAGGGCGAGTTGAAGATGAAGGGCACGCGTTTCGTAAGTTTTACCCCGGTCCCGTAGGGTCGCCATTCATGGCGACCTCGCTATAAGCCGCACAATCATGGCGACCTGGCCACAAACCGCACGAAACTATATCTTCGGATAATGCTTTTTCTGCCACGCCAACAGTTCAAACACGCCAAAGAAGAAGATCTTCGCCTGGGTTACGCCGCTCAGTTTCGGGGCGTCTTTCGACTGGGTCGCGCGCAGCAACACCAGTTGCAGGCCGTGCATAATCACCATAAAGAACAGCGCCACGTGCACGAAATAGCGCAGCGGCGTCGGGAAAGGGTGCACCAGATTGAGCAGTAAAAAGGCCCAGACGCAAATCATCAGCAAACGTCCCACATTAAGCCACATCGTGCGTCTCCTGTTGACGTTGATAAAGGCGATAAGCCACCTGACCGGCAATCTTTTCGCGATACAAATCCCAATTCGCGGGTGCTACGGGCGTGCCGTTTTCCACTTCGCTCTCGACATAAATCAGCGCTTCAGCCGCTAACCAGCCATTTTTCTCCAGCAGCGTCAACGTTTCCTGTAACAACCCTTTACGGAACGGCGGATCGACAAACACCACATCAAACGGCTCGCCCGGCTGGCTCAGCCACTGCAGCGTATTGGTTTGCACCACCTTGGCCTGCGAGGCGCGCAGCGTTTGCAGGTTCTGTGACAGTTGTTGCGCCACAGCACGCTCCAGCTCCAACAGCGTGGCTGAAGCCGCATAACGAGACAGCGCTTCCAGCCCTAACGCGCCGCTGCCGGCGAAACAATCGAGGCAGCGCGCTTCCTGAATATCCGGTGCCAGCCAATTGAACAGGGTTTCACGTACGCGATCGGTGGTGGGGCGCAAACCTGCGCTATCTGGTACCGGTAATTTACGGCCGCGCCACTGACCGCCAATGATGCGGATCTGGCCAGCGCTGCTGCTACGGGGGGCTTTACTCATTTTGCTCACAACTCGTCATAATTTGTTGCGTAGTTTAACGGGCGTAGCGGGCAGAAGAAACGTTAAAAAAGGGTGCTGTGGTGCGCTGGCTGGAAAGTGTTAGACTACTGAGTTGGTATAGTGCGCGTAATTACCTGATTTTTACGCCGCTCACCCGCTTAAAATTGAATATTTTATCCCCTGGGAACAAGCGTGCTACCGGGAATAAGCCATCGAGGAGTAGGGTCACACAATGGCAAAAGAGAAAAAACGCGGCTTTTTTTCCTGGTTAGGCTTTGGCAAAGAAGAAGAGACGCAACAACCTGCTGAAGAGCAGCAGCAAACCACCGAGGTGGTCGCTGAGCCTGCCGTTGAAGAGAGTGCGCTCGATCGTGCCGAAGCGCAGGCTGTCGAAACCGTCGCCGTCACCGAACAGGTGGCGGAACAGCAGCAGGTTGAAGCGGAACTGATTGAAGCGCCGGTTATCGAGCCGCAGGAACCTGAACCGGTTACCGCCATCGTTGAAGACGTGCTGCCGGAAGAGATAACGCAGCCGGATGTGGCACCAATCGAAGAAGAGCCGCAGCGGGAAGAGCTGGCGCTTGATGAGCCAGAACGGGATGAAGAAGCGCCTTTAACCGATGAAGAACTGGAAGCGCTGGCGTTAGCGGAAACCTATGCGGAAGATGCCGAGCTAGCCGAAGCTACGCAGGATACCGTGAGCGATCTGCCGCTGGCCGCTGCGCCGATAATTGCGCAGGAGCAGGAACGTCCTACCAAAGAGGGCTTTTTCGCCCGTCTGAAACGCAGCCTGGTCAAAACCCGTGAAAACCTCGGTTCGGGCTTTATCAGCCTGTTCCGTGGTAAGAAAATCGATGATGATCTGTTTGAAGAGCTGGAAGAGCAGCTGCTGATTGCCGACGTTGGCGTTGAAACCACGCGCCGCATCATCACCAATCTGACACAACAGGCCAACCGCAAGCAGCTGCGCGATGCGGAAGCGCTGTATGGCCTGCTGAAAGCTGAAATGTCCGGTATTTTGGAAAAAGTGGATCAGCCGCTGGAAGTGGGTGGCAAAACGCCCTTCGTCATCCTGATGGTGGGCGTCAACGGCGTGGGTAAAACCACCACCATCGGTAAGCTGGCGCGTCAGTATCAGGCGCAGGGCAAATCGGTAATGCTGGCCGCGGGTGATACCTTCCGTGCCGCGGCCGTTGAGCAGCTGCAGGTTTGGGGCCAGCGCAACAACATTCCTGTGGTGGCGCAGCATACCGGCGCCGATTCTGCCTCAGTGATTTTTGACGCCATCCAGGCCGCCAAGTCGCGCAATGTGGATGTGCTGATCGCCGATACCGCCGGTCGCCTGCAGAACAAATCGCACCTGATGGAAGAGCTGAAGAAAATTACCCGCGTGATGAAGAAGCTGGATGAAGATGCGCCGCATGAAGTGATGCTGACGCTCGACGCCAGCACCGGGCAAAACGCCATCAGCCAGGCCAAACTGTTCCATGAAGCGGTGGGCCTGACCGGCATCACCCTGACGAAACTGGATGGCACCGCCAAAGGCGGCGTGATCTTCTCGGTTGCCGATCAGTTCGGCATTCCGATTCGTTATATCGGTGTTGGGGAAGGCATCGAGGATTTACGGCCGTTTAAGGCCGCAGACTTTATTGAGGCACTGTTTGCCCGAGAGGAATGATTGGGATGATTCGCTTTGAAGAGGTCAGTAAAGCTTACCTGGGAGGACGTCAGGCGCTGCAGGGAGTGGATTTCCATCTGCGTCCCGGCGAAATGGCGTTCCTGACCGGCCATTCCGGTGCGGGGAAAAGTACCTTACTGAAGCTGATTTGTGGCATTGAGCGCCCGAGCGCCGGGCAGATCTGGTTTAGCGGCCACGATATTTCGCGTCTGCGTCACAGCGAAGTGCCTTTCCTGCGACGTCAGATCGGCATGATTTTCCAGGATCACCATTTGTTGATGGATCGTTCGGTCTACGACAACGTGGCGATCCCGCTGATTATTTCCGGTGCCAGCGGCGAAGATATTCGTCGGCGCGTGTCGGCCGCGCTGGATAAAGTCGGCCTGCTCGACAAAGCGAAAAGCTATCCGATTCAGCTCTCTGGCGGTGAACAACAGCGTGTCGGCATTGCCCGCGCGGTGGTGAACAAGCCTGCGGTGCTGCTGGCGGATGAACCTACCGGTAACCTCGACAACGCGCTGTCGGAAGACATCCTGCGCCTGTTTGAAGAGTTCAACCGCGTTGGCGTCACGGTATTAATGGCAACGCACGATGTCGGGCTGATTGCACGCCGGAATTATCGCGTGATGACGCTCAATCAGGGACGTCTGCACGGAGGCCACGATGGTCAATAAACGCAACAAGCGCGCACCTGCGCCGAAAGCGAAGCAGCCCTCTAAAAGCAAGGCGCTGAAAGGCGGCTGGCAGGAGCAGTGGCGCTATGCGCTGCGCGGCACGCTGTCGGATATGTGGCGTCAGCCGCTGGCAACGCTGCTGACGGTGATGGTGATTGCCATTTCCCTGACGCTGCCAAGCGTGTGCTACATGGTGTGGAAGAACGTCAGCCAGGCGGCGACGCAGTGGTATCCCGCGCCACAGTTAACGGTGTATCTGGATAAAGCGTTGGATGACACTGCGGCGGAGAACGTTACTGCACAGCTCAAGCAGCTCGACGGCGTGGATAACGTCAATTACCTGACTCGCGAAGAAGCACTGAATGAGTTCCGTAACTGGTCTGGTTTTGGTGGTTCGATGGACATGCTGGAGCAGAATCCGCTGCCGGCGGTGGCCATCATCACGCCGAAACTCAATTTCCAGAATTCGGACACCATGGCGAATCTGCGCGATCGCGTCGCGAAAGTGCAGGGCGTTGATGAAGTGCGCATGGATGACAGCTGGTTCGCGCGTTTAGCGGCCTTAACCGGGCTGGTGGGGCAGATTGCCTCAATGATTGGCCTGCTGATGGTGGTCGCGGTGTTCCTGGTGATCGGCAACAGCGTGCGGCTCAGCATCTTTGCGCGGCGCGATACCATTAACGTGCAGAAGTTGATTGGTGCCACCGACGGCTTTATCCTGCGTCCCTTCCTGTACGGCGGTGCGCTGTTAGGATTTGGTGGCGCGGTTCTCTCGCTGCTGCTCTCCGAAGTGCTGGTGTTGCGCCTGCAATCGGTGGTGGCGCAAGTGGCAACAGTATTCGGTACCACCTTTGTGCTGGAAGGTTTTTCCTGGGATGAAGGGCTGCTGTTATTGTTGATCGCCGCCATCATCGGCTGGATTGCTGCCTGGCTAGCAACGGTACAACATTTACGCCGTTTTACGCCGCAGTAACCAAAAGCAACGTTTTTTGATATACTCTTCCTCTGCTGCCGACGACCTGGGAGCAGAGGAATCCTCCTATTTTCCCCGCCGTCATCTGTGTGTAAAATATTCACTGCTATAATTGAACTTGTGGATAACTTTGTCGTCCAAGTAGCACAGATTGCTTCTGGTTTTCTCGTGACGTTGACATAATGTAGCGTCTGCGCAAAATACCGTGCGGCAAGTCCATTGAATTTGTGAGGGTTTGAATGACCAAAGAAATGCAAACTTTAGCGATTGCTCCTCTGGGTAACCTGGAATCTTACGTCCGGGCTGCCAACAACTGGCCGGTGCTGACGGCAGAAGAGGAAAAAGCATTGGCTGAGCGGCTGCATTACCAGGGCGATCTGGATGCAGCTAAGACGCTGATCCTGTCTCACCTGCGCTTTGTTGTTCATATTGCTCGTAACTACTCCGGTTACGGCTTGCCGCAGGCAGACCTGATTCAGGAAGGTAACATCGGCCTGATGAAGGCGGTGCGTCGCTTCAACCCTGAAGTCGGCGTGCGTCTGGTGTCATTTGCCGTGCACTGGATTAAAGCAGAGATTCACGAATACGTGCTGCGTAACTGGCGTATTGTGAAAGTCGCGACCACCAAAGCTCAGCGTAAGCTGTTCTTTAACCTGCGTAAAAGCAAACAGCGTCTCGGTTGGTTCAACCAGGACGAAGTGGAAATGGTCGCACGCGAGCTGGGCGTGAGCAGCAAAGACGTGCTGGAAATGGAATCGCGCATGGCCGCGCAGGATATGACTTTCGACATGTCGTCTGATGACGAAGCGGGCGAAGGCAAATCAATGGCGCCCGTGCTGTATCTGCAGGATAAAACCTCTGACTTTGCCGATGGCATCGAAGAGGACAACTGGGATGCACATGCGGCTGATAAGCTGAGCGATGCGATGCTGAGCCTCGACGAGCGTAGTCAGGATATTATCCGCGCCCGTTGGCTGGACGATGACAACAAAACCACGCTGCAGGAGCTGGCCGATAAATACGGCGTCTCTGCAGAGCGCGTGCGTCAGTTGGAAAAGAACGCCATGAAGAAACTGCGAGTGGCGATTGAAGCCTGATAACGATCGGGTGGAAAAATGGGGCGACTTTTAAGTCGCCCTTTTTATTGCGCGCGAATCGGTCGCCATGAATGGCGACCCTACGAACGGCGCGGGTTTTGTAGGGTGCGCATTTATGCGCACCGTTTCACCAACCGCACGAAATCCTTTCAGCGCACCCAACCCTCAGCCTGCGCACGAAAACCACAAGCCTGCATAAACGCCGCACGCACGCCCTGATCGGCATCGCCGTCATCGGCAATCCACCAATCGGCTAACGCGCTGTTCTGCGCCATCGTCTCTTCCAGCAAGTATTGTCCCACACCGCGTCGACGCGTGACTTCACGCACGTTGAAATGAGTGATTTTCCCCTGCGTGCCGCTGAGGGTCAGCTGCAGCGCCGCCAGCAATCTGTCATTAAAACGCGCCGCATACAGACGCTGCGTGTCGCTGAGTTGCGCTTCCAGTTGCACAATATCGATTTCCGGCCAGACTTTAGCTAAATCGATACGATCCTGAGCGGTTAACGATGCTAAGCGCTGGATTGTCAGCTTCATACCTAATACCTGTACTAGTGCAAAGGCGATAGTGTAGCGAATTTAGACAGTCAGAGCGCTGTCACTTTTTTCTGATGAAAATAGGTCAAATGCCAGCCAGTTTGCCATGATTGTGGAGTAAGCCATCAATGTTAGCCAAAAAAGCCAGCATAACGCGCTGGTATCCTGCTGAAAAATCGGCCATAACAACCAGACGATTCTGCTGATCCACTCAGCCAATTCTGAATATGTCAGTTGATTTACAGAAGAAAGTTCCTGTTTAATAACCTGAAAAATAAAGCCTTATTACCTATAAATGCCAGAAAAGCGTGCTAACCCATTATTGCAAAATGAGTTTTCCTCTTTGACTGGCAGAAAATAAACAATCACAACAAACACGACACAACAGATGGGGAAGTTCGCATGAAAATGAGTAAAGGACGCGCATTACTGGCGGGCTGCGTTGCCCTGGCGATGAGCCATGCGGCGCTGGCAAAAGACATTAAAATTGCCATCGTCGGCGCATCAACCGGTCCGGTCGCGCAGTACGGTGACATGCAGTTTACCGGTGCCGCGCAAGCGATTAAGGACATCAATGCCAAAGGCGGCGTTAACGGTGACAAACTGGTTGGCGTGGAATATGACGATGCCTGTGACCCGAAACAAGCGGTTGCGGTTGCCAACAAAGTGGTTAACGACGGCATTAAATACGTTATCGGCCACCTGTGCTCCTCCTCTACTCAGCCTGCTTCAGACATCTATAACGACGAAGGCGTGCTGATGATCACCCCAGCCGCGACCGCGCCAGAACTGACTGCGCGTGGCTATGCTGACGTGCTGCGTACTACCGGTCTGGATTCCGATCAGGGCCCAACGGCGGCGACCTACATCCTCGACCACATCAAACCAAAACGCATCGCCGTGGTGCATGACAAGCAGCAATATGGTCAGGGTCTGGCGGAATCCGTGCAGAAAACCCTGAAAGCCAAAGGCGGCAACGTGGTGCTGTTTGAAGGTATCACCGCCGGTGATAAAGACTTCTCCACGCTGATTGCGCGCCTGAAGAAAGAGAACGTCGATTTCGTTTACTACGGCGGTTACTACCCGGAGCTGGGCCAGATTCTGCGTCAGGCAAAATCCGCAGGCCTGAATGCCGGCTTCATGGGCCCGGAAGGCGTGGGCAACGCTTCTCTGTCTAACATCGCCGGTGATGCGTCTGAAGGCCTGTTCGTAACGCTGCCGAAGCGCTACGACCAGCTGCCAGAGAACAAAGCGATTGTTGATGCGATTAAAGCCAACACCGCGTCGAACCGCAAAGATCCTACCGGTCCGTTCGTCTGGACCACCTACGCGGCGATTCAGTCGCTGGTTGCCGGTATCGAGCGCAGCAAGAGCGATGAGCCCGATGCGATTGCTAAGAACCTGAAAGCAGGTGCTGCCGTTCCAACCGTGATGGGCAACCTGAACTGGGATGAGAAAGGCGATCTGAAGGGCTTCGAATTTGGTGTCTTCAAATGGCACAAAGACGGCTCTTCTACCGCAGTTAAGTAATCCCCCCAAATTCCCTCTCCCGCGCGCGGGAGGGGGAATTATTTAGCTCCAGAGCAGGTCCTCACTATGTCCGAGCAGTTTCTCTATTTCATTCAGCAGATGTTCAACGGGGTTACCCTCGGGAGCACCTACGCGCTGATCGCCATCGGTTACACCATGGTTTACGGCATTATCGGCATGATCAACTTCGCCCACGGCGAGGTGTACATGATCGGTAGCTATGTCTCCTTTATCGTGATTGCCGCCCTGATGATGATGGGCATCGACACCTCGTGGCTGATGATCGCCGCCGGTTTCGTGATGGCGGTGATCATCTCCAGCGCCTATGGCTGGAGCATCGAACGCGTGGCGTACAAGCCGGTGCGATCGTCCAAACGCCTGATCGCGCTGATCTCCGCGATCGGTATGTCGATCTTCCTGCAGAACTACGTCAGCCTGACGCAAGGCTCGCGCGATCTCGCGCTGCCAAGCCTGATCACCGGCCAGTGGACGCTGGGCGAGAGCAACGGCTTTGCTGCCACGCTCTCCACCATGCAACTGGTGATTTGGGTGGTGACCTTCCTGTCGATGCTGGCGCTGACGCTGTTTATCCGTTATTCGCGCATGGGCCGCGCCTGCCGCGCCTGCGCAGAAGACCTGAAAATGGCCAGCCTGCTGGGCATCAATACCGACCGCGTTATCTCTCTCACCTTTATCATTGGTGCGGCGATGGCGGCGGTGGCGGGCGTATTGCTCGGTCAATTCTACGGCTCGATTAACCCGTTCATCGGCTTTATGGCCGGGATGAAAGCCTTCACTGCCGCAGTATTGGGCGGCATCGGCAGTATTCCTGGCGCGATGATTGGCGGCCTGGTGCTGGGTATTGCGGAAGCGCTGACCTCAGCGTATCTCTCGACCGAATATAAAGATGTGGTCTCCTTCGCGCTGCTGATCGTGGTGCTGCTGGTGATGCCAACCGGGATTCTTGGCCGTCCGGAGGTGGAGAAAGTATGAAACGCCTCGGTTTGGTCAACGCCGTGATCTCCACGGTGATGTTGCTGATTCTCGCCACCTTCTTTATGGGCGTGCGCCTCGATCTGGACGGCACCAAACTGGTGGTCGCCAACGCGGGCGCGGTGCGCTGGAACTGGATTTTCATTGGTTGTGCGGTGGTATTTGTCTTCCAGCTGCTGCGTCCGCTGGTGCAGGGTAAATTCAAGCGCAGCGGCAAAGGTTTTGTCCTGCCGGGCTTTGATGGATCGACGCCAAAACAGAAGCTGTTGATGGCGCTGGTGATTGCCGCCGCGGTCATTTGGCCGTTTCTGGTCTCGCGTGGCAGCGTGGATATCGCCACGCTGACATTGATATATGTGATGCTCGGTCTTGGGCTGAACGTGGTGGTGGGTTTATCTGGTCTGCTGGTGCTGGGCTACGGCGGTTTCTATGCCATCGGCGCGTACACCTTCGCCTTGCTGAATCACTATTACGGCTTTGGTTTCTGGGAAAGCCTGCCGCTGGCCGGTTTAGTCGCCGGTGCGTTTGGCCTGATGCTCGGCTTCCCGGTGCTGCGCCTGCGCGGTGACTATCTGGCGATCGTCACGCTCGGTTTCGGTGAAATCGTGCGTATTCTGCTGCTGAACAACACCGCGATCACCGGCGGTCCGAACGGCATTGCGCAGATTCCCAAGCCAAGCCTGTTTGGTCTGGAGTTTGGCCGCCGCGTCAGCGAAGGCGGCTGGAGCACTTTCCATGACTTCTTTGGCCTGAAATACGATCCCAGCGACCGCGTGATTTTCCTTTATCTGGTGGCGCTGCTGCTGGTGGTGCTGACGCTGTTTGTTATCAACCGCTTGCTGCGTATGCCGTTGGGCCGTGCATGGGAAGCGCTGCGCGAAGATGAGATCGCCTGCCGTTCGCTCGGCCTGAGCCCGACGCGCATCAAGCTGACGGCATTTACCATCAGCGCGGTGTTCGCCGGTTTTGCAGGCACGCTGTTTGCGGCGCGTCAGGGCTTCGTCAGCCCGGAATCCTTCACTTTCGTCGAGTCGGCCTTTGTGCTGGCGATTGTGGTGTTGGGCGGCATGGGCTCGCAGCTGGCGGTGATCCTTGCGGCGATTCTGTTGGTGGTATCGCGCGAGCTGATGCGTGATTTGAACGAATACAGCATGCTGGTGCTCGGCGGTTTGATGGTGCTGATGATGATCTGGCGCCCACAAGGTCTGCTGCCGATGAAGCGTCCGCATCTGAAGTTGAAAAGCAGTAAACAAGGAGAGCAGGCATGAGTCAGCCTTTATTAGCCGTTGAAGGCCTGATGATGCGCTTCGGCGGCCTGTTAGCCGTCAACAATGTGGCGCTTGAGCTGCATCCACAGGAAATTGTTTCACTGATCGGCCCGAACGGTGCCGGTAAAACTACGGTGTTCAACTGCCTGACCGGTTTTTACAAACCGACCGGCGGCACCATCAAACTGCGCGATCAGCAGCTGCAAGGTTTGCCAGGGCAGAAAATCGCGCGCATGGGCATCGTGCGGACTTTCCAGCACGTACGTCTGTTCCGTGAAATGACGGTGATTGAAAACCTGCTGGTGGCACAACATCAGCACCTGAAAAGCGGCGTGTTCTCTGGGCTGTTCAAAACCCCGGCTTTCCGTCGCGGTGAGAGCGAAGCACTGGATCGCGCAGCCACCTGGCTGGACCGCATCGGTCTGCTGGATTTGGCGAACCGGCAGGCGGGTAACCTTGCTTATGGTCAGCAGCGTCGTCTGGAGATTGCGCGCTGCATGGTGACGCGCCCGGAAATCCTGATGCTGGATGAACCGGCGGCCGGTCTTAACCCGCGTGAAACGCACGAGCTCGATGAGCTGATCGCCGAACTGCGCGGTGAGCACAAGGTTTCCGTGCTGCTGATTGAACACGATATGAAGCTGGTGATGGGCATTTCTGACCGCATTTACGTGGTGAACCAGGGAACGCCGCTGGCTAACGGCACGCCGGAACAGGTGCGTAACAATCCGGATGTGATCCGTGCTTATTTAGGTGAGGCGTAACATGGCAAACCCGATTTTAACTTTGCAGAGTGTCAGCGCCCATTACGGTCCGATTCAGGCGCTGCACAACATTAATCTGCACATCAATCAGGGTGAGATCGTCACGCTGATCGGTGCCAACGGCGCGGGTAAAACCACGCTGCTCGGCACTTTGTGCGGCGAACCGCGCGCCACCAGCGGCACTATCACCTTTGATGGTAAAGAGATCACCGACTGGCAAACCGCGAAAATCATGCGTGAAGCGATTGCGATCGTGCCGGAAGGTCGTCGCGTGTTTTCGCGCATGACGGTGGAAGAGAATCTGGCGATGGGCGGCTTCTTCGCCACGCGTCAGCAGTATCTGGAGCGTATCGACCGCGTTTATCAGCTGTTCTCTCGCCTTGCAGAACGTAAAGCGCAGCGCGCGGGGACCATGTCCGGCGGTGAGCAGCAGATGCTGGCGATTGGTCGCGCGTTGATGAGCCAGCCGCGCTTGCTGCTGCTGGATGAGCCGTCGCTGGGTTTGGCGCCGATTATCATCCAGCAGATCTTCGATACCATTGAGCAGTTGCGTAAAGAGGGCATGACCATCTTCCTCGTCGAGCAGAACGCCAACCAGGCGCTGAAGCTGGCGGATCGGGGTTATGTGCTCGAAAACGGTCATGTAGTGCTGGAGGATAGCGGCGAAGCGTTGCTGTCCAACGAAGCGGTGCGGAGTGCTTATTTAGGCGCGTAAGTTAGTGCTCGCTGTCCCCCATCCCGGCCTTCCCCCGCAAGCGGGGGAAGGAGACGCTGCCACATGCAGCTTCAACACTGACATGTGGCAGCATCTTCCTCCCCCATTAATGGGGGAGGACCGAGGAGGGGGACAGCCTGCACGTACGAAAGAACAGCCAGCACGTACCAGCCAGCACTCCCAACCCATCTGTCACACCGCCGTCATAAACCTGTTATTAATCCGTCATTTCCCCGTGTCATGTTACGTCGCGAACTAAAAAATGCGCGCATTCGCGCGTACTTAACAGCACAGGAAAAACCTTATGTCCGCTTTTACGCTTCGTCCCCGCCTGATGAGTGTCGTACTCGGTCTGGCGCTCAGCGGTAATGCGCTGGCTGCAACTGAGATCCCTTTCTGGCACTCAATGGAAGGCGAGTTAGGCAAAGAAGTTGATTCTCTGGCACAACGTTTTAACCAGGCTCATCCCGATTACAAAATCGTTCCGACTTACAAAGGCAACTACGAGCAGAGCTTAGCGGCGGGTATCGCGGCGGTGCGCGCCGGTAAAGCGCCTGCGCTGCTGCAGGTGTATGAAGTCGGTACGGCGACCATGATGGCGTCCAAAGCTATCGTCCCGGTCAACCAGGTGTTTAAAGACGCTGGCGTGCAGATGGATCCGAAGCAGTTCGTGCCAGCCGTTGCCGGTTACTACAGCGACAGCAAAGGCCAGCTGATCTCTCAGCCGTTCAACAGTTCCACGCCGGTGCTGTACTACAACAAAGACGCGTTCAAGAAAGCCGGTTTGAACCCGGATCAGCCACCAAAAACCTGGCAGGAGCTGGCGAAAGACGCAGAAGCGCTGCGTAAAGCAGGCCTGACCTGTGGTTACGCCAGCGGCTGGCAGGGCTGGATTCAGATTGAAAACTTCAGCGCCTGGCATGCGCTGCCGGTCGCCACCAAAAACAACGGCTTTGACGGCACCGATGCGGTACTGGAGTTCAACAAGCCGGTGCAGGTGCGCCACATCGAAATGCTGGAAGCGATGAACAAGAAGGGTGATTTCACCTACTTCGGTCGCAAAGATGAATCCACCGCCAAGTTCTATAACGGCGATTGCGGCATCACCACCGCGTCTTCCGGTTCGCTGGCCGACATCAAACACTACGCCAAATTCAACTTCGGCGTGGGCATGATGCCGTACGATGAAACCGTACCGAACGCACCGCAGAACGCCATCATTGGCGGCGCGAGCCTGTGGGTGATGAAAGGCAAAGATGCCAACACCTACAAAGGCGCGGCGGAATTCATGAAGTTCCTCGCCCAGCCAGAAATCGCTGCCGAATGGCACCAGAAAACCGGTTATCTGCCGATCACCACCGCCGCGTACGAGCTGACTAAGCAACAGGGCTTCTATGACAAGAATCCAGGCGCGGACATCGCCACGCGTCAGATGCTGAACAAAGATCCGCTGCCGTTCACCAAAGGCATGCGTCTGGGCAACATGCCGCAGATTCGTACCATCGTGGACGAAGAGCTGGAAGGCGTGTGGACAGGCAAACAGGCGCCGCAAGCTGCGCTGGATAACGCTGTGAAACGCGGTAACGAACTGCTGCGCCGTTTTGAGCAGCAAGTGAAGTAACACCGTTATCTCGGGGCGGATGCCTGGCGTTCGCCCCGATTTTCTTCTTTGATTGAGCCTGCTATGTCCTCATCGCGCCCGGTATTTTGCTCCCGTTTTCTGCCCTATTTGCTGCTGTTGCCGCAACTGGTGATAACGGCCATCTTCTTCCTGTGGCCAGCCGGTGAAGCCTTGTGGTATTCACTGCAAAGCATTGATCCTTTTGGCATCTCCAGCACCTTCGTTGGGCTGGCGAACTTCAAGCGCCTGTTCAGCGACGAATACTATCTGGCCTCCTTCTGGACCACCATTGAGTTCAGTGCGCTGGTGACGATTTGCGGCATGACCTTCTCCCTGCTGCTGGCGGCGCTGGTCGATTACGTAATTCGCCTGCGCAAGCTCTACCAAACCTTGCTGCTGCTGCCGTACGCGGTCGCGCCAGTGGTGGCGGCGGTGTTGTGGATGTTCCTGTTTAATCCGGGCCTCGGTTTGTTTAGCCATCTGCTGAACCAAATGGGCTACAACTGGAACTACGCGCAAAACAGCGGTCAGGCGATGTTCCTGATTGTATTGGCGTCGATCTGGCAGCAAATGAGCTACAACTTCCTGTTTTTCTTCGCCGCGCTGCAGTCGATTCCCAAATCGCTGGTGGAAGCGGCGGCGATCGATGGCGCCGGTCCGGTGCGTCGCTTCTTCAATTTGTCCCTGCCGCTGATCACGCCGGTGAGCTTTTTCCTGCTGGTGGTCAATCTGGTGTACGCCTTCTTCGATACCTTTCCGGTGATCGATGCCGCCACCGGCGGCGGGCCGGTGCAGGCCACCACCACGCTGATCTACAAAATCTATCGCGAAGGCTTCACCGGGCTGGATCTCTCTTCCTCCGCCGCGCAATCGGTGGTGCTGATGCTGCTGGTGATTGGCCTGACTATCCTGCAATTCCGCTTTGTCGAGCGTAAGGTGCAATACCAATGATTGAGAATCGACGCGGGCTGGACATCTTCAGCCATACCTTGCTGGTGTTGGGCGTGCTGACCATTCTGTTCCCGCTCTACATCGCTTTTGTCGCGGCGACGCTGGATAACGAGGCGGTGTATCAGGTGCCGATGACGCTGCTGCCGGGCACGCATTTGTGGGAGAACATCTCGCGTATCTGGACGCACGGCGTGAATGGCAGCGGTCCGGCGTTTGGCATGATGATGCTCAACAGCCTGCTGATGGCGCTCGGCATCACCATCGGTAAAATCAGCGTCTCGATGCTCTCCGCCTTCGCGCTGGTGTGGTTCCGCTTCCCACTGCGCTCGCTGTTTTTCTGGCTGATTTTCATCACCTTAATGCTGCCGGTGGAAGTGCGTATTTTCCCGACGGTGGAAGTGATCTCGACGCTGAATATGCTCGACAGCTACAGCGGCTTAACGCTGCCGCTGATGGCGTCGGCTACCGCCACTTTCCTGTTCCGTCAGTTCTTTATGTCGCTGCCGGACGAGCTGATTGAAGCGGCACGTATCGACGGTGCCAGCCCAATGCGTTTCTTCTGGGACATCGTGTTACCGCTGTCCAAAACCAATCTCGCCGCGCTCTTCGTGATCACCTTCATCTACGGCTGGAACCAGTATCTATGGCCGCTGCTGATCATCAACGATGCCAGCCTCAGCACCGCCGTTGCCGGAGTGAAAAGCATGATAAACAGTAGCGGCGGGCCGACGCAGTGGAATGAAGTGATGGCGGCAATGTTATTAACCCTGATTCCACCGGTGGTGGTGGTACTCGTGATGCAACGTGCGTTTGTGCGTGGCCTGGTAGAGAGTGATAAATAAATGGCAGGCGTAACCCTTCAGACCGTGACCAAATCGTATGACGGCAAAAATCAGATCATTCAGCCACTGAATATCACCATTAACGATGGCGAATTTATGGTGATGGTCGGCCCTTCCGGCTGCGGTAAATCGACGCTGCTGCGCATGGTGGCGGGCCTTGAGCGCGTTTCGTCGGGCGATATCTATATCGACGACAAACGCGTCACCAACATGGAACCGAAAGATCGCGGCATCGCCATGGTGTTCCAGAACTACGCGCTCTATCCGCATATGACGGTGGGCGAAAACATGGCGTATGGCCTGAAAATTCGCGGCATGGGCAAAGTGCAGATCGATCAACGCGTAATGGAAGCGGCACGCAGCCTCGAGCTGGATCATCTGCTGCATCGCCGTCCACGCGAGCTGTCGGGCGGACAGCGTCAGCGCGTGGCGATGGGGCGCGCTATCGTGCGTGAACCGGCGGTCTTCCTGTTTGATGAGCCGCTGTCGAATCTGGATGCGCGACTGCGCGTGCAGATGCGCCTTGAGCTGCAACAGCTGCATCGTCGCCTGAAAACCACCAGCATCTACGTGACGCACGATCAGGTGGAAGCGATGACGCTGGCGCAACGCGTAATGGTCATGAACAAAGGCGTGGTGGAGCAGGTGGGCACGCCGGTGGAAGTGTATGAGCGTCCGGCCAGCCAATTCGTGGCCTCGTTTATCGGCGCGCCCGCCATGAATTTGCTGCCGGGACAAATCAGCAGCGACGGCACGCGTTTCACGCTGGATGCGCTCAACAGCTTGCTGCTGGGTGAAAGCAAAGCCAAATGGGCCAATCGCCCGCTGACGCTCGGCATTCGTCCCGAGCACATCAAGCTTAGCAGCCGCGACGCGGGCGGTATTCCGCTGGTGGTGGAGACGCTGGAGATGCTGGGCGCGGATAATCTGGCGCACGGCCGCATCGGTAATGCACGCATGGTGGTACGTTTGCCGCACAGCGAGCGCCCGCAGGCGGGCAGCACCTTGTGGCTGCATCTGCCGTCAGATGCGTTACACTTCTTCGATTCAACCTATGGAAAGCGTCTGGAATGAGTCAACACAACTGGCCTTATCCGCACATTGTCGCGCATCGCGGCGGCGGCAAACTGGCCCCGGAAAATACCCTCGCGGCGATTGATGTCGGTGCGCAGCACGGTCACACCATGATTGAGTTTGATGCCAAGCTGTCGGAAGATAAGCAGATTTTCCTGCTGCACGACGACACGCTGGATCGCACCAGCAACGGTTGGGGCGTGGCGGGCGCGCTGTCGTGGCATAAGCTGTCACAGCTGGATGCCGGCGGCTGGTTTAGCCGCGAGTATGAAGGCGAACCGCTGGCGCTGCTGAGCGAAGTGGCCGAGCGTTGCCGCCAGCATCAGATGATGGCGAATATCGAGATCAAACCCACCACTGGGCAGGATGTGGAAACCGGACGCAATGTGGCGCTGGCCGCACGCGAACTGTGGCAAGGACAAACCGCGCCGCTGCTCTCTTCGTTCTCTTACGCTGCGCTGGAGGCGGCAATGGAAGCGGCACCTGAACTGCCGCGTGGTTTGCTGCTGGATGAATGGCACGACGATTGGCAGGCGCTGACTTCGCGTCTGGATTGCGTGTCGATCCACCTGAACCACAAATTACTCGACGCCGAACGCACCGCGCAGCTAAAAGCGGCCGGTCTGCATATTCTGGTGTATACCGTGAATCAGCCCGCGCGGGCGCGCGAGCTGTTAGGCTGGGGCGTCGATGCCATCTGCACCGATCGCATCGATATTATCGGGCCCGACTTCCGTTAGTTCTGCTGTTGATTCTGGCCCGGCTGCGACTGAATCACGCGCTGCTGGGCGCTATTCCGCTGTTCCTGCACCTTGCGCTGTACATCCTGACTTTGCTGCTGCTGACTCTGCTGCAACTTGAGCTTCTGCTGTTGCTGCTGACTCTGCATCTGCGACTGCATCCGCTGCTGGCTCGGGTTATAGCCGGGTTTGTTCGGGTCGTTGGTGCTGTTCAACGTATTTGCCATGCTGCTTAACGGCAGCAATGCTGCGATCACAATTAGCCATTTGTTCATGGTCTTCCTCCATTCATGCAGCCTGCTGTGTGCTGATGCTGCCAATGCGGCAACACGCGCTGCAGCCATAAGTTTATGCGATATCACAAACCTATGATCCAGGAGTGCGCCGAATTTAGCTTACTGCTACGCTTTTTACCGTGTTTGCAAACACTTGCATCAATAAATAACAAATGGATACCCAAAATAATTCAAGGCGCAGGAAGGCGGCAAACGAGAGAGTCCCGATGAGCTTACATAAGTAAGTGATTCGGGTGAACGAGAGCAGCCAACGCATCTGCACCTTGAAGTATGAAGGGTATAAATAACTTTAAAAGGATGGTGGCAGATGAGGATACAGGGCAACGTGCGGCAGTTCGGCTGGGCATTATTGATGAGTTTTACCGTGGTGCAGGGCGCACAAGCTGCGCCCGCCAACGCGCCGCCGGTTTCGTATGGCGTTGATAGCGATACCTTTCACCCGGTAAAAGCCAAACATGGCATGGTGGCATCGGTGGACGCGATGGCGACAGAAGTTGGCGTCGATATTCTTAAGCAGGGCGGTAACGCAGTGGATGCGGCCGTTGCGGTGGGTTTCGCGCTGGCGGTGACGCATCCGCAGGCCGGTAACCTCGGCGGCGGGGGCTTTATGCTGCTGCGTACCGCATCCGGACGTACCACCGCTATCGACTTCCGCGAAATGGCACCGGCGCGCGCATCACGCGATATGTTCCTCGACAAGCAGGGCAACGCTGATAGTAAGTTGTCACTCACTTCTCACTTAGCCTCAGGCACGCCGGGCACCGTTGCCGGTTTTGCGCTGGCGGCACAGAAGTACGGTACCTTGCCGCTGAGCAAATTACTGGCGCCCGCCATTAAACTGGCGCGCGATGGCATCGTGGTGAACGATGCGCTGGCCGACGATCTCGCCACCTACGGCAAAGAGACGCTGATCAATCACGACAACAGCCGTGCGATTTTCTACAAAGCCGACGGTAAGCCGTACCAAAAGGGCGAACGTCTGGTGCAGAAAAACCTCGCACACAGCCTGCAGCTGATTGCCCAGCAAGGTCCGGATGCGTTCTATAAAGGCAAAATCGCTGATGAAATTGCCGGTGAAATGGCACAGCACGGCGGCCTGATCGGCAAGCCAGATCTGGCGGCTTATCGCGCGGTAGAACGCAAACCGGTGAGCGGCACCTATCGCGGCTACGAAGTGTTCTCCATGCCGCCGCCATCGTCCGGCGGGATTCACATCGTGCAGATCCTAAATATCCTGGAAAACTTCGACCTCGCGAAGTTTGGCTTTGGCAGCGCCGATGCCATGCAGGTGATGGCGGAAGCGGAAAAGTACGCTTATGCCGACCGCTCGGAATATCTTGGCGATCCTGACTTCGTCAAAGTGCCGCAGCAGGCGCTGACCAGCAAAGCCTACGCCAAAACCCTGGCGCAGCAGATTGACGTCAATAAAGCGCGTCCATCCAGCGAGATCAAACCGGGCAAACTGGCGCCGTATGAAAGCAATCAAACCACGCACTTCTCGGTGGTGGATAAAGATGGCAACGCGGTGGCAGTGACCTACACGCTGAATACCTATTTCGGTAGCGGCATTGTCGCCGGGCAAAGCGGCATTTTGATGAACAATGAAATGGATGATTTCTCGGCCAAACCGGGCACGCCCAATGTCTACGGCTTAGTGGGCGGTGAGGCGAATGCGGTGCAACCGGCCAAACGCCCGCTGTCATCGATGTCGCCCACCATCGTGGCTAAAGACGGTAAAACCTGGCTGGTGACCGGCAGCCCAGGCGGCAGCCGCATTATCACCACCGTGCTACAAATGGTGGTGAACAGCATCGATTTTGGTATGAACGTAGCGGAAGCGACCAACGCACCGCGCTTCCATCATCAATGGTTGCCGGATCAGCTGCGCGTGGAGAAAGGTTTCAGCCCGGATACGCTGCGCCTGCTGGAAGCCAAAGGCCAGCATGTGAAAGTGATGCCGGCGATGGGCAGTACGCAAAGCATTATGATTGGGCCGGATGGCACGCGCTATGGCGCATCGGATCCGCGCTCGGTGGATGATTTGAGCGCAGGTTATTAATCACTTGTAGGGTCGCCATTCACGGCGACCTGGTTTCCAGGTGCGCATTAATGCGCACCCTACAAGGCAGCTGTGCATTCACATCAACCTTTCAAGCGCGCCATGTAATGCGTATCCACCATTTCGCCGTCGCGCATTGCGTGTCGACGCGCGGTGCCTTCAATCTCAAAGCCAAACTGCTGATACAAGCCAAGCGCTTTATGATTATCGGCGAACACCGTCAGCTCAATGCGCGTCACCTGCAGCCAGTTGTCGCACAAATCGATCATCGCTGACATCAGCGCTTTACCGACGCCGCGCCGATGAAAGGCAGAATCGACGCCCATGCCAAACGTCGCCGCATGGCGACGGCGCGCCACTGACAGCACTTCAAGGGTGAGTTGCCCGGCAATCTGATTGTCAATACACGCCACTAGCATCTGCACACCCGGCCGCGGATTGCTGAGGCGTTCCTGCCACAGCGCTGGCGATTGAAACGGCAGATGCAGCGTGCTGGCCTGCGGTTCAGGCTGGCTGTACATGCGCGTTAAAGCGGCGGCATCTTCGGGAATGGCGTGACGAATGACGATCTGACTCATAGAGCGCTCCTTGTGCAAAATGGAATAAATCCCCTTTAACATCAAGGAATTCACATCGTTCGTCAACGCAAAATAATCCGCAAAAATACTTTACAGACGCGAATGATAATGATTATTATTGTCATGCGAGCTCGGAAACGTCTCCTGACAACCGGGTAAGCACGACATTGCTCACATTGCTTCCAGGTATTATTTAGCCAGCTCGGGTGCTGGCTTTTTTTTGCCTTTTACAGGGTGTACCAGGTTGCTGCACCGGGCCCGACCGGCAGGTTGAAGACAAACACCCACAGAACAAACAGCAGCGTCCAGCCAATCATAAACACCACCGAATACGGCAACATCATTGCCACCAGCGTACCGATGCCCATATCGCGACGATAACGTGCCGCCACCGCCATAATCAGGCCGAAGTAACTCATCATTGGCGTAATTACGTTGGTCACCGAATCACCAATGCGATAAGCCGCCTGAGTCACTTCCGGCGCAAAGCCGACCAGCATCAGCATCGGTACGAAAATCGGTGCGGTCACCGCCCATTGCGCCGAGGCGGAGCCAATCATTAGGTTGATAAAGCCGCAGATCATGATGAAACAGACAAACAGCAGCGGCGCGCCCATATCCAGTGATGCCAGCAAATTGGCGCCTTTCACCGCCACCACGGTGCCGAAGTTGCTCCAGTTAAAGAACGCCACGAACTGCGCGGCAAAGAACACCAGTACGATATACATGCCCATGCTGCTCATGCTGGCAGACATGGCGTTGATCACGTCGCGATCGTTGCGCATATTGCCAATCATGCGGCCATAAACCATGCCGGGGATGGCGAAGAAAACAAAGATAAACACCACAATGCCTTTCAGGAACGGCGAGCCCGCCAGCGTGCCGGTTTTCGGGTTGAGCAACACCCCATAGCCTGGAATTACGGTCAGAATCAGCAGCAGCGTAACACCGAGAATCGCCCAGCCTGCGCCTTTCAGCGCGCGACGTTCTTCTGCCGATAGCGCGCCCATATCGCCACGCACCGCCTCGCCTTCGCCGTCGTGATATTTGCCAAGCTTAGGTTCGACGATGCTGTTGGTAATCCAGGTGCCAAGAATGGAGATCACGAAGGTACTGACAAACATGAAGTACCAGTTCACTTCCGGGCCAACATGGTAGTCAGGATCGATAATCTGTGCGGCGCTTTGGGTGATGCCAGAGAGCAGCGGATCAATGGTGCCGAGCAGCAAGTTGGCGCTGTAGCCGCCGGAAACACCGGCAAACGCCGCCGCCAGGCCCGCTAATGGGTGACGGCCCAGCGAGTGGAAAATCATCGCCGCCAACGGAATCAGCACCACATAACCCAGTTCGGAAGCGGTATTGGATACGATACCTGCGAACACGATGGTGAAGGTGATGAGCTTTTTCGGTGCGTTGAACACCAGCGCACGCATCGCCGCTGAGAGCAGCCCTGAATGCTCGGCAATCCCCACGCCGAGTAGCGCAACCAGCACGGTGCCGAGCGGCGCAAAGCCGGTGAAGTTGGTGACCAGATGACTGACGATGCGCTGCAAGCCTTCGGCACTCATCAGGCTAACCACGTGAATCACACCATCTGGTGCGCGGCCCGCCGCACCTACCGGGCGCGGATCGATCACGCTGACGCCGAAGGCGGCGGCAATCGCGGAGGCGACGATGATGAACAATGCAAACAATGCAAAGAGCGTAATCGGATGCGGTAATAAGTTTCCTAGCCACTCAACGGTATTGAGAAAACGCTCAATTGGGCGTTTGGCTGGTGTAGAGGAATGGTCCGTCATAATGGTCCTTTTTTCGTCATTTAGTCTACTGTGCAGGACTGCCGATGCTCTTTGTTCCTTCTCTGATTGGCTACAAGACCATTCTCGTTAGTTCTGCCTGAGGAGGGGGCCCGCAAAACCTGCACCTGACAAAAAAATGATAAACTCGGTTTATCTCTGATCTCAGGCGCATAAGATGAAGAAGAAAAGACCGGTATTACAGGACGTTGCCGATCGCGTCGGCATCACAAAAATGACCGTCAGCCGCTACCTGCGCAACCCAGATCAGGTCTCGGTAGCGCTGCGCGATAAGATTGCCGTGGCGCTGGATGAGCTCGGTTACATCCCCAATCGCGCACCCGACATGCTCTCCAACGCCACCAGCCGCGCCATCGGCGTGCTGCTGCCTTCGCTGACTAACCAGGTTTTCGCCGACGTCTTGCGCGGGATCGAAGCTGTGACCGACGAAGCGGGTTATCAAACGCTGGTGGCGCACTTTGGCTATAACGCGCAGAAAGAGGAGCTACAGCTGCGCTCGCTGCTCGGCTGGAACATTGATGGCGTAATCCTCACCGAGCGTACCCATACGCCAGGCACGCTGCGCATGCTGGAAGTGGCGGGCATTCCAGTGATTGAGATGATGGATTCGGTAACGCCGTGCCTCGATATGGCGGTGGGCTTCGATAACGTCGAAGCCGCGCGGCAGATGACGCATGCTATTCTGAAAAAAGGCCATCGCCACACCGTCTATCTCGGCGCGCGCCTTGATGAACGTACCTTGCAGAAGCAGCAGGGCTACGAAAAAGCGATGCGCGAAGCGGGGCTCACGCCACACAGCGTGATGATGGAGGATGCCTCTTCGTTCAGCGCCGGCGCGCAACTGCTGTGTGAAGCGCAAAAGCGTTATCCCGAAACCGACAGCCTGTTTTGTACCAACGATGACCTGGCGGTGGGCGCGATGTTTGAGTGTCAGCGTCAGGGATTGCGCGTGCCAGAGCAGATGGCGATTGCTGGTTTTCATGGCCACGACATCACGCAAGTGGTGAATCCGCGCCTCGCCACGGTGTTAACGCCGCGCGAGCGTATGGGACGCGAATCGGCAGCGATGCTGCTGGCGCGGATTGGTGGCGATCGCACGATGACGCAACCGCTGGATGTTGGCTTTGAAATCTCCGAAGGTGACAGCATCTGATTTTGGCGATTTTTTGAGTCAGTTCACACTTTCGTGCTTTTCCGCCTGAGAAGGGTTGCCAGCCTTTCAGTGGGCTCTGACAATGGCAACTCGATTTGTTATCGGTAACATTGGGCAGAATTCACTGCCGGAGCGCAAAACAATGACTACGCCATCTCCATCGCACCACGTCTTTATCCTGATGGGCGTTTCCGGCAGCGGAAAATCTGCCGTCGCCAATCAGGTCTCTCACCAGTTAAACACCGCGTTCCTCGATGGGGATTTCCTCCATCCGCGCAGCAACATCATGAAAATGGCCGATGGTCATCCGCTGGATGACACAGATCGCCAGCCGTGGCTGCAGGCGCTGAATGATGCGGCATTTGCCATGCAGCGCACGCAGGAGATCTCCATCATCGTCTGTTCGGCGCTGAAAAAGTCCTATCGCGATATCCTGCGTCAGGGCAACGAGAACCTGAAATTTATCTATCTGCAGGGCGATTTCGAAACCATTGAATCCCGCCTGAAAGCGCGTAAAGGTCACTTCTTCAAACCGCAGATGCTGGTGACGCAGTTCGCCACGCTGCAGGAACCCGGCGCGGATGAGCCCGATGTACTGGTGGTTGATATCAATCATTCACTGGATGAGGTAGTTGCGGCCACGGTTGCGACCATTGAGGGTGCAATCAACAAGGGTTAGTCATGAGTACCGCAACGCTAGTGTTAACCGCAGCAGGCTCTGTCCTGCTGCTGCTGTTTTTGGTGATGAAAGCGCGTATGCACGCCTTTGTTGCCCTGATGTTAGTCTCCATTGGTGCCGGTCTGTTCTCCGGCATGCCGCTCGATAAAATCGCTGAAACCATGGAAAAAGGCATGGGCGGAACGCTCGGCTTTCTCGCCATTGTGGTGGCGTTGGGCGCGATGTTCGGCAAGATCCTGCATGAAACCGGCGCCGTCGATCAGATCGCCATTCGCATGTTGAAAACCTTTGGGGAAAGCCGCGCACACTATGCGATGGGCGTCGCCGGATTGATCTGTGCATTGCCGCTGTTCTTTGAAGTGGCGGTAGTGTTGCTGATCAGCATTGCGTTCGCCGTAGCGCGTCGTACCCAAGGTAATTTGGTTAAGCTGGTGATCCCGCTGTTTGCCGGTGTTGCGGCGTCCGCCGCGTTTCTGCTGCCGGGTCCCGCGCCGATGCTGCTGGCCGCGCAGATGCACGCTGATTTTGGCTGGATGATTCTGCTGGGCCTGTGCGCCGCGATTCCGGGCATGCTGATTGCCGGTCCGCTGTTTGGCAGCTTTATTGCGCAGCACGTCAGCTTTAGCGCACCGCCGGAAGATCATCAGCCGGAAGTGGAAGAGGGCAAACTGCCGTCGTTTGGCTTTAGTCTGGCGCTGATTCTGTTCCCGCTGCTGCTGGTGGGCCTGAAAACCATCGGCGCACGCTTCACTACGCCGGGTTCCCATCTGTATGAGTGGCTGGAGTTTATCGGCCATCCGTTCACCGCGATTTTGCTGGCCTGTCTGGTGGCGATTTATGGCCTGGCTTATCGTCAGGGCATGGATAAAGAGAAGGTGATGCAGGTGTGCGGCAGCGCGCTGCAACCGGCGGGCATTATTCTGCTGGTGATTGGTGCGGGCGGCGTGTTTAAGCAGGTGCTGGTGGATTCGGGCGTTGGCCCGGTGCTGGGACATGCGTTGACCGGCGCGGGCATGCCGATTGCGCTGGCGTGCTTCATCCTTTCTGGCGCAATTCGCGTGATTCAGGGTTCGGCCACCGTGGCCTGTTTAACTACCGTTGGTTTAGTGATGCCGGTGATTGAACCGCTGCACTACAGCGGCGCGCAGCTGGCTGCGCTGTCGATCTGTATCGGCGGCGGCTCGATCATTATCAGTCACGTGAATGATGCCGGTTTCTGGCTGTTTGGCCGCTTTACCGGCGCCACCGAAGCCGAAACACTGAAGACATGGACGCTGATGGAAACCATTCTGGGCACCACCGGCGCGATTGTTGGCATGATTGCGTTTAGTTTGCTGTCGTGATGTAAAACCAGCGCAATACATTGCGCCGCTACGCGATTTGTAGCGGCGCGATTCTGACCTTGTTAATCCTCTTCCCGCTCATCATCTGGTTGCCAGAATGTTTTCCTTAGAACGCATTATTCCTGATGCGAAAGGAACGGATGATACGATCCCATATTTCCAAAAGTTCAGAATCACTATAAGTCGGTGGAGAAAGTGCATGATTACTCAATGTCAGATCAAGATTGGGATGCCTGAAGTCCGCCGTTTTCTCATTAGCTATAGCGGTAAACAATAACTGTGCTGACGCGATATCGGGTGATTGTTCTGATGGAGCAGTGGCCAGCCATTCGCTGGCATCGAAACCGGCTATCTGCGTTTTACCCTTACGCAGCGTTCGGGCATTAACTTGATTCAGATAAGACTGAATTTCACCGCTTCGCTCCATCATGGTGGAACTTTCTTTTAATGCGTTATTACTCCAGACAACAAAAGAAAAGACCGAATTATGCGGATAGACAAAGGTAATATCTTCCTTCGGCGTCCCGCTCCCGTCGCGAATAAATCCTTCTGAAATACAGGTTCCTGGCTGCGTCGGAATTTCATTGTCTTTTCGCCCGCTCAGACGGGACATTAAGTCCTGTAACTCCGCCAGCTTCTGAGGCTTGGTGTTAAGAGAACTTATTCTTACGCCGGCATTGATGAAATCCTCCTTATCTTTTTGATATTTAGGATCAGATAAATCGATAATATCCTGGGTGAGCATAAACGCTACCCCGCCAACATACAGGTGCCCCTCCAGAGTGCGACCATATCCGCCCTCACTTCCGTTTCTATTACGGTCAAATATCACCGCATTTTCACTGACCCGATACACCTGCTTGAGAAAAGGCTGATCCATAGCATCAACTGTATGACTTTTTTCCAGCTCCTGCTCCCTCAGCCGTATACGCTGCTCAAACGCCGGCCGGTAGAGCCGCTTGCTGCTAATGCTGACCTCATTAATCTGGGCACGGTCCATCAGGGTATTTTCAAAAGAGGCAGGAACCTCAAACACGTAGCGCCCCATACACTGGGCTTTCGTGGTGGTAAACAGAGTATCGACCATACGTTTTTCCTTGTCCGTTAACGCCGGTGGCGTATGCACAAACGTCACATAGTTGTAAATATAGAATCCTGTCGCCAGCAACACTAAAGCCAGCGGGATAAGCAGCTCAAGCGGGAATTTTTTCATGGGGCCGGTACCTGCTGCACGATTTTCACCACCGAGCGGACCGTGAACACCAGGGCGTCTGACAGGTCGCTGTAAACCGAACGGGAGCGATCCACGGGGGCAACCGCATAAGCACCTTCATGATCAACATTAGTCGCCAGCACCCCATGAATACGAGGGGATGAGGTACGGATCGCCGAGACAGGCACTGTGCCGTCGCCGGGTGTCCCGGCGGAAATCAGCTCATGGGTTCTTAACGGGGACAGCTCAAGATGCTTTCCGGCATCCTTCCAGACTCTCTGCGCTTCTTTAACGCGCAGAGGGATCTTCTCTTTCCATGTCAGAAACGCGTCAGACTTATTGTCCGCACTCGCGCCGTAAAACAGCCAGGTCTGCGGGTGATATTTGCCATCCAATTTTTCAATAAACTCTTTCACTGGCTTCTTGATCCGATAAACAAAAGCCTCCCATTCACTGTTAGTATTCCCCAACAATAAATCCTGCTCACACAGCCGCCACCAGGCGGTTTTATTCAGGTAAATTTCCTCATACGGGTCATCCACCGGCAGGGACTGGCGGGGGCCGTTCCCCTCTATTTTCAGCCAGCCCGGACCATAAGCACTGCCCGGTAGAAGTTGTAGCGGTCCGGAGGACTGTGCCAGCACCGGCATCAGCTTTTCTGCGCTGTCGCCGATAATCATCCCGGTCACGCCGCGCTCACCGGTTTTCATGCGACGGTACGCCGCTGGCGAGCCGAGGTCCGGCATCACGCCGTGCACCATCCCCAGAATATTTTCCTGTCCATTCATGTTTTCTGAGTAGTGCCGGGCAACCAGCCCGCCCATCGAGTGGGTGATCAGAATGACTTTGTTCACCGCGAGACGGCCGTGATAATCACCCAGCACTTTGCTGATATACGCGCCCAGCAGCATCGCTGAGTCCGCATTGGACTGTAGCCAGTTGTAACCAAAAAAGTGCAGTGGGTATAAAAATCGGTGACTGTGGGCCGTTTCTACTTCTGTCAGCACCTGTTCTGCCGGTTCGTCACCGATTCTGACGCCGGTAAAACGCTGTCGTGCCGTCTGCAGCTGCGCCTCCCTGAAGTAATTATCCATCAGGATTTCGTCGTCGTTGAGCAGGTATTGCAGCCGGTCGAGCGCCTCCCCGTAGCTCTTGTAAAACGCGCTTCCCCATCCGCGATCCCGCCGTGAGGGGAATTTTTTTCCGTCAACGCTATCGTTAAAAATGGCCCCTCTGTCGTCAACTGTCGTGGTCTTCGGATCGAGCAAAAATTTCCTTTTATCCGGGCTGGCTAGCGTCCATTTTTTAAGCGACGAGGCACTAAACTGCCAGACTTCGCTCTGTTGGTTTTTTAGGTTTGATCCCATTACACCCGGAATAAATATTACCGGGATCACTTTTTCGGGCGGCACGAGGCATATCGCCAGGTGATTATTTTCTTTCGGTTGAGAAATTAACTCGTAGTAAAATTGACCGTTGTCATCCCAAATGGGGCGATGCCAAGATTGGTTTTTGTTGTCATCCATGCACTGAGGCTCCTGATATCTCCGTTGAAAACGGCAGAAGCCTCATAATACTCCGAACAGGACTTAACCCAAATAACCATTGTGTTAGTAGGTTATTTCAAATCAAGTGAACACAAAGTTTTAACCTAAATGTCCAGTCTGGTTTATGAACGGTAAGTCCTTCTAAAGATTCATTCATTTCAGGAGTTTAATCCTCTTCCCGCTCATCATCTGGCTGATCTAAAACCGTGTACGCCACGGCGCAGAACAGCGAATTCAAACGCTTCATATCGCCCAGCAAGCCCAGATGTAGCGAGCTGGTTTCGATGCTTTGTACATTCTGCAGATGCAAACGCTCGACATGCGCGTGTGAGAAACGGCGAATCAGGATGCGGAAGCGATGCTTGGAGCGGCGCAGGCGTTTGGCGCTGGTGACATCGTGCGACAAAAACACCGACAAACTCAGACGCAGGTTATACAGCACCTGTTCCTGCAAGGTTTGCAGCTCCTCCAGCCCTTCGGCAGAGAAGGCGCGGCGCGCGGTCAGTGACTTATCCGCTACGTCGGCGCACATGCGTTCGATAATGTCGCCCGCCTGCTCCAGGTTGAGCGCCATCTCAATGATCTCCGCCCAGCGGCGCGAATCATCCTCCGGCAAGTCTTCTTTCGGCATACGCGCCAGATAGAGTTTGATGGCGGTGTAGAGCACATCAACATCATCATCCAGCCGCCGCACCGCGCGCTCTTCGCGCAGGTCGCCGTGCACCACTTTATTGAATGACTCAATCATCTGCTCGACCACATCGCCGATGCGCAGTGTTTCGCGTGAGGCATTAGCCAGCGCTAATGCGGGTGTATCGAGTGCGCTGCTGTCGAGGTGTTTGGGTTTCAGATGCGTTTCGTTTTCAGGATCATCGGCGATCATACGGCGGCACAGGCGCGCCATCGGATCGGCAAACGGCACCATGACCAAGCAGCGGATCAGGTTGTAGAAGACGTGGAAGAAGATGACCAGCTCTTCATCGTTGACCGGCATTTTATCCAGCACGTCGGCTACCACATTGACGAACGGCAAAATGGCGATGCTGCCAATCAGCTTAAACAGCAGGCTACCGAGCGCGACGCGTTTGCCCGCCGCGTTGGAGCCGCTGGCGTTGATCATCGCCAGCAAGCCGCTGCCGAGGTTGGCACCAATCACCAGACAGAGTGCCACTTTGAAGGAGATCACGCCGGTGGCGGTCAGCGTGGCGGTAATCAGTACCGCCGCAAGGCTGGAGTAACTGATGATGGCGAACACCGCGCCAATCAGCGCATCGAGCATCACGTCGCCGGTCAGCGTTGAGAACAGCACCTGAACGCCCGCCGCCTGAGTGATGGGTTTGGCGGCCGCCACAATCAGCTGCAGCGCCAGCAGAATCAGTCCGAGCCCAATACTGGCGCGGCCCAGCTGCCCAACGCGCGTTTGCTTACGGCTGAGGAAGAACACCACGCCAAAGAAGATAAACAGCGGCGACAGCCACGACAGATCGAAGGTCAGGATACGCGCCATGATCGCGGTCCCGACATCCGCGCCCAATACCACTACCAGCGCGGGCGTCAGGCTCACCAGATTCTGCGCAACAAAGGAGGTAACCAACAGCGTGGTGGCGTTACTGCTTTGTACCAGCGCTGTCACGCCGATGCCGGCAAGAAACGCCATCGGTTTTTTTTCGACGCTGCGGCTGAGTACGCGACGCAGATCGGCACCGTAAACGCGCATGATGCCGGTTCGCACAATGTGTGTGCCCCACACCAGCAGCGCAACGGCGGAGAGTAGATTAAGCAGAGTTAACACGTATAGAGGCTCCTCATCCGTCAGGCTCAAATCACACCGATTGCCAGCCTGACGGTGAGCACAACCGGTAAAACCTTCGCCGCGTTGTGTCGCCTTTTTTCGTTTAAATTAAGCAACCTGGCGCAACGTCGACATCTCTAACTGTAGCCCAATCTGCATGCCAGCGGGATGCAAATCTGCCACGCTGCGATTGAGCACATCAACTGAGAGCTCTACATTTTGCGCGCGCACCCGATAGCGAATCACGTTGCCGAGCAAGCTATGGCTGAGGATGGTGGCGGGAATGCCAGCCTGCGGCGCGCACAGTTGGATTGACTCAGGGCGAATCGCGACCTGGCCGCTGAAAGCCTGTCCGGTCAGCTGCGTTGCCTGCTCGGCGCTCAGCAGGTTGTAGTTGCCAATAAAACCGGCGGCAAACACATCGGCCGGTTGGGTATAGAGCATTTCGGCGTTGCCGTTCTGCACGATCTTGCCCCGGTTCATCAACACGATGCGATCGGACATGGTCAGCGCCTCTTCCTGATCGTGGGTAACGAACAAGGTGGTGAGCTTCAGCTCGCGCTGAATATGGCGGATTTGCTCGCGCAGATGGCGACGAATGCGCGCATCCAGCGCCGACAGCGGCTCATCCAGCAGCAGCAAGCGTGGACGCGTCACCAGCGAACGCGCCAGCGCCACGCGCTGACACTGTCCGCCAGAGAGCTGATGCGGATAACGCCGCGCGAACTCGGTGAGTTCCACCAGCGCCAGCACCTCCATCACGCGCTTTTGAATCTCGCCGCTCGCCAGTTTCTGCATCTTCAGGCCAAACGCCACATTCTTCTCAACCGTCATGTTCGGGAACAGCGCGTAGCTCTGGAACACCATGCCGATGGTGCGCTTCTGCGGCGGCAGCGGCACGATATCCTGACCTTGCAGCAATACTTTGCCGCTATCGACGTCGGTCAATCCGGCGATGCAGCGCAGCAGCGTGGATTTTCCGCAGCCGCTGGGGCCGAGCAGCGTGACAAATTCGCCTTCTTCGGCGCTGAAATCGATGTTTTCAAAAATGGCGGTTGGGCCGTAGCTTTTATTCAGCTGGGTGACGCTCAAATAACTCATGGTCAGCCTCGTTCAGGATTGAGGGCATTCGCCAGCCAGGTGACCAGCAGGACGACGGCAAAATAGGAGATCACCAGCGCGCTGGTGAAGTGGCCGCTGCCGTTGCGCATGTTAAACAGATACACCTGCAAGGTTTCATAGCGGGTG
Source organism: Pantoea sp. JK (assembly GCF_026130245.1). Lineage (NCBI taxonomy): Bacteria > Pseudomonadati > Pseudomonadota > Gammaproteobacteria > Enterobacterales > Erwiniaceae > Pantoea > Pantoea sp. JK. Next base: position 68,749 of record NZ_JAINFN010000006.1, read on the forward strand.
CCGACCAGCATATTGGCGAAAACAAACTCGCCAATCAGGAAGGAGAAGGAGAGCAGCACCGCGATAAACACGCCTTTACGCAGGTTCGGCAGCACCACAAACAGCGCCGCTTGCCAGGTGCTGGCACCGAGCAGCTGGGCGGCATCAATCAGCTCTTTCAAATTGATAGCCTGCATATTGTTGGAGATGGCGCGATAGATAAACGGCAAGGCGATGGTGAAGTAGCAGCCGATCAAAATCCACGGCGTGCCGGTGAGCATCAGCGGCGACGACGAATAGAGCTGCAGCAGACCGACCGACGAAACCACCGGCGGCACGGCGAATGGCATCAGGATCAGCACGTTCATCACCGCATCCAGCTTCGGATAATAGTAAGCGATCACAAACATGGCAGGCAGCACCAGCACCAGCGAGAACAACAGCGCACCGCAGCAAACCAGCAGCGAATGACCGAGCGCGGTCAGGAAACGCGCATCGCTCCACAGCGCGCTAAGCCACTTCAGCGTAAAGCCCTGCGGCAGGATGGTGTCGCTCCAGCTGGTGGAAATGCCGTACAGTAAAGTAGCCAGCAGCGGCGCGGCTAAAATGGCCAGCAGCAGCCAGACAATCAGGCGATGATAAAATTTTTCCGCGCGCGACACGTGTAGCTCCTCAGGAAGGTTTGGCGTTGAGATAGCTGCGGCGCACCAGATACTGCTGCACCACGGTAATCAGCGCCATAATCAGCACCAGCAACATCGCCAGCGCGCCGCCGGTGTTGGGATCAAGCGAGATGTCGCCAGAGACCAGCGCGGCAATGCGTACCGGCACCACGTTAAAGTTGCCGGTAGTGAGCGCGTAAATGGTGGCGTAAGCGCCGAGCGCGTTCGCCAGCAAAATCACAAAAGTACCGAGCAGCGCCGGGAACAGAATCGGCAAACCGATGTGCCACCAATAGCGCCAGCGGCCTGCACCCAGCAGCGCGGCGGACTCTTGCCAATCCTGTCGCAAGCCATCAAACGCCGGATAGAGCAGCAAAATGCCGAGCGGGATTTGGAACCAGGTGTAAACCAGCACCATGCCGTCACGCGAGAACAGCTTGAAGCCTTCCAACACGCCGTAATGGCGTAGCAGCAGCGTCAGACAACCGTTCAGACCGAGCAGAATCACAAAGGCAAACGCCAGCGGCACGCCGGCGAAGTTGCTGGTCATGTTGGTAAATGACATCAAAAAGCGCTGAAAACGGCCGCTGCCAAGGCGATGCAGCGAATATCCGGCAACCAGCGAGATCAGCAGGCCATAAATGCTCGACCAGATTGAAATGTCGAGCGACAGGCGAAACGCCTGTAAATAGAACGGCGAGGTGAGGATGTCGCTGTAGTTGTCGAAGCCCCAACGCTCATTGATGTCGCTCCAGAAGCTGTTGATGGCAATCCACAGCAGCGGCGCGAGCTGGAATGCCACCCAGAACAGCGCAAACGGCAGCAGCAATAGCGCGGCGAGCGTTTTGCCTTTCATTACTGCGGCTCCGCCAGTAACGCGCGACATAGCGGTTTGTCATGTTCGACGCCGAGCAAGGTGCACACGATGCCGCACAGTTCGGTCTGCTGCGGCTGGAGATCCGGCTGCAGCGAGAAACCTTTACCAAACACGAACAGCGGCACCTGGGTCTCTTCCGGCAAAATGCCGCCGTGCGAGCGGTCATCGTTCATGCCGTGATCGGCGGTGACAATCACCTGATAGCCAGCCGCCAGCCAGTCCGGCATCCACTGCGACAGATAACCATCGGCCATGCGCGCGCGGTTGCGATACTGCGGCGATGACAGGCTGTGCTTGTGTCCGGCATCGTCAATGTTCATCGGGTGGATCAGCAGGAAGTCGGGATCGTGCCGCAAACGCAGGCTTTCTGCGTCTTCAAACAGGTGGGAATCCGGATAACCGTCGTCCCAGTAAAAATGCCCATACTGAATCGGCAGATCGGGCGCGACCGTGTGGCGGTCGCGCGCCGCGTTGAACGGGGATTGATTGTAGAGCTCACTCACCCAGTGGTAGGCGGCCGCTGCAGTGGTGAGACCGGCGGCACGCGCGTAATGGAAGATGCTGCGCTGATTACTTAAGCGGCTGACGCCGTTATGAATAATGCCGCTGCGCACCGGTGGAATGCCGGTGAGAATGCATTCGTACAGCGGGCGCGACAGCGAAGGCAGTTCGCAGGTCAGCGTGTAATATTGGCCGTTGCCCTGCGCGCATTCGGCAAACAGATAGCCCATTGCGTGTTGCGCCACCTGATTACTCAGCCCATCCAACACCACCAGGATCGTTTTCATCCCTCGCTCCTTACTGCTTCATATTGATGATGACGTTCTCTTGCCACAGACGCGGCAGCATTTTCGAGGTTTTATCCCATGCGGCCTGGTCTTTGATTGGACGAGCATTTTTATACTCAGACTGCGGCAGCAGCTTGGCCTGCACGTCGGCTGGCAGTTTCAGGTGTTCGGCACGGATCGGACGCGCATAACCTTTCGCCAGGTTGATCTGACCTTCATCAGACAGAATGTATTCACGCGCCAGCTTGGCGGCGTTCGGATGTTTGGCGTATTTGTTGATAATGGTGGTGTAGCCAGACGTCACGGAACCATCGGATGGAATCACCACTTCGTAGCGGTTTTTATCGATCTGATCGCGGTAGTTCAGGCCGTTAAAGTCCCACACCACGGCTACCTGAATTTCGCCTTTCTCGATGTTGGCAATCACCGGATCGGTCACGCCAAGGCGGCCTTCTTTCGCCAGTTCGCCGAAGAAGCTCAACGCCGGTTTCACATTCTTCTCGTCACCGCCCAACGCGTAGCTTGCCGCTAACACGCCGTTGGCCGCCTGAGCCGCAGTGCCGACGTCACCGATAGTGACCACATACTTACCTTTCTTCAGATCGGCCCAGCTGTGCGGCACATCTTTCACCTGCTGCTTATCCACTAGGAACGCGATGGTGCCGGTATAGGCCAGCATCCAGTTGCCATCCTGATCTTTTGCCCAGCTCGGGATTTGGTCCCAATGCGTTGGTTTATAGGGTTGCGCCACGCCTTTCGCCACGGCAATCGGACCGAAAGCCGCGCCCACATCACCGATATCGGCGCTGGCGTTCTCTTTCTCTGCATCAAATTTTGCCAGTTCCTGCGCAGAGGACATGTCGGTGTCGCTGTGCTTCAGACCATATTTGCTGTTGAGGTCACTCCAGGTATCTTTCCAGTTGGCCCAGCTATCGGGCATGCCGACGCTGTTAACCTGGCCTTCGGCGCGCGCGGCTTTTTCTAACGCGGCGAGGTCATTATCTGCGGCTTGCGCGGCAGGCAGCGCAAGCAGTACGGCACTGGCTACTACAGAGGCGATAAACGCTTTCATCTCGATTGCTCCCGGTATATGTTGTGGGACTTCTTGGTCTAGTCCAGCAAGAACCGAGCCAATGTAGCCCGAGTAGATGAAGGTTTTATGACCATGGTGGTGAAATGGGGTGTGGCGCGACGATCCACATGCGGTTACAGCGCGCTAAAGCGTGGGTTGTACTCTGTCACATTGTAGTCATCGAACTGTCATAGTGCAGATTTGCCCCAAAATGAGGCTGAAAAATGTTGTCGAAAACGGCAGATGTGATTGCGGCAGGGCTGCGGGAACGCATTGAAAACGGTGAATTTGCCAGCGGTCGTTTGCCTGCCGAACGCAGCTTGAGCGAACACTATTCCACCACGCGCATCACGCTGCGTGAGGCGCTGGGGTTACTGGAAGCGCAGGGCATTATCTATCGGGAATTGCGTCGCGGCTGGTTTCTCGCTCCGCCGCGGCTGGTCTATAACCCGTCACATCACAGCCATTTTCATGCCATGGCCGCCGAGCAAGGCCGCATTGCCAGCACCGAAGTGCTGGAGGCGCGGGAAGTACCAGCACAATTGGCGATCGCGCGCCATCTGCAACTGCTGGAAGGCGATAAGGTTTACCGCATTCGCCGCCTGCGTCGTATTGATGGTCGCGCCGTGTTGTATGTCGAGCATTACCTCAATCCCGCCTTTTTTCCGGGATTGCTGGATGAAGACCTGACGCGCTCGCTGACCGATCTCTATGACCAGCGCTATGGCATTCGCTACGGCGGTGCGCGTTTTACCATGTTGCCAGGACCGCTGCCGGTGCGCGCCGCGCCCGCGCTCAATGTGGCGAGCGGCACGCCCGGATTGTTAATCACCCGCATTAACCGCGATCAGCTCAAGCGCGTGATTGATTGCGACTGCGAGTTCTGGCGCTACGACGCGCTGTGCGTGGATGTCGAAGTATAAATATTGTGATTTTGATCACACTACAGCATGATAGCGCCAGTGAGTAATTGAGAGCGTGAGGCGCAAAAATGACAATAAAAACAGGGGTTGGGCAGTACATTTCCTTAGCATTGCAGTGGGTGCTGAACATTGGACTGATCATCCTGGCCATTATTCTGGTGGTGTTTCTCGGTAAAGAAACCATTCATCTGGCCAATGTGCTGTTTAGCACTGGCGAGCAGACCTCTTCCTATCTGCTGATTGAAGGCATCGTTATCTACTTCCTCTACTTCGAATTTATCGCCTTGATTGTGAAGTACTTTCAGTCGGGCTATCACTTCCCGCTGCGCTACTTCATCTATATCGGCATCACGGCGATCATTCGCCTGATCATCGTCGACCATAAAAATCCGTTTGATACGCTCTACTATTCAGCGGCGATTTTGATTCTGGTGGTGACGCTGTGGCTGGCCAACAGTAACCGCCTGAAGCGCGAGTAATAAACCCTGTTTTTAGCGCGTGGCACAACCAGCAGTGCCACGCATTCTCCTCTGCGTTAAACTAGGGCAACTTTTTTTCCGGAGATGTCCTGATGTCGCATGACGCGCTGCGCCAGTTACGCGCACTGCACTGGCTGCCAGCCTCTTCCCCGCAGCTTTCTGCCCCGTTACTTGACTGGTTAATGGAAGAAGATTCCATGACGCGTCGCTTCGAGCAGCATTGTCAGCAAGTGACCGTAGAAGTGATCCGTGAAGCGTTTATAGGCGCCGATGAGATAACGGATGAGGCGGAATTTCTGCCCGCCGATCCGCGTTTCTGGCTGCGCGAAATTGTGCTGTGCGGTGATGGCGTACCCTGGCTGATTGGCCGCACGGTGGTGCCAGAAAGCACGCTGAACGGCCCGGAGCAGATGCTGCAACAGCTCGGTACGCGTCCGCTCGGTCGCTATCTGTTCTCATCATCTACCCTGAGCCGCGATTTTATCGATCCCGGTCAGGTTGGCGAGTTATGGGGACGCCGTTCTCGCCTGCGCTTGTCGGGCAAACCGCTACTGTTAACTGAACTGTTTTTACCGGCGTCGCCGCTCTATCGCGCGCTGGATCAAGGATAAACCACTGTGCAAAACACCTTACCCATGACCAAATGGCAGGCTTACTGCCGCCTGATGCGTATTGATAAACCCATCGGCACCGTGCTACTGCTATGGCCAACCCTGTGGGCATTGTGGCTCTCCGGCATGGCGATTCCACCGCTGCCGGTGCTGTTAGTGTTTGTGCTCGGCGTGATCGTGATGCGTGCTGCAGGCTGCGTCATCAATGACTACGCTGACCGCAAAATCGATGGTCACGTAAAGCGCACGGCGTCACGTCCGCTGGCCAGCGGCGCGGTATCTGAGAAAGAGGCTAAACTGCTTTTCGCCGGTCTCGGCTTGCTGGCGTTTATGCTGGTGCTGACCATGAACACCATGACCATTTTGCTGTCATTTGGCGGCCTGGCGCTGGCGTGGGTTTATCCGTTTATGAAGCGCTATACGCATCTGCCGCAGGTGGTGCTCGGCGCGGCATTTGGCTGGGCGATTCCCATGGGTTGGGCGGCAGTTAGTGAGTCCTTACCTTTGGTCTGCTGGCTGGTTTTCTTGGCGAATATCTGCTGGACGGTGGCCTATGACACGCAGTACGCAATGGTCGATCGTGATGACGATTTGAAGATTGGTGTGAAGTCGACGGCGATTCTGTTTGGTCGTTATGACAAACTGATTATCGGTTTATTGCAGCTGGCTACGCTTGGCCTAATGGCATTGGTGGGCATGATGCTCAATCTGAATGGCGCGTTTTACTGGTCACTGTTACTGGCAGCTGGCTTGTTTGTGCATCAACAGAAGCTGATTGCCCAGCGCGAGCGTGATCCCTGCTTCCAGGCGTTCCTGAATAACAACTATGTGGGCATGGTGCTGTTTCTCGGCATTCTGCTCAGCACCGTGCCGTTCGCGGATTTGTTATAAACAAAAAGGCGCACTGAAGCGTAATATTGTTCAGTTAAGCGCAGAGCGACTTTCGTTCGCTTTGCGCTGAGGCAGTTGCAGCACCTTCGTGCGGCGACCGAGCAGAGAGCGCCTGGCCGCGCCCTCTGCACTCCCGGGCCTTGCGCCAGCCCAGCTCGCCGCTGCGCGGTGCCTTCACTCGTTCACGATTCCTGACGGACCGGTGGCGATTCGCTCCTGCTCAGCGCCACCTCTCGCCGCATCCATGCGGCTCGCCCTGGAATCCCTCACTCGTTCAGCGAGTTGGGATGTCGCCTCAACACCCGCGCTGCACCATCAAGGCATAATTTTGACTCGCCATCGCTACAAGTCTCGTAGGGTCGCCATTCATGGCGACCGAGATGAGTCATCAGGCAGGAGGGATCGTGGGAGAATAGCGAGGACTTAGCAGGGCGCACCGAAGTGCGCCTTTGTGTTTTCATGTCGCCTACTAATCGTGGGTGACCGCGCTCTCAATCGTCAGACGGACATCGCTGGTGACCAGCTCCGCCAGCATCTGCCACATCATATGGCTGCGTTCCGCATCGGCATCGCCTTTGTCACTGATATAACCTTCATCACGCAGCGTAAGTACCAATGCAGTGAATACCGCTTTATCAAAGAACTCGGGTGCGTTGATACCGTGCAATACAGAAAGGCGTTGAGCCAGGGTGCGGCTCTCTTTCTCCAGCGTGCCACGGTTGATGGCCGGTTTCGCGCTGAGGATAGCGAAGGTAATCGCGAAGCGCTGAAGCGTCTCACGAATACCCGCCGCCAGCAGTTGCAGCGAACGGTGACGTGCCGGCGTCATTCTTAGTTGACCATCCTGCAAGGTGATCAGGCCCTGGCGCGCCATCTCTGCACAGAGTGCGTTAAGTAGTGCAGGCAACTCCGCCTTGTCCCAGCGTAAGAACAACTCGCTCTTTAGCATCGGATATACCAGGCTCACCTGACGCAGCAGCTCTGCTTCGCTGATTTCACGATGTTGCTGCACGATGGCGGCAATCAGCGACGGCATCACCAGCATGTGATGGATGTTGTTGCGATAGTAGGTCATCAGCACTGCCTGCTCGCGCGGCAGAATGATAATGTCGCCAATGCTGTCTTGCTCGGTCTCGAACTTGTTCATGCCCATCGCGTGGTCAAGCAGCGCTTCGGCGCTCATATCGGGCACCGTGGCTTCTGGCGAATACGGCACGTTGCGCAGCAGTTGGGTGTAGCACTCTAACTGCTCAATCAGCTGTTCGCGTGTCAGTGAACGCTGACGTGACGCCAGCAGCGCAGTCACGCACAGGTTCATGGCGTTGGCCGCACCGGCTTCGTTAATGCGCACCATCAGCTTCGCCGCAATGTCATTCACAGCAGGCGTCATCCAGGCGGGACGTTGTGGTTCAATAGGGTCAATCGCATCACGCCATTCCGGCACGTTTTTGTTCAGGTAGTTCATCAACGGCAGTGGTTCGCCGAAGTTAACGTAGCCCTGACCCAGATTGCGCAGCTTACGCAAGCCGCGCACCATCTGCAGGAAGCTCTCTTTCTCTTTAGCTGCGCCACGCAACTCTTTGGCATACGTGCCCACTTCCATCACGTGCTCGTAACCGATGTAGATCGGCACGAAGGTGATAGGACGACTGCCGCCGCGCAGCATCGCCTGCAGCGTCATCGACAGGGTGCCGGTTTTCGGATCCAGCAAACGGCCGGTACGCGAACGTCCGCCTTCCACAAAATATTCAACGGAGTAACCACGGCTAAACAGCTCGCCGAGATATTCACGGAACACGGTGGAATAGAGTTTGTTGCCCTTAAAGGTACGACGAATAAAGAACGCGCCCAGGCGACGGAAAATCGGGCCGGCTGGCCAGAAGTTCAGGTTGATCCCCGCAGCAATGTGCGGCGGCACCAGGCCTTGATGATAAAGCACGTAGGAGAGCAGCAGATAATCCATGTGGCTGCGGTGGCAGGGCACATAGACAATCTCATGACCATCCTGCGCCAGCTGACGCACGCGCTCACCGCCATGTACGTTGATGCCCTGATACAGGCGGCTCCACAGCCAGCCCATCACGCGGTCAGTGACCTTAATCGCTTCGTAAGAGAAGTTCGCCGCCACTTCTTCCATCATTTCGATGGCGTTCTGCTGGGCTTTCTCATGCGAAATCTTTTTGCTGCGTGCTTCATCTTCTACCGCTTTTTCAATCGCTTTGGACTGTAAAAGCTTGTTGAAGAGATCCTGACGTGCAGGCAGACGCGGGCCGACCGCTGCCAGACGTTGGCGAGCAAAGTGAATGCGCGCTACGCGAGCCAGCTTCTGTGCAATCGACTTATCAGTACCGTGTTCGGTCGCCATCTGGCGTAGCGAAACGGTTTGCGAGAAGCGGACAAAGCTGTCGCGGCCATGCCACAAAATGGCGAAAAACTTCTGCACGCCATTCAGCACGCGCAGATGCGGCGTGGATTCACCGGATGTTTCACGTCCCGGCGCGCGACCAAACATCACCGCGACCGGCAGCATTTGCACGTCGAGTTGCGGGTTGCTGCGATGCAAATCCAGATAATCGTGGAACAACTTTACCGACTCGGGATTCGCCACGAAATAGGGAATCACGCGTGGGCCATCGTGAATAAACACGTGGCGCGGCAGCAGGGTGCCATCGATCTCCAGCGGAGCCAGCGGATCGGGTAGATCATGTTTCAGGCATTGAGCACGCAGCGTGAGCAGGTCAGCCTTTGAATCATAAGGCAAAACATACATCACCGGACGTGTAGGATCGATCCCGTGTTCAGAAACGGGATCGGTCGGAATGACCTTACTTTTTACCAAAATAGAGAGTGGTAAATTCAATAATTTGTAATAGAGTTTACGCCAACCTGACATAGACAACTTTAAGCCTCTTGTTAGCAAAGCGCGGCAAGCATACCAGAAAGCGCAGCGAAGGTCTGTGGCTCTGCCGCCTCAAACTGCCCACACATTGACGTCAAAATAGTTCAAGGGTTCCATAGACATGGCAAATAACGTCACCGGTTTAGTAAGAATAGTGAAAGCAGCCGGTTATTCCTGGCAGGGCCTGCGTGCCGCATGGCAGCATGAAGCTGCATTTCGGCAGGAAGCCGTTGCCGCGCTGGTGGCCATTCTCGTGGCGTGCTGGCTGGATGTAGATACCCTCTCCCGCATCTTGATGATTGGCTCGGTGGTGCTGGTTATCATCGTTGAGATCCTTAATAGCGCTATCGAGGCGGTGGTCGACCGCATCGGGCAGGAACAACATCCGCTCGCGGGCCGCGCCAAAGATATGGGATCGGCCGCCGTATTGCTGACTATCTTACTGGCTCTGTTCGTCTGGATCGCGCTGCTCTGGACGCATTTGAGATAGGGATTCCAGATTCATCAAACCGCTGATTTTTCCCTCTGTTACGGTTTTCATTTCGCGAATACCTGTATATACTCACAGCGACTGTATAAACAACCAGGGGGCGGGATGAAAGCGTTAACTGCACGGCAGCAACAGGTCTATGACCTGATTCGCGACCATATTAACCAGACGGGCATGCCGCCAACGCGTGCGGAAATTGCTGCGCAACTGGGTTTTCGCTCGCCCAATGCTGCTGAAGAGCATCTGAAAGCGCTGGCGCGTAAAGGCGTAATTGAAATTGTTTCCGGCGCATCGCGCGGGATTCGTTTACTAATGGAAGAAGAACCAAGCGAAGGGTTGCCGCTGATTGGTCGCGTCGCTGCCGGTGAACCCTTGCTGGCGCAGGAACATATTGAAGCCCACTATCAGGTGGATGCGAATCTGTTCAAACCGAGTGCCGATTTCCTGCTGCGCGTGAGCGGCATGTCGATGAAAGATATCGGCATTATGGATGGCGATCTGTTAGCCGTGCATAAAACGCAGGAAGTGCGTAACGGCCAGGTTGTCGTGGCGCGCATTGATGATGAAGTCACCGTGAAACGCTGGAAAAAGCAGGGCGCGATTGTCCATCTGCTGCCGGAAAACACCGATTTCCAGCCGATTGTCGTTGATACCCGTGAGCAGTCGCTAACCATTGAAGGTTTAGCTGTCGGGATTGTACGCAACGGCGAGTGGCTCTGATCAGTTTCTGATCCTCCCCAACTGCGGCGGTGCGAATTTGCGCTGACCGCAGTCTGCTGTTTTACTTCTCTGTGACTCTTTCTGCGGCTCACGCTGGCGCCATTACGCTGATTACCGCACACAACGGAATGGGCTGATGCAGCTGTTTTCCTCTTCAGATAAAACACTCTGGCGGCTAGCGCTGCCGATGATCCTGTCAAATATCACCGTCCCGTTACTGGGCGTGGTGGATACCGCCGTTATTGGTCATCTCGATAGCCCGATTTACCTCGGTGGCGTCGCCGTGGGCACAACAGCGACCAGCTTCATCTTTATGCTTCTGCTATTCCTGCGCATGAGCACCACCGGATTGACCGCTCAGGCATTTGGCGCCAATGACAAAACCGCGCTGGCGCGCGCCTTAACGCAACCGCTGCTGATTGCCCTGGTTTTTGGCGTGCTGTTTATGGTGCTGCGAACGCCGGTAAGCAGCCTGGCGGCAGCCTTGATGGGCGGCAGCCCGGAAGTGCAGCAGCAGGCGCAAATATTTATTGAGATTCGCTGGCTGAGTGCGCCCGCAACCTTAGCCAATTTGGTGATTCTTGGCTGGCTGCTAGGCGTGCAGTATGCGCGCGCACCGATGGTGCTGCTGATCATCGGCAATCTGGTGAATATCCTGCTTGATCTGCTGTTCGTACTCAAACTGCATTGGGGTGTGGCTGGCGCGGCGGCGGCCACCGCGCTGGCAGAATATGTCACGCTGGGCGTGGGTTTGTGGATGGTTGCGCGCGTGCTGAACATGCGCGGTATCCATTTTACTCTGCTTAAAAGCAGTTGGCGTGGCGATGCGGCGCGGCTATTCCGCCTCAATCGCGACATCATGCTGCGTTCTTTGATGCTGCAAATTTGCTTCGCGTCACTCACCATCCTTGGCGCGCGGATTGGCCCGGATGTGGTGGCGGTCAATGCGGTGCTGTTGATGTTTCTCACTTTTACCGCATACGCGCTGGATGGTTTTGCCTATGCGGTTGAAGCCTGTTCGGGTGAAGCGGTTGGGGCCAAAGATCGCAGTCGGCTGTTGCTAATTTGGCATGCGGCTTGTCGTCAGGCTTGCTTCGTTGCAGCAATCTTTGCGCTGATTTATGCGTTCACCGGTCCGCAGATTGTGGCGATGCTGACGTCACTGGAAGCGCTACGCGAGATGGCCGATCGCTATCTGATTTGGCAAGTGATTCTGCCGCTGATTGGCGTCTGGTGTTATTTGCTGGATGGCATGTTTATCGGCGCGACGCGCGGTCGTGAGATGCGCAACAGCATGGTGATAGCGGCAATCGGCTACGGTCTAGCGCTGCTCACATTGCCATGGCTCGGTAATCACGGTTTATGGCTGGCAGTGACGGTGTTCCTGGCGTTACGCGGACTGACGCTGTGGCTGATTTGGCGCGGTCACTGGCTGCGCAATAGCTGGTTCAACGCCTGAATAAGCGAAGCGTAAGCTACAGATTAATCTGTATTTCTCTGCAAACTGCGAAGCGGCTACTACAATTACCTTATACGGCGCACATGAGTAGCGCGTTGTCTGGGTATATTGCCAGCTAAGCAGGCAATATATCTATCTCACTCAGGATGTAGTGGAGGATTATTATGAACAAAGACGAAGCGAGTGGAAACTGGAAGCAGTTTAAAGGTAAGTTTAAAGAAAAGTGGGGCAAGCTTACCGATGACGATATGACGGTGATCGAAGGTAAACGCGATCAGCTGGTCGGTAAAATCCAGGAACGCTACGGTTATGCAAAAGACCAGGCCGAACAAGAAGTTAAGGACTGGGAAAGCACCAATAAAGATTACCGCTGGTAATTGCCCCTGAGGAAGATGCTCCTACCCGCCAATCATTTAGCGTAGTGATTGGCCCGGCACAAGGACGTGCCTCTCTATTTTCTTACCCGTTTTTTTCCCTCAACCTGATGATCATGCTCGCAGCTTTCATGATGCGTGCAAGCCGCCACTTCTGCGCAGCTCTCACACAGGCCATGTGCCTCAATCACGGTATGACGCAAAGAAAATCCCGCCTGATCCGCTAACGCAGCAATGGTCTTTTCCACACCATGAGCATGTTTTTCAGTCACTGCCGCGCAACCGTCACACACCAACATCACTGAAGTATGTGCCGGCTCATCAAAATGATGACAAACCACATAGCTGTTATTCGACTCAACGCGATGAATAAATCCCTGTTCCAGCAGGAAATCCAGCGCGCGATAAATGGTGGGCGGTTTAGCTTGCGGTTCACTGACACGCAGCTGATCCAGCAAATCGTAAGCGCTTATCGAACCATTCTGCTCTGCCATCAAGCGCAGCACTTCGGCGCGCTGAGTGGTGAGGCGCACGCCGCGATCAAGGCAAAGTGATTCAGCCTGGGTAAGAAGTTGTTCTGGCGTGAGGTTTGACATAAGCATTCTCCGGGTTGCAGGTGATGTTATTTTATCACACAAATTTTTACGCTGCTGTGATTGCTTATTTTCCTTAAATTCCTGCAGAAAATTCCCACCAATCAATCGATTATCCTTCCTGTTTACCCAACAACATTGTTGCAACCATTATGTCTGAAAAATGCGTCCAGCCAGACAGCGCAACGGCTACAAGGATTTTGCTTTGCAACTCACCGGGTTAGCGTATAAGGTTCAAAAGGTCTTAAGTAATTTCTGGTATCAATTTATTCATTGTTAATTTTTCCGCATATAAACACAGCAGAATGGTGCTTACGCATCCAATTCTGCGAATAGCAGTGCTATTTCCTTTTAATTCACAGCAATGAAGCGTTAGCCAGGGTTCAGAATGGCGGCTAACTAAACTTTCAGTCGGTGAGTGATTCAGCGACATTTCAAAGGTGATGGCAGGCTCATGGCGAAGACATTATTCAGGCACAAAAAAGTAGCTTATCTTGTTGGTTTGAATGCAGTATTTCTTTCTTCCTCAGCTCTGGCAGCAGGTACATGGTATGACGCGCGTAACGATGCGATGGGCGGTACCGGCGTAGCCTCTTCCACCTGGAGTTCCGCAGTGCTGGCTAACCCAGCATTGATGACCAAAGCGCAACCTGAAGATAGCGTCAGCATCATTTTTCCTTCAGCTGGTGCACAGGTTACTGATAAAGACAAATTGATCGACCGTGTCGATGACATCACTGATACCGTTGATCGTTATCAGGACGTAATCGATAACCTGACCTTTGCCGATTACCTCAATGGTTACCCGCAGTTGAAGGCCGCAGCAGGCGATATGGCTAATCAGCTCAGCGATCTGCGCGGCAATAAAGCCAACGCAACGGCGGGCGTAGCCCTGGCCGTCACCGTTCCAAATGAAACCTTACCTTTTGCCTTTATCACTAAGGCGTACGGCACGGCGCATGTGCGCGCCAACGTAGCGGATAGCGATATTGCCTACCTGCGCGCTGTTGCCGATGGGTCAAGAATTCCTGTTCCGGGTGATGAAAATAACTTGCGCTCCAGCGCCAATGGGCTGGCGGCTTTGATCACCGATTATGGTGTGTCAGTTGCGCATGAGTTCTCGATTGCTGGCCATCCAGTTTCTGTCGGCGTGACGCCAAAGCTACAGAAAACCTGGCTGTATAACTACACCGCGAGTATCTACAACTACGACAAGAGCGACATTAACAGCAGTCGCTATCGCAGCAGCGATACCGGTTTCAACGTGGATGCTGGCGTTGCAACGGATTTCGGTGAGAACTGGACCTTCGGTGTGACTGGGCAAAACCTGATCTCGCGCGATATCGACACCAAAGAGGTGAACGGCTACCGCGATACTTACCAAATTCGTCCACTGGTTACGACCGGGCTTTCCTGGAATAGCGGGCCGTTCACGTTGGCCAGTGATGTTGATCTGACTGAAACTAAACGCTTTAAATCGGAAGACAGCAGCCAATATGCTGGCGTAGGTGCGGAGTATCGTGTGCTGGATTGGCTGGCGCTGCGTGCCGGTTATCGTGCCGATCTGAAGTCGAACGATACTGACGTGTTCACCGCCGGTTTAGGTGTGTCACCGTTCAACAATACCGTTCATCTCGATCTGGCCGGTTCTGTGGGTAAAGACAACACCGTGGGTGCGATGCTGCAGCTCGGATTTAACTTCTAATTCCCTGTCTGATAACGGGCGGCTGTGCCGCCCGTTTTGCTGTGGTATGATTGCGCAGTTTCTCATCACTTAACTTACTGCGGATTCACTGCGTTTCATGACCGATACTTTCTCCTCGCAACGTTTTTCCATCGCCCCCATGCTCGACTGGACCGATCGCCACTGTCGTTATTTCCACCGTCAGCTGAGCGGCGACACGCTGCTGTACACCGAAATGGTGACGACCGGCGCGATCATTCACGGTAAAGGCGACTATCTGGCCTACAGCGAGGAAGAGCATCCGCTGGCGCTGCAGTTGGGGGGCAGCGATCCCGCCGCACTGGCGCAGTGCGCTAAGCTGGCAGAAGAGCGTGGCTACGATGAGATCAACCTCAACGTGGGTTGTCCGTCCGATCGCGTACAGAATGGTCGTTTTGGAGCCTGCCTGATGGGCGATGCGGCGCTGGTTGCCGACTGCATTAAAGCGATGCGCGATGTGGTGAGCATTCCGGTGACGGTCAAAACCCGTATCGGGATTGATGAGCAGGACAGCTACGAATTCCTGTGTGATTTTATTGGCACCGTGGCGCAACAGGGCGGCTGCGATACTTTTATTATCCACGCGCGTAAAGCCTGGCTTTCCGGTTTAAGCCCGAAAGAGAATCGCGAGATTCCGCCGCTCGATTATCCTCGCGTTTACCAATTGAAGCGCGACTTCCCGGCGCTGACCATGGCGATTAATGGCGGCATCAAAACCCTGGAAGAAGCTAAGCTGCATCTGCAGCATATGGATGGCGTGATGATGGGGCGCGAAGCCTATCAGAATCCGGGTATTCTGGCGCAGGTTGATCGCGAACTGTTTGGCCGCGATACGCCGCGCGTCGATCCGGTGGCGGTGGTGCGCTCAATGTATCCGTACATTGAAGCTGAATTATCCAAGGGCATGTATCTCGGCCATGTTACACGTCATATGCTTGGCCTGTTCCAGGGCATTCCCGGTGCGCGCCAGTGGCGTCGCTATTTAAGTGAAAACGCCCACAAACCCGGTGCCGATGTGCGTGTGCTGGAAGCGGCGTTAGCGCTGGTAGCGGATAAGATCCCGCAGGAAGTGATGTAATCATCGTCAGGCAAGCCGGAGCGTTCCGGCTTTTATAGGGTGTGCATTCATGCGCACCTGAAAGCCAATAGGATGGTTTTTTCTGCGCCACAAATTAGTTTTTTTCATCACTCTTTCAAGATTTTACTCATCAATCTTTCTTAAAATTCAAGTAGTTAGCTATTATTATAAGTTGGCACGCATATTGTAATGTTCCTGATGTTATTTACACAGGAGAGCCTTCGTGGAAATTCTATTTGTTATCGGCTTTTTTCTGATGCTGCTGTTCACCGGCGTTTCGCTGCTGGGCGTCATCGCGGCATTGGTGGTGGCGACCGCTTTGATGTTCTTTGGCGGATTGCTGGCAATTGTTATCAAAGTGTTGCCATGGTTGGTGCTGGCAGTGGCTGTTGTATGGCTTTATCGCGCATTTACCACGCCTTCAGGTGAGGCTAAATTGCGCAGGCTGAAAAGAAAAATCAGCGACTTAGATAGAAGGGATTGGCGCTAATTGCGGTGACGATCACAGACTCGGAAATTGCTTAGCATAATTCCGCATTTAAACATATTTTTTACTTATGTTTTCTGTCAGGATGATTGGCGTTGTTTAAAACGAATTCATCGCCGCTGTCCCTACACCAGCGCGAACTATAAAAAAGAAAGAAAAAGGGGCTTCCTACGGGAAGCCCCATTTGCATTTAGCGATCAGGGAATCAGCAGGCTGGAACCCTGAGTCGCGCGACTCTCTAGCACCTGATGCGCGCGCACTGCGTCACGCAAGGCAAATTTCTGCTGCTCTGGCACGTTAAGCTGAATTGCCCGGCTGGCGATCAATGAGAACAATTCATTGCTGGCGGCATCCAGTTCTTCACGATTGGTGATGTAGCCGAACAGCGAAGGGCGGGTAACGAACAGTGAGCCTTTCTTATTGAGAATGCCAAGATCCACGCCGGTTACCGGACCCGATGCATTACCAAAGCTGACCATTAATCCGTGGCGACGCAGGCTATCCAGCGAAGGTTCCCAGGTATCTTTCCCCACCGAGTCATACACTACGGCCACTTTCTCGCCGTTGGTCAATTCGCTGACGCGCTTCGCGATATCCTCTTCGCGATAGTTAATTGTCGCCCAGGCACCGGCATCTTTGGCAATCTTTGCTTTCTCTGCGGAACCTACCGTGCCAATCAGATGTGCGCCGAGCGCTTTGGCCCATTGGCAGGCGATCAAACCCACGCCACCGGCTGCGGCATGGAACAGGAAGATTTCATCGGCTTTCACTTTATAGGTTTGGCGCAGCAGATACTGCACGGTTAACCCTTTAAGGAAAGAAGCCGCGCCTTGCTCAAATGAGATGCTGTCCGGCAAGATCACCAGGCGATCTTCCGCCACATTGTGCACTTCGCTATACGCACCGAGCGCGGCCTGGCAATAGACCACGCGATCGCCCGCTTTAAAACGCGTCACCGCCGATCCGACACGCTTCACCACACCGGCTGCTTCGGTGCCCAAGCCGGAAGGGAAGCTGCTTTGCGGATACAAGCCGCTGCGCACATAGGTATCAATGTAGTTAATGCCAATCGCCTTGTTTTCCACCTGCACTTCGTGCTCGGCGGGATCGGCCAGTTCGAAATCGACCCATTGCAGCACATCTGGGCCGCCGTGTTGGTTGAACTGAATACGCTTTGCCATTCTGACTCCTGTGATTGTTCATCCTGGGACGTTATACTTGCGCGTCCCTTTCACGATCGGTAATGCATTCACTATGGCAGGAAATAAACCCACCAACAAATCGAACGAACCCCGCGATCGGCAGCTGGAAGGCGTGAAAATGCCGCCGCATTCCATAGAAGCGGAGCAATCGGTGCTCGGTGGGTTGATGCTGGATAACCAGCGCTGGGACAACGTTTCGGAGCGTGTTGTCGCCAGTGATTTTTTCAACCGCTCGCACCGCATGATTTTCACGGAAATGCAGCGTTTGCTGGAAGCGGGCCAGCCGATCGACTTGATTACACTCTCTGAATCGCTGGAAACGCTGGGCGAGTTAGAAATGGCCGGCGGTTTCGCCTATCTGGCCGAGCTGGCAAAAAATACGCCAAGTGCGGCGAACATCGGTGCTTATGCGGATATCGTGCGTGAACGTGCGGTGGTGCGTGAGATGATCTCGGTGGCGAACCAAATCGCCGATGCCGGTTACGATCCGCAAGGACGCAGCAGTGAAGATCTGCTCGACTTCGCTGAATCCAACGTTTTCAAAATTGCTGAACAGCGCGCCAATAAAGATCAGGGCCCGCAGAACATCGAGCAGATCCTCGAAGCCACGGTTTCGCGTATTGAGTCGTTGGTCTCAACGCCGCACGATGGCGTCACCGGCGTCGATACCGGCTATCAGGATTTGAACAAAAAAACCGCCGGTTTGCAGGGCTCGGATCTGATTATCGTGGCGGCGCGTCCTTCGATGGGTAAAACCACCTTCGCCATGAATTTGTGCGAAAACGCCGCGATGTTGCAGGACAAGCCGGTGCTGATTTTCAGTCTGGAGATGCCCAGCGAACAGCTGATGATGCGTATGCTGGCATCACTGTCGCGTGTGGATCAGACGCGTATTCGTACCGGTCAGCTGGAAGATGAAGATTGGGCGCGTATTTCCGCCACCATGGGGATTTTGCTCGAGAAGAAGAACATGTTTATCGATGACTCTTCTGGCCTGACGCCAACCGAAGTGCGCTCACGCGCGCGCCGTATTTTCCGCGAAAACGGCGGGTTGAGCCTGATCATGATCGACTACCTGCAGCTGATGCGCGTGCCTGCACTGTCGGATAACCGTACGCTGGAGATCGCTGAAATCTCGCGCTCGCTCAAAGCGCTGGCGAAAGAGCTGAATGTGCCGGTGGTGGCGCTGTCGCAGCTGAACCGCTCACTGGAACAACGCGCGGATAAGCGTCCAGTGAACTCGGATCTGCGTGAATCAGGCTCGATCGAGCAGGATGCCGACTTGATCATGTTCATCTACCGTGACGAGGTGTATCACGAAAACAGCGATCTTAAAGGCATCGCCGAGATCATCCTCGGTAAGCAGCGTAACGGCCCGATCGGTACGGTGCGTTTGACCTTTAATGGCCAATGGTCGCGCTTTGATAACTACGCTGGCCCGCAATACGACGACGAATAACCCTTTCAACCCGGATGCATGCACGTTTTGTGCATGCATTTCACGTCATCAGAAAATAGTGTTGGACAACCCCGGCTTCAATCAGGTTATCTGTAGCAAAGCGCCCCTTATTACGCTGTGGAAACAGAATGACTCAGGTAGACGATCACGACCTTAAGATATTGACATTATTACAATCTAACGGACGCCTCACCAACCAGGAACTCAGTGATTTAGTCGGACTTTCGGCATCGCAATGTTCACGCCGCCGCATCAATCTTGAGCAGGCCAATCTCATTCTCGGCTATCACGCGCGGCTCTCGCCCGACGCGGTGGGCCTTGGCATGGTGGGATTGATTGAAGTGCGATTGAAAAACCATACACCGGATTATGAAGAGAGTTTCCATCGCATGGTGGAAGAAGAAGCCGCCATCGTCGATGCCTTTAAAACCACTGGCGATGCCGACTATCTGCTGAAAGTAGCGGTGGCCGATCTGGCGTCATTGAGCGCACTAATCAGCCAGTTAGTGGCTGGTCATCAAAGCGTGGCGCACGTGAAAACGTCCGTGGTATTGAGCCGTTTAAAAGAGAACGGTTTGATGATAATCCCGCAGCACAAAACGCGCCAAAAAAGTGCGTAATGTGCTAATCTGGTGCAATTATTGCCTTAATAATGCAAAAAACGCGCACCAGAAAACAGACTTGTGCATGGGTTGATGGTTTGAGTCTCAATTGATGCACAAAAACCTGCAATAAAGCGCCTTAGTTATCAATTGGATAATCGCTGGCACCCATCGGCGGCGCGCATACGTCGCCGATGTGGTGCGTTTTTTGCATTTGAACCGCATCATTTGCAATGAGATTAACCCATGGATAACGTTGTTCAACCCACCAAAGTTCCCCATTCGCTGATTGAAGATGCGCTGGCGATCGTCCTCGGCACGCTGATGGTCTCTTTCGGCGTCATCATGCTGAAACAGGCTGGCGCACTGACCGGCAGTTCGGCGGGTATTGCCTTCTTAATCAGCTATTTGTCGCCGCTCTCTTTTGGTAGCGCCTTCTTCCTGATCAACCTGCCATTTTACTGGCTGGCCGTGCGACGCATGGGCTGGGAATTTACCCTGAAAACCTTCTGCGCGGTTGGCCTGGTGTCGCTGTTTACCCATTTGCATCCGCTGTTTGTGCATTTTTCTGCGCTAAATCCGTTTTATGCGACACTGTTCGGTAACGTGGTGATGGGCATTGGGTTTATAGTGTTGTTCCGTCATAAAGCCAGCCTCGGTGGCATCAATATTTTGGCGCTCTGGCTGCAGGACCGCATCGGTCTGCGTGCCGGAAAACTGCAAATGGCGGTTGATACCTGCGTGGTATTAGCGTCACTGTTTGTGGTGTCGTTACCGATGCTGTTTGCTTCCATCGCGGGCGCGGTGATCCTCAATCTCATCATCGCAATGAATCATCGTCCCGGCCGTTACATGGTTTGATGACGCATCTTTACCTCTTATTTCTGACCAATCATGGAGATCTGCACCGTGTTTCAAAACGTTGATGCCTATGCCGGCGATCCGATTCTGTCGTTGATGGAAACCTTCAAACAAGATCCGCGCGATAACAAAGTAAACCTGAGCATCGGTCTCTATTACAACGAAGCGGGCATCATTCCTCAGCTGCAGGCAGTTGCCGCAGCAGAAGAGCGCCTGCAGGCGCAGCCGCATCAGGCATCGCTGTATCTGCCGATGGAAGGTCTGAACGCTTACCGCAACGCCATTGCACCGCTGCTGTTCGGTAAAGAACATCCGATGCTGCACGCGGGCCGTATTGCCTCCATCCAGACCTTAGGTGGCTCAGGTGCGCTGAAAGTCGGTGCTGATTTCCTTAAGCGTTACTTCCCAGCGTCAAACGTGTGGGTGAGCGATCCAACGTGGGAAAACCATATCGCGATCTTTAACGGTGCGGGCTTCGAAGTAGAGACTTATCCGTGGTACGACGCAGAAACCAACGGCGTGAAGTTTGATGCGTTCATCGCCAAACTGAAAACCTTGCCGAAACAATCCATCGTGCTGCTGCATCCGTGCTGCCATAACCCAACCGGCGCCGATCTGACTAATGCGCAGTGGGATGAAACCACCGACGTGCTGAAAGCGCAGGAGCTGATTCCGTTCCTCGATATCGCTTATCAGGGCTTTGGTGCGGGCATGGAAGCGGATGCTTATGCCATTCGCGCCATTGCGGCTGCCGGCTTGCCAGCGCTGGTGAGCAACTCGTTCTCCAAGATCTTCTCGCTGTACGGCGAGCGCGTTGGCGGCTTGTCCATTGTCTGCGACAGCGCGGAAGAATCCGCTCGTGTGTTGGGCCAGCTGAAAGCGACCGTACGTCGCAACTACTCCAGCCCGCCAAACTTTGGTGCGCAGGTGGTTTCATGCGTGCTGAACGACGAAGCGCTGCTGAATAACTGGCTGGCAGAAGTGGAAGCGATGCGTCTGCGCATTATCGAAATGCGCCAGGCGCTGGTGAATGTGTTGAGCACCAAGCTGCCAGGTCAAAACTTCGATTACCTGCTGAAGCAGCGCGGTATGTTCAGCTACACCGGCCTGAGCGCGCAGCAGGTTGATCGCCTGCGTGATGAGTTCGGCGTCTACCTGATTGCCAGCGGCCGTATGTGCGTTGCCGGCCTGAACAGCCGTAACGTCAACCAGGTTGCTGAGGCATTTGCTGCGGTAATGTGAGTCAACACCCAGTCAACACAGAGCCACCACGCTGACATCATCCAGTATCAAAACCATGGCCGCTAAGCTGAGCGACTAACCTTCAGGCGGCAGAGTTCACGCTCTGCCGCTTTTTCCTCTCTTCAGGGTTTACCTTTCGCCGACATGCTGCACACTTAAACGGTGTGATTACTTTTAGGATTCTGGCATGTGGCATCAACAAACGCTTACGCTTGGCGCCAAAGCGCGCGGCTTTCATCTGATTACCGACGAGATTGTCGGCCAGCTTCACGGCTTATCCGATGTGCGCGTCGGCCAATTGCATCTCCTGCTGCAACACACATCGGCGTCGTTAACGCTGAATGAGAATTGCGATCCCACGGTGCGCAGCGATATGGAGCAGCATTTTTTACGCCATGTTCCGGAAAGTGCGCCTTATCAGCACGACTACGAAGGGGCCGACGACATGCCCGCACACATCAAATCGTCGCTACTCGGCGTTTCGCTCCTGATTCCGGTCAACCGTGGTCGCCTGATGTTAGGCACATGGCAGGGAATCTGGTTGGGTGAACATCGGGTGCAGGGCGGTGCGCGGCGTATCGTGGCGACCTTACAAGGGGAATAAAACATGAACACATCGGATTTACTGACGTACTGCATGAGCAAGCCGGGCGCGGAGCAAAGCTTTAAAGAGTGCTGGCAGGCGACGCAGATTAAAAGTGAAGGCGTGCTGTTTGCCATGCTTTATGAGGTCAAAGGGCGTCCGGCTTTGTCGCTGAAGGCGACACCTGCGCTGGCGGAATTATTACGTGAGGAGCATAACGATGTGTTTCCCAGCGAGCACTTAAACAAGTCGCACTGGAGCACGTTGTGGCTGGATGGTTCGCTGAAGGATTCGCAGATTTACTATCTGGTGGATGCTTCCTGGCAACAGGCTGACGCCACGCGTGAAGCGGGCGTCAACCATGATGAACACTGAGGCGAATTAAGCCGCAGATTCTTCGCGCAGGGTATTGATATCAATCACGAAGCGGTATTTCACGTCGCTTTTCAGCATACGTTCGTAGGCTTCGTTGATTTGATTCATCGCGATCAGTTCGATATCTGAAGTGATACCGTGCTCGCCGCAGAAATCCAGCATCTCCTGGGTTTCCGCGATGCCGCCAATCAGTGAACCGGCGATGCTGCGACGTTTGAAGATCAGGTTGAAGACCTGCGGTGCCGGGTGATCGTGCTCCGGCGCGCCGACCAGCGTCATGTTGCCATCACGCTTCAGCAGGACGATGAACGGGTTGAGATCGTGCTGCGCCGCCACGGTATTCAGGATGAAGTCAAAGCTGTTGGTGTGCGCGGCCATTTGATCGGCATCTTTCGAGATCACCACTTCATCCGCGCCCAGGCGTTTACCATCTTCAATTTTTGACGGTGACGTGGTGAACAGCACCACATGTGCGCCCATCGCATGAGCCAGTTTCACGCCCATGTGACCGAGGCCGCCCAAACCGACAATACCGACTTTTTTACCCGGACCGACATTCCAGTGACGCAGCGGCGAGTAGGTAGTGATACCGGCACACAGCAGCGGCGCAACGCCTGCCAGATCGAGATTTTCGGGTACGCGCAGCACGAAGCTTTCATCTACCACCATGCTGGTGGAGTAACCGCCGTAGGTGATGGCTTTGGTTTCACGGTCTTCACCGTTATAAGTGCCAACGAAGCCATTTTCGCAATACTGCTCCAGCCCTTCCTGACAGCTTGGACAGCTGCGGCAGGAATCAACCATACAACCCACGCCGACCAAATCACCCACTTTGTAATTGTGAGTGTGCGCGCCAACGGCAGTGACGCGACCCACGATTTCATGGCCCGGCACCACAGGGAAAATGGTGTTGCGCCATTCGTTGCGCGCGGTATGCAGGTCAGAGTGGCAGACGCCGCAGTACAACACTTCAATCTGCACATCATGAGCGCGCAGTTCGCGTGGCTTAAAGTCGAACGGAGCGAGTTTTGCTTTCGCGTCCTGTGCGGCATAGGCATGCGTAATATTCATGGTGTCTCCAGTAGGATGTGTCGTGATTTTTATGCGGGATCCCGTCAGGGATAAAAGGCGCGTGAGTCACGCCAAAAGGAACGCTGTAAGGATAGTCAGCAGGATGGAATGCGTATATGCCTGAAGTTGTCTGATTCTTGCCTGTTCCTGCATTTCGTTGTGGAATTCGACAGATAAAAATCAGGCCCGCAATGGCGGGCCTGGGAGAAAATTACTTCTTCAACATTGGCTTAAGGAAACGCGCCGTGTGTGATTTTTCACACTCCGCCACCGTTTCTGGCGTGCCGGACACCAGGATTTCACCGCCGCCGCTACCACCTTCTGGGCCGAGATCGACAATCCAGTCCGCGGTTTTAACCACGTCGAGGTTGTGCTCAATCACCACGATGGTGTTGCCCTGATCGCGCAGCTGATGCAGCACTTCCAGCAGTTGCTGAATATCCGCAAAGTGCAGGCCGGTGGTCGGCTCATCAAGGATATAGAGCGTCTGGCCGGTGCCGCGTTTGGACAGCTCTCGCGCCAGCTTAACGCGCTGCGCTTCACCGCCCGAGAGCGTGGTCGCCGACTGGCCGAGGCGGATGTACGACAGGCCAACATCGATCAGCGTTTGCAGCTTACGCGCCAGCGCCGGCACCGCATCAAAGAACTCGCGCGCTTCTTCGATGGTCATATCCAGTACTTCGTGGATGCTCTTGCCTTTGTATTTGATCTCCAGCGTTTCGCGGTTATAGCGTTTGCCTTTGCACTGGTCGCACGGCACGTAGATGTCCGGCAGAAAGTGCATCTCTACCTTGATCACGCCATCGCCCTGACAAGCTTCGCAGCGTCCGCCGCGCACGTTGAAGCTGAAGCGGCCCGGATTGTAGCCGCGTGAGCGCGCTTCCGGTACCCCGGCGAACAGCTCACGTACCGGCGTGAAAATGCCGGTATAGGTCGCGGGATTCGATCGTGGCGTACGGCCAATTGGGCTCTGATCGATATCGATCACTTTATCGAAATGCTCGAGACCCGCGATCTCACGATACGGCGCGGCTTCGATGGTGGTAGCGCCATTGAGCTGGCGCTGCGCAATCGGGAACAGCGTATCGTTGATCAGCGTTGATTTACCGGAGCCGGACACGCCAGTGATGCAGGTAAACAAGCCGACCGGAATCGTCAGCGTGACATCTTTGAGGTTGTTACCGCGCGCACCGGTGAGTTTCAGCACTTTAGCGGGATCGCCTTTGACGCGCTGTTTAGGGATGGCAATCTCACGTTTGCCGCTGAGGAACTGGCCGGTCAGGGAATTTTCATTCGCCATGATCGCGTGCACATCGCCTTCCGCAACCACCTGACCACCGTGCACGCCGGCGCCCGGACCGATATCGATCACGTGGTCAGCGGCACGAATCGCATCCTCATCGTGCTCCACCACAATCACGGTATTACCGAGATCGCGCAGGTGAATCAGCGTACCGAGCAGGCGCTCGTTGTCACGCTGATGCAAGCCGATAGACGGTTCATCCAGCACGTACATCACGCCGACCAAACCGGCACCAATTTGGCTGGCCAGACGAATACGCTGCGCTTCACCGCCGGACAGCGTTTCCGCCGAGCGTGACATCGACAGGTAATTCAGGCCGACGTTCACCAGGAAGCTCAGGCGATCGCCAATCTCCTTAAGGATTTTTTCCGCGATCTGCGCACGCTGGCCGCTCAGCTTCATGTTGGCGAAGAAATCCATCGCATGACCGATGCTCATTTCTGAGATGGTTGGCAGGTTGGTGTCTTCGACAAAAACATGGCGTGCTTCACGACGCAGGCGCGTGCCTTCGCAGCTGGCGCAGGCGCGGTTGCTGATAAATTTCGCCAGCTCTTCGCGTACCGCGTTGGATTCCGTCTCTTTATAACGGCGCTCCATGTTGTGCAGCACGCCTTCAAACGGATGGCGGCGCACCGAGGTGTCACCGCGATCGTTGATGTATTTGAATTCGATATTCTCTTTGCCGGAACCGTACAGAATCACATGGCGCGCGTTGTCGCTCAGGCTGTTGAACGGGGCTTCGACATCGAATTGCAGATGCTCAGCCAGCGAGCGCAGCATCTGGAAGTAGTAGAAGTTACGGCGATCCCAGCCGCGAATGGCGCCGCCCGCCAGCGACAGCTCGGGATTTTGCACCACACGATCGGGATCGAAATATTGCTGCACGCCCAGGCCATCACAGGTCGGGCAGGCACCGGCCGGATTGTTGAACGAGAACAGGCGCGGTTCGAGTTCACGCATGCTGTAGCCACAAATCGGGCAGGCAAAGTTGGCCGAGAACAGCATCTCTTCGGCGCTGGTATCATCCATATCGGCGACGATCGCCGTACCACCGCTCAGTTCCAGCGTGGTCTCGAAGGATTCGGCCAGACGCGTTGCCAGATCGTCGCGCACGCGGAAGCGGTCAATCACCACTTCAATGGTGTGTTTCTTCTGCAACTCCAGCTTCGGCGGATCCGACAGATCGCACACTTCGCCATCAATACGCGCACGGATGTAGCCTTGCGCGGCGAGGTTTTCCAGCGTTTTGGTGTGTTCGCCTTTGCGATCTTTCACCACTGGCGCCAGCAGCATAAGACGACGGCCTTCTTCCTGCGACAGCACCTGATCGACCATCTGGCTCACGGTTTGCGCCGCCAGTGGAACGTCGTGGTCCGGACAGCGCGGCTCACCCACGCGTGCAAACAGCAGGCGCAGATAGTCATGAATTTCAGTAATGGTGCCGACGGTGGAACGCGGGTTATGCGAAGTCGATTTCTGCTCAATGGAGATGGCGGGCGAAAGACCTTCAATATGGTCAACGTCCGGTTTCTCCATTAATGAAAGAAACTGGCGCGCATAGGCCGAAAGCGACTCAACATAGCGACGCTGGCCTTCGGCATACAGCGTATCAAACGCCAGCGAAGACTTACCGGAACCTGACAGACCGGTGACCACAATGAGCTTATCGCGAGGGATGATCAGGTTGATGTTCTTCAAATTATGGGTGCGAGCACCGCGGACTTCGATCTTATCCATTCACCTTTCCCGGATTGAACAACACTCGCCATGCCTTGCCAGCACGACCAGCAGAAACGGTCCATTATGGCACAAAAAATAAACTGAATAAATATCCAGTGTTTTTGCTATTCTGTCCGCCGATAAATTTTGGAATCCCGCTCTAAAGTGGGCACACGCCAATGTGACGTGATACAATTTTTCGCTTAGACTTTTAGCATCAACTCATCGGGAGACAGCAACATGGCCAGTCGTGGCGTAAACAAAGTGATTCTAGTCGGGAATCTGGGTCAGGATCCGGAAGTGCGCTACATGCCAAATGGTGGCGCGGTAGCCAACATTACGCTGGCCACGTCAGAAAGCTGGCGCGATAAGACAACCGGTGAAAACAAAGAGATCACTGAATGGCACCGCGTTGTGCTGTTCGGCAAGCTGGCAGAAGTGGCTGGCGAATACCTGCGTAAAGGTTCTCAGGTTTACATCGAAGGTCAGCTGCGCACCCGCAAATGGACCGATCAGGCCGGCCAGGAAAAATACACCACTGAAGTGGTAGTTAACGTTGGCGGCACCATGCAGATGCTGGGCGGACGTCAGCAGGGCGCGAACGCAGGTGGCGCACCTTCGGGCGGCCAGGGCGGCGGCAATAACAACGGTTGGGGCCAGCCACAGCAGCCACAACAGCAGCCGCAGGGCGGTGGCAACCAGTTCAGCGGCGGTGCACAACAGCGTCCACAGCAGCAGAGCGCACCAGCCAACAACGAACCGCCAATGGATTTTGACGACGATATTCCGTTCTAAAAATACATTACGTAGTATTTGTTAAGAGCCCCGTAATGCGGGGCTTTTTGTTATTCAAAAGAGGATGTTTTTTATTTTATCAATCGTTTATCGAATGCAAACGGTAACTTATTTACGCTCGACAGATAACTCTCAAATACTGGATGCTCCGGGTTCAATATCGCATTATTTTCCATCGGAATAATGCTTGAAGGAATGATCAGTGCTGCACCTTCTCTCGATTGCAGCCAACCTGTGCCCAAATCCATAGTTGAAACTGGAGCCGGATCCTGGCGCCAGTCAGCAGGCAAAAAGTCTTCTGAAATGTAGGAGACTTCATCGTCAGGAATCTCGATGCTGAATAAAGTGTACTCATCCAAAATCGACTCGTTCGAAACGTGCACCAGCACTTCAAGCGCGGCAAGTGAAACCGAGGTCGCGACATAAATGGTTGGGTGGCCTTTGTGATTCCAGCGGCCACCATACTGTTTCGCACCGTTGCCGGTCCAGGCTTCAGAAGCGTATAGCGTTTTGGTTAGCCGATAGAAAATCACGAGAAGACACCATGCTCCAAACGGCCAATCAAATCGAGCACATCCAGTGCGCCGCTTTCAGTGGCTAGCAAGGTAATAGGTGCAATGTTGCCTAATCCTTTGACCGGCCGGCTTAACCATTGCGTAGCATCTTCTTTATTACCACCAAACAATTGAACGGCTGCATCCATCACTCGGACGAAGCGGGCTATGCGTTCGCTCTCATCGGGTGACAAGCTTTTACCTGCGCTTTTACGGCGGGCAATATTTCGCTCATTGATGCCAGTGACCTTCATAATTTCGGCTCTACTCATTGCCGACCAATGACGAATGTCATCAATCACCGCGACCGGCAAGCCCGCCTCAAGCATGCGAGTTAGCTCCAATCCGCGTGGGGGTAAGCCAGCAAAGCGCCAAAGTGCATTGTCATGTGATTTGCCATCAGGAATGTAGGCTCTCATAAGATTCTCCAAGTCTGACAAATGTCATACTCTATTATTGACACTTGTCAGAAGTTTTCAATAGCAGAACCTTTAATGCGGTCGCCATTCCCGCAATAACGCTTCCGTCTCACGCACCCGCACCGGATTGTCCGGCATAATCAAATCGGCCCACACTTCGTTGTGCTGATTGATCTGCTGCTGCGCGGAAACATACGTGCGGTCGGCGGTGGTATGCGCATCGGCGGCGACGGTGATGTGATAGCCGAGGCTGGCGCCGACTTTGATGGTGGTATCGACACAGTAATCGGTCGCGCAGCCGCAAATGACGAAGCTTTTAATGTCGAGTTGGTCGAGTTGAGCGGCGAGATCGGTTTGCCAGAAGCTATCGCAAGCGGTCTTATTAATGAAGATGGCGTTGGCTTGCTGCTGCAGCTCGGGCACAATCGCCCAACCAACTGAATCAACTTCTAAACCTGGCCCAACGTGCTGGATGAAGATCACCTGATCGGCCGCAGCGGTTAACTGATTGATTCGCTCACAGCGTCCGGCGCGATCAAAACGCGGCGTTGCCAGCACGCCATTTTGCATATCCACCACAACTACGACTCGATTCGCCATTTCACTCTCCTAAGTTTGAAGCCTCAGTGTGGATTGCCGACGCGTAGAGGTAAAGCAATTCACCTTTGCATTTCTCGCCACTGCCGCGCATGCTTATAAGCGCTTTTATTCCGGAGGTGTGTTGTGAAGGTGGTTCCTGAAATCTTTCCTTGTGAGCAAGATCGTGCGCAGTTTCAGCATTTCGCTGAGCTGCCGGGCATCGAGCTGTATCAGGCGCACATCTCCCGCTACGCTTTTGAACCGCATACCCATGAAGCCTTTGGCATCGGTACGATTGAGTCCGGCGCCCAGCGTTTTCGCTATCGCGGCGCCAATTACACCGCGCCACAGCATTCGTTAGTGATGATGAATCCCGATGAACTGCACACCGGTGAATCTGCCTGCGACGAAGGCTGGCGCTATCGCATGATCTATATCGATCCGCGTGAGATGGATCGTCTGACCGGCGACCGTGATTGGTGGTTCACCGATGCGCTGCGCACCGATGCGCGACTGGCGCAGCCGTTTTCGCAACTGCTGGCGCAGATGTGGCAGGCGGAAACCACACTGGAGCGCGAAAGCAATTTGCTTGAACTGCTGGAGTTAATGCGTCCGCTGGCGCGTCAGGGACAGCAACGACCTGCCGAAGGTGCACATCGCTTTGATGCGGTAAGAGACTATTTGCGTGAAAACCTCGCCGAACCGGTACGGCTTGAAGAACTCGCTGCGCTGGCATCCCTGTCGCCGTGGCATTTCCTGCGCAGTTTCAAACAGCACTTCCACGTTACGCCGCATCAAATGCTGATGGCTTTTCGTCTGTTCGCCGCGAAGCAGCAGCTGGCGCGCGGCGACAGTGCGGCAACCGTCGCGGCATCGGTCGGACTTACCGATCAGGCACATCTCACCCGCGCTTTCGCGCATCGCTACGGCATCACGCCGGGCCGCTATCAAAAACAAGTGTTCCCTTCACGCTAACCGCAATCTGCTACAAGCCTTTCGCCTCCGCCTGCGTCACACTGCAGCGGAATGCCTATAAAGGAAGAGTTTATGTTTGCTGGAATACTGTTTGCGCTGGCAGCGGGATTGATGTGGGGATTGATCTTTGTGGGTCCGCTGCTGATACCGGATTATCCGGGCCCCTTACAATCCGCCGGTCGCTACGTTGCCTTTGGATTGGTTGTATTGCCGCTGGCCTGGCTGGATCGCCGTCGTTTGCGTCAGTTGGCGCGCAAAGATTGGATTGAAGCACTGAAGCTGTCGCTGATTGGCAATTTGCTTTATTACGCGTTTCTCGCCAGCGCGATTCAGCGCACCGGCGCACCCATTTCGACCATGATTATCGGCACCTTGCCGGTGGTGATTACCGTGACGGCCAATCTCTGTTATGGCCATCTTGAAGGGCGTTTGCCGTGGCGCAAACTGACGCCAGCTTTGCTGATTATTGCCGCAGGCTTGGCTTGCGTGAATGCCGCCGAACTTCAGACGCAAGGTCCCGATTTTGATTGGTCGCGCTATCTCACCGGTTTAGGGTTAGCGGTTCTGGCGGTGGCATGCTGGACATGGTATCCGCTGCGTAATGGTTTATGGTTGCGCGCGCACCCTCAGCATAAGCCATCCAGCTGGGCGACGGCACAAGGTTTGGTGACGCTGCCGCAGGCGTTGGTGTTCTATCTATTGGTCTGCGTACAGCTCCACTGGCAACAACCTGCGTTTGCGCTGCCCTTCGGGCCGCAGCCGCAACGCTTTCTATTATTAATGTTAGGTATCGGGCTGATCTGCTCATGGCTGGGCACACTTTGCTGGAATGCTGCCAGCCAACGCGTACCAACGGTGATCATGGGGCCGCTGATTGTGTTCGAAACCTTAGCCGGATTGCTGTGGACATTCCTGTGGCGACAAAGCTGGCCGCCGCTGTTAACTGCGGTCGGCATTGGCTGTTTGATTGTTGGCGTAATCTACGCAATGCGCATTAAACCTCAGCCGCATATTACAGCGGTATAAGTCATCAATGAGCGCTGCTGAAAAACATTTCGGCAGCGTACTCCGCTGTATTTTAAGAATTTGACCAACCTCTTTCACACCTCTAATCCCGCTTTCTGACGCTGACCAGGCCGTCGATATAACTTTTCGGCTTATTTCAGCCGCTTTTTCAGCCCTGATTTGTCATAAACAGACATGTCGCTGCGTCCCGCGCGACAGTGTTTGGCCGTATGAAGGCGCACTAAACCTTCATTAATCTTCGTTCTTCCTGGCTATAGCGGGCCCTAAAGTGGAAAAAACCGGCGCGTTAAGGCGGAAAAACATGCATCTAACCTACCGTTTATTGCCGTTTGGCACTGAAGATTGGCACTCGAAAGCCACTTTTTGCTTAAGGGAATAGGGCGATGTTAAGAAAGATTCCATTAATCTTTGGCAAAAAACCATTAAGCGTAACGATGAATAGGGTGCAGTAATTTAACTTATCCCCCACTTTTTGGCTGTTATTGTTTAGGCTCGATAACCTTTCTTATCAGGGTTATTCCTGGCGGCTTGATAAGGAATGCTGGTCTACGCGCGTCAACCGAATGATGAATGAATTCAGGAGTAGGTCCAGTTAATAACAGAGGTTATGTGTGAACGGTTACACACCGTTGTTCATTAATGCTTAACAGAATTGTCTGCATTCAGGGCTGATGATTAATGTTGGTAAAGTAATAATTGAAGCGCCAATCTCACCGAAATGAGATTGGACTTCGTTTGAATGGCTTGAATAGAGAGACTTTTGCTGATGTGAATCTATTTTACCGCAAAAAAGGAAGCAATTCCGCGATGGTATTCATCAGGAAAAATTGGAGCGAATTGTTATGTTGTGAACGCCGTATTAAATGATCTTCATATCTTCTGGTAAGAACAAATCTCAGCATTAAGTCAAATAACATCGGCCTTAATGGTGTTAGCGATTATCTGTTCCTGCAGGATAATGATAAACGCTACGGCTAATATCCAGTAAACGACAGCTACGACGGGTACCTATGTCGAATGTCGTTTGCAGAAAGTTAACCGCCTGACGCTTTTCATTCGTGGTAAAGAAGTTTTTCAATACGCTTTGCAGCATCTCTTTATCGGAACTCAGAGATTGCAGTTCACGCGTGAGGTTAAGAAGCTGATCTTCCAACTCCTTGATTTTGCGACCTTCCTCGGAAGAGAGCCCAGAAAACTTCTTCTTCCAGCTATAGAAAGTGGCCTCGGAAATGCCAAGCTCCTCACAAATCTCCCTGACTTTCACTCCCGTTTCAGAAGCTTTAATGGCATTTGTGATTTGCTCTTCGCTATATCGTGACTTTCTCATAAATGCTATTACCTTTCTTATCAATTAGTGGATGAGAATTACTGTATTAATATCTGGCACTGCAAAAACACTATTAATTCAGTATTAAAGTGCGCGATTTGAATTGCGAGGGTTAAATTAAGATATTTAGAAGAAATATCATCATGGGATAAATCTTATTTTATTCCGAATGGCATTGAACGCCTTCCTGGCTTTAGGTTTTTGATATAAATTCTCTCCATCCCAAATGCAGAAAAATACTACATTCATTGGAAAATCGGCATAAACCACTTGCAGAAATGTCAGGGTGTGCCAGTAAACCTTTGCTTAGAATTTAAGCTGAAATCGTTTACATCCACCGAGTTTCGCACCGGATATAATCGGAATTTTCCTGAATATAATTCCTAATTGCTGACGCGAGTCTCATTTTTCGGACCAGTTTGGTTTGAAGTTAATAAATTAAGTCAGGCCCACTGAGCGCTTGTTAATTCATTTCAAGGACGTTGTACCGAAAGTTGTTGTAGTTCGTAATACTAAGGATCAGTCAATGAAATTGAGCGTAATGTCTAATGCCGCCTGGATGATGTCTGAAAAGATCGTCTCCGTGTTCGGCGTCATATTTGTGACCTCCTACGTGGCAAAATCCTTTGGTCCAACCATCTTTGGCCAAATGGCGTTTTCGACCTCGCTGTTTTCCATGGTGCAGACCGTGGCGATTTTCGGTACGGAAACCATTCTGTTTAAACGTATCAGTAAGAGTGCGCCGAAAGGGCTGCGCCTGATGACCGTAGCGCGCAACATGCGCATGGTTTTGCTGTTGCTCACATCGCTGCCCGTCTTGATTTGGGTCTGGTACAACATGCAGGAAAACTTCCTCGCCTTTGCACTGGCCTCGTTTATCTCTTCGGTTTTCGTGACGCAGGACACCTTCAGTGTCTACAACAATGCGCGCTTAGCGTCGCGACTGAACACCATCGCCAACTCTGTCGGTTTGCTGCTGGGCTTCAGCTTAAGTTTTGCCATTGCCTGGCTGCACCTCAATCCGCTGTGGCTGACAGTATCGATTGTCGCCGTCACGCTGGTGCCGTATGTGATTAAGCGTTTTAACTTTTACCGCGAAAATCAGGACGTGGCGCCGCCGCAGGATAAGCGCAACACCTATCTGCGCTATTTGCTGTACGCCGGATTACCGCTGGCCATCTCCAGCATCTTTATCTCGGTGCAGGTGAAAGCGGCACAGATGTTCCTGGCGGGCATCGCCTCGGCGCGCGATCTCGGGCTGTTTGCCGCCGCCAATACCATTTCGGCCTCCTGGATTTTTATCCCGGTCGCCATCATCACTTCCTGCTTTTCGGAAATCTTCCGCGAGCGTGGAGAAGCCGCCATCAAGCTGACAGCACGGCTTAATGGTTATGTCATGGGTGTTTCATTGTTGTTGTTAGCGGTGATCGCAATGTACGGCGAAAAAATCATCATCGCTTTATATGGTCACGAGTACACACAGTCAGGAAGTCTCATTACGTTGTTGTCGTTAGCGACCTGCTTTTCGGCGATGGGGACCGTAGCGTATCGCTACATGGTCAAAGAAGGCGGGTTTAATTATCTGTTGAAGAAAATTGTTTGCCTGATGGTGATCAGCTTGCCGCTGTCGTGGTGGCTGATCCAGGGCTACGGCATCATGGGTGCCGCATGGAGCGTTTTCATCTCAGAATTGCTGTCTCTTACCGTAATGAATTACTTCTTCAAAAACGGCGTCATCCAAAAAATCCAGGTTTCCTCACTCAACTACAAAACCTACAAATGAGGTCAGATATGCTCAAGTTGAAAGATGAACTCAGAAGAAGCGTGCAGTACTTCATCAAGAAGATGCCCTGGGCATACCAGGATCGTATCTACTATTTTCATAAGTTCCGCAAACTGCCCAATTTGCGTGAGCCGAAAGTGTTTAACGAGAAGGTGCTGTACCGCAAATTCATCCATGGCGATTATCAGATGTATGGTCGTCTGTCGGACAAATATTCGGTGCGCGAATATATCGCCGAGAAAGTGGGCAGCGAATACCTGATCCCGCTGGTGTACGAGACCAGCGATCCCAGCTCTTTGCACACGCTGCCGAGCTGGAAAAATACCGTTATCAAGCCGAATCACGCCTCTAACATGGTGGAGATTTTGCTGGAAGAGCCGGATGCCCTGAAGAAGCAGCAGATTATTAGCGACTGCCATCGCTGGCTGAAGACCGATTTCGCCAACGAAGCGCGCGAGATTCACTATCGCTACATCAAGCCGCGCATTCTGGTGGAGCAGTACATTGGCGATGGTAAATCGGCGCCGATTGACTACAAGTTCCACATGTTCAACAAGCGCGACGGCAGCTTTGAGTATGTGTTGCAGGTAATCTACAACCGCTGCAATCCGCTGTTGTCGATGAACTTTTACGTCAACAACCTCAACGAGGCGTATCATAAAATTCGTGATACCGGTCTGGACGTGACGCCGCAAATGGCCTCGTTGCAGCACGCGTTGGCGTTGAGTAAAAAGCTGGCGAGTGATTTCGATTATGTGCGCGTGGATTGGTACATCGATAAAGAACAGATCTACTTCGGCGAGTTGACCTTTACGCCAGGCGCGGGTTTGGTGACCGGTCTGGATCGCGGGCTCAATCAGATGATGGGTGATATGTGGATTCAGGATCGTCGCGGTACGAAGATACCGGGCATCACGGTGACGGAAGTAACCATTCCTGCCGTATTGAAGAAAATTTAAGTATCACACAGCAAAATAAAAAACCCCGCTTCGGCGGGGTTTTTTATTGGCGGCGATTAAGGCATTGGCCAATCGGTTGGCGTCTGGCTCATCACTTCAATAAAGGCGTTTTTGGAGATTTCCATGAAGTTATGCAGATTCTCCATGCTCAGCGTGATACCGAGCAGGCCGGTGACAAACCAGCAAGACATGCCCACGCCAATACCACCGCACAGCAGCGCCATCACGTGATGACTGTTCTGACGCAGTCGAATTTTCATGGTGCTGGCGAAGAACATCATTACCGCACTCAGGAGTTCCCAGCGCATAACAATTAAACTGGTGGTTAAGGTGGCCATCTGCAAAAACCTCTTAGAATCAGTGATATCCCCGACATTCAATCGACATCACTGGCGGCGAAGAAGGAAGGTCAGGGAAGTCCTTCAGGCCGTCTTACTGAATACAGGAAAGTGTGACTTGGCTCACATTATATCACTCGATTTTAAATTTTGAACAAAATTTATACCTGGTATGGTAGAAAGATTTTTATCGAACTGGAGGCTGAAGCAGGCAGGAAAAGCGAGGTGCGCCCGCAAGGGGCGCGCAGTAAAGGTTAGCTAACCGGGCAGCACTCGCCGGTTGTACGCTGGGCAAAACTGGTCATGTTGTTGTCTGCACAGTCAAAACTGAGCAAGCGTGGACGCTGAATCATCGCCTGGCGACGCATGGTGTGACGATAAGCGGTAGGCGTTTGTGAGAACTGACGGCGGAACACGCGCGAGAAAGTCTGCTGCGAGTCATAACCGTATTGCATCGCGATATCGAACACCGGACGCTGAGTTTGGCGCAGCGCTTCAGCGGCCAGCGTCAGACGACGTTCGCGAATATAGCCACCCAGCGTTTGTTTCGTGACGGCACGGAACATACGCTGCAGGTGCCATTTTGAGTAACCTGATTTTGCCGCGACTTCATCAATAGACAGCGCTTTATCCAGATTCTGATCGATCCAGTTGGACAGCGAATGAATGATTTCCTGTTGCATCATAGCCTCATCCTTCTGATGTTGTTTGCCTGGTGAGAAATTCGAAGTTTTGCTGGGGTGCGAGTATAATTCCTCAAGTTAACTTGAGGTAAAGGCCCTAAATGAAAAAAGAACGCAATTACCCGAAGCCGGTTTTAACGCCGGGTGAAGTGGCGAAGCGCAGCGGTGTGGCGGTGTCGGCGCTGCACTTCTATGAGACCAAAGGATTGATTTTCAGCTCGCGCAACGGCGGCAATCAACGTCGCTACAGCCGTGACGTGCTGCGTCGCGTGGCCATAATCAAAATTGCGCAACGCATCGGCATTCCGCTGGCGACGGTGAGCGACAGCCTGACACATGTGCCGGCCAATAAGCGCATGTCGACGCAGGAGTGGGACGCGTTGACGCAACACTGGCGCGAGGAGCTGGATAAACGCATCGAAACCCTGACGCGCCTGCGTAACGATCTGGATGGCTGCATTGGCTGCGGCTGTTTATCGATGCGCGATTGCCCGCTACGCAATCCGGGTGACCGCCTGGGCGAGCAAGGTTCGGGTGCGGTGCTACTCGATCCGGAACAAGACGAGCAAAAACGCTGATCGACTATACTTGGCGGAACACTTTTACCGGCAAGGAAACCGTATGATCACCGTTCACCATCTGGAAAACTCCCGCTCGCATCGCGTGTTATGGCTACTGGAAGAGCTCGCGGTGCCTTACCAAATCAAACGCTATCAGCGTGAAAACACTCTGCTGGCACCCGATTCGTTAAAGAAAGTGCATCCGCTGGGTAAATCACCGGTGATTACCGACGGCAATCGCGTGATTGCCGAGTCGGGCGCGATTCTCGAATACCTCCAACTCAAATACGACAGCGAGCATCAGCTGGCGCTGAGCCATGAAGATGAACAGATTCAGGCGCGTTACTGGCTGCATTACGCGGAAGGATCGCTGATGCCGCTGCTGGTAATGAAGCTGGTGTTTGCGCAGTTTGGCAAAAAGCCGGTCCCGTGGCTGCTGCGTCCGGCGGGTATCGCGCTGAGCAAAGGGATTCAGAAAGCCTGGCTGAATAAGCAGCTGGCTTTGCACGGCAGCGTGATTGAAGAGCATCTTACGCAGCATCCATTTTTTGCCGGTTCACGTTTTAGTATCGCCGATGTGCAGATGAGCTTTCCGCTGCTGGCGCTGCAGTTGCGTGGTTCACTGCACGATATGCCCGCCACCGCCCGCTGGCTGGAAACCATGCAGCAGCGCGCTGCCTGGCAACGTGCAATCCAGCAGGGTGGTGAGATTGAGTTGAGCCGCTAAGTTCAGCCAGGTCGCCATGAATGGCGACCCTACGGGGCGAAAGCCTGGATTTATCCTGTCATGCCCGCGATTAGGAGTTGAAAACCCCATGGCAAACGCCAGATAATCGTTTGCCTTTTTTCCGCGTCCCCTTTTACGGCCTGGAATACGCGGCGACGTAAACGTTTGCCTGGATTTTCGTCATGAAAATCCGCCATCAGGGAACAGCAAACGTGCGCCGCGCGGCGACTCACATCACAAAAATATTGAGGAAGAATTATGTCTGGCGAATCGCGCCCGGCCAGTGGAAAACTGGACGCCTGGTTCAATATCTCTGCACGCGGCAGCAGCGTGCGTCAGGAAGTCTTGGCGGGTCTGACAACGTTTCTGGCGATGGTGTATTCCGTCATCGTGGTGCCCGGCATGCTGGGCAAAGCGGGCTTCTCGCCAACGGCGGTGTTCGTTGCCACCTGCTTAGTCGCTAGCTTTGGTTCGATTATCATGGGCTTGTGGGCCAACCTGCCAATGGCGATTGGTTGCGCCATCTCGCTGACAGCCTTCACCGCCTTCAGCCTGGTGCTTGGCCAGCACATCAGTGTGCCGGTGGCGCTTGGCGCAGTGTTCCTGATGGGCTTACTGTTCACGCTGATTTCGGTCACTGGTATCCGTGCGTGGATTCTGCGTAATTTGCCGATGGGCGTGGCGCACGGAACCGGTGTCGGTATCGGCTTGTTCCTGCTGCTGATCGCCGCTGACGGCATTGGTTTGGTGGTGAAAAACCCGGCTGCGGGTTTGCCGGTGGCGCTGGGTCAGTTCGCGTCGTTCCCGGTGATCATGTCGCTGGTTGGCCTGGCGGCTATTTTCGGTCTGGAAAAACGCCGCGTGCCAGGCGGTATTCTGCTGACCATCATCGCCATCTCGATTCTTGGCCTGATTTTCGATCCAGCAGTGACCTACCAAGGCCTGTTCGCCATGCCGAGCCTGAAGGATGCCAACGGGCAATCGGCGATGTTTAGCCTTGATATCATGGGCGCGCTGCAACCTGTGGTGCTGCCAAGCGTGCTGGCGCTGGTGATGACCGCAGTCTTTGATGCCACCGGCACCATTCGCGCGGTAGCAGGCCAGGCAAATCTGCTGGATAAAGAGGGGCAGATCATCAACGGCGGTCGTGCGCTGACCACCGATTCCGTCAGCAGCCTGTTCGCTGGTTTGGTTGGCGCTTCACCGGCTGCGGTCTACATCGAATCGGCGGCGGGCACGGCGGCGGGCGGTAAAACCGGTCTGACGGCGATTGTAGTGGGTTTACTGTTCCTGGTAATCCTATTTATGTCACCGCTAGCCTACCTGGTTCCCGCTTACGCGACGGCTCCAGCATTGATGTACGTTGGCCTGCTGATGCTGAGCAACGTGGCAAAAATCGACTTCAACGATTTCGTTGATGCGATGTCCGGCCTGCTGACCGCAGTGTTCATCGTGCTGACCTGCAACATTGTCACCGGCATCATGCTCGGCTTCGCTTCACTGGTGATTGGCCGCCTGTTTGCCGGCGAGTGGCGCAAGCTGAACGTTGGTACAGTGGTGATTGCTGTTGCGCTGGTGGCGTTCTATGCCGGTGGCTGGGCCATCTGACCTCAAAGTTGAATAATTCCAGGATTATTCGCTTTCTGCGCCACGCCGCACATCGGGTTGCCCCGCTGTGCGGCGTTTTGTTTTACACTTTCCCACGCAACAACATCGCTTTAATGAAATTGATTCGCCTAAGGAAAGCATGGAAATCTTCTTTACTATTCTCATCATGACGCTGGTGGTTTCACTCTCCAGCGTGGCGGCACGTATTCTGCCGTTTCAAATTCCCCTGCCGCTGGTACAAATTGCCGCCGGTGCACTGCTCGCGTTTCCCGTCTTCGGCCTGCATGTCGATTTTGATCCGGAACTGTTCCTCGTGCTGTTCATTCCACCGCTGCTGTTCGCAGATGGCTGGAAAACGCCGATTAACGAGTTCCTGCATCACGGTCGAGAAATCATGGGGCTGGCGCTGGTTCTGGTGCTGATCACCGTGGTCGGGATTGGCTACCTGATTTACTGGCTGGTGCCAGGCATTCCGCTGATTCCCGCCTTTGCGCTGGCGGCGGTGCTGTCGCCAACCGATGCCGTGGCGCTGTCCGGCATTGTCGGTGAAGGGCGCATCCCGAAAAAAATCATGTCGATTGTGCAGGGCGAAGCCCTGATGAACGACGCATCGGGTCTGGTATCGCTGAAGTTTGCCGTCGCGGTGGCGATGGGCACCATGGTGTTTACGTGGGGCGGCGCCAGCGTCGAGTTTCTCAAAGTGGCGGTCGGCGGTTTGGTTGCCGGTGTGGCGATATGCTGGCTGTATGGCCGCTCACTGCGTCTGCTAAGCCGCTGGAGCGGTGATGACCCGGCAACCCAAACCGTGCTGCTGCTGCTGTTACCGTTCGCCTCATACCTGATTGCGGAACACCTTGGCGTGTCGGGCATCCTCGCCGCCGTCGCCGCCGGTATGACCATCACGCGTTCCGGCATTATCCGCCAGGCACCGCTGGCGATGCGTCTGCGTGCGAACAGCGTGTGGCAGATGCTGGAGTTCGTGTTCAACGGCATGGTGTTCCTGATGCTCGGCCTGCAGCTGCCCGACATCCTTTCCACCTCGATTGCGCAGGCGCAAGCCGATCCCAACGTCGAACTGTGGATGCTGTTTACCGACGTTCTGTTGGTCTACGCCGCGCTGATGGTAGTGCGTTTCGGTTGGTTGTGGATCATGAAGCGCACCAGTATGCGTCTGCTGAAAAAGAAGCCGCTGGAGTTTACCAACTACTCGCTGCGTGAACTGCTGATTGCCTCTTTTGCCGGGGTACGCGGCGCCATCACGCTGGCCGGTGTGCTGTCGATTCCGCTGTTCCTCAGCAACGGCGATCCGTTCCCGGCGCGCTATGAATTGGTGTTCATCGCCACCGGGGTAATCCTGGTGTCACTGCTGGTGGGTGTGGTGATCTTGCCGATTCTGCTGCGTGACGTTGAGAGCATCGACAAGGTCGGCCATCGTCGTGAGATTCAGTTTGCGCGTGCTGCGATGGCGGGCGTGGCGATTGAGAGCCTGCATAAAATGGAGCAGCGTCTCGAAACCGACACCGAAGAGAACATCGATCCGGAACTGCTGAAAGAGGTTAGTTTGCGCGTGATTGGTAATCTGCGTCGCCGCGCGGAGGGCAAAAACGATATCGAACAGGCGCAATTTGCCGAAAACCTCGAACGTCGTTTCCGCCTCAATGCGCTGCGTGCCGAGCGTGCCGAGGTTTATCATCTGCGCGCTACGCAGGAGATCTCCAACGAGACGATGCAGAAACTGCTGCACGATCTCGATCTGCTGGAAGCGCTGCTGATAGAGAAAGAGGAATAGCAGCAAGCCAAACGTAGGGTCGCCATTCATGGCGACCTATCGACATTAATGCGCTGCGGCCGTTTTCACACCGACAGCCGCGGCGCACTATCCGGCCAATGTTCACGGCAACACTCAATCCACGCCTCGGCGCTGCGCGACAGATAACTGCCTTCGCGCCAAATCAACCCTAAACTCCACTGCAACTCCGATTCCAGCGGCAGCCACAGCAGCGATTGTTTATCCAACCGCTGACAAATGGGCTCCGGCAGAATCGCCAATCCCATGCCCGCCTGCACCATCGCGGCGAGAAAATCCCACTGCGCGCTACGCAACGCAATCGTCGGCGTCAGGTTCTGGCGTTGAAACGCTTTGCGGATCTGGCGATTCAGCGCGAACTCTTCATTGAGGATCAGCAGCGGATGTTCGGCTAACTCCGCCAAACCGACTGTGTGGTGATCGCGCCATTGTTCACTGCGCGGCAGCAGCACGCACAGCGGATGGTGCATCAGCTCCAGCGTATTGAGCGGCAGTTCTGGCTCAATCGGCAGCGCGGTGAGGGCGATATCCAGCGCGCCACTCAGTACCGCTTGCTGCGCCGTCAATCCACCGAACTCGGATATTTTCAGCTGTACGCCCGGATAACGGCGGCGAAAGGCGGAGATCGATCCGGCCATCTGCATGCCGACCATCGGCGGAATACCCAGCCGCAGCTCGCCGGTTTTCAACTGGTTAATGTCGCCCAACTGCGCTTCGAGCTGGTGGAATTCCTGCAGAATCACCAATCCGCGCTGGTAAACCGCCTGGCCGCTATCAGTAAGATGCAGTTTGCGACCTTCACGCAGCAGCAAGGTGCAGCCGAGCTCCTCTTCCAGCTGGCGCAGCATTTTACTAATGGTCGGCTGCGTCACGAACAGCTTCTCAGCGGCGCGGGTGAAGCTTTGCTGACGCACCACTTCAGTGAAGTAGCGCAGGGCGCGCACGTCCATAAACATTCCTTTTTGGCATAGTTTGAATGATTTTAATTCATTTCTTTCACAGTTTGCGGCGGATTTATACTGGACACCTCAATTCTTCCTCAGGGTACAAGACAATGATGGCATTAAGTCCGCGCAGAACGGATCTCCTGCAACGTACGTTTGTTCCGCTGCAGCTGGTGCTGTATGTCGGGTTGTTTATTTTTAGCGACAGGCTGGTGAGCTGGCTGCATCTGCCGCTGCCGGCCAATGTGGTTGGCATGGTGCTGCTGCTGGTG
Organism: Pantoea sp. JK; assembly: GCF_026130245.1. Lineage (NCBI taxonomy): Bacteria > Pseudomonadati > Pseudomonadota > Gammaproteobacteria > Enterobacterales > Erwiniaceae > Pantoea > Pantoea sp. JK. The sequence continues at coordinate 110,627 of NZ_JAINFN010000006.1, forward strand.
TTAATCATGACGCGCATCGTGCCGCTGCGCTGGGTGAAAGCCGGTGCTAACTGGCTGCTGGCGGAAATGCTGCTGTTCTTTATTCCGGCAGTGGTGGCGGTGGTGAACTACAGCGATTTGCTGCGCAGCGAAGGCTGGCGCATCTGCGTGGTGATTGGCGTCAGTACCTTGCTGGTGCTGGCTTCCACTTCACTGGTGGTCGATCGTTTATACCGCTTCGAACTGGCGCGCGCCGCGCGTAAGCAGGTGCATCATGAATGATCTGTTGATTAGCCTGCTGTGTCTGACGTTCACGCTGCTGGTCTATTACCTCAACAAGATTATCTATCGGCGCTGGCGCACGCTGCTATTGATGCCGCTGGTGTTGACGCCGCTGGTGCTGGTGGCGCTGCTGCTGCTCACTCATGTCAGCTGGAAAAATTACATCGCCGAAAGTCACTGGCTGATTTGGTTGCTCGGTCCGGCCACGCTGGCGTTTGCCGTGCCGGTGTATGAGAACCTCGACATCATCAAGCGCCACTGGCTGTCGCTCAGCGTAGGCGTGCTGACGGCCACGCTGGTGGCGGTATGCAGCTCGGTGTGGCTGGCGCGCTTGCTGACGCTGCCGGAAACCATCCAGCGCAGCCTGGCGGTACGCTCGATCACCACGCCGTTTGCGCTGGCAGCCGCGCAGCCGATTGGCGGCCAGCCGGATCTGGTGGCGCTGTTTGTGGTGATCACCGGCGTGTTTGGCATGGCGGTGGGTGATGTACTTTTTCTGCGTATCGCTATCAAACAAGGCGTCGCCAAAGGCGCGGGATTTGGCGCCGCATCACATGGCGCAGGTACCGCGCGCGCTTACCAACTCGGCCAGCAGGAAGGCGTGGTGTCCAGCCTGGTGATGATGCTGTCTGGCGTCGTGACGGTGATTCTGGCGCCGCTGCTGAACCATTTATTATGGGTGTCATAATGCCTTTGTTTTGAGTCATTGCTCATATTGCAACCACATCGCTTTGCTTATTGTTTGCCCGCTTAAACGATAAGGAAGCGAAAAAATGAAAAGTCAGTATTTTGCAATGGGGCTGCTGTTGGCCTCCGCTGGGGTAATCGCTCAGGAAATCGGCGTAAAGGGTGGTAGTGATTTCTTTGCTGCCGCAATCAATAGCCAAAAAACCGCGCCAGGCCTGCAATATGGGATTGAGTATGTGAATGCAAAACATCAGTCAGAATTAGTTGACGCGAATCTGGGATATGGTGTCGCTATGGGCGCACTGCGAATCATTCCTCGCGTAGGCGTGTTCTGGGCTGAGTTGAACCATGATAAATCCTCCAGCTTCGGGGCAAATGCAGGTATCCGTGCGATGGCTCCGCTGCCGCAAGCTAATCATACCTGGCTCTACCTCGATTTCAGCATGTCGCCAAATGTCGGCAATTATAACCTGGAGCACCTGCATCAGTTTGAGGCGGGAATTTACTACCAACCAGCCCACTGGTTAACGCTAAGTTCCGGTTACCGCTACTTGGGCAGTGGCTTGAGCAGTAATACTACTCATCGTTCGGTTGATGGTCTTTTTCTTGGCGCAGCCTGGCGTTTCTAGTCTTACAAATGGCCCCTCGGGGCCATCTTCCCCCCGCTGTAATCCATTTTTACGTAAAGCTTTCCAAATAATGTTGTCTCTCGTCGCCAGGCTGGTACCCTTGCCGCCGAATTAATTGTCCTTCATGGAGTGGAATCACATGTTAAAGCAACTTGTTACTGGAAGCGTTTTGGGTCTGGCACTGCTGAGCAGCGGCGCGCAGGCAATTGAGGGCAGTGTTGACGTGGGTGAGCATAGCACCAACCTGAACCTTGGCCTCGGCACCACTTCACCTGGCCTGTTCCTGAAAGGCAACTGGCTGCGCAGCGATCACGATGGCAGCACCTACGGCGCGGGCCTCGGCTATAACATCGACGTGGGCGATTTCCGCATTGCACCTACTGCGAAAGCGCTGTTCACCCATCCGGAAGATGGTCGTGATGGCTTCACCGTGGCAGTCGGTGGCGCAGCACAATACAGCTTCAACAGCATGTGGGGTCTGTACGGCGAATATTACTATGCGCCAGAAGCCTTCTCCGATCGTCTTGATAGCTACCAGGAAGCGTCGGGCGGCCTGAGCTTCACGCCGATCTCTCTACTGAACCTGCGTGTGGGTTATCAGTACATTGAGCTCAACAATAAAGGCAGCCGCAAAGATAACGTACTGGTCGATGGCCCGTACGTCGGCGCGTCACTGCGTTTCTAATCATCTGAATTAAAATGAAAAATGGCGGCCCAATGGGTCGCCATTTTTGTTTGGGTGCGGTCTGTCCCTCATCCCGGCCTTCTCCCGCAAGCGGGAGAAGGAGAAAAACGCGCCGATCGGTTCCCTCTCCCATTTATGGGAGAGGGTGAGGGGAAGCCAGCACGGACTTAATGCGATTTACCCTGGGAAATCCCAATCCCCGTCTGCGAGCGAATAAACTGCCCACGGAAGCGAGCACGTTCCTGCGCCCCGCGTGCTGAATGGTCGGTAATCGAGAACAGCCAGATGCCGATGAACGCCGCCAGCATTGAGAACAGCGCCGGATACTCATACGGATAAATCGGCTTCTCATGCCCCAACACCTGCACCCAAATCGTCGGGCCAAGGATCATCAGCAGCACCGCAGTAATCAGTCCCAGCCAACCGCCCACCATCGCGCCGCGCGTGGTCAGTTTCGACCAGTACATCGACAGCAAAATGATCGGGAAGTTACAGCTGGCAGCAATCGAGAACGCCAGGCCGACCATGAAAGCAATGTTCTGTTTCTCAAACAGAATCCCCAGCGCAATCGCCACCACGCCCAACACCAGCACGGTGATCTTCGAGATGCGCAGTTCATCGCGTTCCGTCGCCTTACCTTCGCGGATCACGCTGGCATAAAGATCGTGTGAAACCGCCGACGCGCCCGCCAGTGTTAAACCGGCCACCACCGCCAGAATGGTGGCGAAGGCCACCGCCGAGATAAAGCCGAGGAACAGGCTGCCGCCGACCGCATTCGCCAGATGCACCGCCGCCATATTGGTGCCGCCGAGCAATGCGCCGCTGGCGTCTTTGAAGGCGGGATTCGCTCCCACCAGCAAAATCGCGCCGAAGCCGATAATAAAGGTCAGGAAGTAGAAGTAGCCCATAAAGCCGGTGGCCCAGAACACGCTTTTACGCGCTTCACGCGCATCAGCCACGGTGAAGAAGCGCATCAGAATATGCGGCAAACCGGCGGTACCGAACATCAAACCAAGACCTAATGAGAGCGCCGAGATCGGATCTTTCACCAGCCCGCCAGGCTGCATAATCGCCGCGCCTTTCGGGTGCACCGCCATCGCTTCGGTGAACAGCGTATTGAAACTAAAGCCAACAGCTTTCATCACCATAATCGCCATAAAGCTGGCACCAAACAGCAGCAGCACCGCTTTGATGATCTGCACCCAGGTGGTCGCCAGCATGCCGCCGAACAGCACGTACAGCACCATCAAAATGCCGACCATCACCACCGCGATATGGTAGTCGAGGCCAAACAGCAGCTGGATCAGCTTACCGGCACCCACCATCTGCGCAATCAGATAGAGCGCCACCACCACCAGCGAGCCGCAAGCCGACAGCGTACGGATCGGTTTCTGCGCGAGGCGATAAGAGGCCACATCGGCGAAGGTATAGCGCCCGAGATTACGCAGCCGTTCGGCAATCAAAAACAGGATCATCGGCCAGCCGACGAGGAAGCCGAGCGAGTAGATCAGCCCGTCGTAACCCGAGGTGTAAACCAGAGCAGAAATACCGAGGAAGGAGGCGGCGGACATAAAGTCACCGGCGATGGCGAGGCCATTCTGGAATCCGGTGATATTGCCGCCTGCGGTGTAATAATCGCTGCGTGAGCGGGTACGTTTGGAAGCCCAATACGTGATGCCGAGTGTTGCCGCGACAAACACCACGAACATGATAATGGCTTCATAGTTGGTGGCTTGCCGTTGCACCGCGCCGGTAATGGCATCGGCGGCAAACACGCTGGCGGGCACTACCGCGAGAAATATTGAAAGCAGGCGCTTCATGATTTCACCTCGCTCAGGATCTGTTTGGTCAGACGATCAAACTCGCCGTTGGCGCGCCACACGTAGACGCCGGTCAGCACGAATGACATCACGATTAAACCGACACCAATCGGAATACCGCGCGTGACGTTAGTGCCGGCGTGCAGCGGCGTACCGAGCCAGCCGGGTGCGAAGGCGATCAACAGAATAAAGCCGATGTAGAGCACCAGCATGATCACGCTGAGCAGCAGCGCAAACGCCTGGCGCTTGTGCACCAGCTCATGAAAGCGCGGATTATTCTCGACTTGTTGCCAGACTGCTTCCTGTTCAGGGGTTTCGTTCATCACATTTTCTCCAGAGGCAAGGCAGACAGCAATCTCACAATAAAGTGATTTAACCATCTGAATATTCTAGTTATATAGGTTGTGCGATGGTGAAAAGCATACGGCGTAAGGTAAAGGTGACGGAGAGGAGCCTGCCGGGGACAGGCTGACACTCTCCGTCGGGTCAATGCCGCTTACGGCATTGAGATGGACTGTTTCTCCTCCAGCAATTTCTCTACCACGCCCGGATCGGCCAGCGTAGAGGTATCGCCGAGATTGCTGGTATCGCCGGCAGCGATTTTGCGCAGAATGCGACGCATAATCTTGCCGGAGCGGGTTTTTGGCAGCGAGTCGGTCCAGTGCAGCACATCCGGCGTGGCAATCGGGCCAATCTCTTTACGCACCCAGTTACGCACTTCGGTATACAGCTCTGGCGACGGCTCTTCACCGTGGTTGAGCGTGATATACGCGTAGATCGCCTGGCCTTTGATGCTGTGCGGAATGCCCACCACCGCCGCTTCGGCAATCTTCGGATGCGACACCAGCGCCGACTCAATTTCGGCGGTGCCAAGACGGTGACCGGAAACGTTCAGCACGTCATCGACGCGACCGGTGATCCAGTAATAACCCTCTTCATCACGGCGCGCGCCGTCACCGCTGAAGTAGCGATTTTTGAAGGTGGAGAAGTAGGTTTGCTCGAAACGATCGTGATCGCCATACAGCGTACGCGCCTGGCCTGGCCAGGAATCGACGATCACCAGGTTGCCTTCGGTCGCGCCCTCGAGCGGATTGCCTTCGTTATCCACCAGCGCAGGCTGCACGCCGAAGAATGGTTTGGTGGCGGAACCGGCTTTCAGTTCGGTCGCACCCGGCAATGGCGTGATCATGAAGCCGCCGGTTTCGGTTTGCCACCAGGTATCGACGATTGGGCAACGGCTGTCGCCAATCTTCTTGTAATACCACTCCCAGGCTTCCGGGTTGATCGGTTCACCCACCGAACCCATGATGCGCAGGCTGCTGCGATCGGTACCTTCAATCGCTTTATCACCTTCGGCCATCAGCGCGCGAATCGCGGTTGGCGCGGTATACAGCAGCGTCACCTTATGTTTATCCACCACTTCCGCCATGCGGCTCGGCTTCGGCCAGTTCGGCACGCCTTCAAACATCAGCGTGGTTGCGCCGCACGCCAGCGGACCGTATATCAGATAGCTGTGACCGGTGATCCACCCGACGTCGGCGGTACACCAGTAAACATCATCCGGATGATAATCAAACACGTACTTAAAGGTGCTGGCGGCATACACCAGATAACCGCCGGTGGTGTGCAGCACGCCTTTCGGCTTGCCGGTGGAGCCGGAGGTATAAAGGATAAACAGCGGATGTTCGGCATCAACAGCAACCGGCTGGTGCTGATCGCTGGCCTTCGCCATCAGATCGTGCCACCACAGATCGCGGCCTTCGCGCCAGCCGGTGTCTTTACCGGTGCGCTTAAACACCACCACATTTTTCACCGTGGTGACGTTGGGATTGTTCAGAGCATCATCGACGTTTTTCTTCAGCGGAATGCTGCGACCAGCACGCACGCCTTCATCGGCGGTGATGATCAGTTTGGCGTTGGAATCGACCACGCGTCCAGCAACCGCTTCCGGTGAGAAGCCACCGAAGATCACCGAGTGCACCGCGCCAATGCGCGCACAGGCCAGCATCGCCACGGCCGCTTCGGGCACCATCGGCATATAGATCGCGACCACGTCGCCTTTCTTCACTCCCAGGCTGCCGAGCACATTGGCAAAGCGGCAGACGTCCGCATGCAGTTCGCGGAAACTAATGGTTTTGCTTTCGCTGGCGTCGTCGCCTTCCCAGATGATGGCAGGATGGTCGCCACGCGTGGCCAAATGGCGATCAAGGCAGTTAGCGGCGAGGTTTAGCTCGCCATCTTCATACCAGCGAATGGAAATATTGCCGGGGGCAAAGGAGGTATTTTTCACTTTGCTGTAAGGCTTAATCCAGTCGAGGATTTTGCCTTGCTCACCCCAAAAGGTGTCGGGATCGTCAACCGATTGTTGATACAGCGCCGCATACTGATCGGCATTAATGAGAGCATTCGCTGCAATGGCAGCGGGTACGGGATGCTTGTGTATTTGGCTCATGGCTGACCTCCTTGAAGATGTTAATCATATGTCAATCAATGGTTAATTGAAGACCGCAACAGGGCTTTGTTTCTGTTTTGTAGTCTGGATCACGACCTGTTATCACCGCCAAATGCCTCACGAACGCAGAGTCAAAACGCCGCGCCATCAGTCCGATTTTCTGCTTTAAGCCTAAGAGATTTCTGGTTCTTCTGTGCAAATAATCAGCAAACGCGCCGGGCCGCTTTTTGCGCAATATTGCATAGCTATGCTGAAAATTATCGAATTAACACTTTTCATAACAGCGAGTTATAGCTGTTAACCTTTGTCAGCATTTTATGCTACTAACCTGAATAAGATTTGCGCTATCACGCCGGGGGTTGCATTTACCGTAGTGAAAATGGTACTTATCTCGGCCCTGTTCAGCAGGTATCAACTCAGACTGCATCACTCCGCAGGCGCAAAATGCCTGCACAGCTGTAACCGACGTAGTCATAAATAACCCTCTATTTTATCGGGCTTTTGCTCACTTCCCTGTGTGACATTTCTCCTGCACCTTCGCAGCAGAGCAAAGGGGTTTTTAACTGAGGAAATAACGCGTTATGAAAGGTTTTAAGTTCACCCTTGCATGGCAAATCCTCGTCGCGCTGATTTTGGGCGTGATTGTGGGAACCGTGCTGCATAATCAGCCCGACGATCGTGAATGGTTAATCACTAACATTCTGACGCCAGCGGGTGACATCTTTATTCATCTGATCAAGATGATTGTGGTACCGATTGTTATCTCCTCACTGATTGTCGGCATTGCTGGCGTGGGTGATGCGAAAAAGCTCGGACGTATTGGTGTCAAAACCATTATCTATTTTGAAGTGATCACCACCCTTGCCATTGTGGTCGGCATCACGCTGGCCAACGTATTCCAACCCGGCAGCGGCATTGATATGTCAACGCTGGCAACGGTGGACATCTCTAAATACGAAGCCACAACCGAAGCCGTTCAGGGCGCACCGCACGGTCTGGTCACCACCATTCTGTCGCTGATCCCGCAGAACATCTTCGCCTCGCTGGTGAAGGGCGACATGCTGCCGATTATCTTCTTCTCGGTGCTGTTTGGGATGGGCTTGTCGGCGTTGCCATCGGAACATCGCGATCCGCTGGTCACGGTATTCCGTTCGATTTCCGAAACCATGTTTAAAGTGACGCACATGATCATGCGTTACGCGCCAGTCGGCGTGTTTGCACTGATTGCGGTCACCATTGCGAACTTCGGTTTTGCTTCGCTCTATCCGCTCGCCAAGCTGGTGCTGCTGGTGTACGTAGCGATTCTGTTCTTTGCTTTCGTGGTGCTCGGCACGGTGGCGCGCTTCTGTAAGTTACGCATTACTACGCTGATGCGCATTCTGAAAGACGAGCTGATTCTTGCCTATTCCACCTCCAGCTCAGAAACCGTGCTGCCGCGCATCATGCAGAAGATGGAAGCCTACGGTGCGCCGAAAGCCATCACCAGCTTCGTAGTGCCAACCGGTTACTCGTTCAATCTCGACGGTTCAACCCTGTACCAGAGCATCGCGGCGATCTTTATTGCCCAGCTGTATGGCATCGACCTGTCGCTGACCGACGAGATTATTCTGGTACTGACGCTGATGGTGACCTCGAAAGGTATCGCTGGCGTACCGGGCGTCTCCTTCGTGGTGCTGCTGGCAACGCTGGGCAGCGTGGGCATTCCACTGGAAGGTCTGGCGTTTATCGCCGGTGTGGATCGCATCATGGACATGGCGCGCACCGCGCTGAACGTGATCGGTAACGCGCTGGCGGTGCTGGTGATTGCGCGCTGGGAAGACCAGTTCGACACCAAACAGGCCGCCGCCTATGAGCAGCAGCTGCGCACGCAAAGCGCCAGTTAATAACGTCGTAGGGTCGCGATTAATAGCGACCGCTACGCACTGAAACCCGCTTCGGCGGGTTTTTTTATGCCTGCTGTGGCAAAAGCAAAAAAATCACGCGCAGCAGAGGAATTAACAATTCTGTGTGATATATAGTTTTACGAATAAATTATTCTCTCACAGGAGTGTCGCATGCAGATCGATCTCAGCCAGATGATCACCGAAGGTCGTAATCCCGCCAGTCAGAACATTGATGAGCTGTCCACCGAAGCCATGCTGCGGGTGATTAATGATGAAGACAAAAAAGTGGCGCTGGCGGTAGAAGCCATCGTGCCGCAGATTGCGCAGGTGGTGGATGGCATTACCCAAGCCTTCAGCAAAGGCGGTCGCCTGATCTATTGCGGCGCGGGCACGTCGGGTCGTCTGGGGATTCTGGATGCCAGCGAATGTCCGCCGACCTTTGGCACGCCGCGCAGCCAGGTGGTCGGGCTGATTGCCGGCGGCCACACCGCGATTCTGCAGGCGGTAGAAAACGCCGAAGACAATGTTGAGCAGGGCGCGCAGGATCTGCGGGATATCCAGTTCAATGCTAATGATGTGCTGGTCGGCATTGCCGCCAGTGGCCGCACGCCGTATGTGCTGGGCGCGCTGGCGTATGCGCGTCAGCAGGGCGCATTTACTGCGGCGTTAACCTGCAATCCCAACAGCCCGATGTCGCAGGCCGCGGATGTGGCGCTAACGCCGGTGGTGGGCCCGGAAGTGGTTACCGGTTCATCGCGCATGAAGGCCGGAACGGCGCAGAAGCTGGTGCTCAATATGCTCACCACCGGCGCGATGATTCGCAGTGGCAAGGTGTACGGCAATTTGATGGTTGATGTCGAAGCCACTAATCAGAAGCTGGTGCAGCGCCAGGTGAACATCGTCAAACAAGCCACCGACTGTGACGATGCCACCGCGCAGCAGGCGCTGGCGGCGTGTCAGGGACACTGTAAAACCGCGATTGTCATGGTGCTGGCGGGATTAACGGCCGCTGAAGCGAAATCGCTGTTAAGTCAGAATCAGGGCTTTATTCGCAACGCGTTACGTGACGCAGGAGCGCAATGATGGCGGCCATTACTGAAGGTCTGGTGCGCGACATTCTGCAGGCGGTGGGCGGCGCCAGCAACGTGCAGCAGTGCGGCAACTGCATGACGCGTCTGCGTCTGACGCTTAACGATGCCACGCGAGTGGACAGCATCACACTCAAAACGCTGCCGGGCGTGCTGGGCGTGATCGACAGCGATGCGCAGTTGCAGATTGTGCTCGGTCCCGGCAAAGCGCAAACCGCAGCGGAGAAGATGCAGGCGCTGCTCAATCAACAAGCACCAGACGATCTGCACGCCATCGCCAGCGCGCAAAAGCAGCAGATGAAGGCAAAACAGACCAGCGCGCTGCACCGTTTTCTCTCCTGCTTTGCCACCATTTTTACGCCGCTGATCCCCGGTTTTATCGGTGCCGGTTTACTGCTGGGTTTTGCCACGCTGATCGAGCAGATCTTTCACCTCAATCAGCCGGGCGATCATGCACGCTGGCTGCTGGATACCGTGGCGTACATGAAGGTGTTCGGCAAAGGGCTGTTTACCTTCCTGAGTATTTTGATCGGCTACAACGCGCAGAAAGCCTTTGGTGGGACCGGCGTCAACGGCGCCATTATCGCCTCGCTGTTTGTGCTCGGTTATATGCCTGACGCCAAAGTTGGCTATTACAGCGGGATGCAGGATTTCTTCGGTATGGTAATCGATCCACGCGGCAATATTATAGGCGTGCTGCTGGCGGCGATATTTGGTGCCTGGATTGAGAAACAGCTGCGAAAAATCATTCCCGATAATCTCGATATGATCCTGACGTCGTTGCTGACGTTATTAATTACCGGCGCGGTGACATTCCTGGTGATTATGCCGATCGGCGGTGAACTGTTTAAAGGCATGTCATGGTTGTTTATTCATCTCAATAACAATCCATTTGGTTGCGCTATTTTGGCCGGACTGTTTTTGATCGCGGTGATGTTTGGCATTCATCAGGGCTTTATTCCAGTCTATTTCGCGCTGATGGAAACCCAGGGCTTTAACTCGCTTTTTCCCATTCTGGCGATGGCTGGCGCGGGGCAGGTGGGCGCCTCGCTGGCGTTGTGGTGCAAAGCGGACAAACACTCGCTGCTGCGTAAACAGATCAAAGGTGCGATTGTGCCGGGGCTGCTTGGTGTCGGTGAACCGCTGATTTATGGTGTGACGCTGCCGCGCCTGAAGCCGTTTATTACCGCTTGTTTTGGCGGCGCGCTGGGCGGCTTCTTTATCGGGCTGGTGGCGTGGCTGGGATTACCGGTGGGCATGAACACCGTGTTTGGCCCTTCCGGTTTAGTCACGCTGCCACTAATGACGTCATCGCAGGGCATTTTTGCCGGAATGGCGGTGTATCTCGCCGGTCTGATTGTGGCGTGGATTGGCGGGTTTGCCTTTACCTGGTGGGGCGGCACCCGCGATGTGGATTTGAGTTAAGTAAAATGCGGATATCGACCAGGTCGCCATTCATGGCGACCTGGTATAAACGTGATTTCGATCACGCTTTAAGATTCTCTCGTCTCGCTCACCCTGGCACTGCCCCATTAATCCATTAAGTGCCATCTGTAAGTTAAGTGTCAGTAAAAAATAAAGGATTTATTAAGGAGATAGATAACCAGAACTTAAATTTATATTGGTATTATTTATTTTTAAATATTTAATGCACATCGCAACCATTTGTCCGATTTCACAATTAGTTGCCCGAAATTGCTTTTTGCATCGGCAAGCAAAAATGTCTATACCTTAAGCCAATTAATCTATAACAATAATTCCATCCCTTTTTTCGCTGCACCGTATTTCTTCACACAGTTGTTCTCAAATTAGATTGCTACACGGGATTGGTATTCACCTGCCGCTTTATCCCCTCGCGATGAATTTAACGCTGTTGCAATAACAGCGCGGACGCTGCACGCCCATTGGAGGAAGTATGAGGTTTACATTAAATCCTATCGCATTAGGAATGTTGGCGGCGCAATTGCTGGTTTATCCAGCCATGCAAAGTCAGGCTGTTACATTAGGGACTTACACACCACAAAATAATGACAACCAAATAGGTAAAATTACCGTCAGCAGCGGCAATGAAACCCTTACCGGGAATCAGGCGTTCACGGCAGGAACAGATGGCGCAGTCACCACCACGCTCGGACAAGTAGCAATCACCTCGGGATCGCAGTATCTCAATCAGGATCGCCTTGATCCCGGCCCGCAAAACTTTGCCATCACCACGCCCGATGCAGCCACCGGCACCAACAGCACGTTCCAGGTTTACAACTCTGCGAGTCTTGTCGCATTAGCGCCCGTCACCAGCGCCACCAGCGTGCCGGATGTGCAAAACGTCAATAATGGCCAATATATCGACGCGCGTATTGCCGATGTGACAGGTGGCACGCTGGACGTGAATATCGGCCAGGCCAATGCGCTCAGCAGCGCCAGCACCAACAGCTGGACCATGGCAGCCAAGCAGACAGCGCTTTTTGATGTGAGCGGCACCGGCACGGTAAACTGGAACAGCAACAACCGCATTAGCTTCTTCGGCTCAACCGCTACGCCAGACGGCGCAGGCTCGGCCACCAGCAGCTATCAGGTGCAAAATCTCGCCACCTATAACGGTGCCTTCAGCGTGCAGACGCTGGATGGCAACAGCACCAGTTTTAGCGTCACTAACGCCAGCCAACTGCAAAGCTACAATAACTGGCTGATCAGCCAACTTCAGTCAGGCAACCTCGATAAAACGCGCTATCTCACCGAATTCAACAAAGCCGTCACCTTCACCAATGCCAACATTGTTTACAACGTCAGTGCCACACCGCCCGATGAAGTCACGCAACCGATACAAAATCGCATTGTGATTAATGCCAATGGCGCGGGGGCGAAAGTGAATCTGGCGGCGGGTAAAACGCTGGAAGTGGTGGGCGCAACCGGCGGAGCGATTAAAGCTTCGAACGGTGCGCAGGCGGTGATTGATGGCAAGCTGGCGAGCCGAGGCAGCATCACCAATAACGGCACGGCGCTGGTGCTGACCGACAACAGCAGCGGGATTAACAATGGTGTGATTAACGGCGGATTCCTCAATCGTCAGGATGGCACCGGCATTGGTTCGACCGGCTACGGTGCCAACGGCGTAGCCGTGCAAACTGGCAGTACCTTCAACAACAACGGCATCCTCAATTTCGCCACCACCGGCAGCAATTCGCAGTATGGCGTGGCGGGCATCAATCTGGGTGTGTCTTCCAGCGCCAATAACAGCGGCAATATCAACGTCGGCGTTAACGGTTCCAGTGCGCGCGGCACCGCATCCGGCGTATTGCTGACCGATGCCACTTCAAGCTTTACCAATAACGCCAGCGGCAATATCTATATTGGTCGCGGCCCGCAAAACAGCCTGGGTGAGGCGACGGCGGATACCGCGATGAACCAAAGCGGGCTCACCAGCGGTATCGCCTTGGTCGCCAACGGCAACGCGGTCAACGAGGGCAGCATTACCATCGGGACGAAAACGCAAAACGCAGCGGGGATGTCGGCGACAGGTGCTAATAACGCCACCATGATTAATAACGGCACCATCAATGTGAACGGCGCGGCTGCCACCATACCGCGCGAAAACGTCGGCATGCTGGTGACCAACAGTGCGGGCAACATCAATAACGCCGGCACCATCAATCTGAATGGCGTGAACGGCACCGGCCTGAAAGTGCTGGCCACCAATGGCAACACCGCGAGTGCCACCTCAACCGGCACCATTAACGTGGCGGGCGGTGCCGATCCGGCCAGCGGCACGCGCAACTACGGCGTGTGGGTGGAAGGGCAAGGAACGGGCACGGCGCAAGCCACCGTCGATGGCCCGATTAACCTCAGCGGCAATGGCGCGATTGGCGTGCATGCGCGCGGTAATTCCACTGTTACGGTGGATCCGACTGCCGTACCGACTTTCTCCAATGGCACCAACCAGATTGCCTTCTTCGCCTACGGCCCCAATGCGCTGATCAACGTGCTGGGCAATAATCCGTTTGATGTCACCACGCAGAACTCCACGCTGTTCCGCGTTGAGCAGGGCGCAGACTTTAACGGCAACGCCTTGTCGCTCACCGCTTCCGGAGCAGGTTCAACAGCGGTGCTCGGCAGCGGCGCGGGCACCGATGTCAACAGTGGTGCGGCGGTGATCAACGTCAGCGGCAGCGGCGCCAATGGCATCACGGTGGAAGGGGGCGCAAATGGCGTGATTAACGCGGCAACCACCATGAACCTCACCGGCAGCAACGCGATTGGCGCGATCGTTGACGGACAAAAACACGATATCTTCGGCAGAAACAGCGGCTCGCCGGTGACCAGCACCAGCCTGAACTCTGCGGCGTCTTTAAATGCTGCGCAGAGTGGATTGACCGGCTATGTGGCGCGTAATCGCGCGCAGCTGACCAACACTGGCGATATCACTTTCACCGGCGCCAATTCAACCGGCATCCGCGTCGAAAGCGGTGCAACCGGCACCAACAGCGGCAACATCAATATCAACGATGGCGGCACCGGCATCGCAGTGAACAGTGGCAGCAGTACCTTTGCCACCACCGCCAATAATACCGGCACCATCAACGTTAACGGCGGCAGCACCACCAACCGCAGTCGCGGCGTTAGCGCCAGCGGCAATCGTGCGGTAGCGAACCTGAATGGTGGGACGTTGAATTTGAACGGCACCGGCGCAATCGGGGCGGAAGCGCTCAACGGCGCGCTGGTGAATATCGCTGCTGGTTCAGCGCCGGTATTCAACAACAGCGACCAGATCGCCTATCACGCGGCGGGCAGCGGATCGCGCATCAGCTCCGCCACCAACGCCTTGGACGTTAACACCAGCGGCTCAACCGGTTATCGCATTGATGACGGCGCAGCGCTAAGTTTCGCCTCTCCAACAACCCTTACCTCCAGCGCCAGTAACAGCACCGGCGCGATCATCTCTGGCAGCGGCAGCAGCCTGAATAGCCGCAACGCCAACTTCACCGCCAGCGGCCAGGGTAGCACGGCAATCCGCGCAGAAGGCGTCGCGAGCGCCACGCTGGACAGCGGCAGCAGCATTAATCTCAGCGGCAGCAACGCGGTCGGCGTGCTGGTGAATAATCTGCGTACCGATCTGAGTAACGCGCTGGATGGCACGTCAGCGGCTACCCGCGTCACCAGCAACGGCAACGTCAGCGGCGCGGGCAATGGTGCGATTGGCTTTGACGTCATCAACGGCGCAGAGTTGGTCAACAACGGCAATGTGAATCTCACCGGCAGCAACAACATCGGTATCCGTTCGCGCGCTGGCAGTACGCTGACCAACAACGGCGTGGTCAACGTGGCCAACGGCACCGGGCTGGATGTCTCCGGCAGCGGCAGCACGCTGGCGAAAGGCGGCACCATTAATGTCGATAACGGTACGGCGGGCGTGCGCATCAGCGATGGCGCGCAGCTGGCTTTAACCGGTAGCGACACGGTGATCACCACGCGCGGCAACGCGCACGGCATCTTGCTGGATAGCGGCGCGACCGCACTCAGCGCCAGCGATGCCACGGTTAACGTGCTGGGCAGCGGCAACGGCATCGAAAACCGCGCCGAACTGAGCAACGTCGGCCTGCGCAATCTCACCATTAATGTCGGCGACGGCAACGGGATTCGCACCGCCGTACCGTTCGATCCGGCTTCAACCGTGACCACCAACGTGAACGGCAGCGGTACCGGTTTGAACATCGCCAACGCCGATGGCTCGACCACCGGCGGCGATCTTACGCTGGGTTCGGGCTATCAGTTCAATGTTACCGGCGCGGGCGGCACCGGTATTCGCGCCAACACCACGGGCAATGTCATCACCGCCGCTAATGTGAATATTGATAATGCGGCGGGTGGATCGGCGCTGGTCTCAAGCACCGCAGGCACCATCGTCAATACCGGCAACTTCACCTCCAACAGCCTGACGGCGCCGGTGGTGGATCTGCGTGGTGGTAAAACCATCTTCGAAAACCTCGGCAGCATCATCACCGCCAATCCACAAACCGTGGCGGTGGCGGGCAGCAACGCCGATGACGAAATCCTGCTGACGGAAGGCGCAGTGCAGGGCGATATCAACCCAGGCGGCGGATCGGATCGGTTCCGCTGGACGGGCGGTACGCTCAACGGCAGCCTGACCATGGGCAATGACAACAACAACACCGCTGAAGTGAGCAATGTCGATCTCGGCACCACCTACCATCTCACCAGCGGCACCGGCACCGGTAACACCTTAACCTTCAACCAGATCGATTCACGCGGCGGTAGCTTCAGCGCCGACGATCTCAGCAAAGGGGTCAACCTCGGCAGCGGCTGGAGCACCATCAACTTCGCCAACACCCAATGGACTTTGACCGATAACCTGCAACTGGCGCACAGCACTATCAACGTGGATGCTGACTCTACGCTGTTTGCCGGCGATAACGTGCATCCAACGCTGTCGGGTGGAACGGCGGATTCGCTGGTGGTGAACAACGCCGGTACGCTGTATCTCACCAACGGCGCGGGTTCGCCGGGCAACACGCTGGATATTGCGGGCTCACTGGCATCAAGCGGCGGCCAGCTCAATCTGGTCACCAATCTGAATGAGGGCGGTGCGCTGAGCAACCAGTTCACCGACCATCTCAATGTCACCGGCAATGCCAGCGGTACCACGCTGGTGAATGTGGAGCTTGCCGATGCCAGCACCGGCGCACTGACCGATCTCAATCAAAATGGTGGCGTGGAGGGCAACGAAGGGATCTCGCTGGCACAGGTCGGCGGTAATGGCAGTGCTAACAGCTTCGCGCTGAAAGATGGCTATCTAGGCGCCGGGCCGTGGCAATATCGCCTCTACACCTTCGCACCGGGCAGTAGCGATCCCAATCAACGCTTAGCCAGCGGCAGCGGCAATAACTATTGGGATTACCGTCTGGCGAACTACTACGTGTGTGAAGATAGCAACAGCTGCCAGCCGACCTTCATCACTGATGCCTTTGGTACGCCGCAAAGCTACGATTCGCGCCCAGCGGTGGTGCCGCAGGTGCCATCTTATGTCTCAGCGCCGGTCGGTTTAGCCTATTACACCTCGGCGATTATCGACGATTTGCATAAACGCCTCGGCGAACTGCGCCACGAGCAGACGCGTCCGCAGGGCAACGGCGGCGAGATGTTCCTGCGCTACATCGGCTCGAACCTGAAGTACAAGAGCGATAAGAGTTTCCGCGACTTTGGTTATGACTTTGATCTTGATTACAGCGCGGTACAGGTGGGCGGCAATCTGTTGCGCCTCGACGGCGAGCAAGACAGCTTGCGCGGCGGTTTGGCCTATACGCGCGGTAATACACGCATTCGTCCACACGCGGCTGACGGTTACAGCAGCACCACGTTCGACAGCGATAGCCTGGCGTTTTACGGCACCTGGCAGCGTCAAAGCGGTTTCTATCTGGATGGCGTGTTGTCGTTTGACTGGCATCGCGGCGAAACCGACATTGCGCGCACGCAAGAGGTGGCGAAGTTGAAAGGCAACGGCTGGACGGCATCGCTGGAGAGCGGCTATCCGTTCGAGTTGGGCGATGGCTATAAGCTGGAGCCGCAGGCGCAGCTGATGTACATGAAGCTGGATATGGACGACTTCACCGATAAAGACGGCAACAAGGTACGTTACGGCGATTACAACCAAACCATTGGTCGTTTGGGCGCGCGCCTCGATCGCACGTGGACCGACGACAGCAATCGCCAATACACCCCTTATCTGCGCGCTAACTACTACAAAGGTTGGGGCGGAGCGGCGGATACGTCGGTGTCTTCGGTGGATAATCCGGCGTTTGGCGCCACCTTCAGCAGCGGAAAATTTGGTCAGATGTGGGAAGTGGGTGCCGGCGGCACTGCCACCTTGCAGAAGGATGTATCGCTGTACGCCGAGGCGGATTATCGCAAAGAGATTGCGGGCAACGGTGCTAAAGGGTGGCGGTATAACGTGGGGGTTCGCTGGCAATTCTGATTTCCCTGCGCCCTTTGCGCTGCAGGTGCGTTTTAAATTAAAAGATTGATTTGGTTTACTGTAAAACCAGGTTAATAGATGACATCAGTAACCAAAGTGTGAAAGCCGCTGCAAAGCGGCTTTTTTATTGCTTTGAATGTGAAACTGGCGCTAAAGCTCAAGCCGTGCGCTGCCGAAAAGGTAAAAAAGCATAATCGATTTTTCTTTTCGCCTGCGTTTTGCAAGGACACACACATGCGTAATAACCAGCCCGTCACTCAGCGCGAATTCGCGTTTGAGGATGACGCCACTTTGATGTCGACCACCGATCTCAACAGCTATATCACCTACGCTAACGACGCCTTTATTGACGTCAGCGGCTTCAGCCCGGAAGAGGTAAATGGCCAGCCGCATAACATGGTGCGCCATCCGGATATGCCACCGGAAGCCTTTGCTGATATGTGGGCGACGCTCAAGCAGGGCGAGCCGTGGACGGCGCTGGTTAAGAATCGGCGTAAGAATGGCGATCACTATTGGGTGCGCGCTAACGCCATTCCGGTGGTGCGCGAGGGCAAAGTGCAGGGCTTTATGTCGGTGCGCACCAAGCCGTCAGCGGAAGAGGTGCGTCACACCGAAACGCTGTACCGCGACTTCCGCGAAGGGCGCGCCAAAGGACGTCGTTTCCATAAAGGATTGATCGTTGGCACCGGCTGGCGTGCCCTTGGCTCGATCCTGAAAACCCTGCCGCTGCGCTGGCGCATTCGCTCCACTTTATTCACGCTACTGCCGCTTTCCGTGCTGGGTGTTTGGCTGCTTGATGTGACACCGCTGGCGATAGGCTGCTTTGCTGGCGGCATGGCGGGCCTGTTGCTGCTGGCGAGCCTGTGGCTGGAGCAGCAAATTTCACGTCCAATGGAACGCATGTGCCGTCAGGCATTAAGCGTGGCGACCGGCGCCAGCCATAAAGTGGAACAGATCGATCGCGTCGATGAGATTGGCGTCACGCTGCGCGCCATCGGCCAGCTCGGCCTGATGTTCCGCTGGCTGGTGGATGATGTTAGCGGTCAGGCAATTAACGTGCTCAGTGCCAGCGATGCCATCGCGCGCAGCAATGACGAACTCAGCCGCCGCACTGAACAAGCTGCCGCTAACGTGCAGCAAACCGCTGCCACCATGAACGAAATGACCGCCACGGTGAAGAGCAACACCGATACCGCCAAAGAGGTGAATGGCTTATCGGAAAATACCAGTCATGCGGCGATTAAAGGTGGCAAGGTGATGCAGGAGATGGTCGGGATGATGGCGGAGATCGCCGACAGCTCGAAACGTATCGCCAATATCACCAGCGTGATTGACGGCATCGCCTTCCAGACCAATATTCTGGCGCTGAATGCGGCAGTGGAAGCGGCGCGCGCCGGCGAGCAGGGAAAAGGATTCGCGGTGGTGGCCGGTGAAGTGCGCAGCCTCGCGCAGCGCAGCGCCAAAGCCGCCAGCGAAATTAAAAATCTGGTGGAAACCAGCGCCAGCCGCGTGCAGTCGGGTAGCGATCACGCCGATGCGGCCGGGCACACCATGCAGGAAATCGTTGATCAGGTGCAGAATGTCACCGCGTTGATCGCGCAGATCAGCGGCGCGACCGCCGAGCAGGCCATTGCGCTAACGCAGGTCAGCACCGCGGTGGAAGATCTCGACGATATCACCCATCAAAACGCTGCACGCGTGGCAGAAGGCGCTGAAGCGTCCGGACGCATGAAGCACCAGGCCAATCGTCTGGTGGAAGCGATCAGCGTGTTTCGTTAACGCATTTCCCGTTCGGCGCGCAGTGCACCGGGCGGCGTACCGACAATGCGTTTGAATGCGCGGCTAAACGCCGCCAGCGAACCGTAACCGAGGTGGAAGGCGACGCTTTCCACCGCTTCGCCTTCATGCACGATACGTTCCACCGCCAATCGCATACGCAGCTCAGTGAGATAGCGCAGCGGCGTCATGCCGGTTGCGCTCTGAAAACGAGCAGCAAACACCGAACGCGAGCTGCCGGATTCCCGCGCCAGCCGTTCCACCGTCCAGTTTTCACCAGGTTCACGATGCATCGCCGCCATCGCCAGGCTGAGACGCGGATCGCGCAGCGCCTGCACCAATCCGCTGCCTTTGCCACAGCCGTTCTCCACCCAGCCGCGCACAATCTGCGCCGCCACTACATCTGCCAACCGCGACAGAATCCCGGCGAATCCGGCTTTGCGCTGCCGCGTTTCGCGCTCCATCGCATCGAGAATCGGCTGGATTTCCGGGTACTGCGCCAGCAGCGTACTCACCAGCATCACATCCGGCATGGTATGGACCAGCGGCTGCATGCCGCCAAGCTCAAACGCCATGCAGGCGCTGAACAGAATCACATCGCTGTCATCCGGGCAGACGTCTACGCCGTCGCCGATGGCACAGACGCTGTCGCAAATTGGGCGACTGTTAAAAGTCGAAATGGGTTCACAGATTGCCTCTTCGCTGGAAATCAACGCATGTGGTTTGCCGTGCGGGATCAGCAACGCATCGCCCGCCTGCAGCGGATAGATCACGCCCGATGCCGAGCGGATCAGTAACGATCCGCGCCCAACAAAGTGCAGCTGCGCCTTGCCTGGCGCGTCCTCATATTGCAGGCCAAAGGGCGCATGCAGCGCGATTCGCTGGTATTTGACGCCGTACAGGCGCATGCCCATCAGCAATTCACTGGTCAGGTCTTCATAGCGGCTCATGGTAATCTCAGACGAATAATCAAAAAACAAAGTTTCTGCATCATAGATCGTCTGGTGATCCGTCACTATGCTTAACGCTAAATATTTTGTGATGGGGATCACAGATGAGCCTGAATACTGACGTTACCGAAACACCATTAGAAGTGGATAAACCGGCGTGGGGCGCCGTGTTTGCCATGGCCTTTGGCGTGTTCGGCCTGATTACAGCAGAATTTCTGCCGGTCAGTTTACTGACGCCGATTGCTGACACGCTGCACATCAGCGAAGGGCAGGCGGGACAAACCGTTACCGTGACGGCGCTGGTGGCGCTACTCACCAGTCTGGTGATCGGCAACGTGACGCGTCAGCTTGACCGTCGTGTGGTGATGCTGGCCTTTACGCTGCTGCTGATTGCCTCCGCACTGCTGGTGGCCTTTGCTGAGAATCTGCCGATGATTCTGCTGGCCCGCGTGCTGCTGGGCGTGGCGATTGGCGGCTTCTGGACGCTCTCCACGGCCATTACCATGCGTCTGGTGCCGAGTGATCAGGTGCCGCGCGCGCTGTCCATCGTGTTCAGCGGTATTTCGCTGGCGACCATTATTGCTGCGCCGCTCGGCAGCTATCTGGGCGGCATTATTGGCTGGCGTAACATCTTTATGCTGACCGCCGCGCTGGGCGTGCTGGCGCTGCTGTGGCAGTTCTTCACCTTGCCCGCGATGCCGCCGATTAATAAAGCGCGCAGCGGTGGCGTGTTGGATCTGCTGCGTAAAAGCGTGATGCGCTGGGGCATGCTGGCGGTGATCATGATGTTCACCGGCCACTTCGCCTTCTTTACTTACCTGCGTCCGTTCCTCGAAGGCAGCGCGCAGCTCAACGTCAATCAGCTGTCGCTGGTGCTACTGGCGTTTGGCGTGGCGAACTTCTTCGGTACTTCGCTGGCCGGTTATCTGGTGACGCGCAGCGTATCGCTGACGTTAACCGCGATGGCGTTGGTGATGAGCGTGACCGCGCTGCTGCTGGTGAGCTTCGGCGAGGTGTCATGGCTGGTCGCGGCGGGCGTGGCGCTGTGGGGACTGGCGTTTGGTTCGATGCCAACCGGCTGGTCAACGTGGATTTCCCGCGCGGTGCCGGACGATGCCGAATCGGGCGGCGGTTTGCTGGTCGCTACCATCCAGCTGGCAATCACCGCCGGTGCCGCCGCCGGTGGCTGGATGTTTGATCTGCAAGGCGCAGGCGGCGTGTTCCTCGCCAGCGGCGTGCTGATGCTATTAGCCGCCATCACCATCTTCACCCGCGTCCGCCACCACGGTTAACCCGTAGGGTCGCCATTTATGGCGACCTTGCTATCAACCGCATGAATCAAAGGTCGCCATAAATGGCGACCCTACGAAACCTTACCTATCACAGCCATAAATCCTGCCTTTTAATTAAATGTCAGATTTTTAACCCTTTGCACAAAGGTTAACCCAAACGTGCTTTTTACGTTCAAAATATTCGAACAACAACGGCAAATCTCTCCGCTTTTTACTGATCAATTCTGCGCCTATTATATCTCTCAACAAGGCGATGACGCCTTACTCAATCAAACGTACATTAAGGAATTGACCATGAAATCTATCAAAACTTTTGCTGCTGTTATCGCTCTGACCGTTCTGCCATTCGCTAGCTTTGCGCAAAGCATCACTGCAACCGCTTCAACGCTGGATGGTGCAGAAGCGCAAATCGCTGCTCAGGCGCACGAAGCTGGTGCTTCCTATAAAGTGACCGAAGCCAATTTCAACAACGGCGTGCACATGACTGCCGAACTGACCAAATAAGTTGCGTTAACGTTCTGTGCTGACAGGGTGCCTTCGGGCGCCCTGGCGGCGTTGGTAACCTGATAAAATCCTGTCACTTTCCCTTCGAAATGATTACTATTCTCAAAAAGTAGCACCCTTCGTCGGCTCGCCTCGGGCTGTCTTTTTAAATATTGGTTGTAATGTCGAGCTTTCACTTCACTGCCATCAGGCGGTGTTTTTGCTATGGAGAAGTTATGAAGGCGAATAAAAAATCGTGGGCGCTGCGTCCACTGCTGCTGGCAACGGCGCTGTTCTTGACCTCTGCGGTGATGGCGGCAGAATCTCAGCCGCTGAATCAGGTGATCTCAAAAGGCGCTTACGAACTGGCATTCAGCAACAGCGATAACGCGCTGTTCCTCGCCACCGCGCAGAGCACAACCGACAAAAAAGGCGGCACCGTTTATCGTCTCGATCCGCAAGATCTGGCGGTGAAGCAAACCATCAATACCGATCTGCCGACCTTTGGCGCGGCGATTAACCAGAAAACCAACACCCTGTACTTCGGTAACACGCGTGACGGTTCACTGACCGCAGTGGATGCCACCAGCGGCAAAGTGATCAACACGCTGGTGCTGGATGGCCGTCAGCGCAGCGAAACCGTGCGTCCGCTGCAGCCGCGTCAGCTGGCCGTCGATCCAGCAACCGATCGCGTTTACATCACCGGCCTCGGTGAGCAGAGCGTGGTGTGGGTGGTGGATGGCAAAACCCTGAAACTGATCAGCACCGTGCCGAACACCGGCAAAATGGGCACCGGTTTGGCCATCGATTCAGCGGCGCAAAAACTGTATGTCACCAACTCCGACGGCGAACTGGTGACCATTAACACGCGCCTGAATGCGATTGAAAAGCGCCAGAAAATCGATGGCGATAAAGATCACTTTTTCCTGAATATCTCGCTGGATACTCAAGGCCATCGCGCCTTCCTCAGCGACTCAAAACAGTCGCAGGTGCTGGTGCTGGATACCCGTACGCAGCAGGTGATCCACAAGATCGATGTGCCGGAATCGCTGGCGGTGCTGTTCAATGCCGATCGTGATGAGCTGTACGTTACGCACCGCAAAGCGCGCGAAATCAGCATCATCGATGCCAGCAACTACAAAGTGAAACGCACGGTGAAAGCGCCGGGCCTGCCAAACAGCCTGGCGGTTTCCGCCGATGGTAAAACCCTGTTTGTCAGCATCAAGCAGCCGGGTTCACGCAAAGAGCCGCCAAAAAATCCCGATAGCGTTTTACGCATCGAACTCTGATCGGTAGTTTTCTGAAACTGAGAGGCGGCTTATGCCGCCTTTTGCATTTCTGCCCTCTGCGCCGTTTTTATCGCCACACATACGCTACCTTGTAGAGCAACAACACCAATGGAGAGGATGCAATGAGCCAGTTTTTTATGCATGAGAAAAACGATCTGGTTAACGAAGCCATCGAAGGGGTTTTGCTGAGTACGCCGTGGCATAACCTCAGTCGCCTCGATCTCGGTGATGAGATTCGCGTGGTGGTGCGCTCGGACTGGGATAAAAGCAAAGTGGCGCTGATCTCCGGCGGCGGCTCCGGACATGAACCGGCGCATGCCGGGTTTGTCGGCAAAGGCATGCTGACGGCGGCGGTGTGCGGCGATATCTTTGCGTCGCCGAGTGTCGATGCGGTGCTGAACGCCATCGTTAACGTCACCGGCGATGCCGGTTGCCTGCTGATTGTGAAGAACTATACCGGCGATCGCCTCAACTTTGGTCTGGCGGCGGAGAAAGCCAAAAACCTCGGCTACAAGGTTGAGCTGGTGATGGTGCAGGATGATATCGCGCTGCCAGAAAACCCGCAGCCGCGCGGCATCGCCGGTACCGTGCTGGTGCACAAAATCGCGGGCTTTGCGGCGGAGCAGGGACAATCGCTGGATGAGGTGAAAGCGCTGGCGCAGCGGGCGATTGATGCCACATCGTCCATCGGTTTGGCTTTTGCCACTTGCCATGTGCCGGGCGAAAAACGTGATGAACGCGTCGAGCCTGGTCACAGCGAGCTCGGCATGGGCATTCACGGCGAGCCGGGCGTCATCACGTTGGATACGCAAGACAGCCGCAACATCACCAGCATCATGACCGATAAACTGGCGCAGGCGCTGCCGGACGGCAAGCAGGCGCTGCTGCTGATCAACAATCTCGGCGGCTTCTCGCAGCTGGAGCTGGCGCTGCTGACGCGTGAAGTGTTGCAATCGCCGCTGGCGGCGCGCATCACGCATTTGCTGGGTCCGGCAACGCTGGTGAGTGCGCTGGATATGAAGGGTTTCTCACTGACGCTGCTGGCGCTGGAAGAGCCGTTCCTGGAAGCGTTGAACGCGCCGGTTCAGGTGCTGGGTTGGGTGCCGGTGTATGACTTTGCGCCGATCAGCCTGCAACGTGCCGAGAAGATCGGCAGCGTGCTGGATTTTGATGCCTCTGAGAATGCTGAGGTGGCGAAGATTGTCGCAAGCGTCACGCAGACGCTGATCGATCTGGAAAGCGAGCTGAATGCGCTGGATGCCAAAGTGGGCGATGGCGATACCGGTTCAACTTTTGCCGCCGGAGCGAAGAAAATTCAGCGCGGTTTGCAGGAAAAACAGCTGCCGCTGGATGAGCTGCCAACCTTGCTGGCGCTGATTGGCGAGCAGCTGGCCACGGTGATGGGCGGATCGAGCGGCGTATTGATGTCGATTCTGTTCACCAGCGCCGGTCAGCAGCTGGAAGAGGGCAGCGCGCTGCCGCAGGCGCTGATGCACGGGCTGGAACGCATGAAGCATTACGGCGGCGCGCAGCCAGGTCATCGCACTTTAGTGGATGCGCTGCAACCGGCGCTGGAAGCGTTAGTGGCAGGCGAGTCGCTGGCAGCAGCGGCACAAGCGGCGCAGAAAGGCGCTGACGCCACCGCGCAGATGCAGAGCGCCAAAGCGGGGCGTTCCGCGTATCTGAATCAGCAGAGTCTGGATGGGGTGAAAGATCCGGGCGCGTATGCGATTGAGCAGGTGTTTGCGGTATTGGCGGGTTAAACAGGGGGCGCCTGGCCCTCACCCTAACCCTCTCCCGCAAGCGGGAGAGGGAACCGATCGAGCCTATGGCAGCGTCTCCCTCTCCCCGTGGGAGAGGGCCGGGGTGAGGGCATCAGACCGCACCTTACTCCGCCGCTTCGCGCATCATCTCTTCGTGCGGAATATCCTGCAAAATCTGCTCGAAACTGCGCAGACGTTTGTAGATCGACATCAACGTAATCAACGTTGACCACGAGGTGATCAAATACTGGAACGACGAACGCACCTGATCAAACACGTTGGTAATCTGGTTCAACAGGCCGAGCGTAATGGTGCCCGCCACAATCGACGGGAACAGCACAAACAGCCCGAACACGTTATCCACCTGCAGATACATAATGCGCGTGATGTTGAAGTACAAATAGTGGAAATAGAGGCGGAAATAGTTCTGACGCACGCGGCTAAACAGCTCATGCACCGTCGGCGGTGAAGCGCGTTCGGGATCGTCTTCGCCGTACACCAGCTCTTTACGATAGGCCGCTTCCACCCGCTGATTACGGAACTCCAGCCCCGGCAGTTTAATCCCCACCAACGCCAGCAGCGCGGTACCAAACAGCGACCACAGCAGCGCGGCAATCACCAATGCATACGGAATGCTGCCGAGAATCGGCACCTCTTTCACATGGTGCGACAGCGTGACCAGCACCGGCAGAAACGCCACCAGCGTCATAATCGCCTGAATAAAGTTGATGCCCCAATCCTGCAACGTACCCGCGAAGCGCATGGTGTCTTCCTGCACACGCTGTGCCGCACCCTCAACCAGACGCAGACGCTGCCAGTTGTGCATGTAGTAATTGTTCATCGCAGTACGCCAGCGGAACACCCAATGGCTGACGAAGAACGAGTTCATCACGCCAATCACCACCGCGATCAGCGCGATACCGAGAAACGCCAGCACTTGCACATAGAACTGGTGGATGGCGACGGAACCGGCTTTGGTCAGTGCCTGCTGAATCATGTCGTAGAACGGGCCATACCAGGCGTTGACGCCCACGCCGACCTGCACCCCAAACCAGGTGACAAAGATGATCAGAATCGATCCCCAAACCGACCAGCGCTGCCACGGATGGTTATCAATCACACGCCAGGTGAGCGCGAAGATGCCGGCAACAATCCAGTAATAGGCGTAAAACCACAGTTGGCTGATATGAATAAAACGGCTGGCATTGGTTGGCAAAGGTTCGTGCATCGCCGCCTGGAGCGCAGGCCAGCGCGCCGGGAAATCACTGAAAAAGCCGAACCAGGCAAAAATTGCTACTAAACTCCAAATCGCAGCTGAGCTGAAAAACAGCGTTGGCCGCGGAAAAAAGGACTTAAACATAGGCACTCCGCTGTTGTGTGTACTCTTTTATACCGCTTCAGACCTCTATCTGTCTGTTGTCGGTTGTATCTGACGATGACAGCTTCGCCGCTGCGATGTAAAGCGACAGCGGCAATTGTTAAGTAATTAGTGCGAATTTGTTTCTAAGAACTAAATTATCCACAGCAATGGTGTTACAATATTTGCACTGTTACCGGTAACAGTGCTGCTGTATCCCTTAAGCTATCAATTAAAAAAACAATACAACGCAACTACTTAACTTTCATGCCGCATTATATGTGGTACTGAGGCAATGTCATGTCAGAACAAAAAAATGGTCACACTCGCAGGGATTTTCTGCTGAGAACCATCACCCTGGCGCCGGCAATGGCGGTGGGCAGTACAGCGATGGGCGCACTGGTGGCACCGATGGCCGCTGGGGCAGCAGAACAAAACGCATCACCACAACAGGCGCGTAGCTACCAGCCCACCTGGTTCACCGCCGAAGAGTTTGCCTTTATCACCGCGGCCGTGGCGCGCCTGATTCCCAACGATGAACGCGGTCCTGGCGCACTTGAAGCTGGCGTGCCGGAGTTTATCGATCGTCAAATGAACACGCCGTATGCCACCGGTAACAACTGGTACATGCAAGGCCCGTTCAATCCCGATCTGCCGAAAGAGTTGGGTTATCAGCTGCCGCTGGTACCGCAGCAGATCTACCGTCTCGGCCTCGCCGATGCCGATGGCTGGAGCAAAAAGCAGCATGGCAAAGTGTTTGCTGAGCTGACGGGCGAGCAGCAAGATGCGCTGCTGACCGCGTTTGAAAGCGGCACGGCCGAATTCCCGCAGCTGCCAGCGAAAACCTTCTTCTCCTTCCTGCTGCAAAACACCCGCGAGGGTTATTTCAGCGATCCGATCCACGGCGGCAACCAGGGCATGGTGGGCTGGAAGCTGATTGGCTTCCCCGGCGCGCGCGCTGACTTTATGGATTGGGTGGAACGCGGTGAACGTTATCCGTTCCCGTCAGTGGATATTCGCGGGGAGAGGACGTAAGCGTGGCAAATGAATTGAAAAAAGTGGATGCGGTCGTCGTCGGTTTCGGCTGGGCGGGTGCCATCATGGCGAAAGAGCTGACCGAAGCGGGCCTGAATGTGGTGGCGCTGGAGCGCGGTCCGCATCGCGATACCTATCCGGATGGATCTTATCCGCAGTCAATTGACGAACTGACCTATAACATCCGCAAAAAGCTGTTCCAGGATCTGTCGAAAAGCACCGTCACCATCCGTCATGATGCCTCGCAAACCGCCGTACCTTATCGCCAGCTGGCGGCGTTCCTGCCTGGCACCGGCACCGGCGGCGCCGGT
The DNA here is from genome assembly GCF_026130245.1 of Pantoea sp. JK. Lineage (NCBI taxonomy): Bacteria > Pseudomonadati > Pseudomonadota > Gammaproteobacteria > Enterobacterales > Erwiniaceae > Pantoea > Pantoea sp. JK. Next base: position 138,372 of record NZ_JAINFN010000006.1, read on the forward strand.
CTGCACTGGTCAGGCGTGCATTTCCGCGTTGACCCGGTTGAGCTGAACCTGCGTAGCCATTACGAGCAGCGTTACGGTAAAAATTTCATTCCGGAAGGCATGACGATTCAGGATTTCGGCGTCAATTATGACGAGCTGGAACCCTTCTTCGATCAGGCCGAGAAAGTGTTCGGCACCTCGGGCAGCGCCTGGTCAATTAAAGGCAAGCTGCTGGGCAAAGAGAAGGGTGGTAACCCGTACGCGCCCGATCGTTCCAGCGATTTCCCGCTGCCGGCGCAGAAGCGCACCTACTCGGCACAACTGTTCGCGCAAGCGGCGGAATCAGTGGGTTATCACCCTTATGATATGCCGTCGGCCAACACCTCAGGCCCGTACACCAACACTTACGGCGCACAGATGGGCCCGTGCAACTTCTGCGGTTTCTGCAGCGGTTACGCCTGCTATATGTATTCCAAAGCTTCGCCGAACGTCAACATCCTGCCCGCGCTGCGCCAGGAACCGAAGTTCGAGCTGCGCAACAACGCCTACGTGCTGCGCGTTAATCTCACCGACGATAAAAAACGCGCCACCGGCGTGACCTATCTCGATGGCCAGGGCCGCGAAGTGGTGCAGCCTGCGGATCTGGTAATCCTGTCGGCATTCCAGTTCCACAACGTGCATCTGATGCTGCTTTCCGGCATCGGCAAGCCGTATAACCCGATTTCCAACGAAGGTGTGGTCGGTCGTAACTTCGCCTATCAGAACATTTCGACGCTGAAAGCGCTGTTCGACAAAAACACCACCACCAACCCGTTTATCGGTGCCGGTGGCGCAGGTGTGGCGGTGGATGATTTCAACGCCGATAACTTCGATCACGGCCCGCACGGCTTTGTTGGCGGTTCGCCATTCTGGGTCAATCAGGCCGGTACCAAGCCGATCTCTGGTTTGCCGACGCCGAAGGGCACGCCAAACTGGGGCAGCCAGTGGAAATCGGCGGTCGCGGATACCTACAACCATCACATCTCGATGGATGCGCACGGCGCGCACCAGTCTTATCGCGCCAACTATCTCGATCTCGATCCTAACTACAAAGATGCCTACGGCCAGCCGCTGCTGCGTATGACCTTTGACTGGCAGGATAACGACATCAAGATGGCGCAGTTCATGATCGGCAAAATGCGCAAAATCACCGAAGCGATGAACCCGAAAATGATCATCGGCGGCGCGAAAGGACCGGGCTCGCACTTCGATACCACCGTCTATCAAACCACGCACATGAGCGGCGGCGCGATCATGGGTGAAGATCCGAAAACCAGCGCGGTGAACCGTTATCTGCAGAGCTGGGATGTGTCGAACGTGTTTGTGCCAGGCGCTTCGGCGTTCCCGCAGGGACTCGGCTACAACCCAACGGGCATGGTCGCCGCGTTGACCTATTGGTCTGCCAAAGCGATTCGTGAACAGTATCTGAAAAACCCCGGCCCGCTGGTACAGGCATAAGGAACACGGCGATGATCAAAAGCATTTTAGCCCTGTTTCTGGGCACGATGACGTTCGCCGCAGTGGCGGACGAAGCAGGTTCGGACGCGCTGGTGAAGCGCGGTGAGTATCTGGCGCGCGCGGGCGACTGCGTGGCCTGTCACAGCACCGAAGGCGGTAAACCCTTTGCCGGTGGACTGCCGATGGCGACGCCGATCGGCACCATCTACTCCACCAACATCACGCCGGACAAAGCCAACGGGATTGGCGATTACAGCTATGACGACTTCCAGAAAGCGGTGCGTCACGGCGTAGCGAAAAACGGCGACACGCTCTATCCGGCGATGCCGTATCCGTCTTACGCGGTGGTCAGCGATGACGACATGAAGGCGCTCTACGCCTACTTCATGCACGGCGTGCAGCCGGTGGCGCAGGCGAACAAAGAGAGCGACATTCCGTGGCCGCTGTCGATGCGTTGGCCATTAGCCATCTGGCGCGGCATCTTTGCGCCGGACGTGAAAGCGTTCCAGCCGGCGGCACAGGAAGATCCCCAGTTGGCACGCGGTCGCTATCTGGTGGAAGGTCTCGGCCACTGTGGTGCTTGCCATACGCCGCGTAGCATCACCATGCAGGAAAAAGCGCTCAACAACGGCGAAGGTAACAACTATCTCGCTGGCAGCAGCGCGCCGATTGATGGCTGGACCGCCAGTAACCTGCGTGGCGACAACCGCGATGGTTTAGGCCGCTGGAGCGAAGACGATCTCAAGCAGTTCCTGCGCTTTGGCCGCAACGATCACACCGCGGTGTTTGGTGGCATGACCGATGTGGTGCAGCACAGCCTGCAGTATCTGAGCGATGACGATATCAGCGCGATTGCTAAGTATCTGAAATCCCTCGGCGCGAAAGATCCAAATCAGGCGGTGTTTAAGCAGGATGATGCGGTGTCTCAGGCGTTGTGGAAAGGTGACGACAGCCAGCCTGGCGCATCGACTTATGTCGATAGCTGCGCGGCGTGCCACAAAACCGACGGCAGCGGCTATCAGCGCTTCTACCCCGCGCTGCGCGGCAATCCGGTGGTGATGGCGGATGACCCGACCTCGCTGATTCATATCGTATTGGTTGGCGGCACCTTGCCAGGCGTAAAAGGCGCACCCACGGCGATCACCATGCCGGCGTTCGGCTGGCGCCTGAACGATCAGCAGGTGGCGGATGTGGTGAACTTTATCCGTGGCAGCTGGGGCAATGGCGTGAAGTCGAGCGTGTCGGCGAAAGATGTGGCCGAACTGCGTAAAGACGAAACCGTGCAGCCGAAGCAGGGTAATGCAGATATTAAGGTGTTGGAAGGGCAGTAAAATGACAGGAGGCCAGTGTGGCCTCCTTTCTACTATTTTTTAGTACTCATCATTTCATTAATGAATAATCCTATTTCATGGTCATTTTTAAATTCTGTATTGTTTAACCTCCCGCAAAACACATTTCTAAATATTATTTAATTTCTCATTGGTAACTGAATAAAAATTATCGCTTAATTGTCGAAAGACTTGTCTTGTGTATAATTTTTGTTGGGGTTTTTTATTGCTTTCAAGACCTTTCTGTTTTAATACCGAATGTTAATTATTTAAAAATCCTTTTGCTATTGCTGTTTTTCATATTTTCAACGCTTTAATTAAAAGGAATTTTTATGTCAACTGCCTATGATCCTATGTTGCCTGGTTTTGAAAACTGGGTTAATACGCCCTATCAATACTGGAAATCTAATGCTCCCGATGCTAAGGATGGCATCGTCGAGCTCGTTATTAATGGGAAAAAATTCACTTCAAAAATAGACGCGAATGGCGATTGGGAATTTCAGTTGCCACTGCAATTAGCTGAAGGCGGCCATAATCTTTCCATTCGCTATGTTGATCTCGCCGGGAACTATGGCGATGTTTATCAGACACGCATTAATGTCGATCTTAGCGCACCGGATAAGCCGGGTATTACGCGCATTATGGATGATGTTGGGAGCGTTAAGGGGCCCGTAGGAGACAAGGGATTTACTGATGACCGTAAACCGACGATTTCTGGCTATGCCGAGCCAGACAGTATTGTTCGTGTGTACAGCAATGGCTTCTTGTTGGGTAGTGTACAGGCGGCGAAAAATGGCCAGTGGACAATGGAACCTAAATTGCGTGATGGCGAACAACGCATCTACGTCACCGCTACCGATCGTTTTGGCCAGGTCAGTGAAGATTCTGATGTCTTCACGCTGTTTGTAAATGTACCCACCATCAATAAACCTCAATTGCTGGAGGTGTATGACAATTACGGCCTGGAAACCGGTGTCATCAAACATGGTGAGAGCACGGATGATCTTCGTCCATCATTGCGAGGTAATGCGCCAGTTGGCGCCGAATCCGTTCATATTTATGTCAAAGGAAAACGCGTTGGTATTGCTCCGGTTGAGAATGGAAAGTGGGCTTGGGAAGCAAGCTCAGATGTACTGCACTATGGCAAAAACAGCATTACTCTGCGTTCGCAGAATAGTCGAGGTGAATTAAGCCAGCCAACCGCAGCGTTTGACGTGATTGCAGTTGCCCCCACTACGGTGAAGATTGAGTATGCATGGGATAATTTTGGTGATGCACAGGGTAAACTCGCTTCTGGTGCTGATACCGATGATTTAACCCCAGCCTTTAGTGGCAGTGCTGAAGCTCACAGTATTGTCTACCTTCATGCGCGTCATCAGAATGGCAGTTGGTCCCTCAAAGGCAGTGCCGTAGCCGATGCAAACGGATTCTGGAATATTGAAGTAGCCAAACTGACTAACGGCAATGGCGTCTATGATTTTCAGGCATCCAACTCAACAAGTTATAACGGTAAGAGTGGCGAATTCTCTCTCCAGATCAATACATATGTGCAACCCGTCATTGAATCTGCCTACGACAACAATGGTCTGAAACAGGGCACCATCCAGAATGGTGGCCGAACCGACGACCTGACGCCAACCCTGAAAGGGCATGCCTCTGCGGGCGCGATTGTCTACATTCATGTGAAGTATGAAAGCGGCGCATGGTGGGTAAGCGGCAGTACGAAAGCGGATGCCAAAGGTGAATGGTCATATGATATGCCGCAGTTGCCTTACCACAGCAACTACGATTTCCAGGCATCCGGCAGCACGGTACGCGATCCAAAAGCGTCGACTTTCACGCTGTATGCGGGTCCAGACGCGCAGATTGCGCCGGTCATTGATTACCTCATCGACAACAACGGGCTGAAACAGGGCACTATCCAGAATGGTGGCCGAACCGACGACCTGACGCCAACCCTGAAAGGGCATGCCTCTGCGGGCGCGATTGTCTACATTCATGTGAAGTATGAAAGCGGCGCATGGTGGGTAAGCGGCAGTACGAAAGCGGATGCCAAAGGTGAATGGTCATATGATATGCCGCAGTTGCCTTACCACAGCAACTACGATTTCCAGGCATCCGGCAGCACGGTACGCGATCCAAAAGCGTCGACTTTCACGCTGTATGCGGGTCCAGACGCGCAGATTGCGCCGGTCATTGATACCGCATATGACAACAATGGTAAGCTTCAGGGCACCATCCAGAATGGTGGCCGAACCGACGACCTGACGCCAACCCTGAAAGGGCATGCCTCTGCGGGCGCGATTGTGTACGTTCATACTAAGCATGAAAACGGCAATTGGTGGATAAGTGGCAGCACGAACGCCAACGCTAAAGGAGAGTGGGCATATGATATGCCGCAGTTGACTACCTACGGCACCTACACATTCCAGGTATCCGGCAGTGCGGTACGTGATCCAAGCTCCGCCTTTCTCTCGCTGTATGCAGCGCCTGACAGCAGGATTGTCCCGGTCATTGTTACTGCCCATGACAACAATGGTCTGCTCCAGGGCAATATTGTTAATGGTGGCCGTACTGATGATCTGACGCCAACCCTGAAAGGCTATACATCGGCTAATAGCACCGTCTACATTCATGCCAGACATGACAACGGCAAATGGTGGGTCAGTGGCAGTACCAAAGCTAACGCCAATGGCGAATGGACATTTACTACACCGCAGCTCACCTCCTACGGCACGCACGATTTCCAGGTATCCGGTAGCACGGTACGTGATCCTAACGCGGCTATGTTCACCTTTGACGCTAAACCCGATAGCTTTGCATCCAAAATGAATGAAATTTCATCCGATTACTTAGCTGACTTAATCGCAGCCAGCAACCAAAAATCGGTAGTGAATATGGTCAAAATCAGCTCTGGGAATACGCTCAACATTAATGTCAGTGACATCCTCAGTGCGGGTAGCAAAGATCTCTTTATTCAGGATGGAAAAACGCAATTGGTGGTGAAAGGAAACAAAAATGATGTCATTAAGCTAGATGACTTATTAGGCAATGGCATTGATGAAGGTGATTGGCATCGCCAAAAGGGTAAGGTGTCAGTGGCTGGTTTGAAATATCAGGTATACAGCCACGACGGTTTGGATGTGGAATTGCTGGTACAACAGGGCGTGAAAATCGATCTGATTTAACCACTTCTCATCATGGCGGCCAAGTTGGCCGCCATTTTCTTTAATACTCTTCAAATATTCTCCAAATCCATCCCACGGGTTTTCGGCCCGTAAATTCCTACCGACAGCATCACCATCAACATACTCAGCACGATAAAGGCGATCACGCCCTGGCTGCCGGCATACTGCAAAATAATGCCAATCAAAATACTGCTGAACACCGTCGACAGGCGGCTAAACGAGTAGCAGAAACCCACCGCGCGGGCGCGAATGTGCGTCGGGAAAATCTCGGTTTGATAAGCGTGATAGCTAAAGGTCAGCCATGCGTTGCTGTAGGTGATCAGGAAGCCGCAGATGATCATCAGCACCGGATTGGTCATAAACGCAAACAGCGTGCCGAACACCACCGTCATCAGCGATGAAAACACGATCTGCCATTTGTTCTCGAGCTTGTCGGCGTAGCGACTGCAAATCAGCGAGCCGAGCGGGTAGGCCAGCGTAATGAAAAACGCATACAGCAGGCTATGTGTGACGGTCGCGCCTTTGCCCGACAGCAGCGCGGGCAGCCAGTTGCCGAAGCCAAAAAAGCCAATCGCCTGAAAGAAGTTCATCACCACCAGCATCAGCGTGCGCTTGCGATAGGCTGGTGCCCAAATCTCGCTGAAACGCCCTTGCTTAGGTTGCTCAGGTGCGAACTGTCCCCCATCCCGGCCTTCCCCCACCAGTGGGGGAAGGGGAGAAGAAATACCACAGCGCTTTTCCATTGCGCTCAAAACCTGATGCGCTTCCTGATGCCGTCCTTGTTGTGCCAGCCAGCGCGCGGATTCCGGCAGGTTTTTACGAATCAGCCAGATCACCAGCGAGCAGACCGCACCGGCAATCACCACCCAGCGCCAGCCTTCAAGGCTAAGAATGGTTTGCGGCACCAGCCACCACGACATCAGCGCCACCGCCGGTACCGACAGGAACTGGATAAAGAAGGAGAAGGCGAACGCGCGGCTGCGCAGATGCGCCGGTACCCATTCGGAAAGATAGGTATCGATGGTCACCAGCTCAACGCCAAGGCCAACGCCCACGAGGAAGCGGAACAGGATGATCATCTCCGCGCTTTGCTGGAACGCCATCAGCAGCGAAAACGCGCCGTACCACGCCAGCGCGCACATAAAGGTCAGGCGGCGGCCAAAACGGTCGGCGTAGGGCGCAAGCAAACTCGCGCCGACAAACAGGCCAAGGAAAGTCGCGGAGGCAAATGCCGCCTGATCGGCGACGCCGAACACGCCGGCAGAACCGGTATGAAACACGCCCGCCGCCACCAGGCCGGAGCTGATGTAGCCGGTTTCAAACAGATCGTAGAGCTCAAAGAAGCCGCCCAGCGCCAGTAGCGTGATAAAGCGCCACAGACCGGCAGAAGAGGGCAGCGCATCAATGCGCCCGGCTAAGGTGCGGCGATCCGCACTGATGTGGTCGTTCGCCATCCCTGTCGACGTGATTGTTGTCATTGTTGTGTAAACCTCGGTGTTTGCAGAACCCGCTGACGGCTGAGATGGGTTTTAAAAATAATTAACCGTTAGCAAGCGAAGGAATAGCAGGATAATAAATTCGCTGAGCGTTGCCGAGAGGCGGGACGGTGACATTTTGGCAACATACGTTGCAGTTCACAGAAAAGGAGTCGCCATCCGTGGCGCAGGCTTAGTGCAGGCTCGGATAGACGCCCGGACCGATCGGTAAACCGAGCGCATACCACGCCAGCAGCAGCACAATCCAGGTGGTGAAGAACACCAGCGGATAGGGGAAGATCAGCACATAATAGGTGCCCAGCTGTGCATCTTTTTGATAGCGCTGCAGAAAGCCGAGGAACAGCGGCAGGAACGGCGACATCGGTGCCAGCGGCAACACCGCAGAATCGGCGATGCGGAAAATCATCTGCGCAAACGCCGGATGGAAGCCCAGCAGCATAAACATCGGCACAAATACCGGTGCCAGAATCGACCAGATGGCTGAGCCGCTGGCGATAAACATGCACAGGAACGCCGAGAGGAACATCAAGCCCATAAACGCCGGTGCACCGCTAATGCCCGCGCTTTCCAGCACATCTGTCAGGCCGATAGCCATGAACTTGCCCATGTTGCTCCAGTTGAAGAAGGCAACAAACTGCGACAGCGGAAACACCATCACAATAAAGCCCGCCATGCTCTTCATCGGATCCACCAGCAGCTGCGGGATATCATCCGCGTGGCGAATCTGCTTTGTCACCGCGCCATAGGCAATCGCTACCACAAAGAAGAACAGGATGATGATCGGCACAATGCCCTGAATAAACGGCGACGGAATGATACCGCCGGTTTTCGGATTGCGCAGCGGCGCGTGTTCCGGCACCACCAGCAGCGCCATCAGCGCGATAAACACCAGCGCGGCGATACCGGCAGCTTTCAGGCCGCGATTCTCCAGCGCAGTGAGCGGCGGCAGGCGATCGTTGTTGCCGCCGTTCCACGCGGGCAGGCGCGGCTCGACAAATTTGTCGGTCAGCAGCGCACCGGCGATGGTCAGCACAATCACCGAGCTGGCCATAAAGTACCAGTTGTCGATCACGCTAACGTGGACGGTATCGCTCACCGCTTTGGCGGCTTCGCTACTGATGCCGGACAGCAGTACATCGGTGGTGACAATCAGCAGGTTGGCGGTAAAACCGGACGCTACGCCGGCAATCGCCGCCATCAATCCCGCCACCGGATGACGTCCCACCGCGAGGAAGATCAGCGCGCCGAGCGGCGGCATCACCACCAGCGCGGCATCGGACGAAATGTGGCTGAAGAAGGCGATAAACAGCACCATGTAGCTGGCGTAGCGACGACTCACACGCGACGCCATTTTTACCATCAGTGATTGCAGCAGGCCGACTTTTTCCGCCAGGCCCGCACCAATCACCAGCGCCAGAATCGATCCCAACGGCGTAAAGCCGCTGAAGTTTTTAATGATGTTGGGCAGGATCCACTGAATCCCGGCGACGCTTAGCAGGTTGTTTACCCGCACCAGTTCGCCGTTGGCCGGATTTTTCACCGCCACGTCGAGGCTGCTGAGTATGGCGGTGGCCACCATCAGCACCACGATCAAATAGACGAACAGTAAGAATGGATTCGGCACTTTGTTGCCGACGCGTTCAATCCAGCTAAACAGCTTTCCGGGGCTGCGGTTCTCCGTGGTGGCTTCCATAGATCATTCCTCGTCAGTCGTCTTATTGTGTTTGCAAGCCCTTCATACTTCGAGCTGCAGGTGCGTTGGCTGCGTGCGAGCAACCCAGTCACTTACTTGAGTAAGCTCCTGGGGATGCCCGCACTTGCCGCCTTCCTGCAGCTCGAATTATTTTGGGCTGTAGTTTTTATATTTTTTTTAGTCCGCGTTTATAAACGCGAGGGGTAAATCTTAGGACGTTAATTTCGACGGTGTGACATCCGCTGGAATCGGGCAGACGTAAGGCTGCTCGCGGCGCACGCGCTGGAACTCATAGCGGCAGCGCGCCAGCGCCTCGTCATCCTGCAACAAGGTCAGCGCGGTGGCGGCCATCACTTTGGCGGCCAGACACATGCCCTTGTGCGCAATGGACGTGCGGCCTTGCGCCACCAGCTGCCAGGTGTGCAGCGGCGTGCCGAAGGCGAAGCAGGGCGCAAAACACTGCGCGGTGGGCGTCACCCAACTCACATCGCCGACGTCGGTTGAACCGTATAGGATCTCGCGCGTCACCGCATAAGGCGCCACTTCATCCATCAAAATCTTGTCGCCGAGCGCTTCACTCCAGGCAACGCCCGCTTCACCGCCGGTGCGCGCTGCATTGAGACGCGCGTTGCGCAGATCGTCTTTGCTTAGCGTGGATCGCATCTCGGCGGCAAACGCCTGTTCCGCTTCACTGTAATCAGGCAAACCAAACTGATGCAAATAGCGCTCCATCACGCTTTCCAACGCGCGATTCGGCACGTAATTGGAGCAGGCTTTATCAAAGCGCACCGTCATCTGCGTGTCTGTCATCAGGGCCGCGCCTTTGGCGATGTTGATGACGCGCTGATAGATATCCTGCGCCTGATCGAGCTGCGGCGCGCGAATCAGATACAGCACTTCGGCGTCGGCTTGCACCACATTGGGGGAGACGCCGCCGGCATTGGTCACTGCGTAGTGCAGGCGCGCTTCCTGCACGATGTGCTCGCGCAGGAAGTTGGCGCCGGTGTTCATCAGCGTCACCGCATCCAGCGCGCTGCGTCCTAAATGCGGCGAGTTGGCCGCGTGCGCCGCCACGCCTTTGAAGCGGAAGGCGGCCTGAATATTGGCCAGCGTGCTGAGGTTGAACATGCCGCTGAAACCTTCGGGATGCCAGGTCACGGCCGCATCAACATCGTCGAATAAGCCTTCGCGCACCATAAAGGTTTTGCCGGAGCCGCCTTCTTCACCCGGACAGCCGTAAAAGCGCAGCGTGCCGCGCTGGCTGTGCTCGGCCCACCAGGCTTTGATGGCGAAGGCCGCAGCCAAACCGGCGGTGCCGAGCAGATTGTGGCCGCAGCCGTGGCCGTTGCCGTTTTCCACCAGCGGCTGCGGCATGGCGCAACCTGATTGCTGACTCAAACCCGCCAGCGCATCGAACTCGCCGAGAATGGCGATCACCGGTTTGCCGCTGCCAATGCTGGCGATAAACGCGGTGTCGATGTTGCCGACGCCGCGCTCAACGCGAAAACCTTCCTGCTCCAGCGCATCGGCCAGCAGCGCGGAAGACTTTGTCTCTTCAAAGCGGGTTTCCGGTACGTCCCAGATGGCATCGCTGAGGGCGGTAAAACGCGGCTGGTTTTGGTTGATGTAGTGATCGATAAATTCGCTGTGGCTCATCGCTGGCCTCCAAACTGCGCTTGATTGAGGGCCAGCGTCGCCAGCGTCTGTACGGCGGTCGCCATGATCGCTTCGTCGAAATCGAACTTCGCGTTGTGATGGCCTGCCGCCAGATCGCAACCGAAAATCACGTAGGAGGATTGGCCGCCGCGCTGCTGCACGCGCTCCAGCATGTAGGTGGCATCTTCCGAGCCCGCCGCCTGCTGTTTGGTATCGATCACCGAGTTGAAAATGCCCAGCGCCTCGGCCTGCTGGTGGATGAATTCCACCCACGCCGGGCTCGGTGTACAGCTGCGTGCGCCGCCCATCAGCTTGACGTCATACTCCACGCCGTACATCGCCGCCGCACCGGTAATCACACGCAGCGCCTGCTGATAGATATCGTCGTTAACCTGATTGCTGACGCCGCGCGTTTCCACCTTCATCAGCGCGCAGTCGGGCACCACGTTGCGTCCGGTTCCGGCTTGCAATACGCCGACGTTAACGCGCGCCACGCCGCCGCTGTGCTGCGGCAGATTGTGCAGCGCCAGCGTAGCCTGCGCCGCGGCCAGCAGGGCGTTGCGACCCTCTTCCGGTTTGCCACCGGCGTGCGCGCCGACGCCGGTGAAATTGACGTCGAGTTTGGTGGTGGCGAGGAAGCTGTCGCTGCCACAGACGATTTCGCCGGCGGGCACGCCAGTACCAAGATGGATGGCGGTGAACAGATCGACATCATCCACCACACCGGCCGCGACCATCGCTTTCGCCCCGCGCACGCCTTCTTCGGCTGGCTGGAAAATGAGTTTGATGGTGCCGCTCAGCTGCGCTTTCATCTCCATCAACACGCCCGCCAGCGCCAGGCCGATGGTGGTGTGGCCGTCGTGGCCGCAGGCGTGCATCATGCCGGGATTGCAGGAGGCAAAGCCTTCGCGCGTTGGCAGATGATCGGCGGCGCGGCTTTCGTTCTGATCGAGCGCATCCATATCCACGCGGAAACCCATTACCGGGCCAGGACGACCGGTTTCCAGCGTGGCGACCACGCCACAAAATCCGCCGGAGAAGTGCTTAATCCACTGCGGCAGCGCGCCTTGCTCCAGCGCGCGCGCTTCCTGCTGCACCAGCACCTCAGCAGAGGGCAATCCCATGCGCGAGTCGGCATCGATCACCTCGCGGCCCAGCTTGAGTTGATAACCAAGACGATGCAGCTCTTCAGCCACCAGCGTGGCGGTGCGGAACTCCAGCCAGCCCGATTCGGCAAAGTGGTGCAGATCGCGTCGCCAGGCCTGCATCTGCGGGATGCGAGCGTTGACGAGGTCAGAAAGGGTTTTCATCGGCATGTCCTTAGTGTTGGTTTTTTATGCATTCATCCGAATCTACACATTGGTTTTGCCGCGCATAAGATGCGAATATCTTGTTACTGATAAACAACGGTTATCATCAAACTATGTCTGCGAACCTCAAACTTCATCAGCTGCGTGCGTTTGTTGACGTGGCGCGTCAGGGCAGCATTCGCGCCGCCAGCCGCTTGTCCGGGCTTTCACAGCCTGCGCTGACTAAAGCGATTCAGGAACTGGAGCTGGCGCTGGGCGCGCGGCTGTTCGAGCGGCGACAGCAGGGCGTTACGCTGACCGATATCGGTGATAACTTTTTTAAGCATGCCAGCCTGATACTGGAAGAGTTGCGGGTGGCGCAGGAAGATATTCAGCAGCGGCTGGGATTGGCTGGCGGGCGCGTCAACATCGGCGTGGGCGGCAGCATTGCGCGCACCGTTATGCCGCAGGTGATCAATCAGTTTCATCGCGAGTATCCGCTGGTTAAGGTGCGAATTGTTGAAGGTCAGCTGGTTTCGATGGTGCATGAACTGCGCCAGGGCGAACTGGATTTCACCATCAATACCTATGATAAAAATCATCTCGATCAGGAATTGGTGTTTGAACGGCTGATGGAGCGTGATTATCAGGTGGTGATGCGCAAAGGGCATCCGATGGCGCACGCGCGCACGCTGGCCGAGCTGCAACACTGCGACTGGACCATGCCGACGCCGCAGGGCAGCTATTATCGGCTGCTGCACGATCTGTTTGGCGAGCGCGGCATGGCACCGAAAATCGTCGTCACCTGCGAGACCTTTATGGCCTGCACCAGCCTGGTGGCGCAGAGCGATTTCGTCAGCATTATTTCGCGCGATGTGATTGAAGACCCGACGCACGGCGGCCAGCTGATCTCCCTCGAACTCGACGAACCCTTACCGAAAGCCACTTTCTACCTTATCCAGCGCAAAGACACCGCGCTGACACCGATGAGCGCCTACATGGCGCAGCTGTTTCGGCGCTACTGTCAGCAAAGGTAAGAGTGCGGCCTGGCTCGCAACGGTATAAATAATGCGCACTACACTTGCAGGGGACGTTCCCTTTATGGAGTACAGACCATGCAAGTTACCCCGTATGTGTTTTACAGCGGTCGCTGCGAAGAGGCGATTGCCTTCTACCTCGACGCCACCGACGGCGAGCTGCTGTTCAAGATGACTTATGGCGATATGCCGGATGACACGCCGGTGGAGGACGAAGGTTGTATCTCGGGCGTGAGCTTTTCGCCGGAGCAGATTATGCATGCCCACCTGCGCATCGGTCAGGGCGAATTGATGATGAGCGATGGCGCACCGCAGGCGGCGTATGGCGGTTTTGCCGTGAGTTTATCCACGCCGGATGAGGCGCAAGGCAAGCGTTGGTTTGAGGCGTTGTCAGCGGGCGGTGAAGTGACGAAAAGCTGGGCACCGACGTTCTGGGCCAATGGCTTTGGCATGTTGACCGATAAGTTCGGCGTACCGTGGATGGTGAATGCGTATAAGCCGCAGATTTGAGTATAGGGTGCGCGCTAGCCCTCACCCAGCCCTCTCCCGCAAGCGGGAGAGAGAGTAGGTAGGGGCACGATCTGTTCCCTCTCCCACTTGTGGGAGAGGGTTAGGGTGAGGGAAACCAACAACTTAGAAGTTGTAACCCACCACCAAATAGTAACCCCAGCCAGTCGATTTCACTTCAAACGGACCGTTACCGAAGTTCACCTCCTGGCCATCAGCCCACTGGCCGCCGTTGTGGAAATAACGCGCCACGGTTGAAACATGCCAGTGATCGTAGTTCAGCGACAGAATGTGGCTCGATGCAATCGAGTTGCTGGTGCGTGAACGATCGGACTTATCACGCAGATCGGAACCCCAGTCGAAGTTGGTGAAGCCGATGTAGCTCAGCTTGCCGCCCCATAGGTCGGTAATCGGCACAAAGTATTTCACCTTGAAGCGATAACCATCCCAGCTGTTCTCGTTCGCCGCACCGTAGTTTTCCCACTGGTATTTCGCGTAAACGTTCAGCGACAGGCCGATATCGCTGTGCGTATCAATGTCAGTGCCGAGACCCATGTACCAGGTGTTCTGACGGCTATCGCTGTTGCGACCCATGTCATAGATGTAGTTGTTGGCGAAGTACCACTCTTTAAACGGACCAAAAGAGAGGTCGGTGCCTGTCAGCTTATCGATGGAGAAACGTGGCTCAATTTCCATGAACATCGGCGAACCATGGTCGAACACGCCGTTGGCGTTGCTGTTGCCCACGCCGAAGAAGTTGGTCAGATCGAGGTAGCCATAGAAATCGAACCAATCCTTTTTGGCAAAGGCTTCGTATTCCAGGTACACGTCGTTGTTGAACTGGGGTCCAAAACGGGTGTGGTAGCTGCCCACCACGTTCACGCTCTGATGCCACCAGTCAGAAACGTACTGCGGATCGCTGTCTGCCGCTTGTGCCGCACCAGTCCAGCTGCTGGCCAATAAGGCCCCTGCTATCAACGCTTTATATTTCATTATTGTTAACCACATGCTTTTGATCGCCGGGCCGTCGCCGCGATCGGGTGAAATTGATCCCAGGGGATGGGCAGTGAGTTGTCGTATCCGGTCTGTGTCGCCAGATTTTCAAGCTTGCGTAATGTGCCTGTAACAGAGGCATAGAAAATAGATTTTGGTCACGTTTGTCAAAAAGTGTTGCAGTTTGATTCACTGGAAATGTGATCGTTATCACATAAAGACCGTGAGGCGAACGGAACCCCGCAACCGTTTACGTGTCGCGTTCGTCGGGAAAAAGGGGTTGAGAGAATGGTGCGATACATTGCAAGGTCGCCATGAATGGCGACCCTACGGGGTTATGGGAGGGTAACGCGCACCTGCAGGCCAGCAATCTGGCCCTGTTGATCGTGGCGGTTCGACAGCGCAACTTGCATCTGATGCTTTTGCGCAACGCTGCGCACAATCGATAAGCCCAGTCCGCTGCCTTGCGCCTGCACGTCCGGCGAACGGGTGAAGCGGTCAAAGGCGCGTTCGATAAAGGATTCCGCCATGCCGGGCCCGTTATCGACAATATCCACCACGGTGTGATTACCGACGCGATGCAGCAGCACATCGACCAGGCTGCCTTCCGGCGTGTGCAGCATCGCATTGCCGATCAGGTTATCAAACAGGCTTCGCAGATCGGAGCGGCTGGCGTGCAGGCGATAATGGGTGGTGCCGTTAAAGCCGATATCAATGCCGCGCTTATCTGCCACCACCATCAACTGCTCAATGCTCTCTTTCAGCAGGTCGTCCAGCTCGATGCTTTCCACCGTGGCGACCACCGATTGATCTTCCTGACGCGAGATATTCAGCAGCTGCGTCACCAGATGGCGCGTGCGCGTTACGCCCGCTTCCAGCTGATCGAACTGGCGGCGGGCTTCTCCGGGTTGAATATGTTGCCGCAGATTCTCCAGCTGCAAGGTCACGGCGGTGACCGGCGTGCGCAGCTCATGCGCCGCATCTTCGAGGAACTGACGCTGCGATGACCAGGCCGCGCGCAGTCTATCCAGCAAGGCGTTGTAAGCTGCCACCAGCGGCAGCACTTCGTCCGGTAAACCATCAGGTGAAACGCTATGCGGATGCAGCGTTTCCTGGGCTGCGATATGGCGCGACGCCACGCGTAAATCACGCGTTATCGCCCGCACCACCAGCCATATCACGATCAGTGAGAGCGGCATCATCAGCACCAACGGAATGATGGCGGAGAGCGCTCGCTTGACCATGATACTTTTCATGTAGCCAATATTATGCAGCACCTGAATATTGCCGATTTCACTGCCCAGCTCGCCGGGCCGCGTGTAAACACGCCATTCGCAGTCGTCGCCACAATCCCCGACTTTCAAATCGGTCCAGCCTTTTTTCAGCTGCAATGGCGCATGCAGGCCCGGCCACGAGCTGGCGCGCAGATGGTTGCTTTCGTCCCACAGCTGAACGATATAGGTGCTTTTGAGTTTCTCTTCATGCATCACCATCGGCATCAGCGCCGGCATGCGTTGGCTGCTGGCCCAGGCATCAGCGATCTTGGCGAGTTGATCGTCCTTCATGGTACCCATCATGTCGCCGTAGCAGTGATAGAAATACCAGGTGACGCCGCCGATCATCGCCAGATGCAGAATCACCAGCGTGGCGAGCAGTTTGTTACGCAGCGAGCGCATAAAGGTGAAAGGTTTCATATTGCCGGTACCCGCCAGCCAAGTCCGCGTACGTTGCGGATCACTTCGTTATCCAGTTTGCGGCGCATACCGTGAATTAGTACATCCACCGCGTTGCTGCTGACCTCTTCGCCCCAGCCGTAAATGCGGTTTTCTAACTGTTCGCGTGAAAGGATGGCGCCGGGCCGCTCCAGCAAGGCGTAGAGCAGGGCATATTCACGTGCGGTGAGCTGTTCGCGCTGGCCTTTATACAACACTTCGCGCGTCATGATGTCGATCTGCACGTCGCCGCTGCCGAGCAGAGAATCTGCCGCACCGTGGCGACGGCGGGTAATGGCGCGCATACGTGCCAGCACCTCTTGCAGATCAAAGGGTTTCAGCAAATAGTCATCCGCGCCGCTGTCCAATCCCTGAATGCGCTGCTGCACGGTATCGCGGGCGGTGAGCACCAGCACCGGCGTCATGTCGCCGCGCGTGCGCGCTCGTCGCAGCACCTGCAAGCCATCTTCACGCGGCAAGCCAAGATCCAGCAACACGCAGGTATAGCCGCCTTCGGCCCAGGCATTGCTGGCATAGACGCCGTCGCGTACCCAATCCACTGACCAACCTGCCGCTTCCAGCGCTTGCTGCAGATTCGCGCCAATCATTTCGTCATCTTCTACCAGCAGCACACGCATGATGCCCTCCAACTTAACTGAACGCAGTGTAGCGACAGATAATTAGGCCAGAATTATACCCGTTTTCCCGCTTGCTAATTCTGCGCTAATTTTCTGCTAATTAAGGGATAAATTTAACGCGCTATTGTGGCGGCACTGGACACATTGCCAACGCAGGAGAATCCCATGAATCAGCGCGAATTTATCCGTAGTTTGCTGGACTGGATAGAGAATAACTTAGGGCACGATCTTCATCTGGATGAAGTAGCACGCCGCTCGGGATACTCCCGCTGGCATCTGCAACGTCTGTTCCGTCAGCACACCGGTTTTTCGCTGGCCGAATACATTCGCCAGCGCCGCTTAACCGAATCGGCATTGACGCTGATTAACAGCGATGAGGCGATTTTGCAGGTGGCGATGAGTTACGGCTTCGATACGCAGCAGGCTTATACTCGCACCTTCAAAAACTACTTCATGGTTACGCCAGGCCAGCTGCGTCGCCAGCGTCGCGTCGAGCCGGATCGTTTATTGTTCCCATTAGCCGTCGCGTAGGGTCGCCATTTATGGCGACCAGGATCGGGGAATTTGTTATAAGCTGCTGTTCTCACTCTCTTAACTGCCAGAGAACATGGACAACAGCGACAATCTCTCCGCCATGATGCTGTTTGCACGCGTAGTGGAACGGCAAAGCTTTAGCGAAGCCGCACGCACCTTAGGCGTTTCCAAATCCCACGTCAGCCGCGAAGTGGCGCGACTGGAAGTGCGGCTCGGCATCAAACTGCTGCAGCGCACCACGCGCAAAGTGGTGCTGACGGAGCTCGGCCAGGCTTACTATCCGTTCTGCGTGCGCATGCTGGAAGAGATGCATCGCGCCGACGCCTTTGTGCAGCAGGTGCATCAACTGCCCGCAGGCAACGTGCGCTTGCAGGCGCCGGTCACCTACGGCTGCCAATGCGTGGTGCCCACGCTGAATGACTTTATCCGCCGCCATATTCACATCAACGTTGATCTCGAACTCACCACTAGCGATGACCCGCAACCCAGCGCCGACGTGGCGATTGTCATCCGTGCACGCGCGCCCGACGCGACCAACTATCGTGAACTCGCCAGCATTGATTGGGGCTTGTACGCTACGCCGGATTATCTGGCGGCGCATGCGGACATCGATCATCCCGACCGCCTGACGCGCCACGACTTACTGCTGTTTCACGGTCCGGCGCACACCGCCGCGCTGCCATTTCGCCGTGATAAACAGCGGCTGGCGTTGGATGTACATAGCCGTTTCCGCGCTAACAACAGCATGGCGCTGCTCAATGCGGCGCTGGCGGGGACCGGCATCGCTTATCTGCCTGCTTATATGACGCAAGATGCTTTGACGCGCGGCGAAATTCAGCAGGTGCTGCCGGAGTGGCAAATGGATCGCCTGCACAGCTATCTGTTGCTGAAAGAGCAGCCGCAACCCTCTTCGCCGGTGACATTGCTGTGCGATGCCTTAATCAAGGCGCTCGGCATGGCGTAATTGTTGTTATCTGGCAACAATGCTACGCCGCCTGGCAATTATCATAACAACCCTGTTTTCTCTGATTGCTCGCTGTTAGCCTGCTAAAAAAGCAAAAAACAGGGATATCACCATGCAGCAACCTCCACTCGCGTTAGCGCCCGAACAGCAACACTGGAAGCGAAATTTATGTGTCTGCGTGCTGGGTTCGTTCAGCACCATCGTGGCGATGACACTACTGTTGCCGTTTCTGCCGCTCTACGTGCAGCAACTCGGCGTGCAGGAACCGGCGGCGATTGCGCGCTGGTCGGGTGCAGCCTACGGCGCCACCTTCCTCAGCGCCGCCCTGACCGCGCCGCTGTGGGGCAAACTGGCCGATCGCTATGGCCGCAAACTGATGTTGATTCGCGCCAGCCTCGGCATGGCAATTGCGATGTCGCTGATTGGCATGGCCACCGCGCCGTGGCAACTGGTGGCGCTGCGTTTGCTGGCGGGTTTGCTCGGCGGTTACGCCTCGGGATCGACCATTCTGGTGGCGGCGCAAACGCCGAAAGAGCAAACCGGCTGGGCGCTCGGCGTGCTGTCGTCCGGCATCATGGCGGGCAACGTGGTGGGGCCGCTGCTGGGCGGCGTGTTGCCGCCGCTGATTGGTATTCGTCACACCTTTTGGCTGACCGGCGCGGTGATTTTCCTTGCCTTTCTCGCAACTACTTTTCTGCTGAAAGAGGTGCCGCGCTCCTCCGGCAAGAAAACCGTGCAAAGCAGTGCAGCCGATGAGGCACCGCCGAATCTGCCGGTGGTGCGCCTGATGTGGCTGTCGGGCATGCTGCTGATTTTCGCCAATATGTCGATTGAGCCGATCATCACGCTCTATATCGGCCAGTTTGTCAGCGGCGATCACGCCATCACCGTCACCGCTGGTTTAGTGATGGCCGCCGCCGCGCTCGGCAGCATTATCTCCGCGCCACGTCTGGGACGGCTGGCCGATCGCGTTGGGCATGGTCGCGTGCTGGTTTATGGATTGATAGCCTGCGCGCTGCTGCTGATCCCGCAGGCGTTTATCAGCGAAGCGTGGCAATTGGTGGTGCTGCGTTTTCTGATGGGCGTGGCGCTGGGTGGATTGATGCCGTGCGTCACGGCGCTGATTCGTCACAGCGTGCCGCAGTCGCAGGTGGGTAAGATGCTGGGTTATTCCACTTCGGCGCAGTATGTCGGCCAGGTTTCAGGTCCGCTGTTCGGCGGTTTTATCGGCGGCGCGTTTGGTATGCGTCCAGTGTTTCTGGCGACCTGCGTGATTATGGCGCTGTGCGCGCTGTTAAACGCCCGCGTGCTGCGTAACCGCTAACTCGTAGGGTCGCCATTCATGGCGACCTTTGCAAAAACCGCACAAACTTGCCGTGCTGTGCGCCCATCATGATGGTCGCCATAAATGGCGACCCTACGAAAAAGCGGGCCTAAGCCCGCTTTGTTACTTCAACGCGAAAACTTACTTCGCATCTGGCAGTGCATAAGCAATCACATAATCGCCCAGCTTGGTACCAAACGAACCGTGACCACCTGCGGCGATAACAACATACTGCTTACCATCCACTTCATAGGTCATCGGCGTTGCCTGGCCGCCTGCTGGCAGACGTGCCTGCCACAGCATTTCACCGGTATTGGTGTCGAACGCACGCAGATAGTTATCTGCAGTAGCACCAATGAAGAACACGTTACCCGCGGTGGTGATTGGGCCGCCCAGCATTGGCATCCCCATTTTGAACGGCAATGGAACTGGCGCGCTATCGCGAACCGTACCAATGCGTTTTTTCCACACGGTTTCGTTAGTCTTCAGATCAACCGCTGAGACATAGCCCCAGGCCGGTTGTTTACATGGCAGACCAAACGGTGACAGGAACGGATTCAGCTCCACGCCGTACGGTACGCCGTACTGTGGCTGGATGCCGGTTTCAGTACCTGAACCGCCTTTGTCGTCAGCCGGTGGCTCGATCGGGTTGCCCGGACCGCGCGGAACCAGCTTGGAAACAAACGGCAGCGCCATTGGGTTAGCAATCGCAATCTGACGATGTGGATCCACCGCGATACCGCCCCATTCGAACATGCCGAGGTTGCCTGGGAAGACCAGCGTACCTTGCTCAGACGGCGGGGTGAACGGACCTTCATAGCGCAGACGCTTGAAGATCACGCGGCACACCAGCTGGTCGTACATCGTCGCGCCCCACATGTCCTTGTCCGTCAGATTCTGTTTCGGACGGAAGGTCAGTTCGGAGTACGGCTGAGTTGGTGAAACGTGGTCACCTTTGGCGGCGCCCTGTGGAACCGGGGTTTCCGGCGCAGGGACAACCGGCTCGCCGGTGCGACGATCCAGTACAAAGATGTTACCGGTTTTCGCCGGTGCATAAATCACCGGAACGGTTTTGCCATCTTTGGTGGTGATATCGGCCAGCGTCGGCTGCGACGGCAGGTCCATATCCCACAGATCGTGATGCACGGTCTGATACGACCACACCAGCTTGCCGGTGGTGGCGTTCAGTGCCAGTACGCTGCTCGCATAACGCTCCTGCTCTGCGGTGCGGTTGCCACCCCAGATATCCGGCGTTGACACACCCATTGGCAGGTAAACGATATCCAGCTTCGGATCGTACACCGCCGGAGCCCATGAGTTCGGTGAATTCATGGTGAAGGTGTGTTCATCCTGTGGAATCGCGTTCGGATCTTTCGCGCCCGGATCGAACACCCACAACAGTTTGCCGGTGTTGACGTCGAAGCCACGGATGGCGCCAGACGGCTCACGGGTTGAGTAGTTATCGGTGACCGCGCCCGCTACCACGATGGTAGTGTCGGTGATGACCGGCGGTGAGGTTGGCTCGTACTGACCTGGGGTCAATACTGGCTGCTTGTGCTGCAGATCCAGTTCACCGTTGTTGCCAAAGGCAGCACAACGTTCACCGGTTTCCGCATCCAGCGCGAACATGCGGCCATCATTTACCGGCAGGTAAATACGGCGTGAGCACAGCGCAGGTTGGGTATTGGCCGCATCAGCTGCAGCAGGGACTTCGTGATAAGAAACGCCACGGCAGGTCACGTGCTGGAAGGTTGGATTCGGCTTCAGGCCCGGATCAAATTTCCACTTCTGCTTACCGGTTTTAGCATCCAGCGCAAACAGAATCTGATGCGGTGAGCACAGATACAGGGTGTCGCGGATTTTGATTGGCGTGACTTCATCGGTGATTTCGCCCGGATCGTTTGGCGTCTTCAAATCGCCGGTCTGGAACTGCCAGGCAACCTGCAGCTCTTTAACGTTACCGGTGTTGATCTGCTTCAGCGGCGAGAAACGGGTGCCTTGCTGGTCACGTGCATAGGCAGGCCAGTCAGCATCATTGATGTTGCTCAACGGCTGCGCCTGCGGAGCATTAGAGGCTGCCGCTGGAATTTCACCGTTCAGCTCTTGTGGATCGTGGAACACTGCCCACGCCAGCACCAGCACGCTGGCAAGCAGCGCCACTGACAACAGCGCCAGAGCGCCTTTGCCGGCATTATTCAGACCGCGATACACAAACGGCAGAATCAGCCAGATGCCGAAGATCACCAACACATCGGTACGCGGTGCCAGCGCCCAGAAGTCGAAACCGACTTCCCACACGCCCCACACCAGCGTTGCCAACAGCAGCAATGCGTACAGCAGTAATGCTGAGCCGCTACGGCGCCACAGCAGAATAGCGGTGATCAACATGACCACACCGCCAATAACGTAGTACCAGGAACCACCAATGGCGGCTAACCAAACGCCACCAACCAGCATAAACGCGCCCGTCAGCAGTGCAAAAAGCACTGTGAGAAAACGGATTACGCCAAAAGATGAGGAAGCTTTCCCCATAATATTGACCTCTTTCTTTGCCATTAAAAACTAAAAAGGAAACAACGCGTTGGGCTGCTTCCCGACATAGAGTACGAAATAACGAAACGGTTCGAACGACGCTTTCCATGCGGCGAGATGTTCCCTTTGCGTTAAATTTTATCTTAAAAACGTTAAAGGGTTTGATATTTTTAGTGCTTTGCACGCGTGGAGAGGAAGTAGTGCGACATTTTATGGGGGAATAACGGTGTTATGTCCGGTTAGATCGGGCCATAACACCTAAGAGCAACACTTTGTGTAAACGTTTACCCTTCGAGCAGTATGCTGCTTGTACGTTGCTCTTGCCAGCCGCTCAAATTAAGTTGCGCATAATGTTCAGCAGGCAGCGTTAACTGCTGGGTACGTAATATTACCTCCGCTTCTCTTTCGCGACAGGACTCCAGCAGAAAAGGAAAGCTGAACTTGAGGTAATTATCGTTAAAAAACTCATCGGTCAGCACAATACCGCGAAAAGGAAAGGTGGATATATTCTTCCAGCAAGTGCCGGGTGGTGCCAAATCATATAGCCAAAATGAGAAACGCTCTGCGGCCTGGCGTAATGCACTATCTTGCTGAACTAAGTCGGCATAATTGATCGCCAGTTGTACATTCTCATTCTGCAGGCAGGAATAATTATCCGGCGCCTGTAAAAAGCGCACAAGGTTATTTCCCGTCAACGGGATGATTATTAATTCGGGTGCATCCGGCAACTGGTTATGCAGCGAAATTATGTTGCCTCCATTAAGTGTTGTCGTGCTTTCATGTTCGCAATGCATAAAAGGTGCTGAATAACACACGCCAGCTAGCGCACCGTCGAAACGGCGAATGCGCTCAGTAACATAAGGATTATAAGATCTGTTTTCCATTTATCTCTGTGAATAAATTAATTGGATGCAACGTCTTAATTATTATAAGAACGGGCGACTGGTGAAATCTTAACCCCGACAATATAAACCCTTTGCTGAATAAAGTTGATCTTTTTTAATTTTCTCTGATAGAGAGATATTAAGTGAAGCGGTAGCGATAATTCGCCATCATCTTATGTGTGTTGATATTATCAAACTACAACCATCAGCCCGCTAATATTAAGAGCGCTATGCTTAGCTTAATTTCGGATAAGCTTCTGTTTTTAAACAGCACGGCTAGCCATTGCCTGGCTCAACAAGATGCCGCACTCTGTGGCCTGAAAAAATAAAGCGGAAGCCATGATGTGGCTTTTCACCAGGTTGGTGCAACGACGCTAACCGATGTAATGATTTAGGATGGGATAAAACTATGGGTTCTCCAGTATCCGCAGCAGAGGATTCATTGCTGCGGCACAGGTCGTTTGTCGCCTTTTGGCTGGCGCGCACCTGTTCATCGTTTGGTTTTCAAATGTTCTCGGTCGCGGTCAGCTGGCAAATCTACGCGCTGACCCACAGCGCGATGGCGCTCGGCATGATCGGTCTGATGCAATTTCTACCTTCCGTGCTGCTGGCGCTGCCCGCCGGACATCTGGCGGATCAGCACGACCGT
The DNA here is from genome assembly GCF_026130245.1 of Pantoea sp. JK. Lineage (NCBI taxonomy): Bacteria > Pseudomonadati > Pseudomonadota > Gammaproteobacteria > Enterobacterales > Erwiniaceae > Pantoea > Pantoea sp. JK. The sequence goes on from NZ_JAINFN010000006.1 coordinate 162,272, forward strand.
CGCCGCATCGTGTTGCTCGGGCAATGCATTGAGTGGCTGGCGCTGCTGGGGCTGGTTGCGCTCACGCTGATGAACTGGGCAGGCAAGATTGAGATTTGGGGATTGGTGTTCCTGATCTCCGTCGCCAAGGCGCTTGAGTGGCCAGCGATTACCTCGATGCTGCCCGCGCTGGTGCCGCCGCCGATTCTGGCACGCGCCATGGCCGCCAGTTCGGTGGGCGGACAGGCGGCGGTGATTATCGGCCCAACGCTTGGCGGCTTCCTTTATGTTGCGGGGCCGGAAGTGGTGTATGGCGTCTCGGCGCTGTTCTATCTGTTCTCCATCGTGCTGGTGAGCCGACTGCGCTATGAGCGGCCGCCACAGGCGCGCTTGCCGATGAATCTGCCAAACCTGTTTGCCGGCGTGCGCTTTATTCGCGATCGCAAAGATGTGCTCGGTGTGATTTCACTCGACCTGTTCGCGGTGCTGTTGGGCGGCGCGACTGCGCTGCTACCGATCTTCGCGCAGGATATTCTGCATACCGGGCCGTGGGGATTGGGCATCCTGCGCGGCGCGCCATCGGTCGGCGCGCTGCTGGTTGGCGTGTGGCTGAGTCGTCATAAGCTGGAAAAGAACGTCGGCATGATCATGTTCGGTTCGGTGGCGGGTTTTGGCGTGGCGACGTTGGTGTTCGCGCTCTCCACCCAGCTTTGGCTTTCGGTGATCGCGCTGGCGGCGCTGGGCGGCTTCGATATGGTCAGCATGGTGATTCGCGGCGCGCTGGTGCAGTTGGATACGCCGGATGACATGCGCGGCCGCGTCAATGCGGTCAACGCCATCTTCATTAATACCTCGAATCAGCTCGGCGAGTTTGAGTCAGGTTTGCTGGCGGCGTGGATGGGCGCAGTGCCCGCAGCGGCAATTGGCGGCATCGGCACGCTGATCGTCGTGGGGGTGTGGATGACGATTTTCCCGCATCTGCGTAAGCGGCAGAAGCTGGAAAACGAAACCGTGGTTTGATGGATTGGCCGTCATGACTTCGTTCGTCCATTTTGACGGTCGCCATGAATGGCGACCCTACGGCGTAAGGTGCGCATTTATGCGCACCGTTTCACAACCCGCACGATCCCCCAACATCACACGTTGATTGCTTTCCCCAGGCTGGCGTCAAAGGTTTTCCAGCTCTCGGTCATATCCACCACGGTTTTCGATTTTCGCGCTTCATCGATTTTGATCGCGGTAAGTCCCGCTTCCAGCGCATCCACCACGGAAACCTTCAGCGGCGTTCCTTGCGTAATGTGTTTCACAATCTCTTCTGCCATCAGCGCATCGGCGCCGTAATGGCCGTCATAAGCGTTGCCGTCATACTCGGTATCCACTTCGCGCTCGCCGGTGCGGGCGTTGTGCACGCGGAAGTAGTTACGCACAAAGTCACCTTCGGCCATGCCATCGGTGCCCATCACGCAGAAGCGGCGGAACTCATCCGGCACGTTAAGGTTGGCGTGGAAGGCGAGGGTGGCGCCACCGGCATACTCAATCAGCGCGGTTTGGTAATCGACGATATCGGCATCGCCGTCAAACACCGCATCGGTGCTCGACCAGCCGCTCGGCTTAACGTGATACACCTCAGACTGCGGCGTTACCGCACCTTTAGGCGCATGCTGCGGCGTGAAGTTTTTGCGTCCGCCGAAGCTGGCAACGCGTACCGGACGCTCGCCGACCAAACCCTGATAGAGATCGATATCGTGGCAGCATTTTTCCAGAATGTACGGACCAGCGTACTTCTCAAGACGACGCCAGTCGCGCTGGAAGAACGCACCGTGGTAGGGCTTGATGTGTTCGGTGGCTTCAATTGAGGTAATTTCGCCGAGGCGATTTTCATCGCGCGCGGTGAGCAGGTCGCGATAGAGCGGCGAGTAGCGCAGCACCAGGCCGACCAGAATGCGCTCGTGACCATATTGCTGCACCAGCTGTGCCATCGCCATGGTCTGCTCTTCGTTGATCACCACCGGCTTCTCGGTGAATACCGTGTAGCCCGCCGCCAAGCCCTGACGAATATGTTCAAGGTGCATAAAGTTCGGCGAACCGACCAGCAGCAGATCAAAGCCGCCGTGTTGCAGCAGCGCATCCACGCTGTCAAACGCGGTGCCCGCATCAATGCCAAAGCTGTGCAGATTCGGTAATCCTGCCGGAGCCGGATCGACATAACCCACCACGGAAAACGCTGTGTCGGCTTTGTTGAACTCTTTCACCACATGGGAAAGACGAAAGCCCAGACCAATAATGCCCACTTTCATGTTGTACCCCTGAAGCCCGTTGCCTGTAAGCCGCCCGACCTGTCAGGCTGCTGATAATCTGACCGCTAACTTATTACGACAGAAAAACTAATGTCAATCCGTGTGGCGGATCTCAATTGGTGAAAAATTGTTATTTGTATGATTTATATCTATTTTAATTAACTATACGGATTGCCTATTTATTTGTTATTGCGATTTAAGTTTTTTTCCCCTATCTTTCGCACATCTATAAGCGTCATACCGTTTCGGGCTGGCAGGAGGAAGCGCGTGCAATCACTAATGCTGGGTATTGATGGCGGTGGTACGCATTGTCGCGGACGCCTGACCGACAGCGCCGGACGGCTGCTGGCGGAAGCCAAAGGCGGTCCTGCTAACGTCTGGTCGCAGTTTGATGCCGCTATAGTGGCCATCGAGCAGGTGATCGACGATCTGTTTGCGCAGGCGAATTTACCCGCTGAAGCGCGCGACCGCACGGTGATCGTCGCCGGGCTGGCGGGCGCGAACGTCGCCTCGGTACAAACCCGTCTCGCCAGCTGGCAGCCACGCTGTCAGGCGCGCTATCTATTTACCGATGTCGAAATCGCCTGTGCCGGTGCGCACGCCGGTGCGCCGGGCGCGGTGTTTATTATTGGCACCGGCAGCCAGGGCGCGGCCTGGGATGGTGCGCACTTCACGCTGCTCGGCGGCTGGGGTTTTGCCTTGTCGGATGCCGGTTCGGGTGCGATTCTCGGCCAAAGCGCGCTGCGGCTGGCGCTGCTGGCGCACGAAGAGATTGTGCCCGGCTCGGCGTTAACGCAACGCATCATGGCAAGCTATCAAAACAGCCCGGAACAGCTGCTGATCTGGTCGAAACAGGCGACGCCTGCCGATTGGGGCCGCGTGGTGCCAGAGGTGTTCGCTGCCGCGCAGCAGGGCGATGTGCACGGCACAGCGCTGGTGCAGCAATCCGCCGCGGATATCGTGCAGATGGTACAGCCGCTGCTGGCGCGCAGCCACGGCAAGCTGGCCTTGATGGGCGGATTAGCCGAGCCCATTCAGGCGTGGCTGCCGGCGGATATCGCTGCGCTGCTGGTGCCGCCGCAGGGCGATGCGCTGAGCGGTGCGATTCGCCTCGCCACGCAGTTCAGCCTGACACTTCCCGCTTAACTTCAGATAAAGAGGCTCATGAGCGCTCCCAACGTAACCGCGCGCATTCTGCGGCTGATTGTCGAAAATGCGCCTATTAGTCAATCCGATCTCAAAGTGCGTAGCGGCCTGAGCATGTCGACGGTATCGCAAGCCACCAATCGTCTGCTGACCGGCGGCATCGTGCAGGAGTTGGGGCTGCGTCGCGTCTCGATGGGGCGACCCAAAACGCTGCTTGGCCTGAATCCGGATCACGCCAGCGTGGTGGGGATTCAGCTCAACGCCGAACGCAATCTGATGGTATTGACCGATCTCAGCGGCAACATCATCGGCGAGCAGCAGATTCCTTCCGGCGCGATGACGCCTAAGCAACTCGGCGATGCGCTGGCGAAGTTTTTGCGCGGCGTTGAAGGCAAAAAGGTTGGGGCGATTGGTCTGGCGCTGTCGGGTTTGGTTGATGCCAGCAACGGCGTTTGCGTGCTGTCACGCGCGTTGGGCTGGGATAACGTGCCGATTGCCCGGCTGCTGGAAGAGCGCTTCTCGCTGCCGGTATTTATTGAAAATGACGCTAACGCGCTGGCGATGGCGGCGCTGGTGTTTGGTCAGCTCGGCCACGCGCAGTCGGCGGTGATTGCAACTTTTGGCAAAGGCATCGGTGCGGGGATTCTGCTCGATCGCCAGCTCTATCGCGGTCGTCACGGCAAAGCGGGTGAGATTGGCGTTTCGCTGCTGGGCGACGGCTCTGAGCGTTTGCTGGAGGATGTGGCATCGTCGCAGGCGATTCTGCAGCGCGTGGCGGCCACCACCAAAGACGAGGCGCCGCACACGCTGCGCGATCTCGATGTGCGTCCAACGCCAGAGGTGCTGAGTGCGCTGGCCGAGGCCGGGCAGCATTTAGGGATGTCGCTGGCGAATCTGTCGGTGGCTTACGATCCGGACGTGGTGTATCTGGCGATGGAGCCGCAAATGGCCTCGCGCATTTTGCTTGATCACATTACGCAGAGTTTCCAGACTTACCGTTTGAAGCTGACGCCGCACATGACGCCGCTGCAATTCCTCACCGAATCCAACCGCATGTGGGCGCAGGGCGCTGCTGGGTTTGCAGTGAATAAGTTGCTGGATTTGTTGGCCGCGCAGGCCGATGAGGATATCGCGTCGTGATTTTGTGCGCGCGTTGAGACGGTCGCCATTTATGGCGACCGCCACCATGAACGCACCGCACCCCTTAACGTAACCGCAAACCCTGCTCATCAAACAACAAACAATGCTCGGCGCGCAGCTGGTAACTCATCCTCTCGCCAATCGCGTGTTCCGCCACGTTACGCTCCTCAATCACCAGCAGCTTCTCTTCGCCGATATCGAGATAGAGATAATTGGTGTGTCCCAGCATCTCGCTAAACGACAATTCGCCGCTGAAACTCGCGGCATCATCGTTGCTGCTCACCGGCTGGAAATGCTCCGGGCGCATGCCCAGCGTGATTTTCTGCCCTTCGCGGCACGGTGCGGCGATCGGCAGCGTAAGCTGATTGATGCCCAGCGCGGGCACACGTAGCCGCACCGCACCCGGCGCGATCGCCGCCACTTCGGCACTGAGGAAATTCATCTTCGGCGAGCCAATAAATCCGGCGACAAACAGATTATCGGGATCGCGATACAGCGCCATCGGTGCGCCAACCTGCTCAATACGGCCCTGACGCAGCACCACAATGCGATCCGCCAGCGTCATCGCTTCCAGCTGATCGTGCGTCACGTAGATCATGGTGTTGCCCAGCGAGGCATGCAGGCGAGCAATCTCAATGCGCATCTGCAAACGCAGCTCAGCATCGAGGTTCGACAGCGGCTCATCAAACAGGAATATACGCGGATGGCGGATAATCGCGCGGCCAATTGCCACGCGCTGCCGCTGCCCGCCGGACAATGCACGCGGTAAACGGTCAAGGAATTCAGTGAGATGCAGACGTGCCGCCGTCTTTTGTATCGCCTGTTCAATTTCCGCTTTCGGGCGCTTCATCACCTCCAGCGGATAGGCCAGATTGCCGCGCACCGTCATGTTCGGGTAGAGCGCATAGGACTGAAACACCATGGCGATGCCGCGCTCGGTGGCGTGCTGATCGGTCATGTCGGCACCTTCAATCAGGAACTTACCGTCGGTGATCTCCTCCAGCCCGGCAATCATGCGCAGCAGCGTGGATTTCCCGCAGCCGGAAGGGCCGACAAACACCACGAATTCGCCGCTGTTAATGGTGAGATCGATGCCGTGAATCACGTTCACATTCTCGTAGGACTTCTTAACGTTTTGCAGATGCAGGCTGGTCATGCGGTGCCTCGAATCAGAGAAGTTGGCCCATATAAATGGCGTTGCTGCGCATAATCGGCGTGAAGCCGAGGCGCTGATAGAAGCCGCACACCTGCTCGTTCTGCAGGCTGACGCCGAGATAAACGCCCGGCACGCCTGCGGCACGCAGATCGTGCAGCAGCTGTTCAATCAGCTTGCGGCCCCAACCGCCTTGCTGCGCGGCGGGTAACAGATTGATGTGCAGATGCGCAGGCCACTGTGTCACCAGCTGATCCGCTGCCGCATCGGGCTGATGAATCGCTTCCAGCACTTTGCTGTCGAGCGCCGCCTGCGGCGCGTAATCGCGATACTGCTGTTGCAGCTGTGGCCACCAATCGCTATTCAGCTTTGCTTCGAAGGCGCGCGTATCGGGCGCGGCGACCGCGTAACCCACCACCTCGCCATGCTGTTCCAGCACATAAGCAAATTCGGGCGCAAAGCGCGCGTAGGGAATGACAAAGCGCAGGCCGGGCAGTGCGGGATCGGAGTAGAGCGCACTGGCATCGGTCCCGGCATTGGCGGTCTCTAAGCAGATGCGCGACAAGGCGGGGAAATCAGCCTCGCTGGCGCGACGAATAACACCTTCAGCCGTCATGGTGGAGCCTCTTGGTCAGGAGATGAACAGATTTTACGGTAAAGAAAGCCGACTTAGTTTTCAAGGTGTAATAATTGCGCTGGCGCACAAAGCTGATGCGAACTATAACCACAATGCATGACGGCGCGCCTGACAAACTCACACGCCACGCCGGTTTACGCGCCAGATGACAACACATTGCCTTTGGCTCTCGCAGCGTAATGATAATAACGATAGGATTTTCATATGCTCTATCAGTAAGTTAAAGCGATTCACTTGCCTGAGTGATTTATACTGATGCTCAGGCTTTAATCCTCAGTGCCGTCTGGTTTGCGCGCGGAATCGCAGCATGCTCTGCTGTTCCAGTGGCTTTTCTTCTTACTCTTTGCACTGTATCACAGAGCAAAAATTCCGCAGTGGCGATGTTTGACTTTCTTTTGTGCATAAAGTAAGTATGAATTATGTACGTTGTCGCTGCTGAATCAACCTGCCGGGAATCGCAGGTGTCGAGATGAAGGGATGCCAGTCATCTGTTGGAGAAACCGAGCATGATGTGTGATTCAACCAATCGTCCTTCCCGTTTGCAAAGCTCACTGCGCACCGTGTCGCGTCTGGTCTCCGCCGGGATTTTGCTCGGTGCGACCATGGCAGCCGCGCAGGCCGTCACCCTGAATGAGTGGGACATTTACAACTATCCGCAGCAAACCGAAGCGGTGGATGAAGCGGTAAAAGCGTTCCAGCAAAAGAATCCGGGCATTGTGATTCAGCGTTCGGTGCACTCGTTTGAAGACACGCGTATTCCGCTCAAGCTGGCGTTGACTGCTGGTGACGGCCCGCAGATTGCGCAGGTGAATCAGGGCGGCGGCGATATGGGCTCGCTGGTGAAAGACAAGCTGCTGTGGCCGCTGGATGATTACGCCAAAACCTACGGCTGGACCACGCGTTTCCCGGATTCGATCCTGAAGCGTAACCGCTGGTCTGATAAACAAGATTTCGGCAGCGGCAAACTCTACGGCGTGGCAAGCCTCGGCGAGATGGTGGGGTTGTATTACAACAAAGCGCTGCTGGATAAAGCCGGTGTCGCGGTGCCTAAAACCTTGCCGGAACTTGAGCAGGCGATGGAGAAACTCAAAGCCGCCGGCACGCCGCCGATGATGCTGGGCTTACTCGACGGCAACATGGGCCAGCAGCTGCTCAGCACCTTGTGGGAAGCGCAGATTGAGAGTAGCGACCGGAAAAAACTCGACGATCTGATTTACGACGTGGGCGGCACCTTTAAAGACGACAAGCTGGTGAAAGCCGCCAACCTGATGAAAGGCTGGAACGACAAAGGCTATCTGTTCCCCGGCTTCCAGGGCATTGGTCACGATGATGCCGCGACCCTGTTCCAGAATGGTCAGGCAGCGTTCCTGGTCAGTGGAACCTGGTATCTCGGCCAATTTAAAGACAACAAAGATCTGCACTTCGCCGCGATGCCAGCGGGCGAGGGCGTACAGCATCCGCTGATGGTGGGCGGCACCGATCTGGCGTTCTCGATCACCAGCACCGCCAAAGACAAAGCGCAGCAGGACGCCGCGGCGAAATTCATCGATTACATCGTCTCGGATGAGATGGCGAACCGCTGGTTGAAAGTGGGCTTCCTGCCGGCCGGCACCAGCAAAAATGCGCAGATTCCGGCGGATAACCCGCTGCTGGCGGAAGCCTATCAGGTGTGGGTAACGCTGAATGACAACGATGGTCTCGGCCATTATCTCGACTGGGCTACGCCAACCATGAACGCTGAACTGAATCAGAATGTGCAGCTGCTGTTGGCGGGACGTCAAACCGCCGATCAGATGGTGATCAACTTCGATAACAACTATCAACGTTACCTGAAAACCCTCAAGCACTGATGACGTACGGCCCGGCGTAAGTGGCCGGGCCGCAACAGGCCCGCAAGCGAGTACGGTTATGCTGAATAAATCTGCCTGGCGCAATGCGCTCTATCTTCTGCCCGCGGTGCTGGTGTATGCGGTGTTTCTGCTGCTGCCGCTGCTGGCCTCGTTAGGGATCAGCTTTACCGAATGGGACGGCACTTCGTGGCCGATTTTCATCGGCATGGGCAACTATTTGCGCATGTTCCAGGATCCGGTGTTCTGGGTGGCGCTTGGCAATAACGCCTTGCTGATGCTGTTCTACACGCTGTTTCCGATTGGCGTTGGGCTGCTGTTGTGCAGCTTCCTGTATGAGACGCGCAATAACAAAGAGCGCAGCGTGCTGCGTATTCTCTTCTTCCTGCCGTACATCATGCCGATGGCGGTGCTCGGTGTGGTGTGGCGCTGGCTGTATAACCCGGCGTTTGGTCCGATCGATCAGTTCTTGCGTGCCGTCGGTTTGCCGCAGCTGGCAAAGTCGTGGCTGGGCGATTTTACCTGGGCGCTGCCCGCCGTGGGCTTTGTTGCCACCTGGTACTTCTTCGGTTTCTGCCTGGTGCTGTTTATGGCCGGCTTGCAGCGCATGGATCCCTCGCTGCTGGAAGCGGCCGATCTCGATGGCTCATCACGCCGCCAGAAATTTATGCGCATCACGCTGCCGTCGCTGCGTCCCGAACTGCGTATCGCGCTATTGCTGACGGTGATCGCCAGCCTCAAAGCTTTCGATCTGGTCTACGTGATGACACAAGGCGGACCGGGCACGTCCACTATGGTGACCAACATCTTTATGTATAAGCAGGGCTTTGATCTGCATTACTTCGGCTATGCCTCCGCCGTGGCGGTGTTCAGTATGCTGATTGTGTTAATGATCAACGGCTTAATTCATCTTTGTTTACGGGAGCGTCACTGATGCGCGGCACGCCAACTGTCTCACGCGCGCTGATCTGGATTGTCGCGCTGATGACCATTCTGCCGTTTTTAATGGCGCTGATGACCTCGTTCAAAACGCAGATGGAGCTGTTTCAGGGCGTATTCACCTTGCCCTCGTCGCTGAATTTTAAAAACTACGTCACCGCGTGGCAGCAGGGACATTTCAACGTCTACTTCATGAACTCGGTGCTGGTGGTGATTCCGGTGGTGATCTGCAGCATCCTGCTTGGCATTCTGGCGGGATTCGGTTTTGCCTGGCTGAAGATCCCCGGCAAAACGGTGGTTGCCGCGCTGCTGGGCCTTGGCATGGTGCTGCCGAGTGAAGCCTTTATTATTCCCCTCTATCACGAGTTGCGCTGGATGGGCCTCACCAATACCTATCTGGCGCTGATTCTGCCGCAAATTGCCCTATCGCTGCCGTTCACCACGCTGATGATCGCCACCGCGTTGCAGCAGGTGCCGCGCGAGCTGGTGGAAGCGGCGGTGATGGATGGCGCTTCGCGCCGTAAAATTCTCTGGGGTTTGCTGGTGCCAGCAATCTGGCCGACGCTGTCCACGCTGGCGCTGCTGCTGTTTATCTGGACGTGGAACGAGTTCCTTATTCCGTTGATTCTGGTGAATAAAGACGAGCTGCGCACCTTGCCGATCGGCATGATGTTTTTCCAGAACAAAAATACCATCGATATTCCGGTGCTGATGGCGGGCGCGATGATTGTCATTCTGCCGCTGGTGGCGGTGTTCCTGGTGTTCCAGCGCAAATTTATCAGCGGCGTCACCGAAGGCGCGGTGAAATAAACACGTTGTCCACCAGCAAAAGGTTTTGGTCATGCGGCGCGTGCTGCAATAGCGCATCGCCGCTATTCAGGAGAACCGCATGCACGTTTCACTGGCTGATTTCTATCCCATCGCCGATGGCGAGACGCTGGATACTTACTGCTTCCAGCGCGCGCTTAATCATCTGGCATCGCGCGGCGGCGGCACGTTGTCGGTGCCGCCCGGTCGCTATCATCTCGGCACCTTAACGCTGGGTTCCAACATCAATCTGCATCTCGAAGCGGGCGCCACGTTGCTCGCCAGTTCCCGCGTCGAGGATTATCAGCAGCAGTTGGCGCAGAGCCAGGCTGAACTGTCGCAGCATGTGCTGATCTACGCCGTCGGACAGCGCAATATCCGCATCAGTGGTAAAGGCGTGATCGACGGTAACGGCGATGCCTGGTTTGCCGCAGAAAAGGACGATCAGGGATATCGCCTGCCGCGTCCGCAGCGCCCGCGCATCGTGGTGTTTGAGGATTGCGAGCAGGTAACGCTGGAAGATTTCACCATCATTCAGGCACCGATGTGGACGGTACATCTGGTGAGTTGCCGTCATGTGCACGTCGATCACCTCACCATCGATAACAGCATGAGCATGCCGAACACCGATGCGCTGGATATCGACAGCTGTGAAGCGGTGTTTGTCAGTAACAGCTACCTGAGCGCGGCCGATGACGCCATCTGCATCAAAGCCACTCAAAAACCCGCGCATCTGCGCCGAGCCGCGCGACAAATCATGATCAGCAACTGCCTGCTGCGTTCTTACAGCTGCGCGTTCAAAATCGGTACCGAAACCTTCGACGACGTGGAAGATGTCACCGTCTCCGGCTGTACCATCTTTGATTCCAATCGCGCAATTGGCTTGCTATCGCGCGATGGCGGCCAGTTCCGCCGTTTACTGTTCAGCAATATCACGCTGGCCTGCCGCCATGCGCCGCCGTGCCATTGGGGTAAAGCCGATGCGCTGTTTGTTTCAGTACGCGCGCGCGATCCGGCGATCGCGCCGGGCAGCATTGAGCAGCTGCAATTCAGCAACGTCAGCGGTGTGATGGAAGGGGCAATTAACCTGCATGCGGAACAACCGGGACAGATTCGTGATGTGATGCTGGCGAATGTGCAGCTGCGGCAAGTGGTGGCGGCAGGCGCGGATCAAGGGCATTACGATGTGCGCCCGCCGTGTAATCCCGAATCGCCAACCGGCATGGGCCTCGATAATGCGTACAAACTGGATAGCGCATCGGGTTTAGCGTACGGCGTTGCCGCCTATCCGGATGGCTTGCCGGGCGTGTTTGCGCGCGGTGTGGAGAACCTGCAGTTGCATAACGTGGTAATTGCGCGCCCGCAACCGTTGCCGCACGGTTGGCATGCGGAAACGGTGCAGATTTTGTAGGGTGCGCATTGATGCGCACCTGGATGTTACAGCGCCTGCGCGATAGCCGCGCCCAGCTCCTCGGTTGATGCGCTGCCGCCGAGGTCGCGCGTCAGGCTGTTGCCCGCTGCCAGCGTGCGTTCGATGGCATCTAACACCGCCGCGCCCGCTTCCGCGTAACCGAGATGCTCCAGCATCATTGCGCCACACCAAATCTGGCCAATCGGATTAGCAACGCCTTTACCGGCGATATCGGGCGCCGATCCATGCACCGGCTCAAACAGGCTAGGGAATTTGCCTTCCGGGTTGATGTTGGCTGAAGGCGCGATGCCGATGGTGCCGGTACACGCTGGGCCGAGATCCGACAGGATGTCGCCAAACAGGTTGCTGGCGACCACCACGTCGAACCAATCCGGATGCAGCACAAAGTTAGCGGTGAGAATATCGATATGATATTTATCGACTTTCACATCAGGATAGCTCGGTGCCATCGCTTCCACACGGCTGTCCCAATACGGCATGGTAATGGCGATGCCGTTGGATTTAGTCGCGGACGTGAGGTGTTTTTTCGGGCGCTTCTGCGCCAGATCGTAGGCAAATTTCAGGATGCGATCGACGCCAACCCGCGTCATTACCGTTTCCTGAATCACCACTTCGCGATCGGTGCCGGGGAACATGGTGCCGCCCACTGACGAATATTCGCCCTCGGTATTTTCACGCACCACGTAGAAATCGATATCGCCGGGCTGACGATTGGCCAGCGGCGCTTTAACGCCCGGCATCAGGCGCACCGGGCGCAGATTGACGTACTGATCAAACTCGCGACGGAACTGCAGCAGCGAGCCCCACAGCGACACGTGATCCGGCACCACATCTGGCCAGCCCACCGCGCCAAAGTAGATGGCATCGAACTGGCTGAGCGTGGCGAACCAGTCATCGGGCAGCATTTTGCCGTGCTGCTGCCAATATTCGGCGCTGGCGAAATCAAACCATTGCCACTCCAGCGCAATATCAAATTTCTTTGCCGCTGCATCCATCACGCGGATGCCTTCAGGCATCACTTCTTTGCCAATGCCATCGCCAGGGATGACGGCGATTTTATAGTTTTTGCCGCTCATAGGGTTTCTCGCAGGTTGCTGTTGATGTTCTGTACGCAGTATAACCATGCATCTGTGGGAAATAATTAGCCTGAGCGATAAGCCAATGTTGAATAAAAGTAGAGAATCGCGCACTTCAACCGATGATCTGGCGTTCTTCGTGCGCGTGGCGGCGCTGGACAGCTTAACCGCCGCCGCACGTGAACTTGGCTTATCGCTTCCGGCAGTGAGCAAGCGCCTGAGCCAGCTGGAGCAGCGCTTAGGCGTGCAGCTGCTCAAGCGCACCACGCGGCGGCTGGAGCTGACGGCGGAGGGCAAACGCTATCTGGAGGGCGCGCGTCCGCTACTGGATCAGCTGGCGGAGCTGGAAGAATCGGTGAGCAGCCAAACCTCGGTGCTGCGTGGCTCGCTCAACATCAACGCCTCTTTCGGCTTTGGACGGCGTCACGTCGCCCCTTGTGTGTCGCGCTTTGCCGCGCTGCATCCCGAATTAGCCATGAGTTTGCAGCTCAGCAGCCAGCCGCTCAATTTTCTCGATGCGCGCGTGGACATCGACATCCGCGTCGGTGAGCCGCCCGATGCGCGACTGATTGCGCGTAAGCTGCGCACCAATCCGCGCGTGCTGTGCTGCTCACCTGCGTACGCCGCGCGCCACGGCATGCCAGCAAGCATCGCCGCGCTGGCGCAGCACAACTGCATTTTATTGCGCCAGTTCGACAGTGATTTCGCGCTGTGGCGCCTGGGCGATGGCACACAGCAGCTGACGCAAAAGGTGCGCGGCAGCTTAATCACCAACGATGGCGAAGTGGCGATGCAGATGGCGCTAGATGGGCATGGCATTCTGCTGCGTTCGTGGTGGGATGCGCAGCACAGCATCAAACGCGGTGAACTGCTGCATGTGCTGCCAGAGTGGAGCGCCGCTGATGGCGACATTTTTGCCGTCTGGCAGCCGCAGCGTCAGCTGCCGGTGCGCATCAGCGCGTTTGTTGATTTTCTGCAAACGGAGCTGTAATTACTCAGTCTATTTTGATTATTTATAATCATCATTGATGATTTGTGAGCAACTTCAAACAAATCCAGCCCGGTTTACCTTATAAATTGCCCCTATTATGCGTAAATTCATTCTTGTTTGAGCGAAATGAATCATAAGCGTAAGTGGGGTGGCGAAGTGCAGAGACACGCGTTAATAACAACATTGGCCACCTCATCAACGGAACGCGTGAAGCCCAGCGCGTTCCACGACCCTACGTTATCGATGAGGCTGAAATGAAACAATTCTCTACAGAAGGGATGGTGATTATCGTCGGGATTGTCATTGCGTACATCCTGTTCACCACCTGGCTCACCTGGCGCCTGCGCAGTAAAAACAGCGGTGACTTTATGGCCGGCTCCAATGTGATGCCGGCTTTTGTGGTGGGCGTGATGCTGATGTCGGAATACATCGGCGCAAAATCCACCATCGGTACGGCTCAGGCGGCCTTCGAGGATGGCTTTGCCGCGTCATGGTCGGTGATTGGTGCCGCCATTGGATTCCCGCTGTTTGGCTTTCTGCTGGTCAAACGCATCTACAACACTGGCAAAATAACCATCTCTGCGGCGATCGCTGAACGTTATGGCAACTCCACCAAAAACATTATCTCGCTGATCATGATCTATGCACTGCTGCTGGTTAACGTCGGTAACTACGTGAGCGGTGCGGCGGCGATCTCCACGGTGCTCAACCTCGATCTCACCACGGCGGCAGTGATCACCGCGATCGTCAGTACGTTCTACTTTATGTTCGGCGGCATGAAAGGCATCGCCTGGGTCACGCTGCTGCACAGCGGACTGAAATATATCGGGATTCTGATCATTCTCGGCGTGGCGCTGCACATGACCGGCGGCGTTAGCCCGATGATCAAAGAGATGCCGCATTTCTACTGGACGTGGGATGGCAACGTTGGTGGCAGCACCATCTTCGCCTGGATGATTGGTACCATCGGCTCGATCTTCTGTACCCAGTTTGTGATTCAGGCGATTGCCTCGACCAAAAGTGCCGAGTCCGCCAAACGTGCAACCTGGGTGGCGTTCTTCTTCTGCATGCCGATTGCCATTGCCATCGCGCTGATTGGCGTGGCGGCGAAATATCTGCATCCCGATATCAAAAGTCTCTATGCTTTGCCGGTGTTCCTGCAGGACATGAGCCCGTGGCTGGCGGGAATTGTCACCACCTCATTAGTGGCGTCAATCTTTGTCAGCGTCAGCACCGTAGCGCTGGCGATCGCCTCGCTGGTGGTGAAAGATTTCTACGTGCCCTATCGCAATCCGACGCCGGAGCGCGAGTTCCGCATGACGCGCTGGCTGTCGCTGCTGATCGGTTTCCTGCCGCTGATTTTCGTGTTGTTCGTACCGGAAGTGTTGAAGCTCTCATTCTTCACCCGCGCCATTCGTCTGTCGATTTCAGTGGTGGCAATCATCGCCTTCTATCTGCCGTTCTTTAAAAGCACGCGCGGCGCTAATGCCGGCCTGATTGGTGCCTGCGTCATGACCTCGGTGTGGTATCTGCTCGGCGATCCTTTTGGTATCAACAACATGTATGTGGCGCTGGTCACGCCTGCGGTGATCATGGTGATTGACCGCCTGATCCCGTCAAGCCAAACCGATGAAAAAAAAGCCCCGAAATCTTCAATGCAAAACAGTGGAGCCTGAAATGAGTGATGTAACCCTTACCGTTGAACGCAGCGGTAACCTCTCTCCGCACGCACAGGATGCGCAACAGCTCACGGCGATGCTGCCTTCGGTCTGCCCGCAGAACCACGCGGCGAATCTGCTGCCGCTGCCCAATGGCGACCTGCTGTGCGTATGGTTTGGTGGCACGCAGGAGGGGATCGCCGATATTTCTGTGTGGTGCTCGCGGCTGGAAAACGGCTGCACGCAGTGGAGCGAGGCGCAAAAGCTGTCTGACGACCCCACGCGATCCGAGCAGAATCCGGTGCTGTTCCTCGATCCCGACCAGGTGCTTTGGCTGCTGTGGACGGCGCAGAAGTCCGGCAATCAGGACACCGCGATTGTGCGCTATCGCCAGTCACGTGATTTCGGCCGCAGCTGGGGCGCTATCGACACTTTGCTCGATCAGCCCGGCACCTTTATTCGCCAGCCGATTGTGGTGCTGCCAAACGGTAACTGGCTGCTGCCGGTGTTTTACTGCCGCACGCAGCCCGGCGTGAAATGGGTGGGTAACGATGATATCAGCGCGGTGAAAATTTCCAGCGATAAAGGCCAAAGCTGGCGCGATGTGGCGGTGCCGGACAGCCTGGGCTGCGTGCATATGAACATCACGCTGCTGCAGGATGGCAGCTTACTGGCGCTGTATCGCAGCCGCTGGGCCGATTTCATCTATCAAAGCCGTTCAACCGACGGTGGCGAAAGCTGGAGTGCACCGCTGGCGACTGAACTGCCAAACAACAACTCGTCGATTCAGGTCACGACGCTGCACAACGGCCATCTGGCGCTGGTGTTTAACGCCATGAGCGCCAAAGATGCCAGCGAGCGCCGCTTATCGCTGTATGACGAAATCGAAGATGAAGAGGATGACGGCGATGTGGCGGTGGCGGCCGAGCCGGTGGTGCACAGCGGACGCACCGCTTTTTGGGGCGCACCGCGCGCGCCAATGACGCTGGCGATTTCCGCCGATGGCGGCAACAGCTGGCCGTGGCAACGTAATCTCGACGAGGGCGACGGCTACTGCATGACCAATAATTCGCAGCAAAAGCTTAACCGCGAGTTCTCCTATCCGAGCATTAAACAGAGTGACGATGGTGCGCTGCATGTGGCTTACACCTATTTTCGTCAGGCGATTAAATACGTGCGCGTCGATGAACTCTGGGTGAAAGGATGAGCAGGCCGCGACACGCGCTGGTGACGGGCGTCAGCTCTGGCATTGGCGCGGCGATCGCTGACCATCTGTTGCAGCAAGGTTGGCAGGTGACCGGTTTTAGCCGCACGCCGGTGCAGAAAGATCATTCGGCGTTCACCTCGGTTAGCGTGGATTTGCTGGATGCCAATCTGCTGAAGCAGGCGCTACTGGCGCTGCCGAAGGTGGATGCGCTGGTGCACGCTGCGGGCATGATGGCGGCTGCGCCGCTTGGTGAGCTGGATGAGGAGCAGAGCGCGCGTTTGTGGTACTTGCACGTGCAGGTGGCACAGATCATGGCGAATGCTTTGCTGCCACAGATGGCGCAGGGCGATCGTATCTTGCTGATTGGCAGCCGCACGTCACGTGGCGCGGCGAATCGCAGCCAGTACGTGAGCACCAAAGCGGCCATGGTGGGCATGGCGCGCAGCTGGGCGGCGGAACTGGCACCCAAAGGCATTACGGTAAATGTGATTGCGCCGGGCGCGACGGAGACGCCCATGCTGCAGCAGCCTGGCCGCACCAGTTCACCGCCAAAGTTGCCGCCGATGGGGCGCTATATCAAGCCAGAGGAAGTGGCGGCGCTGGCGGGATTTGTGCTGTCGCCGGCCGCCGATGCGATTACCGGGCAGGAGTTGGTGATTTGTGGTGGGGCGTCGTTGTAGTTTTTTCCCCTCACCCTAACCCTCTCCCAAAGGGAGAGGGAATTGAATAATGCACCGACTAGCTCCCTCTCCCTGTGGGAGAGGGCTGGGGTGAGGGCAACAAGCCGCACTTACCCGCGCCGCAATCCCGCCACATCCACCTGCCACTGATTCAGCTTGTTATACAGCGCGGTGCGTGAAATCCCTAGCAGCTGCGCGGACTGGCGCAGATTGCCTTTCTGCTCGCGCACCACCTGCATCACATGCTGGCGCTCATTCTCCTGTAGCGAGCTCAATTCGCTGGCGACAGGCGCGTTACGCAGCACCATCTCTTCCGGCAGATCGTGGCGATCAATCTCCAGCCCTTCACACAGATTCACCATGCGCTCGACCAGATTCTCCAGCTCGCGCACGTTGCCGGGCCAGTGCCACGCCTGTAAACAGCTCATCGCCTCGGCGGAGAGTTGCGGCGCAATGCGCTTCAGCCGGGTGCAGAGCGCCTGAATAAAGGTATTCACCAAACCGGGAATATCCTCCTGACGCTCGCGCAGTGGCGGGATCTCCAGCGAAATCACATTCAGGCGATAGTAGAGATCGCGGCGGAACGCGCCTTTCTCTACCGCGTCGAGCAGATTGCAGTGGGTGGCGGCGATGATACGCACGTTAACCTTGATGGGATGCGCCGCGCCGATTCTCACCACTTCGCCTTCCTGCAGCACGCGCAGCAGGCTGGTTTGCGCCTCGAGCGGCATTTCGCCGATCTCATCGAGGAACAAGGTGCCGCCATCCGCCAGCTCAAACTTGCCCGCCGAGCCGCCGCGCCGCGATCCGGTAAACGCGCCGTCGACATAACCAAACAGTTCGCTCTGCACCAAATCACGCGGCAGCGCGCCGCAGTTGAGCGCGATAAACGCTTCCTGCTGGCGTGGGCTGGCGTTGTGAATCGCCTGCGCGAACAGCTCTTTACCGGTGCCGCTTTCGCCGGTTAATAACACGGTGCTGTCGGAGCGACTGCTGGCGCGCGCTTTCTGAATCGCTTGCAGCACGCGCGGCGCGTGCCCGCGAATCATCTCAAAGGTGTAGCTGGCGCCCACGCCCATCACGCGGCGCGTAATGGCGCGGATACGCTGGTTCTCGCGCAGCGACAGCACGCGGCCGCCGTCGGGCGCGGGCATCAGCGAAATCAGGCAGGAAAGGGGATGGACGCCATCCGGCATAAATTGCAGCTCACGATCATTGCAGAACGGCATGGTGAGCAGCGATCCGCCTTGCGGTTGCAGCAGCACATCGATCGGCCCAGCGTGGGGATCGATGCCGCTGAAGATCTGGCGGGCATAGCGATTCAGCGTTTTGATGCGGCCGTGGCGATCGCAGACGATCACGCCCTCATTGAGGGTTTCGAGGATCGACTGCTGCTCGGCCAGCAAGCGGCGTAGCATCAATTGCTGACCGACCGCTTCCGCTGCCGCCTGCACCGTGCCGAGCGTGTGCGCATTGAAGTTGTCGGGCGTGGCGGTCAGCGTGAGTACGCCAAGCAGCTGGCCGGTGGCATCGCGCACCGGCGCGGCGGCGCACTGGCGATGGCGTTTGCGCAGATCGAGCTTCCAGTTTTCGCCGCTCAGCACATACACCAGCCGCTGCTCAATCAGGCAGCGTGCGGTGCAGTTGGTGCCGAGTACCTCTTCGCGCAGGATGCTGCCGACCGGCGTTAGATCCGCGCCGCAGAAATGCAGCGTCACACCTTGCGCATCGGTCAGGTTGATGTGGCCATCCGGGTTATACGCTAGCAGGTTTTCCATGATGCTGCGCGCTGCGAGGATCAACTCGGCGTTGTGCTCAAGGATCGCCGCCAGTTCCGTCGCGGGCGGCGAGACATAGGCAAAGGTGGCGGGATCGATCGCGCGCTGCTGCGATCGCTGCCACGACTGCAAAATGCTGTGCCGCATCCAGCCGGGCTGTTCACCGCGTTCGAAGCTGTGCCAGCCCTGCCACAACAACGTATCCCATTCACCCACCTCCGCGCTGTCCGGCAAGCTGAAGATCGGATCGCTTTCATCTTTAAACGGCAAACGCTCACTGGCACGCATGTGACACTCCTGATGAAGATGGAATGTCCATTTTATTGACATGTGAAGTTGACATGTAAATTTTGTTGCCAGATTGTGAGCTATATCTGTGTTATGCCTCACATAAAGCGGCGGATTGCAGTTGGCATCGCCTTTGCACTACAGATTGCACATCCCTGCGCTCGAATGAGTACATCCAAAACAAAAAGGAATAGGTCATGACATTTCATCTTAAGCCAGTACGCGTCGGCCTGATTGGCGCCGGACGCATGGGCAGTTTCCACGCGGAAAACCTGGCCTGGCGCGTGCCGGGAGCGATCCTGGCGGCGGTGGCCGATCCGCAACCGGGCGCCGCCGACGCGCTGACCAACAAGCTGGGCGTCGCCCAAGCCTATAGCGATCTGCATGCGCTGCTGCAGGATACCGACATTGAAGCGGTGGCGATTGCCGCGCCGGCGCGTACGCACGCCGAATGGGTGATCGCAGCCGCGAATGCCGGCAAGCATGTGTTCTGCGAAAAGCCGATGGCGGTGACGCTGGATGAGGCGGATCGCGCGATTGCTGCCGCGAAAGCGGCTGGCGTAGTATTGCAGGTCGGTTTTAACCGCCGCTTTGATTCCGGCTTTGCTGCAGCGATCGCCGCGGTGAAAGCGGGTGAGAATGGCACCACGCAGCTGAGCCGATCGCTGACGCGCGATCCCGGCCTGCACGATCCTTCGCGCATCCCGCAGTGGACGATCTTCCTCGAAACGCTGATCCACGATTTTGACACGCTGCTGCACTTCAATCCCGGCGCGAAGCCGGTGGAAGTCTATGCGCTGGCCGATGCGCTGGTGCGCCCGGATTTCAAAGACAAAGGCTTGCTCGATACCTCGGTGGTCACTATTCGCTTTGATAACGGCGCGATTGCCACCGCTGAAGCCAACTTCCAGGCGGTATACGGCTACGACGTGCGCGGTGAAGTGTTCGGCAGCAAAGGCATGTTGCAGGCGGGCCACATCAACGTTAACAACTGCGTGCGCTATCACCAGGATGGCATCGCGATTGAAACCTCACGCATGGATTCAGACCTGCTGCGCGAAGCCTATGTGACGGAGATGGCGGAATTTGCCCGCTGCATTCGCCGTGGCGAAACCCCGCGTGCTACCGGTGAAGATGCGCGAAACGCGCTGGAGATCGCGCTGGCCTGTATCGACTCGGTGCAGCAGCAGCAGCCGATCAAACTGGGAGGTCGCTAATGGCCGGTTATCAGCTATCGGTTTGTGCCGAAATGGTGTTTCTCGATCTGCCTTTTGTCGAGCGCGTGAAACGCATTCATGAACTGGGCTTTGGCGTCGAAATCTGGGGCTGGGCCGACAAAGATATCGATGCGCTGGCAGCAACCGGCGCGCGTTTCACCTCAATGACCGGCTACCTCAGCGGCAACCTGACCGACGATAACGAGATCCAGCAGCTGCTGCAAAGTGCCGAAGCGTCGCTGGCGGTGGCCGAGCGGCTTAACTGTCCGGCGTTAAACCTGCACGGCACCGGGCTGGATGACAAAGGGTTGCCGGTCAAACCGGTGGAAGTGGTGACCGGCGCGATGTGGCTGAAAGCGGCCGATACGCTGCGCAAAGTGGCGCAGCTGGGCGAGCGCGCCGGACGCGTTTTCACGCTGGAGAACCTTAACTTGCCGGTTGATCATCCCGGCACGCCGTTCGCGCTGGCCGCCGACACGCTGGCGCTGGTGGAAGCGGTAAACAGTCCAGCGCTCAAGATGAACCTCGACCTGTATCACGCGCAGATCGGCGAAGGCAATTTGATCGAATTGATTCGCCGCTGTGGTTCGGCGATTGGGGAGGTTCAGGTGGCGGATGTGCCGGGGCGTCAGCAGCCGGGGACCGGTGAAATTAACTATCGCGCGATCGCCCGCGCGCTGCACGATGTCGGTTATCAGGGCACCGTGGCGCTGGAAGGCTGGGCCAGCGGCGAAAGTGGTGCCGCGCTGCAGCAATTCCGCGATCACTTCACGCTTTAACGGTTCCACCGCCGGGTATTTGCCTGTTGCCCGGCGTTAACTCGATGAAATAAATAATAATATCTCAACCCTACAGGACTAACCTATGAACATCAGAAATGTGATGCTGTGCCTCTGCGCATTGCTGCTCAGCCTGAGCGCGAGCGCTAAAACCTTCACCGTCGGCGTCGCGCTGGCGAACTTCGATCTCAACTTCGTTTCGATTCTGCGCACCCAGATGCAGGAGGAACTGAAAGCCAATCAGCTCAACAGCCAGTTTGTCGATGCCAAAGGCGATGTGGCGCTGCAGGTGCAACAGGTGGATGATTTTGTTAATCAGGGCGTCGATGCCATCATCCTCAATCCGGTCGATACGCAAGGCGTATTGCCGATGATTACCGCAGCGAAAAACGCCGGCATTCCGCTGATCTTCGTCAACCGTAAACCGGAAGTGAAGCTGCCCACCGACATGGCGTATGTCGGTTCTGACTCGGCGTTGGGCGGCGAAATGCAGATGGAAGCGCTGGCGAAGAAGATGAACTACAAAGGCAATGTGGCGATTCTGATGGGGGCGCTGTCGAACGAAGAAGCGCGCGAACGCACCCGCGCGGTGGAAGCGGTGATCGCCAAATATAAAGATATGAAGGTGATTGAGAAGCAGAGCGCCAAATGGCAGCGCAACGAAGCGGTGGATGTGGTGTCGAGCTGGCTGCTGAACCAGCGACCGATTGACGCTATCGCGGCGAATAATGATGAGATGGCGATTGGTGCCATCATGGCGCTCAGTCAGGCGAAGAATGAGAAGATTTTGGTCGCCGGTATCGACGGCACGCCAGATGGTCAGCAGTTCGTGAAGAACGGTAAAATGACGCTGACCATTTTCCAGGATGCAAAAGGGCAGGCGACCGGTGCGGTGCAAGTGACTAAAGCGCTGCTGGAGAAGCAGAAAGTGCAGGCGTTTAACTGGATTCCGTATCAAACCATTACGCCTGAGAACTATGCGCAGTTCGCGGCGAAATAACATTTTTATTTACCAAAACTCTCCTGCTCGCAGGAGAGTTTTACGTTGGAAACCCGATTTATTCCTCCTCCACTTCGCTTTATTTGCCTAACTCTGACTGATAAACTCCGGCTGCAACCAGAATTGTCTCTGGTTAATGATTGCTCAGGCATGATGCATTAACAGAACGCATGCGTTCGACCGGAGAGAAGTGCAGGATGGATAAAGAGATTCTCAACACCATAAATTCTCAGCACCTTTTTCCCGCGCACAGCGACCGGCATATTTTTTTTGGTGTTGATGGTAAATTCATTGGCCACTCGCTGATTACCATCATGTCGATAATCAAGCATGCCAATGATGTTCGTTATCACTTTCATCTTATCTCTTCGGAAATATCTGCAGTTGACACTGTGCGTCTGGAAAAAATATTCGCTGGATCGCCACATGGATTAACGCTGCATCATATTCAGGATGGTTTGTTTAGCGCGTTCCCTACCACAGAGTTATTCACTCGCGCGACCTATTATCGTTTTCTCGCTCCGCTTATCTTGCCGCATGCCGCTAAATTGCTTTATCTCGATGCGGATATGGTTTGTCTGAATTCTCTCGACGAATTATGGCAAATTGCTATGCCATCCGAGGTAATTGCCCTGGTTGTAGGTGAGATTGCAGCACTGCAAGCGCAGTTGGCTGAAAATGTTGGCCTGCGTGGAAAACGCTACTTTAATGCTGGCATGATGCTGATTGATGTTCAAAAGTGGAACCGAGAGCAGGTGAGTGAACGCGCGTTTAATTTGATTAGCGAAAAGGGAAAGCAGTTCCAGTATCTTGATCAGGATGCGTTAAATACGCTGCTTGAAGATCGTGTGATATTTACGGAAGCTCGCTTTAATACCATTAACATGCTCTCACACGATGATAACGGTTATACGCAGGATGTGCCGCATAATACCTGCTTATTGCATTACGCCGGTGCTGATAAACCCTGGCAACAGTGGAATCAACAGCACGTTGGCCATTACTATCGCGATCTTTATCAGACTTCACCGTTAGCCGACGTTCCTTTCGAAACACCTCAAAACGCGCAGCAAGCGAAGAGGATGTATAAATATTTGTTCCGCAATCATCAACTGATATCGGCACTCTATTGGCGCATTAAGTATTTTAAAATGAGGTATTTTTGAGTGCAGACTTTACGTTTAAAGCCGCTACTAACCGAAAACAACGTTTATCAGCTTTGCTTTCTGTTGTTGACTATGGCGTTTGCGACCTCGTTAGTTATCCCGGCATACCCTAAGAAAACCTTCTATCTGGTCGGTTATTTAACGCTGTTTTTTCTGCTTGCTCAGGGAATAAAAAGAAAATTCGTGCTGGATAAGAGTGCTCTAATCGTCGCCATTCCCATTTTACTCCTGGGCTTGGTCAGGATGATTTGGTCGTGCATTTATGCCGATGCTTATTTTAGCGATGTGGTGGATAACTATTTTCAGGGCGGTAAACTTTTCATTATCTCCGCTGTTGTAAGCTATTTTTTCATCGCATGGCGTCATTGTTTGTCAGCCAAAGTCATGCGCATTAGCGTGTGCCTGCTAATTTTTGGGCTGCTGCTGACACTTGGCGCTGGCTTTTACGAGCATGTTCATACGCAGCGACGAATAAAATTACTTACAGATTCAGCAGGGACCGTTTCATACCTGATCACTGCACTGGCTTTAACGGCACTGTTTATTGTCAATAAGGTGATAGTTCGCCGCCTTAATCAAATTCTGCTGTTCACCGCTATCTTTGTGGTGAATATGCTGCTGATGTTCCTCACTGAGTCACGTGCGGCGGTGTTGGTGCTGCCCGTTTTATACTTGCTCTGTTTTTATCTGGTTCATCGCTGGGCAGGAAAATATTCGCTGGTGATTTTAGTTCTTTGCATTGCGGGGGGGCTGTTCTTGATGCCCAGCTCCATTATGCATCGGTTGGACAACATCCAGAACGAAATAGACAGCTATCAGAAAAATAATGATACCTCAATTGGTGCGCGCTTCTCGATCTGGAAAAGTGGCTATCACAGCGTTTCCTGGTCGCTGCTGGGGCAAAGTCCGGATGACAGAACGGATAAAGCGCGCGTTTATATTAAAACCTATGAACGCGCTAATCCTGAGGCTTATAAAAATGTGATGTATCACTTGCACGATGATTTTTTAGAAACGCTTTCGCTGCAAGGTATCGCGGGTGCTGTCACCCTGATTCTTTTTTATGTGGGTTTAATTGTGGCGGCAATGCGTCGTCGGGCATTGGATGTCGCGCTGCTTCCTGTTTCCATTTTTATATTCGGTTTGACCGATACCGTATGGATACAAAGCAGTTCGGTGTTTATTCTGATGGCATCGATTATTATGAGTTATGCGCTGATGCAGCATAAATTCATAACCCATAAATAGACTTGGTAGGGTCGCCATTTATGGCGACCGCTTTCATCAACGCCTCAAGCCATTCCCCGCAACTTCAACTTCAGAAACTTTTTCTTCAGGCTAAATCTGACTTTACTGTCCATCATAAATGAAGCGAAAGGCACGTTTTCTATCGCCTGCTTCACCACACCTTTCTCATGTTCATCAATAATCAGCGGATAAAATTTATGAGCCAGATTGATCCAATGGCAAGCGAGCAGGTTGCGGTATTTTTCACCGAGCACATTATCCATCTGTTGCGTGGCTTTGATCAGCATCGATATTTTATTGGCATCCAGCGCGCTGGAGAGGCTTTGACCCCGTTTAAAATAAAGATAAGGCCCATATTTTGCTAAAGAGATCTTTTCACTGGCTTTCAGGATAGAAGGGAATAAATACGCATCCTCGTAGCAGGTGAAATCGGGAAAGTGATTATCGGTAAATAGCGATCGTTTAATAAACTGGCCGATAAAATGCGCCTGAATATCGCGGTGGATAAGGAATTTTTCAATCACCTGATGCTGCGATAAGGCAGTAACCTGCAAACCGTTCCACTTTAGCGGCTGCGGTTTACTTTCATAAACTTCATTCAGCGGTGCCAGCAGAATATCCGGTTTTTGCGCCTGCAAAAAAGGCACGATGTCAGCAAAAGAGTTCTGAAGAAGCTGATCGTCACCATCCAGCATCGTAACGTAGTCGCCACTGCATTTGCTGACGCCAAAATTTCTTACCTTGCCGATGTTACGGAACATCACGTCGAAGATTTTCACCTGGCTGAATGAGGCGGCAAAAGTGTGCAGCAACTCACTGGTGTTATCTGTGGATGCGTCATTCACCAAAACAATCTCAACCGCATCCTCAATGCCCGTGCAGGCATTTTTAAGGCTGTTTAATGTCTCGGCAATATACTTTTCGCAATTATGAGCCGTGACCAGGACGCTGAGCGTGCAGGGTGAATCCATCATTAGCCTCTATCGGTTAGCAGCTTGTGTGGCGAACAAGTCTATCGTTTTCTGTGCTGAAGGGAATGAAATTGTGTTGCACGGCTTTGGTGATCATCCTCACAACTCCACACCTCATTTATTAGCGCAACTAAACTTTCTCACCGCTTCGCCGATATTTTTCACCACTGAGTCCGTGCGCTTTGCCCCACGATTTTGGGGCTCTGCGATCAACTTCTGGTGTGGAAAAATGTCATGATCGCAACGCCCTTGTCAGGCCCGGCGGCTTCGCCGGTGGAGATGGTTTCGCTCAAACGTATCGCCCAGCGCGCGGATAGCCTGGCGGTGATCCTCAGTTGGGCGCTGTTGCCGATTGCACTTGGCGTTGGCTGGCTCAATGACAGCGTGCTGGTGGCGCTGATTGCCGGCTTAGTGCTGGCGCTGCTGGCGACGTTTTTCGGCACCGCACTGCGCGGTACGCTCACGTCACGGCTGGTGTTATCCGCGCTGTTAATCGGCTGGGCCGGTTTGCTGATTCAGGTTGGCGGCGGCGAAACCGAGTATCACTTCTCGGTGTTTGTGCTGATGTCGGCGCTGCTGGCATGGCGTGATGTGCGCCCCTTATTGATGGGCGCTACGGCGGCCGCCACGCACCATGTGTTGTTCAATTATCTGCAGGAAAATGATCTGTTCGGCGTGGTGGTGTTCCATCATCCGGGCTGGGACATGGTGTTGTTCCACGCGCTGTTTGTGGTGGTGCAAACGGCGATGCTGCTGGTGATTGCGCGCCAGATGGTAGCCGATGCGCGCTCCGCCAGCGAAGTGGCGCAACTGGCGGCACACATCAATCAGCAAGCCGGTTATCTCACGCTGAGTGCCGATACCCAGCAGAGTGAAACGCCATTCGCGCGCACCTTCAGCACTACGCTCGGCACCATGCACGGCACCTTGCATCAGGTCAGCGACGGCGTAGACCAGTTGCTGGCGGAGTCCGACAGCATTCTTGAACGCAACGCCGCGCTTTCGACGCGTACCGATGAGCAGGCGCAGGCGCTGGAAGTGGCAGCCAGCGCCATGACGGAAATCAGCATCGCCGCTAGCTTAACCCGCGACAAAGCGCAGAGCGCACGCGCGCTGGCGAGTGAAACCCGTGCGGTGGCGACGCGTGGTGAAGAGAATATTCAGTCGGCGATTCGCTCGATGGAAAAAATCAGCGAAGAGTCGAGAAGGGTGAAGATCATTCTGGAGCTGATCGACGGCATTGCGTTTCAGACCAATATTCTCTCGCTGAATGCCTCAGTGGAAGCGGCGCGCGCCGGTCATCAGGGCCGCGGTTTCGCCGTGGTCGCCAGCGAAGTGCGTAACCTGGCGATGCGCAGCGAAAGTGCGGCGCGCGAAATCCGTCAGCTGATGGATGCCAGTTCCACCAGCACCGAGCACGGCACCGTGCAGGTGGAGCATGCGGCACAAACCATGCGCGAGATTCATCGCAGTATTAGTGGGTTATCGCAGCTGGTGACGGAACTGTCGGAGATGAGTGAGCAGCAGAATTTGAGCATTGAGCAGATTCAGCAGAGCATCAATAGCATCGATCACAGCGTGCATCATAACGTGCAGCACGTGGCGGAAACGCTGCAGGTGGCGCAGCAACAGCAGCAGCAGGCTAATGCGTTGAAGCAGGCGATTTCGTTGTTTAGGTTGGGGTAAGTGCGGGGTTTGATAAGGTCGCCATGAATGGCGACCTTACGTCAATTACGCGACGCCATTCACCAGCAGCACGCGGTACTTCGCGCCTTTCAGGCGATGCGCTTTGGCTTCCTGATACGCCGGGCTGAAATACCAGCCTTTCGCCGCTTCAGCATCCGGAAACTCCAGCACCACCACGCCTTCCGCTTCCGGACCTTCCAGCGTTTCCAGCTGGCCATAAAACGCCAGCGGGGTGATCGGGTGATCGCCGCGCGCCTGGCCAGCTTTCTCTGCGTAGGTTGCCAGCTCGTCTTTGTCTAAGGTTTCGTCCTTAATAAACACCACATATGCAGCCATTACTTCTCTCCTCGCGCCTGACGTTTGTCTTCAGTGTTGTTATCGAAATCGGCGGCATCATGGCGCTCCAGCAGCTGATCCTGCGGCTCGGCACCAAAGGCGCGATTCACTTTACGACCACGAATCACCGCCGGACGCTCAGCAATCTCTTTCGCCCAGCGCACCACATTTTTGTACGACTGCGCATCAAGGAATTCGCTGCCGCCATATTGGTTGTTCAGCACCAGATTGCCGTACCACGGCCAGGTGGCGATGTCGGCGATGGTGTATTCATCACCGGCGAGGAAGCGATGGTCGGCCAGCTGGCGATCCAGCACGTCCAGCTGGCGTTTGGCTTCCAGCGTGAAGCGGTTGATGGCGTATTCGATTTTTTCTGGCGCGTAGTGATAGAAGTGACCAAAGCCGCCGCCGAGGTACGGTGCAGAGCCTTGCAGCCAGAACAGCCAGTTCAGGGTTTCGGTGCGGCCCGCCAGCGAGGTTGGCAGGAAGTGACCGAACTTCTCGGCCAGATAGAGCAGGATGTTGCCGGATTCGAACACGCGCTGTGGTGGCGTGACGGAATGGTCGCTCAGCGCCGGGATTTTCGAGTTCGGGTTGACATCGACAAATCCGCTGGAGAACTGATCGCCATCGCCAATACGGATCAGCCAGGCATCGTATTCGGCGTCTTTGGCACCGACCGCCAGCAACTCTTCCAGCAGGATGGTAATTTTCTGGCCGTTTGGCGTGCCGAGCGAGTAAAGCTGCAGCGGATGTTTGCCGACCGGCAGGGCTTTCTCGTGCGTCGGCCCGGCGGTTGGACGGTTGGTTTTCGCGCCGTTACCTTTGGCTTCCGGGTCCCAGGTCCAGACTTTCGCGGGCTGATACTGATGTTCCGACATAGTGGTTTCGCCTTGTTGTGTTTGTATTTTTGCTGCTACTGAGTGTAGCAGCGCGTGATACAGGCGATTTAACCGCGCTGGCGGTGCGACGCAAAGTCCGATTATGTAAAGTTCTCTTGCGTAAACAGCATAAAGTCCACTTTACCGGGCTGATAAGTATCGGGAATCTCGCCCTCTTCCAGATGCCGCAGCATCAGCGTTAACGCGAGCTGGGCATGGCGCAGGGTGTTTTGATCGAGGGTTAAGGTCAGCACCCGATCCTGCAATAGCCTGCGTGTGGTGCTGTACAACTCGTGCGTGACGTACAGCACTTTGCCGTCGAGACGATGCCGCGCCAGCGCTTCGTGCACCTGTGTATTGCCAATGCCGGTGTTATACAACCCGACAATCGGCGGCGAGGCAGCCAGCGTTTTTTCTAGCAGACGGCTGATGCGTTCGCGTTCATCCTGACCGGCAAGAATCTCGCGCAGGCGCAGCTGCGGAAAGCGTTCGGCCAGCACCGCCTGAAACCCCTCAATGCGCAGGCGATGCGCGGCGTAATCGGCGCGTCCGCTCATCAACACCACTTCACCCGGCTGCGACAGCATGCTGCCGAGCATCAAACCGGCGGTGCGTCCGGCTTTGTATTGATCGATGCCGACGTGACACAGCCGCGCGGCATCGGGCAGATCGGCGACCAGGGTGATTACCGGCACGCCACGCGCTTTACAGGCGGCGAGCGCATCGTAGATCAGCGGGTTTTCATGGGCGAAGACGATCAGCGCGTCCATCTTTTTACTGCTGGCGGTAATGTGTGCGGCAAGTTTTTCCGGCGCGTTTTCCGGAATCAGCGTGCGATGCAGACGCAGACGGCGATAACCGAGTTCGTCGGCGAGTTTGGCAAAGTCTTGCGCTAATTGCTGGAAGAAGAAGGAGGCGTTACCGCTGAGCAGCACTTCGATCTGCCACGGATGGCGATGCTCCTCGGGCAGAATGCGTTTCAAACCGGCGTCACGCGCTGCCTGCAGGATTTTTTTGCTCATGGCGGGCGATACGCCGCCGCGATCGTTGAGTACCCGGTCAACCGTGGCGACACCCACGCCCAGTTGTTTTGCCAGCTCGGCCAGCGTCACTGCTTTCATGTTGCGTGCATTCCATCAGAGCGGGCCCTCATCCTAACCTTCTCCCGCCAGCGGGAGAAGGGACTATTTAGTTCCCTCTCCCTGTGGGAGAGGGCTAGGGTGAGGGCATCAGCGCTCACTTAACTAACCCAACAGCTCACGCTCAATCAGCTCACGGGTTTCCACCGCCTGATACTTCATCTTTTCCGGATAGCCAAACAGCGCCGCCGAGATAATCGACTCGCCGCCGACCTTAAAGGTACGGTTGGCGAAATTCATCTCGCGCAGCGCTTCAAACAGCGCATCGAAATTCACTTCGCCTTCACCGACCGCCACATGCTGGTGGATAGTCGCATCCACGCCAGGCGGGTTAACGATATAGCGGCAGTGTTTGGTATGGTTCATGGTATCGGCGATCAGCATATGCGACAGATCGTCACCGGCGTAATGCAGCATGTTCTTCACATCGCCCACGCCTTTGTCGTAGTAGAAGGTGTGCGGTGCGCTGTAGATGTACTTGACGTTTTCGCTGCGGAACGACTTCACAATGTCTGCGGTTTCGTTGTTCTGCTCGCAGAAATCCCACGGGTGCGCCTGTATCTCGACGCGGATACCTTCACGTTCGATGATCGGCAGCAGCTCTTCCATCGAGCGATAGAACATCTCTTCACAAATTTCCGGCTCGTTGGGATTGCCCGACAGCTCGGTGTTGATCACCTGCACGCCCATTTCGACGGCGATCTCGATCATGCGTTTCCAATTCTTCACCGCCGCCTGACGACGCAGTTCATCCGGGCCAGACCAGCGATAAACGGTAATGAACGAGGAGATTTCCAGCCCGGTGGCATTCAGCGCATTTTTGTATTCGCGCATGATTTCACGGCTGGCTTTCGGATGTTTATAGAACGGATTGATCTGCGGGTGCGGCGACTGCTCGATGTACTTGTAGCCCCATTCCGCCACCTGATGCACCATGCGCGTAATGCCAAGATCCCTGATTACATCCACATCAAAAGCGATTTTCATTGTTTTCTCCTGAGCGTTAAGCGGTGTGGACTTTGATGATGACCATACGGATCTTTTTCCACGCTTCATCACTTTTTCTGATGCAAAACCATCAGCCTAAACCGCCTTTAATGCGCCAATAAATATCAAACATTTATTCTGAATGGTATGAAAATGAAATGGGTTATTCCGTTTTTGCGAGGGCGATCAAAATACTGAGAGATTCTCTATCACTCGATGCCGTTTAATGATGATTTCTGCGTTTGAGGATTGGTGATTTTTAGCGGGTTAAGGCATTATTTTTGATAATTTATTATCATTTTAATCTGGAATTAGCACATGAGTAAAATCACCATGACCGCGATTGCCGCCGCTGCCGGTGTTGGCGTGGCAACCGTTGATCGCGTATTAAACCGTCGTGCGCCGGTGCGCGCGGCGACGGAGCAGAAGGTGCTGGAAGCGGCCAATCGCCTCGGTTATCGCATCGGCAATGTGCCGCTGCTGAACAACACCGCGCCTATCTCCAGCGTCATGCTGCGCATGGGCTTTATCCTGCTGTCAAAATCCTACTCGTTCTATCATTCCCTCACCGATGCGCTGCGCCAGCATACGCAGCCGTTTCATCCGGCAGGCAGCGAACCGCTGTTTACCTGGCACGACATCGATGATGTGGAAGCGGTGGTGGCCTCGCTGTATGCGCTGGCTGAGCAGGTGGATGCCATTGGCCTTGTCGCGCTGGATCACCCGCTGATTCGCCATGCGATAGAAAACATATCGCGTCAGGGTGTGCGGGTTTATGCGCTGTTTTCCAACTTTTCACCGTGCGGCCACGCCGGTTATGTCGGCCTGGATAACCAGAAAGCCGGGCGCACTGCCGCGTGGATTGCCACCCATCTGCTGCATCAGCCGGGCTCGGTCGGCGTGCTGGTGGGCGACCATCGCTTTATCTGTCAGGAGAGTAATGAGATCAGTTTCCGCTCCTATCTGCGCGAACAGGACAGCGCGCGGCGCGTGCTGGAGCCGCTGAAGACCAATGAATCGATTGATGGCGGTTACCGTTCCACGCGTCAGTTACTGGAAGAACATGCCGATTTGGCGCTGATCTTCGCGCCGTGCGGCGGCATTGAGGGCGTGATTCACGCCTTGCGCCAGCAGCCGCAGCGCAAGGTGGCGTTGATTTGTCATGGTCCGGTGAAAGAGGGCGAGCTGGCGCTGATTGATGGCACCATCACGGTGATGATCCGCAACCGCATCGACGAAATGGCCATGCGTCTGGCGCAGATGGTGCAGCAGCATCATGCCGAACCGGGCGACCATTTCACCCAGATCATCCTGCCGTTCGATATCGTCACGCGTGAAAACCTGTAAAGCGCGTCATTGCTGGTTTTGATAATTTTTCTATCATTTTAATGATGCGAAATACTATGATCGCTATCAAAAAATGAATGTTTCATGGTTGTTGGTGATGAAATATTTATTTGATACTTGCGCTATCCACTACCGCAAGGAACGATCATGACTATTCATATTGCTAACGCGCCCTGTAGCTGGGGCGTTGATGACCCGAAAAATCCTTTCCTGCCGCCGTGGCAGAAAGTTCTGAGTGAAGCGTCGCAGGCCGGTTATAAAAGCATTGAGCTGGGCCCGTGGACCTATCTGCCGGTTGAACCTGCCGAACTGCGTCAGCAGCTGGAAGCGCACGACCTGTCGCTGGTGGCGGGCACCATTTTTGATGATTTGGTGAGCGAAGCCAATTTCCCGGCGATGGTTGAGCTGACGCACAACATCTGTCGCAACTTGTCTTTGGTGCCAACCGCCGCTAAAACCCATGCGGACAACAAACCCGCGCCTTATTTGGTAATTATCGATTTCGGTAATCCAGAACGCGCCAAATACGCCGGTCAATCCGACAAGGCGCCGCGCCTGTCAGATGAGGAATGGCAGCGCATGATGCAGCACATCACCATGCTGAGCCAGATTGCCTGGAACGAATACGGCGTGCGCGCGGTGATCCATCCGCATGCCGGTGGCTGTATTGAGTTCGCCGACGAGCTGCAACAGCTGGTGGAAGACATCCCGCACGAGGTTGCCGGTTTGTGCCTCGACACTGGACACTTGTACTACTCCGGCATGGATCCGATTCCTTACCTCAGCCGCTACTGGGATCGCATTGATTATCTGCACTTCAAAGACGTTAACGATGGGGTATGGCGCGACGTGATTGCACGCGGCGTCGATTTCTTCGCTGCCTGTGCAGAAGGCGTGATGTGCCCGATTGGCAAAGGGGCAATTGATTATCCGGCGGTGCGCGCCTTCCTGGCAGAGCGCAATTATCAGGGCTGGATCACCGTCGAGCAGGAGCGCGACCCGCGCGATGCCGACACCAGCCTGCGTGACGTCACCGCCAGCCTGCACTATTTGCAATCGGTCGGATTCTGAGGAGAACAGCATGATTAACGGCATTAAAGCTCTGGATCGCTCCCTGCGCTGGGGCATGGTTGGCGGCGGCGGCACCAGCCAGATTGGGTATATTCACCGTTCGGCGGCCACACGTGACAACAACTTTACGCTGCTGGCGGGCGCGTTCGATATCAACGCCGAGCGTGGCCGCGCCTTTGGCACCTCGCTGGGGATTGACGCCGAACGCTGCTATGCGGATTACGAAACGATGTTTGCGGCAGAAGCGGCGCGTCCGGACGGCATTGAAGCGGTGTCGATCGCCACGCCTAACAACACGCACTTCACCATCTGCCGCGCCGCGCTCAATGCGGGTTTGCATGTGGTGTGCGAAAAGCCACTGTGTTTCACCGCCGCTGAAGCCGATGAGCTGGAACAGCTGTGCGCTGAGAAGAAGAAAATCATCGGCGTGACCTACGGTTATGCCGGCCATCAGCTGATTCATCAGGCGCGCGAGATGATTGCGGAAGGTTTGCTAGGCGAAATCCGCATCATCAACATGCAGTTTGCGCACGGTTTCCATAACCAGGCGGTTGAATTGCAAAACGAAAGCACCAAGTGGCGCGTCGATCCGCGCTTCGTCGGGCCGAGCTATGTGCTGGGCGATTTGGCGACGCATCCGCTGTTTATCGCTGAAACCATGGTGCCGCATCTGCAGGTGAAACGCCTGCTGTGCAGTCGCCAGAGCTTTGTCAAAACCCGCGCGCCGCTGGAGGATAACGCCTTCGTGATGATGGAGTACGACAACGGCGCGGTCGGCACCATGTGGGCATCGGCGGTGAACTGCGGTTCGATGCACGGCCAGAAAGTGCGGGTGATCGGCGAAAAAGCCAGCCTGGAGTGGTGGGACGAACAGCCGAATCAGCTGCGTTATGAAGTGCAGGGCGAGCCGGTGCAGATTCTTGAGCGCGGCATGGGTTATCTGCATCAGAGCGCGCTGGCGGACGACCGTATTGGCGGCGGGCATCCGGAAGGATTGTTTGAAGCCTGGTCCAATCTTTATCGCCGTTTTGCGCTGGCAATGGATGCTACCGATCGTGGCGATCAGGCGTTCCTTAAGGACTTTTGGTATCCAGGCGCACATGCCGGTTTGATGGGCGTGCGTTGGGTGGAGCAGTGCGTGAAATCTGCCGATGCGGGAGCGGTGTGGGTGGATTGTTAAGATAGGTGCGGTAGTTGGCAAGGTCGCCATTTATGGCGACCTGAAATTCAGTGTGAACGCAAATCGCTGAGGAAGCGCTGTGCGCGCGGGTGCTGCGGTTGGGTGAAGAACTGTTCCGGCTGTGATTTTTCCAGAATCTGTCCCTGATCCATAAACCAGATGGTATCCGCCACTTCACGGGCAAAGTTCATCTCGTGGGTGACGCACATCATGGTCATTCCTTCCTGCGCCAGACCGCGCATCACCGACAACACTTCGCCGACCATCTCTGGATCGAGCGCCGAAGTCGGTTCATCGAACAGCATCACCGGCGGCTTCATCGCCAGCGCACGGGCAATCGCCACGCGCTGCTGCTGGCCGCCAGACAGCTGCGCCGGATAGGCATCGGCTTTATGCGCTAAGCCGACCCGCTCCAGCAATTCACCGGCCTGACGACGCGCCTCGCTGCGCTTCACGCCCAGCACTTTCATCGGTGACATCATGATGTTCTCGGCCACCGACACATGCGGGAACAGGTTAAAGCTCTGAAACACAAAGCCGATGCGCGTGCGCAGTTGATTGAGGCGCGTGCTGCTGCCGTGAATATCGGTGCCATCAAACACGATCTGACCGTCATCGATCGGCTCCAGTCGGTTAACGGTGCGGATCAGCGTCGATTTTCCCGAGCCGGACGGGCCGCACACCACCACCACTTCGCCGGGATTAATCTCGGCGCTCAGGTTGGTCAGCGCCTGATACGCGCCGTACCATTTGTTGACCTGATTAAACATGATCATCGGTCCCATGCTGTTTCCTTATTGCGAAGAGGTTTTAGTCAGCATCACCGCGGGCGCCACGCTGGGCGTTGGCTGCGGCGGTTGACGACGTTTCTGCGCAATGTGCGCTTCGAGTTTATTGGCCAGCCAGGTGAGGCTGAAGCAGATGATGTAGTAACTCAGCGCCACAATGGCGAACACCTGGAACGGTTTGGTCAGCAGCTGATTGCTCACCTGATTGGCGGCAAAGGTCAGTTCCGGCACGTTAATCACGTAGCCGAGCGTACTGTCTTTGATGATTGACACCAGTTGGCTAACCAGGCTCGGCAAGGTGTTAAACAGCGCCTGCGGCAGAATCACCAGACGCAGGGTTTTCAGGTGGCTCATGCCCAGCGCGCGTGAGGCTTCGTATTGGCCGTGCGGCAGCGCCTGAATGCCACCGCGCACAATCTCGGCGATATAGGCACTCTCATAGATCACCAGCGTACACAGCATGGTGGCGAAACCGCTGATGTTGTGGCCAATCAGCAGCGGCACGCAGAAGTAGGTCCAGAACACCACCATCATCAGCGGGATGCCGCGCAGCAGGTAAACCCAGCCGGTGGCGGGCCAGCTCAGCCAGCGCCACGGCGACAGACGCGCCAGGCCCAGCAGCACACCAATCGGAAACGCCAGCAGCACCGCCAGCACCGAGATCAGCAGCGTACAGAGCACACCGCCAATCGGACCGTTCGGGTATTGGCCCATCAACAGCAGCATGCCGTTGTCATGCAAAATGGTGAAAATCTCAAACATCGCCATTACCTCGCATAGACGCGCTGGAAGCGGCGGGCCAGCAGTGCGCCAAGGCCCATCAGCAGCAGGGAGAAGAACAGATAGCCCACGGTCGCCACGATGTAGGATTCGAAGGTACGGAACGTTTGGTTCTCAATATCACGCGTCACATAGGTCAGATCCGCCACGCCAATCACCATCGCCAGGCTGGTGTTTTTAAACAGCAGCACCGTGTGATTGATCATCGCGGGCAGCGCGTTGCGAATGCCCTGTGGCAGAATCACGCCGCGCATGGCGCGCACGTAGCTCATGCCGAGTGCGCGCGCGGCTTCGTTCTGGCCGTCGGGAATGGCGCGCAGGCCGCTGCGGATATCTTCGGAGAAGTACGCCGCCTGACACAGACCCAGCGCGGTGAGGGAGAACAGGAACTCGGCGTTGTAGTTGTTGATCCACATCTGCAGCGCCTCTGGCAGCAGCGTGGGAATGGCGAAGTACCACATCATCAACTGGATCAGCGTCGGCACATTGCGGTGATAAGAGACATAGGCTTTGACCAGCCCGACCGCGATGCGGTTTTCAGTCAGGCGGATCACCACCAAAAGCAGCGCCAGCACCATTGCCAGCAGCCAGGCACCCAACGCCAGTTCAAGGGTGATCACCGTTCCGTCAACGATCATCTGGCCGTACTGGCCGGTTATCACACTGCTGAAATCGAGAGCCATTCTGTTACCTCATGGTCGCAAATTACGCGCTGTGGTCGCCCGGTCGCATAGTGGAAAGACCACCCGGCACCTGCAGCGTTGGGGTGATTTCGATGTTGCCAATATTCACCGCCAGCGGTGCCGCGAGCGCGAAGGCGACGCAGTCGGCGATATCTTTGGCCTGCGGCAGTTCAAAGCCATCAATGAAGCGGCGGCGCGCCTCTTCGTGATCGCCCGACACGTTGCCGAAGATATCGGTGGCGACGCGGCCCGGACAGATTTCGGTGATGCGCACGCGTGCGCCGTAGCAATCGACGCGCAGCTGGCGCGAAAGGGCATGCACACCGGCTTTGGTGGCGTGATACACCGAGTTGCCGTTGAAGTTGTAGATGGCAGCAATCGAGGTGATGTTGAAGACGTGGCCGCGATCGCGTTTCACCATGCCCGGCACCAGCAAGCGGCATAGATGCAGCACCGCGCGCAGATTGACGTCGACCTGGGTTTCAATCACGTTCTCGTCGGCATCAAGGATCGATCCCGGATGCGACAGGCCTGCGTTGTTGACCAGAATGTCGATTTCGAGATCTTTGCACAGCGCGGTCAGCGCGTTGACGTCGCTGACATCCACCGCATGCGGAATACAGCCGGTACGATCGGCCAGCGCCGCCAGCTGCTCTTTACGGCGCGCCACCGCGTGCACGGTGATGCCCTCTTTGCACAAGCGTTCAACGATCGCTTCGCCCATTCCCGCGGATGCGCCGGTTACCAGCGCGGTTTTGTAATCTGAAAATGGCATCTGCCTCTCCTCGTTATGGCGTCTTTTGACTGTATGCAGTTATGCCGCAAGGGCATAAGACATAAAAATTTTGAGGCAATAAGCGCCCCTTATAACCCCGTTCGCCCGCCATTTATGGCGACCGAAACGTCAACACGTCCTCGTCATACTCCACCGCAGACAAATGCTCTGCCGCGAACGACTGCACCGTGCCGCCATCCGGGCTGATCACCGGCACATACAGCGGGCCAACCTGCACCAGCGCCACCACTTCACCGGCCGTGATCTGCTGGCCGGGCGCGACAAAATCCTGCTGGCTATGCGGATGGCGGCGCAGCAGCGTGCCGGGCATCGGTGCGCCAATGCGTTGTGTGATGGAGGGGATTTCAGCGGCGGGAACCGTGGCAGGCGCGGGCGTGGCTGGCGTGGCGGCGAAGGTCAACCGCACCGACCAGTGCTTGCCATCGAGCGCCAGACTGTTCAGCCCGGAGGATTGCATCTTGCGTGCCAGCGCGCGCAGCGTCGGCAGCGGTATTGCGGTTTTATCCATGGAAT
The DNA here is from genome assembly GCF_026130245.1 of Pantoea sp. JK. NCBI lineage: Bacteria > Pseudomonadati > Pseudomonadota > Gammaproteobacteria > Enterobacterales > Erwiniaceae > Pantoea > Pantoea sp. JK. The sequence continues at coordinate 199,895 of NZ_JAINFN010000006.1, forward strand.
TCCCGTCAAAGCGAAACACGCCCGCCTGAGCGGGCAAAATCGTAATCTAGCGCGTTCGCAATACGGGCAGTAAGAGGGTTTCGCTTTGCGGCAATAAGCGGGACTTATCCCACTAAGGTCAGTGGATGATTCTCAACGTTGCGGCGCGACATCAGCGACAGCAGGATCGATTTCACCGCTTCGGCCGGCTGTGACAGCGGCAGGTGATCCGACATGCAGAACGACAGCGACACCTGCACATCCGGATCGACGATCTTCGCCATCCACGCATCGCCGCTTTTCAGCATCGCGCGCGCGGCGGATTCCGGCATGATGGTGGTGCCGAGCCCGGCGCTGAGCGCGGCATTCAGCGTGGTTTGTGACTCGATCTCACATTTCACGCGGTACTGCAGATTGTTGTGTACGAAGGCATCGTCGAGCACTTTGCGCATGATGTTGTAAACGCGCGGCAGGAACAGATCGTATTGCGCCACCTGCGCCAGCGGGATCTCTTTCACCGGTTGCGCGAGGCTGAACGGGCAGACGAAGTAGAGATCCTCTTTCATCAGCGGCATAAAGCGCAGGCCGTGAATGGTGCGGTGATCGTAAATTACCGCCATATCCATGCGGCCATTCATAATCAGCTCGCTCAGCGTGGTGCCGAAGTTTTCATTGAAGTAGAGCACGATGCCGGGATGCTGCTGCTGCACTTCCATCATCAGCGGCAACGCGAGGTTTTGTGCGGCGGTGCCCGGCGCTAAGCCCACTGAGACGCTGCCGCTCAGCGACGCGCCAACCAGCTCAATGGCACTTTGTGCCTGTTCGCACTGGCGCAAAATCGCCTGCGCGTGGGAGTAGAGCGTTTTACCGGCTTCGGTCGGCGTCACGCCGCGCTTGGTACGAATGAGCAGTTGCTGATTCACTTCCCCTTCCAGCGTAGCCAGCTGCTGGCTCAGCGCGGGCTGGGCAATATGCAAAATATCGGCGGCCTGGGTCAGGCTGCCTACATCAACAATTTTAACAAAGTACTTCAGGCGACGAAGATTCATGAACGCTTCCTCCAACAGAACGCATAGCGGATATCAAGCAAAGTTGATGCCAAAATAAGCTTTCGCGAATGAACTCAGACAGGAGGGTAGAGCCACAGTGCCTCCTAAGGCCGATGCTGAGTTGGACAGTTGCCGTGACGGCGAGGGTAAAACAGCGACCTTTGCACTGGTATGGTGCGATTCACTCATTAGATTTGGCGATGATGGGAGTGAGTAAACGGGCGTCGCGCGCTGTTAACCGGCACTCAAAGTAACACTCTATTAACATTGCGTCAGGCGCTGGCGCGTGACCTGCCGCGCATTTCCACATCAGGCTCGCCACCTTTATGGCGAAAGTGTGCGGTCGGTTCAGTCATCGCTTTGTGTTATATCACCACAACAAAGCACTATTAACTGCCGCTTCGGGCAAAAACCTATCCTCTGGTACACGTCGTGTTTGCAGCTTGCTGCAAGCCGTTCATGCTGACACTGAGCCAGGATAAACCCATGCCCGAGATAGCCAATCGATTAAAGAATGTCACCGTTTCTGCCTCTGTTGCTATGACCCAAAAGGCCCGCGATCTCGCGGCGCAGGGTATTGATGTGGTAGCACTTTCCACCGGCGAACCCGATTTCCCCACGCCACCTCACGCGATTGAAGCCGCTTACGCCGCCGCGCGCGCCGGAGATACGCGCTATCCGCCTACCGACGGCACGCCAGCGCTGCGCAAGGCGATCCAGCTGAAGTTCAAACGCGATAACCAGCTCGATTACGACGTCAGCCAGATCCTCACCGCCGGCGGCGCTAAGCAGATCATCTTTAATGCGATCCTCGCGACCATTAATCCGGGCGACGAAGTGGTGATCCCGACGCCGTCGTGGATCAGCTATGCCGATATCGTCAAATTCGCTGGTGGTATTCCGGTGGCGCTGCCGTGTGCGCAGGAGAACGGCTTCAAGCCGCTGCCTGCCGATTTAGACGCTGCCATCACCGACAAAACCAAATGGTTGCTGCTCAACTATCCGAGTAATCCCACCGGTTCGGTGGCGAGCAAAGCGGAGCTGCACGCGCTGGGCGAGGTGCTGTTGCGCCATCCGCAGGTGTGGATCATGACCGACGATATCTACGAACACCTGATTTATGACGATGTGCGCTTCTACACGCTGGCGCAGGTTGAGCCGCGTTTGTATGACCGTGTGCTAACGGTGAACGGCGTATCGAAAGCCTGGTCGATGACCGGCTGGCGTTTGGGCTTCTGCGGCGGCCCGGCACCGTTGATCAAAGCAATGAGCAACGTGAATACGCAGAACAGCGGCGGCGTTTGCACCTTAACCCAGGCCGCGGCGGTGGCGGTGCTGGAAGGCCCGCAGGATCTGTTGCAGGAGCGCGCGCACATCTATCGTCAGCGCCGCGATTACGTGCTGGAGCGCTTGACGTCGATTGACGGCCTGCGCTGCCATAAACCGCAGGGCGCGTTTTATCTGTTTGTGAATATCGCGGGCTACATTGGCAAAACCAGCGCCGGTGGCCGGTTGATTACTAATGATGCCGATTTTGTGCTGGCGCTGATTGAGGAGCAGCACGTGGTGACAGTGCAGGGCGCAGCGTACGGCATGAGCCCGTTTATCCGCTTGTCGTATGCCACGAGCATGGAGCGGTTAGAGACGGGATGCGATCGCATTGCGGCGTTTTGTGGTGGATGTGTTTGATGTCCCGGTCGCCGTAAATGGCGACCCTACAAAACTTATTATTGCGCGATAACCTCTGCGGCCGGGGCGACCTGATGGCCGCAGGCTTCGATTTCGCTGCGCACAATGGTGGCGAGCGCCAGCGAACCTGGCGTGTCGCTGTGAACCAGAATCGAGCGCGCACGCACCGCAATCTCTTCACCTTCAATCGTCGTTACCGTGCCGTGCTGCAAAAACTGGCGCACGCGGGCGCGCAACGCGGCTTCCTCTTTGATCACCGCACCGGCAATGCCGCGCGGCACTAAACGGCCTTGTGCGTCATAGGCACGATCCGCCAGAAACAGCGTCAGCGTCTTCAGGCCAGCGGCCTGCGCGGCGGCTTCGATGATGGTATCGGGCTGGGCGAAGATGATCAGATCGCTATTGATGCGCGCCACCAATTCCATCACCTGTTGCGCCAGCGCGGCATCGCGGTTGACGATGTTGCCCATCGCGGCATGGAAACTGAAGTGGCAAACGTGGGTGCCTTCCGCGCGGGCAATCGCCGTGAGTGCACCGAGCTGATAGGCCACCTGTTGGCAAATCTCTTCGGCGCTAAACGGCAGTTCGCGGCGGCCAAAACCCTGACGATCCGGCAAGCCAGGATGCGCACCAATCCCCACGCCATGTGCCTTCGCCAGCCGCACCATGTTGCTCATGATCGTTGGATCGCCGGCGTGGAAACCGCAGGCGATATTAGCCGATGACACCACTTTCATCAGCGCGGCGTCATCACACAGCTGGTAAACGCCAAAGCCTTCACCCATATCGGAATTCACATCTATCTTCATGTCTGGTTCCTTGTGCGGATTAAACGGTAAGCGCTTTACGCAGTGGCTGGCAGCTAAGGCGCAGGCGGCTCAGCCAACGCGTGACTTCCTGTTCGATGGCGATCGCTTCACGCACATCGCATTGGATCAGCTGGATCGACTGGCCCGGCAGCACTTGCCCAAGCCGCCACAGATCCTGTTCGATCACGCCCGCGATCTTCGGATAGCCGCCAGCGGTGTTGGCATCGCTCAGCTGGATGATCGGTTCGCCGCCCGGCGGCACCTGCACAATGCCGGGGATTAGCCCGTACGATCGCATCTCAACGGTCTCTGACGGGAAGATCGGATCGCCTGAAAGCCGATAGCCGGTACGATTGCTTTGATTCGATACCTGCCACGACTGCTGCCAGAAACGCGCGGCATCGGCGGCAAACAGCGGGTATTCGCCGGAGGGAATGGCACGCAGCTGAATGTCTCCGGCGCTGTTGCGGGGAAAACAGGCGTGTAATGCGCTGTCTGGCGGTTCGATGCCGATGCCGCTGTGGGGAAGTGCCGGGCTGCAACTGTCGCCGAGCGCCAGCCGATCGCCACGCTGTAGCGGACGTCCTTCAACGCCGCCGAAGCCGCCGCGCAGCGCGGTACTGCGCGAGCCGAGCACCAGCGGCACATCGATGCCGCCCGCAATGCACACATAGCCACGCGCGCCGCTGCGTGGATAACGCAGTTCCAGCACTTGCCCGGCCCGCACGCTGCAGCCCCACCACGGCGGCAGCGGCGTGCCATCCAGCGTGGCGCGGCAATCGGCACCGGTCACCGCGATGCTGCTGTTTTGCAAAAAACGCAGGCGAAACGGAAACAGCTGCACTTCAATCGCCGCTGCATTTTCGTCGTTGCCGAGCAGGAGATTACCGGCACGCAGCGCCAGCGGATCCATTGCGCCGCTCACCGACACCCCCATGTGGCGATAATTGAAGCGACCTAAGTCCTGCACCGTGTTCAGCGCACCGCTCTGTTCGATCTCAATCACAGCTCTATCCTCTGCGGCAGAAAACGGATGCGATCGCCCGGTGCCATCAGCGCGGGCGATGCGGCCAGCGGATCAAATACCGCCAGCTCGGCAAAACCAATCGCGTTCCAGCCGTTCGGGCCGGTCAGCGCCGAGACGCCCGCCTGCGCGCCGCCGATAGTGACGGTGCCTTTCAGCATGCTGAGTGACGGCACTTTCTTGCGCGGCGTTGCGAGTAGCGGATCCAACCCATGCAGATAACCGAAGCCTGGCGCGCTGCCCAGCGCAAATACGGTGTATTCACTTTGATGATGCAGGCGCACCACGTCGCGCGGGCTTAAGCCGGTATGGCGACAGACCGCCTCGAGATCGGTGGCGTGTTCACCGCCGTAATGCACCGGGATTTCAATCAGTTTGCCCTGCGGACTGATCGCCTGCGCCTGATCCCAGGCAGCATGCAGCTGCATGCGCACGGCGTTTTCATCGGCTGGGATATGGCGGAAAAGCACCAGCAGATTGGTGACGCCGGGGATCAGCGCTTCAATGGCTTCGTCGGCATGCAGCAGGCGCGCCAGCGACCAGATGCGGCGCTGCGCCGGGAGATCGAAACCGCCCGGCGCTTCCACCAACCACGCGCGTGCGCCGATGGTGGAGAGCTTAATATCAGAGGAGCAAGCCAGCGCGGGGGCGCTGGCGGGCGGGAGTGCAGAGTGCGACTTCACGGGCATGGTTATTCCAGCGGTTCAAATTTCAGACTGGAGAGCGGCTGTACGCGCTCTTCGCGCACCATTTTGTATTCGGTGTTGGCCCCAATCCATGTATCCCAGATTTTGTCGATGGTGCCGTCATCGTCCATCGCCTTCAGGCTGCTGTTGACGCTGGCCAGCAGTGCCGGTTCATCACGCTTCATGCCAACACCAATCGGCTCCAGCGCCATCGGCTCTTTGATCATCGCCAGATTGATGCCGTCCTTTTTCGCCTGCGAAATGGTTTTGATGCCGGTCATGGTGTTGGTGACGAAGCCGACCGATTTGTTCTGCTCCAGCGCAAGGAACGCGGAGGCTGAATCCTGGAAGGTCACCGCTTTGCCGCCTTTAATGTGGATCGACTGTTCAGAGGTGGTGCCTTTGGTAGCGCTGATGCGTTTGCCCTGGAAATAGCTCAGCGGCTTATCGGCCAACGGTGCTTTCACCAGCAGCATCTCTTTGGCGACGTAATAGGGATCGCTGAACTGAATCTGGTTGCCGCGGGTTTTGGTATAGGCAAGGTTAGCGATCAGCACGTCGGCGCGGCCAGTGGCAATCACCGCAATACGCGCTTCCACCGAGGTGGGCACCAGTGTCAGTTTGACGTTCATCTGCTTCGCCAGCGCGTTGCACAGATCGATATCCATGCCCGCCAGCTGACGCGTTTTCGGATCCGGGGAAGAGAAGGGCGGCACGTCCGAATAGACCGCACACTTCAGCTCGCCGCTGGATTTGATGTTCGCCATCATGTCTGCATGAGCAGCCGAAATAGCCAGCAGCGGCAGCATTGCCAGCCCGATGGTGGTACGTCTTTTCATGGTCATGTGAACTTCCTCAATGATGAATACCACGGCGTCACCGGGACGGAGCGCCTGATTTCTCGCTTTTCTGGACTATATCGGCTTTGTTTTCAGACGAAAAAGAGGGAAACCCTGTCGTGCAATAGCAAAAAAATATGGCTTAGCGGCGCATAAGTTCTTTCTATTCGGGCAGAGCAAAAAAGTGTTATCCAGCGCACACTTTTCTCGCCAGGCTGGTCGCATATCCTCTCGGCAGTCCCGCCGATTGCATGTGGTAGAGAGAAGTGAAAAAGCATGAATGCCCGATTAGGCGTGTTATTGAAGATAGTGGCCGCGCTGTGCGCCACCTTGATGCTGGCGTGTGTGAAGGGATTGAACGGCGCCATTCCCACTGGCGAAGTGATATTTTTCCGCAGTTTTATCGCGCTGTTTCCGCTGCTGATTTGGCTGAAAATGCAGGGCAACGTGCTGGAAAATCTCAAGACGCGTAACCTGTTTGGTCACTTCATTCGTGGCTTCTCCGGTACCGGCGGCATGTATTTTAACTATCTGGCGCTGGTGTATATCTCACTCGCTGATGCGACCGCGTTAAGCTATGCCGCGCCGTTGTTTACCGTGATTCTGGCGGCAATGCTGTTGAAAGAGCGGGTGCGGGTTTCGCGCTGGATCGCGGTGGTGGTGGGATTATCCGGCATTCTGATCATGCTCTCTTCCAGCCTGAGCGCCAGCGGCGCGCTGTTTTCTCAGGGTGCCAGCAACGCGACGGCGAGCCTTGGCGTGGCATTTGCGCTGATTGCGGCGCTGTGTTCCGCGACCTCTAACGTACAAATTCGCTTCCTCAACGGCATCGAAAAGCCGGGCGCGATTGTGTTCTATTTCTCTGTAATGACGACCCTTATTGGCCTGGCGACGGCGCTGTTTGGCTGGAGCAAACCGAGCGCGTTACAGCTGTTGTTGCTGGTGGGCTGCGGCCTGTTTGGCGGTCTGGCACAGATTCTGGTGACGCTTAGCCTGCGTTACGCCGATGCCTCACTGCTGGCACCGTTCGATTACACCACGCTGGTGTGGTCGATGCTGATTGGCTATCTGTTCCTGAACAGCCTGCCGGGCAGCACCACCTTGCTGGGCGCATCGATTGTGGCGCTGGCCGGGATATTTGCGGTGTGGCGTGAAAATCGGCAGCGTAAGTTGGCGATGGTGAGTAGCACGCCGTAGGGGCGTCATTTATGGCGACCTGGTGCGCATGAATGCGCACCTTACGACGGCGAAAGATTAGCGGAACACATCATCAATGATTTCAACCTGCTTGGTGCGCAGCGTCTCATCCAGCCAGCCGCGTTCCAGCGCGCCGGTTTTCGCCAGTTCGAAGTTGTGTTCATCAACAATGAGATACGCCTGCGCCGCTTCGAGAATGCGCGCGGCATCCTGACGTGGAATCACAATCACACCATCCGCATCACCCAGCACGATATCACCCGGCGAAACGTGAATTTTGCCGCAGGCAATCGGCACGTTGATCTCGCCGGGACCGTCTTTGAACGGGCCACCCGGCGTGTGACCGGCGGCGTAGATGGGGAAGTCCATGCGTGACAGCCCTTCGATGTCGCGGACCGGTCCGTCCAGCACAATGCCTTCCATACCACGCTGTCTGGCATAGGTCGCCATCACTTCACCCATCAGCGACTGGCTGCGATCGCCTTCGTTCGACAGAATAATCACATCGTTTCGACCTGCCATATCCAGCGCTTTATGCAGCATCAGATTGTCGCCGGAACGCGCTTTAACTGTCACTGCCAGGCCACACATGATCGGTTGGCGCGGCGCGGTTTTCAGGCTGATCTCTGCCGACAAAGCGGGCAAGCGGCTCATGCAATCCGCTACCACCGCCGCCGGTAAACGGCGAAAGGCTTCCAGCAGCGGTTCGGCATCGGCGGGACGGCGTAAATAGATTCGGTTTCCTGCGCTCATGGTTATTTTCCTGTAGGGGGTAATTTAATTAATCGAATCGTGTTTCTGAATAAATAATTAAATATGAAAGTAAGTGATTTTATTTTTCGTTTTGAACAGTCATTACTTCAATGATTAGGGCGTTAGGCTAACAAGCTGAATCAGCAGGTTATTACTGGGATGAGATTAAGCTTACGCGATTGCGCAGGTGTTGCGTATGGGATGTTACGGCTAACCGAGACAGGATCACGAATTAATATGTAAAATAGATTTAACTCACTGATAATTAATTTTATTGGATTTTATTATGGGGGAATAGATTAAAAGTATTAGCTAGGGATAAATAAATTGGTATCGATCAATGCTGAATAATCAACGTGTAGGGAAGGAAAGGAGGCAGTGGTTGAGATTAGCAAACGCAGAAAAGCAAAAACCCAGCCATAAGCTGGGTTTTCAGAATGTTGGTGCCCGGACGCGGAATCGAACCACGGACACGGGGATTTTCAATCCCCTGCTCTACCGACTGAGCTATCCGGGCAACGGGGCGCATTAAACCCTAATGGCTTATCGTCGTCAACGGCTTTCGTCAAAAAAGCGCTGCAATCGTGATTGATTGCTTGCTTTTCAGACAAGATGGATAAAAAGGCTACGCCAGCGCACCATTTTTGCGGCACAGCGCGATGCCGAGTACATCTTCCGCCAGGCGGCGCGCCGTCGCCACATCCTGTACGTTACGTTTCACCAGCAGTTTGCTCAGGCAACCTTCCAGAATCAGCTCCATCTGATCGGCCACCATGGTGGGATTATCCAGCGCTAAATCGACCAGAATTTCATGGGTGAATTGCCAGGAACTGCGCTTTTGCTGTTCTGCTAACTGATGCACCGGCTGATCGGGTTGCGGATAGAAACTGCAGGCGGCGATAAACAGGCAGCCGGGAAAGCGGCCTTTGCTGACGTGTTCACTCAGCACTTCGTAGCGGGCTAACAGCTTTTGTTCCGCGCTGAGATGTTCATTGAGCTGCACCTGGCGACGCCAGCTGTCAATCTGCTGGCCGTGATAGCGCAGTGCGTCGTACAGCAAGGCATCACGATCGGGCCAGAAACGCGTCAGCTGTTCGGCTTCAAGACCGGTTTCGCCAGCCAGTTGGCTCAGGGAAGTGGTGGCGGCCAGACCGCTCTGTTCGAGCACATTCAACGCATGCTCGAGTATTTGTTCACGTTGCAAGTGACTCTCCTCTGGAATGCGGGCCCGCTCGCGGACGCGCGGGCAGTGTTCTGCTGACAGTGTCGTTTAACGTGACACATTCTGCAAATGTGCGCGAAAATCGGCGGCGTTGAGGAAGCCGGTGACTCGCGAATCAGGGATCTCTTTGCCATGCGCATCGAAGAACAGAATGGTCGGCAAACCTAAAACCTGCAGATGCTGTAAAAGCGCGTTGTCCTGCGCGTTATTGGCGGTGACATTGGCTTGCAGCAATTGCACCTGACTTAATGCGTTACGCACACCTTCATCGCTGAAGGTGTATTTCTCGAACTCTTTGCAGGCTACACACCAATCGGCGTACAGATCGACCATGGTGATGCGGCCTTGCGCCTGCTGCAGCGCGCTACCGAGCTGCTCGCTGCTGGTGATGGTTTGGAACGGCAGATGCGCCACGGCTTGCGCGCTGTTGCTGCTGCCAAACGCCCAATCCTGTAACGGGCGAGCACTCACCAGCGCGGCGGCGAGCATGATGATTTGCAGCACACGCCATTTACCGCTGGCGCGCAGGCTAAGGCTGAATGCCCAGGCAAAAAACGCCACGCCGAGCAGGCTCCACAAACGAATACCCCACAGATCGCCAATCACGCGTTCCAGCAGGAATACCGGCAGCGCCAGAATCACAAAGCCAAAACCTTCTTTGACGGTTTGCATCCACGGTCCGCTTTTTGGCAGCAGTTTGTTGCCAAACAGGGTCACGGCAATCAGCGGCAGGCCCATGCCGAAGGCATACAGCCACAGCGTGCCGGCGCCGGCCCACAGATTACCGCTCTGCGCGATATACAGCAGAATGGCGCTGAGTGGTGCGGTGGTGCAGGGCGAGCAGATTAATCCGGCCAATGCGCCCATCATAAATACGCCGGGCAGCGATCCACCTTGCTGGCGATTGCTCCACAGCGTGAGGCGCGTTTGCAGGCTGGCAGGCAATTGCAGCGAGAACAGGCCAAACATCGACAGCGCCAGCACGATAAACAGCGCCGACAAGCCCATTAAAACATAAGGATGCTGCAGCGCCGCCTGGAAGCGTAATCCCGCCGCGGCGACCACCATGCCGAGCACGGTGTAGGTTAGCGCCATGCCTTGCACATAGACCATCGCCAGCGCGAACAATCGTCCCATCGAATAGCGGCGCGGGCCACCTAAAATGATGCTGGAGATCAGCGGATACATCGGCAATACGCACGGCGTGAAAGCGACGCCAATACCAATCAGCAGCGCCCACAGCGGTGAAAACGGCAGCGGCGTGCTGTTTCTAGCGGGCTGCGCGCTGACTGCGGGCGCATCCTGATTGGCGGCAACCGCGCTCAGCGGTACGGCGCGGGTTTCAGGCGGATAGCAGAAACCGGCGGCGGCGCAGCCTTGATAGGTGACGGTAATGCTCGCGCCAGCATCGGCCTGACGCAGCGTGATCGGCAGTTGCAGATCCTGCGGGTAGATTTCACTTTTGCCATAGAACTCATCTTCGTGCGGCTGGCCAGGCGGTAGCGTCAACGGGGTAATCTGCGCTTTTTGCGGCGTAACGTGGATTTGCTGGCGATAGAGATAGTAGCCATCCTTCACTTTCCAGCTGAGCGTCAACTGATTGCCCTGCTGCGAGAAATCGAAGCCAAAAGCCTGATCAACCGGCACAAAACGGCTGTTGTTGTTCGGGGAGAAGAGTGAGGCTTGTGCCGAAAGGCAGAAAACCAGCGCCAGGCAAAAGCCGGCAAGGCGAAAGAGTCGTGCAGCCATAGCGAATAAATGAGCTCCGGTGGCGAATAGGCCGCGATAATAGCATGACCGCTTCGCCACGAGGTTTTCAGGATGTAACGGCGCTACAAAATCAGGCTGCCAAACAGGAAGCCAAACGCCACCGAGAAGGCAATCGCCAACACGCCGGGAATAATAAAGGAGTGGTTAAACACAAACTTACCGATACGGGTTGATCCGGTGTCATCCATTTCGACGGCGGCCAACAGCGTAGGATAGGTCGGCAGCACGAACAGCGCGGAAACCGCCGCAAAGGAGGCGACGGCGGCCAGCGGCGAGACGCCCAGCATCAACGCGGCAGGCATTAACGCTTTGGTGGTGGCGGCCTGCGAATAGAGCAGCGTGGCGGCGAAGAACAGCACCAGCGCCAGCATCCACGGATAACCTTGCAGCATGTCACCGGCTAACGCCTGAATGTCGTTGAGGTGTGCTTTAACGAAGGTATCGCCCAGCCACGCAACGCCCATCACGCAGATACAGGCGCTCATGCCTGATTTAAAGGTGCTGGCGCTAAGGATTTCACCGGTATCGATTTTGCAGGTCAGGCAAATTAGCGTGGCAACGGTCAGCATAAACACCACGATAGCTTCGTTGCGCGGCAGCACCGGATTGGTGATCAGGCCAACGCTGTCGCTAATCGCGGTGGCGTAGAGCACCACGGCGGCGATGCCGATCAGGAAGAGGAAGACAGCACGCTTCGCGCCTGGTTTGATGTCATAAACCTGCTCACCGCGCAGTTTCACTTCTCCTTTTGCTAAACGCGCCTGGTAAACCTCATCATCCTTGAGTTCTTTGCCGAGGAAACTGGTGATGATAGCGGCGCAGAAGATTGCTGCCATGGTAGAGGGAATCGCGACGCCTAACAGCGCCAGATAACTTACGCCACGCGGTTCAAGAATGGAGGCGAAAAACACCACTGCCGCAGAAAGCGGCGACGCGGTGATGGCAATCTGCGAGGCGACGACCGCAATCGACAGCGGACGTGAAGGGCGTACGCCTTGCTCTTTCGCCACTTCAGCAATCACCGGCAAGGTGGAGAACGCGGTGTGACCGGTACCGGCCAGCAGCGTCATGATGTAGGTGACCAGCGGCGCAAGGAAGGTGACATAGCGTGGATGACGGCGCAGCAGACGCTCGGCCAATCCCACCAGATAGTCGAGACCGCCAGCGATCTGCATCGCGGCAATCGCGGCAATCACCGCCATGATAATTTCGATCACATCGAAGGGGATCGCGCCAGGTTTTAAGCCGCAAATCAGCGTCAACGCCAGCACACCTAAACCGCCCGCGAAACCGATGCCGATGCCGCCAAGACGCGCACCGAGCCAGATCGCCAGCAGGACAATAACCAACTCCACTACTACCATTCGTTCCACTCCCTGAGCCGCAGAGAAATCCCGACTCTTAAAGTTGTAGCCGCCAAAATGAAAAAAGCACGCCGCATTGTATACGGGCGTGCTTTTGGCAACTTGATCCGGAACGGATTACTGTTCGTTTTCGTCGGTGTAACGTTTGGCTTTATATACCGGATGCATCAGGTTCTGAATGGAGAAAATATCGTCCAGTTCGGTTTCCGTCAGCAGGCCGCGCTCCAGCACCACTTCACGTACGCTCTTGCCAGTTTCGGCACAAATCTTACCGACGATATCGCCGTTGTGATGGCCGATGTACGGGTTGAGATAAGTGACGATACCAATCGAGTTGAACACGTAAGCTTCACACACCGCTTTGTTGGCGGTGATGCCGTTGACGCATTTTTCCAGCAGGTTGAAGCAGGCGTTCGTCAGGATGCTGATCGATTCGAACAGCGCCTGGCCAATCACCGGCTCCATTACGTTGAGCTGCAGCTGACCGGCTTCAGACGCCATGGTGACGGTGATGTCGTTGCCGATCACTTTGAAGCACACCTGATTCACCACTTCTGGCACCACCGGATTCACTTTGGCGGGCATGATTGATGAACCGGCCTGCAGTTCTGGCAGGTTGATCTCATTCAGGCCGGCGCGCGGACCGGAAGAGAGCAGGCGCAGGTCGTTACAGATTTTCGACAGTTTCACCGCCAGACGTTTCAGCGCTGAGTGCACCATCACGTATGCGCCGCAGTCGGAAGTGGCTTCAATCAAATCTTCTGCAGGCACCACCGGCAGATTACTCACTTCCGCCAGACGCTGTACCGCCAGCTGCTGGTAGCCATCTGGCGTGTTGAGACGGGTACCGATGGCGGTCGCGCCAAGGTTCACTTCCAGCAGCAGTTCGGCGGTGCGCAGAATGCTGCGGGTCTCTTCATTCAGCAGCACGTTAAACGCGTGGAACTCCTGGCCAAGCGTCATTGGCACCGCATCCTGCAGCTGGGTACGACCCATTTTCAGGATGTTTTCGAACTCAACCGCTTTACGCTGGAAGCCTTCGCTCAGCTGATTGATACCGTCGAGCAGTTTCAGGATCGAAGCGTATACCGCGATACGGAAACCGGTTGGATAAGCGTCGTTGGTGGACTGACACTTGTTCACGTGATCGTTGGGATTGAGGTACTGATATTCACCTTTCTGATGGCCCATCAGCTCCAGACCGATGTTGGCCAGCACTTCATTGGTGTTCATGTTGACCGAGGTGCCCGCGCCGCCCTGATAGACGTCAACCGGGAACTGATCCATGCATTTACCGTTATTCAGCACTTCATCACAGGCCTGAATAATGGTGTTGGCGATATTGCGGGGAATGGTCTGCAACTCTTTGTTGGCGAGCGCGGCTGCTTTCTTCACCATCACCATACCGCGGACAAACTCCGGTATGTCGCTGATTTTACTGTTACTAATATAGAAGTTTTCAATCGCACGCAGAGTATGAACACCGTAGTAAGCGTCTGCCGGAACTTCGCGCATGCCTAACAGGTCTTCTTCGATACGAATGTTGTTCGCCATGATTACCTTCTTATTATTGCTGCCTGGTTACTGCCGGGCGTCCGGATGGACGGGCGGCAATTAACGTGCAGGTGAAGCGATTATATTGTCGTGGAATGTCAGCGCCGACATATTATCCATCTTCGCGCTGACGGGCACGATCATATTCTGATGTTACAGAATTGTTTGTGCACAGATCACTTTACGGGCTTTTGCAGGCCCAGCGGTAATAACGATATGTGATGTACTTCGCAATTTTAAGTCAGTGGGAAAAAAATGGCAGGATCGGTTGAAAATGCCGGTGCAAATGCCCATCTCTATCAATACGGTCCTACAGACCCTCCCTTTCTGCTGCCTGGCAATTTGCGGGGCAGCTCCAACTCACAGGAGAATTCGGTGCGCTGGTTACCGTTAGTGATTTTTTTTGTTTTGGCCTGGATTGAGATCTCAATCTTCATTCAGGTCGCACATGCGCTGGGCGTGCTGCTCACCATGCTGCTGGTGATCTTCACCTCGTGTATTGGTGTGTCGCTGGTGAAAAATCAGGGCATGAAGAACTTCCGGCTGATGCAGGAGAAGCTGGCGCGTAACGGAAGCCCGGCGGCGGAGATGACCAAAAGCGTTTCGCTGATTATCTCCGGCTTCCTGCTGCTGTTGCCGGGTTTCTTCACCGACTTCCTTGGTTTACTGCTGCTGTTGCCGCCGGTGCAAAAACATCTGACCCTGAAGTTGATGCCGCATCTGCGCATGTGGCGCGGACCGGGCGCTGGTCCGGATGCCGGTTTCACCGTGGACGGTGAATACGAGCGAAAAGATCAGGACCGAATTGGTCGCGATAAAGACCAATAAACTCATCAAGGCGGCGCAAGCCGCCTTTTTGCTGCATTTTTCGCCATCTGTTGCAAAAACGAAAATATTTATATTTTTTGCCCTTGAATCCCCACTTATTGCCCCTATCTCTTCCAGCACGAGGCTGGAAGCCCTGCTGTCCGGCTCAACCCCAAAAATGAATGATTGGACTTTCTAAAGGAGAGCTATCAAATGAAAATTCGTCCATTGCACGATCGCGTTATCGTCAAGCGTAAAGAAGTCGAAGCTAAATCAGCGGGCGGCATCGTGCTGACCGGTTCAGCTGCCGGTAAATCTACCCGCGGTGAAGTCCTGGCTGTTGGCAAAGGCCGCATCCTGGAAAACGGTGAAGTTAAGCCACTGGACGTAAAAGTGGGTGATCTGGTGATTTTCAGCGAAGGCTACGGTGCTAAAACCGAGAAAATCGACAACGAAGAAGTTCTGATCATCTCCGAAAGCGACATCCTTGCAGTAGTTGAAGCGTAATTTACGCGTAATTCACTGAACGAAACGAATTTAAGGGATATTTGAAATGGCAGCTAAAGACGTAAAATTCGGTAATGACGCACGCGTAAAAATGCTGCGTGGCGTAAACGTACTGGCAGATGCAGTAAAAGTTACCCTGGGCCCGAAAGGCCGTAACGTGGTTCTGGATAAATCTTTTGGTGCACCGACCATCACTAAAGATGGTGTTTCTGTTGCGCGTGAAATCGAGCTGGAAGACAAGTTCGAAAACATGGGCGCACAGATGGTGAAAGAAGTGGCCTCTAAAGCGAACGACGCAGCAGGCGACGGCACCACCACCGCAACCGTTCTGGCTCAGGCAATCATCACCGAAGGCCTGAAAGCAGTGGCTGCGGGCATGAACCCGATGGATCTGAAGCGCGGTATCGATAAAGCCGTTATCGCTGCCGTTGAAGAACTGAAAACCCTGTCTGTACCTTGCCAGGATTCACGCGCTATCGCACAGGTTGGTACCATCTCTGCTAACTCCGACGAAACCGTGGGTACTCTGATCGCTGACGCGATGGACAAAGTGGGCAAAGAAGGCGTTATCACCGTTGAAGAAGGCACCGGCCTGCAAGACGAGCTGGACGTGGTTGAAGGTATGCAGTTTGATCGCGGCTACCTGTCTCCTTACTTCATCAACAAGCCAGAAACAGGCGCAGTTGAGCTGGAAACCCCGTTCATCCTGCTGGCTGACAAGAAAATCTCCAACATCCGCGAAATGCTGCCCGTGCTGGAAGCCGTTGCGAAAGCCGGTAAGCCACTGCTGATCATTGCAGAAGACGTGGAAGGTGAAGCACTGGCAACGCTGGTGGTGAACACCATGCGCGGCATCGTGAAAGTGGCTGCGGTTAAAGCACCTGGCTTCGGCGACCGTCGTAAAGCCATGCTGCAGGATATCGCTATCCTGACCCGCGGTACCGTGATCTCTGAAGAGATCGGTATGGAGCTGGAGAAAGCTACCCTGGAAGATCTGGGTCAGGCAAAACGCGTTGTGATCAACAAAGACACCACCACCATCATCGATGGCGTGGGCGATCAAGGCGCTATCTCTGGCCGCGTAACGCAGATTCGTCAGCAGATCGAAGAAGCGACCTCTGATTACGACAAAGAGAAACTGCAGGAGCGCGTAGCGAAACTGGCAGGCGGCGTTGCCGTTCTGAAAGTGGGCGCAGCAACTGAAGTTGAAATGAAAGAGAAGAAAGCACGCGTTGAAGATGCTCTGCACGCGACCCGTGCTGCAGTAGAAGAAGGCGTAGTTGCTGGTGGTGGTGTGGCGCTGGTTCGCGTTGCAGCGAAAATCGCCGCATCTGGCCTGAAAGGCGATAACGAAGATCAGAACGTGGGTATCAAAGTTGCGCTGCGCGCAATGGAAGCACCACTGCGTCAGATCGTGTCTAACGCCGGCGAAGAGCCTTCAGTTGTTGCTAACAACGTGAAAGCGGGCGACGGTAACTACGGTTACAACGCGCAGACCGAAGAGTACGGCAACATGATCGACTTCGGTATTCTGGACCCAACCAAAGTGACCCGTTCTGCGCTGCAGTACGCTTCATCTGTTGCGGGCCTGATGATCACCACCGAAGCGATGGTGACCGATCTGCCTAAAAACGATGCACCTGATTTAGGTGGCGCTGGCGGTATGGGTGGCATGGGCGGAATGGGCGGCATGATGTAATTGCCCCTGACTGCTTAAGTCATCTGGAAAACCCCCGATCGGAAACGGTCGGGGGTTTTTCTTTTGCTGGGGAACAAGGTATAAGTAAGGGCGCAATACTTCGGCTTTACGGGTTTAGGGCAATGAATGTTCAGAAAAAAAGTGCGCTTTTCTGCTACGCTGCCGCCCGACACTGATGATAATAAATGGGGATTACAATGCGGATTAACCTCTTGCTCGGTCTGGCAGTCGGAACTTTACTGCTGGCGGGCTGTAGCAGCTCCAATCAACTGAGTGCTGGCGGCGAACGCGTGACCTTCACCGACCAACAACCCGCAAGTCAATGTCAGCTGCTGGGAACGCTCACCGGCTCCCAGAGCAACTGGCTGAGCGGTTCAGGCGGTGAAGGCAGTTCACTGCGTGGCGCAGCGAACGACCTGCGCAACCGCGCGGCAGAAATGGGCGGTAACGTGATTTATGGCGCCACCAGCCCGACGCAGAATCTGCTGTCCGCTTTCGCGCCGCTCGACAGCAAAATGACCGGACAGGTGTATAAGTGCCCGTAAGTTGCAATCGTAAAAAAAGCCGCTAATGCGGCTTTTTTTATTCCTGACGCAGCTGTAAATCCAGCGGCGTCTTGCTGGGCTCGCCGCCAATCTCGCGCGCCAGTTTTGGCACCATATAACCGGACACCATCGCCAGCAGCTGGCGCACTATCATGCGTGCTTCTTCATCGGAAACAAAGAAGTGCGCCGCGCCTTGCACCTTATCCAGCACATGCAGGTAGTAGGGCAGAATGCCGGCATCAAACAGCGCATTGCTGAGATCCGCCAGCGTCTGCGCATCATCATTCACATCACGCAGCAACACGCTCTGATTAAGCAGCGTAACACCCGCACGCTTCAGCATCTGCATGCCGAAACGCAGCTCGTCATCAATTTCCTGCGCGTGGTTGATGTGGCTCACCATCAACACCTGCAGACGCGTGTCGGCCAAAATCTGACACAAGCCTTCAGTGATTCGCGCCGGGATTACCACCGGCAAGCGGGTGTGAATGCGCAGGCGTTTGAGGTGCGGGATTTTTTCCAGCGCGTCCACCAGCCATGCCAGCTCATGATCTTTCGCCATCAGCGGATCGCCGCCGGAGAAGATGATCTCATCCAGTTCCGGATGCGTGGCAATGTAATCAATCGCCGCCTGCCAGTTGCGCTTGTTGCCTTGGTTATCCTGGTAGGGGAAATGACGGCGGAAACAGTAGCGGCAGTTGACCGCACAGCCGCCTTTTACCAGCAGCAGCGCACGGTTTCTATACTTATGCAGTAAACCCGGCACCACGCTGCTTTGTTCATCCAGCGGATCGGTGCTATAACCTGGCGCATCAATAAATTCCTGACGGCTGGTGAGCACTTGCAGCAGTAGCGGGTCCGTCGCATCGCCTTTTTTCATGCGTGCGATGAAGGCGCGCGGTACGCGCAGGGCGAAAAGCTTGCGTGCATCAGCGCCTGCAGCCAGATCAGCATGCTGATCAAGAGATAAAAGTTGCAGTAATTCAGCAGGTTCGGTGACAACATCAGCTAGTTGCTGCAACCAATCTTCTCTGACGGGGGGATTTAGGGTTACAATGTGTGCCATTTTTTTGGCTATTTACCAGTTCAATATTTACAGAGGGCCTTTATGGCGACTTATCTTAGCAACGATTTCCGTCCCGGTCTTAAAATCATGTTCGAAGGCGAGCCATATGCCATCGAAGCCAGTGAGTTCGTTAAGCCGGGTAAAGGCCAGGCATTTGCGCGCGTAAAAATGCGTCGTCTGCTGACCGGTTCTCGCGTTGAGAAGACCTTCAAATCTACTGACTCTGCCGAAGGCGCAGACGTTCGTGATATGACGCTGCAATACTCTTACAACGACGGCGACTTCTACTACTTCATGCATCCGGAATCTTTCGAGCAGTATCAGATCGAATCTAAAGTGCTGGATGACGTGACCAAGTGGCTGCAGGACAATGCAGATTGTATCGTTACCCTGTGGAACGATAAAGCGATCGCTGTTCAGCCACCGAACTTCATCGAAGCTGAAGTCATCGAAACCGATCCAGGCCTGAAGGGTGATACCGCAGGTACCGGCGGCAAGCCCGCTACGCTGTCGACTGGCGCGGTCATCAAAGTGCCACTGTTCGTACAGATTGGCGAAGTGGTAAAAGTGGATACCCGCTCTGGCGAATACGTTTCTCGCGTAAAATAATCGTCAAATCAGGCGCATCATTGATGCGCCTTTTTTCTCTCTGTGTATTTCTCTTCTCTTTTTTCACCCGCCCAATCCGCAGTTTTACAGATCAAGACTATGCTTTAAGAGCTGTACTTTTACTGCAACCAAAAAGGATATGGCTATGTTAAAGAAAAGTATTGTCGCGATTTTTTCCGTGCTGGTGCTCTCATCCGTTCTGACCGCCTGTAATACCACCCGTGGTGTTGGCGAAGACGTTCAGGCGGGCGGGAAAGCGATTCAGCGCAGCGCACAGTAAGCTATTCCGGTGTGAAAGCGACTTTCGCACCGGTTCTCATTATTTCTGCTCTACCCAAATCAATTCTTCAACCGGGAATCCGGCACGTCTGGCCTGTTCAACCAAACGCTGTTTTACACTCTCATCCAGCTGCGGCGTACGCGACAGAATCCACAAGTAGCTACGATTCGGCCCGCATATCAGCGCATAGCGATAGTCAGGATCCAGCGCAATCACGTTGTAACCGCCATAAAACGGGCCAAAGAACGACACTTTCAGCGAGGCGCGCTGTTTATCGCCGGTGAAGTAGGCTTTGCCCACGCTCTCCTGCCAGCGCTGTTTCTGCGGATTGTAGCCACGGTTGATCACCTTCAAGCCGCCGTCCTCGCGCGGACTATAATTAGCGGTAACCTGTTGTAATCCGCGCTCAAAGCGGTGATCGAGGCGGGCGATTTCATACCACTGGCCGAGATAGCGCTGACTGTCGAAACCTTCTACCACCGTGACGCCTTTGGGCGGCGTGGTCGTACAGGCAACGGAGAGAAAGGCGCTCAGGCTGGCGAGCAGGGTTTTCCATGGGGACATTGTGGGATTCCTTTACGATTTAATAGGTTAAGTATAGCTGCCCGATACCAAATTGCTGCCTGCGCCCGCTGTCGTTGTTTGCTATCGGCAATGCGGGTAGACTTCCACCCCTTATCTGTATGAGGAGTCATCAACATGAGCGAAACGGCAAGCTGGCAGCCGAGCGCATCCATTGCCAATTTGTTGAAACGCGCCGCTATTATGGCGGAAATACGTCGTTTCTTTGCCGATCGCGGCGTGCTGGAGGTCGATACCCCGGCGATGAGCCAGGCGACCATTACTGACATCCATCTGGTGCCGTTCCAGACGCGTTTTGTTGGGCCCGGCGCTGCCGAAGGGCGCGATCTGTGGCTGATGACCAGTCCGGAATATCACATGAAGCGCCTGCTGGCGGCCGGCAGTGGCCCGATCTACCAGATGGGTCGCAGCTTCCGCAATGAGGAAGCGGGTCGTCACCACAATCCCGAGTTCACCATGCTGGAGTGGTATCGTCCGCACTATGACATGTACCGTCTGATGAACGAAGTGGACGATTTGATGCAGCAGGTGCTGGAGTGCGATAGCGCGGAATCGCTGTCGTATCAGCAGGCGTTTATCCGCCATCTGGAAGTGGATCCGCTGTCGGCCGATAAAGCACAGCTGCGCGAAGTGGCGGAGAAGCTGGGCGAGGGCGAGCTGGCAAATCGTGAAGAAGACCGCGATACGCTGCTGCAACTGCTGTTTATGCTGGGCGTTGAACCGAAGATTGGTAATGATAAGCCGTGCTTCGTCTACCACTTCCCGGCAACACAGGCCGCGCTGGCGGAGATCAGTACCGAAGATCACCGTGTCGCCGAGCGTTTCGAGGTCTATTACAAAGGGATTGAGCTGGCGAACGGTTTCCGTGAGTTAACCGATAGCCGTGAGCAGCGTCAGCGCTTTGAACAGGACAATCGTCGTCGTGCTGCGCGTGGCCTGCCGCAACATCCTATTGATACCAATCTGCTGGATGCGCTGGCACACGGAATGCCTGCTTGCTCAGGCGTGGCGTTGGGCGTGGATCGTTTAATCATGCTGGCACTGAAGGCCAGCTCGCTGAGCGAAGTGATCGCCTTCCCGGTTGATCGCAGCTAAATTATCAGGGCGCGCAAGCGCCCTTATGGCGTGGTGGTGGCGGGCGCGGTGACTTCAGGGAATTCCTGAATCGTCACCGGCAAGGTCATTTTCTTTTCATTACGCAAAATCTGCACGTCAATCACCGAGCCCGGACGAATTTCTGCCACCTGATCCATGGTTTCCTGCGCCGAGAGCGCAGGTTTTCCATTCACTTCAAGCAGCACGTCATTGGCTTGAATGCCAGCGCTATCGGCAGGCCCGCCCGGCGTGACGTCGTTAACGATAATGCCCTGAACGCGATCGAGATTATTGCCCTGGCCATGTAGCGGCGGCAGTTCGCGCCCCCTAATGCCGATATAGCCGCGAATCACCCGACCATCACGAATCAGCTTATCCATGATTTTGCTCGCCAGCGCGGTGGGAATGGCGAAGCCAATCCCTTCCGGGGTTTCGCCATCGCTGCTTTTATCAAACGTCAGGGTATTAATGCCCATCAGTTCGCCCAGCGAGTTAATCAATGCGCCGCCCGAGTTGCCCTGATTGATCGAGGCATCGGTCTGCAGGAAATTTTGTCGTCCGGATGAGCTTAAGCCCACGCGTCCGGTGGCGCTGATAATGCCTTGCGTCACGGTTTGACCGAGGTTGTACGGGTTACCGATCGCCATCACCACATCGCCGATGTGCGCGATGCGTTTGGCGTTGATGGGGATAACCGGCAAGTTGGAGGCGCTGATTTTCAACACCGCTAAATCGGTCATGGCATCGGAACCCACTAAGTTGGCTTCGAAGAAGCGTCCATCCTGCAGCGCGACGATGATTTGATCGGCGTTATTAATCACATGTTTATTCGTGAGGATGTAGCCTTTGCCGTTCATGATCACGCCGGAGCCGAGCGTGGTGATGCCGCGATTATTGTTGCCGTGGGCGCTGCGGTTATAGACGTTGACGACTGCGGGCACGGCGCGTCGCACACCCTGATTAAAACTAACGGGTACTTCATCGTCGCTGTTGTCATGTTCAAAGGTGATGTTGCTGCCCATACGTAACGCAGGGATCGCGACAAGCAGTAAGCCAGCCACGATCAGGCCCATCACCACAGAACGCAAAAGTTTAAGAAACATGGTGTTATTTCAAGCCAGGTGAGATCGCAGGGCAGAATAGCATGAGAAAGGCGGACAAACACCTGCTTGTCCGCCTGATGCGAGGATTATCGCAGAAGCAGGTAAATACTCTCTTCGCCGCGCACCACGTTCAGTGCCAGCACCGGCGGTTTGCCTTCCAGCACTTTGCGCATTTCAGCAATAGAAGCGACGCGATTGCGGTTCACGCCGATGATCACATCGTCTTTCTGCAAACCCACTTGCTCCGCTGGCGTGCCTTTTTCGATGGCATCGACTTTCACGCCTTTGTCACCGGTTTTGGTCGCGCCATCGCTCAGCGTTGCGCCTTGCAGGGCCGGGGACATCAACTGCGCGCTGGCGGTGGTTTGCGCGCTCTGTTCCAGCGTGACGGTGACATTGACCAATTTGCCTTCACGCAGCAGGCCAATTTTCACGTCCTGGCCCGGCGGCGTGGTGCCGACTTTCACACGCAGCTCAGCAAAGCTGGTGATCGGCTTATCATTGATGGAGGTAATAATATCGCCGGCTTTAATGCCCGCTTTCTCGGCGGCTGACTTCGGCAGCACTTCAGAAACAAAGGCACCGCGCTGCGCATCCACATTGAACGCTTTGGCGATATCGGCGGTCATTTCCGTGCCTTTAATGCCGAGCTGACCGCGCTTCACTTCGCCGAACTGAATCAGCTGCTGCGCCAGGTTCATCGCCATGTTGGCCGGTATGGCGAAGCCGATGCCGATGTTGCCGCCGCTTGACGCCAGAATCGCGGTGTTGATACCAATCAACTCGCCATTCAGGTTCACCAGCGCACCGCCGGAGTTACCGCGGTTAATCGCGGCATCGGTCTGAATAAAGTTCTCCAGACCTTCCAGATTCAGGCCGCTTCGGCCCAGCGCAGAGATGATGCCTGATGTGGCCGTTTGACCCAGACCAAATGGATTTCCGATGGCCACGGCAAAATCACCCACTTTTAACGAATCGGAATCGGCGATTTTTATCTGCGTGAGATTTTTCGCGCCTTCAACCTGAATCAAGGCGATGTCGGTTTGTTCATCGTGACCGATTAACTTAGCGTCATATTCGTTGCCGTCACCCAGCTGCACGCTGATTTTGTCGGCGTTGCTGACCACATGATTGTTAGTAAGGATGTAGCCTTTAGCGGCATCGATGATCACGCCGGAGCCCAGACCTTCAAAGGGTTGAGGCTGAGATTGGCCCGGAGCCTGACCAAAAAAGCGCTTCAGCGGTTCAGGAATCTCCTGCGCCTGCTGGCCGCTGTCGGTACCTTCAACACGCACGCTCACTACTGCGGGCAGAACTTTTTCCAGCATCGGTGCCAGGCTTGGCAATGCTTGTCCCTGAATCTGGGCGGGAAGAGTCGCCAGCGCACTCGGTGCCGCAGCCAAACTCATCCCGATACCCAAGGCTAATGCGCTTAACAGACGTGCTTGTTTTTTCATTGCTACAACGCTCTCGCTGCGAAAGGGATAAAAGAAGTGTGACAGTAGTTTGTGGTTTGTGTTCGAAAACAAAAAGGGCACAGCCAAGCTGTGCCCCAAAAGGATTAATTACGCGGTGCGCGGTCACTGCCACGTAACAGGCCGGATGCGCCTTCAGAGTAATCACGCGGCATCTGTACAGGCGCCTGATCGTTATCCGCTTCGGCTTCCGTCAGCTGGTAGGCAAACGGATTTTTTTCGCCCGGCAGGTTTGGCAGCAGGTCGTTAGATCCTTTCGCCATGTGCTGATACAGCTGGCGATAATCATGTGCCATGTTGTCCAGCAGCTCGGCGCTGCGGGCGAAGTGGTTGGTGAGCTCTTCGCGGTAATCCGCCAGCTCAGCCTTCGATTTTTCCAGTTCATACTGCATGCTACGCTGCTCGCGCAGCTTCTTGTTGCCAAAACGCATGACGACTGCGCCGACAATAATGCCAATCACTAAACCAATCAGCCCGTATTCCCAGGTCATAATGACTCCCGTGTAATTTCCGTTGTTTCGTAGGGCATTGCTTCTGTTGCAACATCAACTTCAATAGCAGCCACTATACCCAATAATCTATTGGAAGTGGAACTATCGGGCTGCATCGCTTAGTGTAGAGCGGCCTAATTTTCGTCAACCGACCCGTGAATCGGACTTTTTCAGGGATTCTGAGAGAACCATGCAAACCTCATCTCCGCTTGCACGCTACGAGCAGGCGCTGTCGCAGGGCGAATTCCGCCCGGATGACGTACAACGAGAAGCGATTACCCGCTTAGATAATATCCAGCAAGGATTGATTGCCCGCCAGCAACAGGTTGAACCGGCTGCCAAAGGTCTGTTTGGCCGCTTGTCTAAGATGATTAATAAAGAAAAAAACACCCATGAAGCGCCCGTGCGCGGCCTCTATATGTGGGGCGGTGTAGGACGCGGTAAAACCTGGGTAATGGATCTGTTTTTTCAGTCAATTCCTGGTGATCGTAAGCTGCGTCTGCATTTCCACCGCTTTATGCTGCGCGTCCATCAGGAACTGACGCAGCTGCAAGGCCACAGCGATCCGTTGCTGATTGTCGCCGATCGCTTTAAAGCGGAAACCGATATTCTCTGTTTTGATGAGTTTTTTGTCTCGGATATCACCGACGCCATGCTGCTGGGCACGCTAATGGAAGCGCTATTTGCGCGTGGCATTTCACTGGTGGCAACCTCGAATATTCCGCCGGATGAACTCTATCGCAATGGCCTGCAACGCCCACGTTTCCTGCCAGCCATCGAACAAATTAAGCGTCATTGTGACGTGATGAACGTGGACGCCGGTATCGATTACCGCTTGCGCACCTTAACCTCGGCGCATTTATGGAACTTCCCGCTCAACGATGCCACGCACAGCGAAATGGAGCGCATGTTCCGTGCGTTGTCAGGCAAAGTGCGTGAAGACGCGCCGGTGCTGGAGATTAACCACCGCCAGATGCCGACGCTCGGTGTGCATGAAGGCGTGCTGGCGATCAATTTCCTGACGCTGTGCGGCGAAGGGCGCAGTCAGCATGACTATATTGAGCTCTCGCGCCGTTTTCACAGCGTCTTGCTGTATGATGTGCCGGTGATGATTTATAAGACCGAAGATCAGGCGCGCCGCTTCCTGGCGCTGATCGATGAGTTCTACGAACGCCATGTGAAACTGGTGGTCGCGGCGGAAACATCACTGTTTGAAATTTATCAGGGCACACGCTTGAAGTTTGAGTATCAGCGCTGCTTGTCGCGTTTGCAGGAGATGCAGAGCGAAGAGTATTTGCGTCTGCCGCATCTGCCCTGATGACGTGGCATAAATCGTAGGTTTTAGATGCAAAAAGGTTCGATCTTTGAGTTCGACTTCTCTATAATCTTGCGACCCCACGTTACAGCATCGGTTTTCTTTCCCAAGAACTCGATGTGATCCGGTAACTCACTTGAAGGGGTGGCTTGCTGGGCAAAATGGTCGTGTGAGCCTCAATCGTTTACTTAGCGTTTGGGATTTCACCAACGTGTAACTTTTTATTTGGGTAAGCTTTTCAATGAAAACTTTTACAGCTAAACCAGAAACCGTACAGCGTGACTGGTATGTTGTTGACGCAACGGGCAAAACCTTGGGTCGCCTGGCGACTGAACTGGCGCGCCGTCTGCGTGGTAAGCACAAAGCGGAATACACTCCGCACGTTGATACCGGTGATTACATCATCGTTCTGAACGCAGAAAAAGTTGCTGTAACCGGCAACAAGCGTACTGACAAGATTTACTATCACCACACTGGCCACATCGGTGGTATCAAGCAAGCGACCTTTGCAGAGATGATCGAGCGCCGTCCTGAGCGTGTGATTGAAATCGCGGTTAAAGGCATGCTGCCGAAAGGCCCACTGGGTCGTGCTATGTACCGTAAACTGAAAGTTTACGCAGGCAACGAGCACAACCACGCGGCGCAGCAACCGCAAGTTCTTGACATTTAATCGGGATTATAGGCAATGGCTGAAACTCAAAACTACGGCACTGGTCGCCGCAAAAGCTCTGCCGCTCGCGTCTTCATCAAGCCGGGTAGCGGTAACATCGTAATTAACCAGCGCTCTTTGGAGCAATACTTCGGTCGCGAGACTGCACGCATGGTCGTGCGTCAGCCGCTGGAGCTGGTTGATATGGTTGGTAAATTTGACCTGTACATCACTGTTAAAGGTGGTGGTATTTCTGGTCAGGCTGGTGCGATCCGTCACGGTATCACACGCGCTCTGATGGAGTACGACGAGTCTCTGCGTTCTGAACTGCGTAAAGCGGGCTTCGTTACCCGTGATGCGCGTGAAGTTGAACGTAAGAAAGTCGGCCTGCGTAAAGCACGTCGTCGTCCGCAGTTCTCCAAGCGTTAATTGTTTGCTGCTTCGGCAGCGGCAGTTGGCTCAAAAAACCCGCTTCGGCGGGTTTTTTATTATCTGCATTTATGATTTTTTCCCACAAAAAACGCGAGCTCTACCCGCATTTTGCCCGCAAATCATCACGCCCGCCCCACAAGCTGCTTAAAATCTGGTAAACTCACTGTCACTTTGCGCCTGCGAGACGCAGCGTTGTGCTTGTCGTTCCTGTCGGGAAGGCCGGTCGATGCGACTAACGCTGACGGTAGGCGAATCTGATGAGCCGGTGAGTCGCCGCGTGGTTGGCTATTCGCAGTATCTTTTTGTGAACAAACTTGGAGGTTTTCATGGCTGTCGCTGCCAACAAACGTTCGGTAATGACGCTGTTTTCTGGTCCGACTGACATTTTCAGCCATCAAGTACGTATCGTACTGGCTGAGAAGGGCGTCAGCGTGGAGATCGAGCAGGTTGAAACGGATAACCTGCCGCAGGATCTGATTGACCTCAACCCGTATCGCACCGTACCTACGCTGGTCGACCGTGAACTGACGCTGTATGAATCACGCATCATCATGGAATACCTCGATGAGCGTTTCCCGCATCCACCGCTGATGCCGGTTTATCCGGTCGCGCGCGGTGAAAGCCGTCTGATGATGCACCGCATTGAGCAGGATTGGTACAGCCTGATGCGCACCATCGAAACCGCCAACGGTGCAGAAGCCGACGCAGCGCGCAAGCAGCTGCGTGAAGAGCTGCTGGCGATTGCGCCACTGTTCGCACGCACACCGTTCTTCATGAGCGAAGAGTTCAGCCTGGTGGATTGCTATCTGGCGCCACTGCTGTGGCGTCTGCCGCAGATGGGTGTTGATCTTTCTGGCGCGGGTTCAAAAGAGCTGAAAGGCTATATGACGCGCGTGTTTGAACGTGACTCTTTCCTTGCGTCACTGACGGAAGCAGAACGTGAAATGCGCCTGCAAGCTCGGGGCTAATGTATGGAAATGTCGCAACTAACGGCGCGTCGTCCTTACTTGTTGCGGGCGTTCTACGACTGGTTACTGGATAATCAGTTGACGCCGCATCTGGTGGTCGACATCAATCTGCCTGGTGTGCAGGTGCCGCTGGAATATGCGCGTGATGGACAGATCGTTCTGAACATCGCGCCGCGTGCGGTAGGCAATCTTGACCTCGCCAATGATGAAGTGCGTTTCAACGCACGTTTCGGTGGCGTACCACGTCAGGTTTCTGTGCCAATGGCTGCGGTTTTGGCGATTTATGCCCGTGAAAACGGCGCTGGCACCATGTTCGAGCCGGAACCGGCTTATGAGGTGGCGACGG
Source organism: Pantoea sp. JK (assembly GCF_026130245.1). Classification (NCBI taxonomy): domain Bacteria; kingdom Pseudomonadati; phylum Pseudomonadota; class Gammaproteobacteria; order Enterobacterales; family Erwiniaceae; genus Pantoea; species Pantoea sp. JK. The sequence goes on from NZ_JAINFN010000006.1 coordinate 227,799, forward strand.
ACGAGCAGGATGGTAGCGGTCAGGAAGAGACGATGATGTCTGTGATTGATGGCGATCGTCCGGATGATGCGACTGACGACGATCACTCGCCAGATGATGAGCCGCCGCCGCGTGGCGGACGACCTTCACTGCGTGTGGTGAAGTAAAACGTGCAATAAAAAACGGGCCGATTGGCCCGTTTTTTTATGCCTGCGCGTCTTAGTAGACGTCGCGCAGGTAGCGTTTATCTTTCTTCAGCTGATCAACGTAAGCCGCCGCACGCTCGCTGGACAAGCCACCGAACTGACGAACCACTTCATACAGCGCGGCATCAACGTCTTTTGCCATGCGTGATGCATCGCCACACACGTAGAAGTACGCGCCATCCTGCAGCCAGGCGTACAGCTCAGCGCCTTTCTCCAGCATGCGATTTTGCACGTAGATCTTCTCTTCCTGATCGCGCGAGAAGGCCAGATCCAGATTAGTCAGCAGACCTTTCTCCTGCCATGCCTGCAGCTCTTCTTCGTAGATGTAATCATGTGCCTGATGTTGGTCACCGAAGAACAGCCAGTTTTTACCTTCTGCGCCAGTTGCCTGACGTTCCTGCAGAAAAGCGCGGAATGGGGCGATACCGGTGCCTGGTCCAACCATGATCAGCGGCGCATTGCCGTTTGACGGCACGCGGAACGCTTTGTTGGGCGAGATAAAGATCGCCGGCTTTTCGCCGCGACGTACACGTTCAGCCAGATAGGTTGAACACACGCCTTTGCGCTCGCGGCCGCCGCTGTGATAGCGCACGGAAGCGATGGTCAGATGCACCTGATTTGGATGGGCTTTTGAGCTCGACGAGATGGAGTAGGCGCGATGCTGCAACGGACGCAGCATGGCAACGAATTCCGGCACCGACAGGCTGCGCGTCAGCTCAAGCTGCAGCAGATCCAGCGTATCTTTGCCCCACAGCCAAACGGCAAGGGTATCTTTGTCGTCGTGTTGCAACACGTGACGCAGTTCCTGGTTAGTAGTGTTCTGGCCAACCCATTCAATCAGTTTGCGTGACGGCTCGGAAATTTCGAACTGATAAGTCAGCAGATCGCCAAGGTTGCGGTCAAAGCCAGGTACCGGCGTTTCGTAATCGGCTTTCAGCTGAGTCAGCAGCAGTGAAACCAGCGACGCGTCATTCACCGGGATTACACCCAGCGCATCGCCCGCTTCATATTTCAGACCGCTGTCGGTGAGATCAAACTCAAAGTGACGAATATCTTTCGCTGACTCTTCAGCCGACAGGCGCTTATTGGTCGCCAATGCGGCCGCATAAGGATTTTGCTTATTGCTGCCCGGAATGACAGGTGCTTCTGGCGCGCTTTCTAATGCATTACCGCTGCTGCCCGCACTGGCGGCGAATTGCGGCATTGCCGTGCCAATCCATTCGCTGGATGGCTCTTCGAAGTCGATATCGCAGTCGATACGATCGGCGACGCGTTTGGCACCGAGCTGCTCCAGACGCATATCGATGAATTTACCTGCCTGGCAGAAACCGTCGTAGCCGGTATCGCCAATTGCCAATACCGCAAAGTGCATCTGCTCCAGACGCGGCGCGGTGCTGGCTGAAATTGCGTTCCAGAACAGCTGAGCGTTATCCGGCATTTCGCCTTCGCCGTAAGTCGAGGTGACAATCAGCACGTGACGCATGGTGGCGAACACATCCAGATCCACTTCGCCCAGCGCCTGCACCACTGGCACCAAACCTTTGGCGCGTGCGGCTTTAGCGGCCGTTTGCGACAGCGCTTCAGCGTTACCGGTCTGTGAACCGAACAGGATATGCAGCTGCGTATTGGTGCTGGCACCCGCCGCCGGTGCGCTCTGCTTGTCTTCTAATACCAGCAGGCGCGAATGGAGACCGGCGAGGAAGCCCGCCAGCCAGTATTTCTGCTCACCGTTAAACGGTGCATCTTCAGGAATGTAAGGAATTTTCATCGGTAAGGCACTCAATCCTGTTCAATCAAAATATAAAAACTAAATTACACATGTTCAGTAGCACTGTAATCAGGAAAGTTTTCCGACTGCAGCTGCGATTTCTGGCAATGCCGCACGCGCAAACAGCTCTTCAAAATCAGGCAGATGGCCCAGTACTTCACGGTTGCAGGCATCCTGATAAATGATCCAGCCGTATGTCGCCAGGCTGTCCATGGAGCGAATGTTGCGCTGCGTTAATGCTGCTTTGTAATCTGCCATACGTTTAGCGGCGATCAGGCTTGCCAGTTCGTCATCGCTGTAGCTCTCAATCGCCGAGCGTGCATGACGTTGCAGACGGCTTATCAAGGTGAAATCTTCGGTCATCAGCAGATTGCGTACCGCTTTTTCCACCGCCGGATCTTCCACCGCCGTGCCTTTCGGCAGTTTGCCCAGCGCCAGCTGCTGCGCGAGGCTGAGAACGGTGTAGTTGTTCAGCAGAACAAACATCTCCAGCGTATCGGTCGCGCCGTAAGCCGGAACCGCGCCATTGGCAATGGTTTTACCGTCACGCCAGGCCGATTTGAATTTCGTCACCTGATGCGCAGCCAGCGACGTTGACAGCTCTTCGAGCAAGTCTTTGCGTGATTTGGCTTTCAGGATCTCGGTGCCATCCTGATACAGCAGCAGCGAACGCGGCATCACATACACAAAGTGATGGCACTCGGTTTCCCAGTTATCCAGCAGCCAGGCCGCGCGTGGCGATTGGGTCGCTTCCAGATGCCAGTTCAGCATGGTTAGCACCGCTTGTTTGTGCACCTGCGCCATTTCATCTTCATCGGCGATGGAGCCAAACAGCACCGAATCACCTGCCGCGTGTGCAGCCAGCGATCCATACGGATCATACTGGTAAGCGAAACCGCCGCTCATGCCGTTGCCGAAGCCTTTACCGAAGGTGCCAAGGTTGAGGATGGCGCCGTTAGTCATGTATTCGCAGCAGAAATCACCAACGCCTTCAACTACCGCTGTAGCGCCGGAGTTACGCACGGCGAAGCGGTCACCCGCCTGGCCCTGAACGAACAGACGACCACCGGTCGCGCCAAACAGCGCGAAGTTACCGATCAATACGTTGCCATCGCTGTCCTGTGCGCCGCCGCCTGGTGACATCACCACCAGTTCGCCGCCGCACTGGCCTTTGCCAACGCCGTCGTTACAGGTGCCGTAATGCTTCATTTGCATGCCGTCGTTGCAGAACGCGCCGAACGACTGGCCGGCAGAACCGCTGGTATTAATCTGCACGCTACGCGGCGCCAGATAGTGACGACCGCGATCGTCTTTCATTACCGCTGGCAGAGCTGCCAGTTGATCTTTAGGTAACTCATGGTTCAGCATGCGCTCGATATCGATCGCCAACTGACCGCCCACGCTCTTGTTACGGTTGTTCAGGGTGATGCCCGCGCCCAGCGCGATTTCACGGCTTGCCGCGCCAACCAGCTGCGTTTTCAGCTCGTTTACCCAGCCATCATCCAGTTCAAAGTCTTTTTCCAGATACACTGGCTTAGCAATTTTCTGCTCTGGCACCACGGTCAACATCGCGCGCAGATCCAGTTTGCCGACTTCCAGCGGGTGATCCATCAAGTGCAGCAGATCCGAACGGCCACGCGCTTCACGCAGGGAACGCAGACCAAGGCGGGCGAGGAACTCACGCACTTCCTGCGCCACGTTGATGAAGTACTGCGCCAGCTGACGCGGATCACCATCAAAGGCTTCGGCGTTGGTGGTTAAACCGGCCGGGCATTTGACGTTACAGTTTTTCGCCATCACGCATTTCAACATCATCAGCGCGGTGGTGCCGAACTCGAAGCTGTCGCCACCGAGCAGGGCAGATTTGATCACATCGCTGCCGGTCTGCTGCGCGCCGGAGCAGCGCAGCTGCACTTTGTCGCGCAGGCCGTTAGCACACAGCGCCTGATGCACTTCGGCGATACCGATTTCCGCGACGCGGCCGGTATATTTCAGGCTGGTAACGGAAGCTGCGCCGGTGCCGCCGGTGTTACCCGCGACGTTAATCACATCCGCGCCAGCTTTCGCTACGCCGACGGCGATGGTGCCGATACCTTCAGATGAAACCAGTTTGACGATGACGCGTACGCGCGCGGCTTTACAGTCGTGGATCAGCTGTGCCAAATCCTCGATGGAGTACGTATCGTGGTGCGGTGGCGGTGAAACCAGCTCAACACCCGGCGTACCGCCACGCGCTGCGGCAATTTCAACGGTCACTTTCGGTGCCGGCAACTGACCGCCTTCACCAGGCTTCGCGCCCTGACCGATTTTGATCTCCAGCTCTTCGAGCATCGGGTCAGCCAGATAAGCCGCCCACACGCCGAAACGACCGGATGCCAACTGCTTGATACGTGACGCACGGATGGTGCCGTGACGTGAATAGTGCTCGCCACCTTCACCGCAGTTACTCATGCCGCCAACCATGTTGGTACCGTGCGCGACAGCTTCGTGCGCAGGCGCAACCAGCGCACCGTGGCTCATCGCACCGGAAGCAAAGGTGCGGGTGATTTCATGTGCCGGTTGAATCTCTTCCAGCGGCAGCGATGGCAGCGCGGTGAAGATCAGCGACAGATAATCAGCGGCTTTGCCGTAAGCGGTGATGTGCAGTACGCCATCCGCCACGCTGCTGCTTTCGATATCGTCGGTAAAACGGGTTTTCAGCGCACGCGCCAGCGCTTCCAGGCGCTCGTTCTCTGGTTTCAAGCCCGCAATCGCATCGATCAGACGCAGCTCAAATTGATTCAGGCTGCCGTTCACCGCTTCACACTTCAGGCCACGTGTAGCGAAGCCGTTGTTCACCAGCGAGTAGCGGCCCAGTTTGCGGCCGAATTCGGCTTCGCTATCAACGTGGGTCAAATCGCACGGCAGCGCAAGGATGTCGCGCAGCGCCGCTGGACGACGTTTACGCTCGGCATGCATCAGGCCGGAGAACTGACGGTAATCGGGCGTGATGGCAAAGGTGTCGATCACATCATTCGGGATGCGCTCAAAGCTGCTGTCTTTAAAGGCTTCTGCTTTGATGTTGAACGCGTTATCCAGTTTGGCCAGCGTCATCAAACGAATAAAGTTGTCCTCTTCGCGCTCTTTGTTAGCAAAGCGAATCGGCTGTTCCGTCATATCGATAAAGGTACGTACCGCGATGGTACCGTACGAGTGTCCCGCGCCTTCAGCACGCTCTTTGAACAGGCCGAGCAACGGCACTTCCGCTTCGCCCTGAATTTTCAACGCGCTCTGATGCCAGTCAACTGCCATTTGAGCGATTGCCGGGAAGCCCGCGCCGCCGACCGGGGTTTTGATATTCGGGAAATATTTTTTCAATACCGGATCGTCGGTATTCAGGAAATTCGGCTCAAAGAATTCGCCGCAGCTGTAGCTCTCAACGGTACACAGGCCGACTTTACCCATGGTTTTCATCAGCGCTTTTTCGGCTGCTTTGGCATAGCGTTTAAAGGCTTTGTTGCCTTCTTCGCCTTCACCGAATTTCTCTTCCGCACGCATCTGCACGCCGAGTGGGTAAACGGCAGAAGCACCGAAGCCCAGCGTCGCCGCGATGTGGTGTGAAGAGATGCTTTGACCACTTTCGACCACCAGCGAAACATCCAGACGCAGACCTTCCTGCACTAAGCGCTGGTTGATCGCCGACACCATCAGCAGCATCGGAATCGCTGCGTGCGTTGAGGAGATATGACGATCGGTGATCACCGCGATGCCGCCTTGCTGGCGTGCGAAATCCACCACCTGCTGGGCTAAGTCATCAATGGCTTTTTCCAGCGCGTTGGCGTTGGCCGCACGGCTGACGATATCTTTGCCGACCACCGGCTCGTACAGCATCTCGAAGCGCGCATAAGGTGCGACGGTTTGCTCGCGCAGGCGCAGCATGTCGAGGTGCGTAAGAATTGGCGTCGGAACAATAATTTGCTGACCTTTGCTGCGGCCGAGATGCGGTTTCGCACCCAGAGCAACGCGCAGCGTCATGCCGTCCGCTTCACGAATCGAATCGAGCGGCGGGTTGGTGACTTGTGCAAATCGCTGTGAGAAGTAGTGCGCCATGCCGCCTTCGTGATCGGACAGGCCATTGATGGCGTTGCCGTAACCCATTGCTGAGATCTTCTCAGCGCCGGTTTGCAGCATCGGGTCCATCATGAATTTGAAGCTTTCCTGGTTGTAGTAGTAGGCGACAAAACGTTGATAGGTTTTGAGGTCTCCACGATAACGCAGCGGCGAGCCGAGTTGCTCCGCCTGAATTTCCGGCAGGTCGGCGAGATCGATACGCGCTTTGCTCAGCAGCGACAGGTAATCTTTTTCGGCCGCCAGTTTCTCCAGCGCTTCAACCGTGGTGTAAGAGCGTTTCTCTTTGTGATCGTAATAGAGCATGCCGCCCGCTTCGATGCGGCCACGACGCAGGACGCTTTCCGGTGGGAAGGCGATCTGGCCCGCTTCAGACATCGCACCGATGTATTCCGCAGTTTCAACGGAACGCAGCGGACGCAGACCGAGGCGGTCAAGACGCGCACCGATCACTTCACCGTTACCGAAGATCAGCGCAGCTGGACCATCGTTCTTCTCTTCATATAAAGAGAAGTACTCGAGCATGGCGCGCACTTCGTTTGAGAGTGACGTATCGTTCTCCCACGCCGGCGGCATCATCGACACCACGGCGTTAATCAGGTCGAGATTATCTTCCATCAAACGGCTGTGTATGCTTTGGTCGAGACGTGAGCTGTCTGACTGACCTTTTGGACGCACAATTTTTTTACCGCGCGCCAGCATCAGTGCCGCTTCAGCGATGCGGTTTTTACGGTCGGTATTCAGCTCGCCGTTGTGCGCCATTAAGCGGAACGGCTGCGCCATGGTGGTGTGCGGATCGGTGTTAGTCGAGAAACGGGTATGGAAGAACAGCCCGCGGACCTGATGGTCCTCATCGGTCAAATCTTTGAAGTACGGGATCACTTCGTTGGAGTTCAGGCGTGCTTTAAATACCTGCGTGCGCGAAGAGAGCGACAGCGGATAGAGGCCGCCGAATTCGCTTTCGGTAAAGGCGCGTGCTTCGATATCCAGCAGCGCGCGATAAATTTGGCGCTCGAATTCGAGTTGTTCAGTCACTTCCTGCGGCGCGGCAAAAATCCACTGCACAATCGGCAGCTGGAATTGCAGGGCGGCCGGGCGCGTCACGCTGCCGTCGAGCGGCATATCGCGTTTCACTAAGATCGGGAAGTTATGCGCCGCCAGCGTTTCTTCGACCAGACGCTCAGCGTTAGCACGCAGCTCTGCGTCTTTTGGCACGAAGAAGTTACCCACGCCAAAACGGCCAGCTTCCAGCGCCAGACCGGTAACCTTGCGGAAGAAGTTCAGGGAGAGATCGACGTTCACACCCGCGCCATCGCCGACGCCTTCGGCAGACATGCCGCCACGGTGCGGGACTGTGCATAGCGCGCTATGGGCCATGCGCAGAATCTCATGCGTCTGCTCGCCGTCCTTACGGGTAATGAAACCTACACCACAGCTGTCACTTCCGGCTGATGGGTCATACAAACCATAGGGATTCGGTTTTTGCGTGGACATTGAGAGTCTCCTTAAACTTCTTTTGACATTACCTGCATTATTTCGCGTACCGCAGCGTGACAATTTAAGTCAGCGCGGCGGTATCAATTCTTGTGCCGCTCAGTAAAGAGCGGGCGTCGCAGCACCGAGCAAGGGCTCTTAAGACACTGTTGTCACGTCCTTAATGAGCTGCTCTTTTTATTCCGGTCTCTTTCGGGAGATAGCTTGCATCCAGAGGGAGGCTTCTTGCTGCATAGATATGCCGAGACACAGGCCCACCAGGAAAGCTTCCAGTGGAATTCCAACTTATCGGGAAAGCGAACTCAGGTCAAATAGCCAGCTTTGTTGCGGGTAATCCGCTTTCTTATCGCTTAATTAAATGATTATTAAGGTTTTATTGCGTAAATTTATGTCAATCTCCCGCTACGCATTCCCTCAGGAAGTGTGAGCCGTCTCACTGTAACCCAGCCCTCTAATATCCAAACAATGCTGGCAGGAAGGGTTACAACAGCATTTAATTCTGTTGGGGGCAGTTGATACACAGCATGTATCTGTTTTTCTTATGGCGTCATATTTGAATCAAAATGGGGCTGCCATTAGTAAAATTAATCACGCGCGGCGTGCTTAATAAATCACTTAAGTTGAATGGGTATGCAATAAAGAGGTGCAACCATCAGGGCAAATGGCTGCCAGGGTGCTGATTAGCACAGGATGTTGAGATAAGGCCCGCAAAAGCGCGGCCCTCCAGATTATTCAGTTGGCAGAATTAGTCAAGCGCTTTGCGCATATAGAAGGGAACGTCGGCGAAATCGCGCTACGATGCACCATTACAGGGCATAACCCGCGCGATATGGGCGGGTGAAGCGGGGCAGCGCAGCGATAATTACGCTATCATGAGCCAGATTTCGTTCAGGGAGCTCGTAATGAAACAGATTCGTCTTTTAGCGCAGTACTACGTTGATTTGATGGTCAAACTCGGCCTGGTACGCTTTTCGCTGCTGTTAGCCTCGGCGCTGGTCGTACTGGCGATGGTGGTGCAGATGGCCGTCACCATGGTGTTGCGCGGACATGTGGAAAGCATCGACGTTGTCCGCTCCATCTTCTTCGGTCTGTTGATTACGCCCTGGGCAGTCTATTTCCTCTCGGTGGTGGTCGATCAGCTGGAAGAGTCGCGCCAACGCCTGTCAAAACTGGTGGATAAGCTGGAAGAGATGCGTACGCGCGATCTTGAGCTTAATCAGCAGATGAAGGAGACCATCACCCAGCTTAATCAGGAAATTAACGATCGTATTAAAGCTGAGCAGGCGCGTGAGCAGGTGATGGATAAGCTGCGCGAAGAGATGGCACGACGCGAGCAGGCGCAAATCGAGCTGGAACAGCAATCCTCCTTCCTGCGCTCTTTCCTGGATGCATCACCGGATTTGGTGTTCTACCGCAACATTGATAAGCAGTTCTCCGGCTGTAACCGCGCCATGGAACTGCTAACCGGCATGAGCGAAAAGCAGCTGATTGGCCTGACTCCGCGCGATATCTACGATGACGAAGCCGCTACTAAAGTGCTGGAAACCGATGAGAAGGTGTTCCGCCACAATGTATCGCTGACGTACGAACAGTGGCTGCAATATCCCGATGGGCGCAAAGCCTGTTTCGAAATCCGCAAAGTGCCCTATTACGATCGCGTGGGTAAACGCAGTGGCCTGATGGGCTTTGGCCGCGATATTACCGAGCGTAAGCGCTATCAGGACGCGCTGGAGAACGCCAGCCGTGAGAAGACCACCTTTATTTCAACTATCAGCCACGAGCTGCGTACGCCGCTGAATGGCATCGTTGGGCTGAGTCGCATCCTGCTGGATACCGACCTCAATCAGGAGCAACTCAAGTACCTCAAAACCATTCACGTTTCAGCCATCACGCTGGGCAACATCTTCAATGATGTGATCGAAGTGGACAAAATCGAGCGCCGCAAAGTGCAGCTGGATAATCAGCCGCTGGATTTCACCGGCTTTCTCGCCGATCTGGAAAACCTCTCCGGTCTGCTGGCGCAGCCAAAAGGGCTGAAGTTTGTCATGGCGCCAGAGCTGCCGCTGCCGCATAAAATCTCGGCGGATGGTACGCGCTTGCGTCAGATTCTGTGGAACCTGATTGGCAACGCCGTGAAATTTACCCAGCAGGGCGAGATTGTGGTGCGCGTCGCCTATCGTCAGGATGAAACGCTGCACTTTGAAGTGCAGGATTCCGGTATGGGCATTCCGCAGGAAGAGCAGGACAAGATCTTCGCGATGTATTACCAGGTGAAAGATCAGCACGGTGGCAAACCGGCGACGGGCACCGGCATCGGTTTGGCGGTCTCGCGTCGTCTGGCACAGGCGATGGGCGGCGATATCAGCGTCAGTAGCGTCGCGGGGCAGGGTTCCTGCTTTACCGTCGAGATCAACGCGCCACGCGTCGCTGAGGAAGTGGAAGACGACAATCTGGATGACAGCATGCCATTGCCGGCGCTGCACGTGTTGTTGGTGGAAGATATCGAGCTCAACGTCATTGTAGCGCGTTCGGTGCTGGAGAAGCTGGGCTGCAGCGTCGACGTCGCGATGACCGGAACGGATGCGCTGGCGATGTTTGATCCGCAGGAGTTCGATCTGGTGCTGCTCGATATTCAGCTACCGGATATGACCGGCCTCGACGTGTCGCGTGCCATCCATCAGCGTTATGCAGATGTGGCGCTGCCGCCGCTGGTGGCATTGACCGCCAACGTCCTGAAAGACAAAAAAGAGTATCTCGATGCCGGCATGGATGATGTGTTGAGCAAACCGCTTGCCGTGCCAGCGCTGACGGCGGTGATCAAGAAGTTCTGGGATTATCAGCCGGAACAGGAAGAGATTGCCGTCGATTCATCAGACGCACAGTCGCGTACGCTGTTAGATGTGACGATGCTGGAGCAATACATTGAGCTGGTTGGCCCAGGATTGATTACCCAAAGCCTCACTATGTTTGAGCAGATGATGCCGGGTTATCTCGACGTGCTGGATTCCAACATGATGGCACGCGATCAAAAAGGCATAGCTGAAGAAGGGCACAAGATCAAAGGTGCAGCAGGTTCGGTTGGCTTACTGCATTTGCAGCAGCTAGCGAAACAGATTCAGTCGCCAGAATTGCCAGCGTGGTGGGACAATGTGCAAGAGTGGGTCGACGAATTAAAACAGGAATGGCTCAAAGACGTGAACGTTTTACGCGAATGGGTCGCTGAGCGGGAAAAATTACAGGACGTTAGAAAAAAATGACCCCAGTCGAAACTGGGGTGCGCGAATACTGCGCCAACACCAGGGAAATGGGTACTGTTGCTATTATTAGAAATCGAATAAGAAAGCAACAGTTCGGTATTGGTTAACGCTTCAAAATCACCTTAACAAATTCGCCAATGCTTGCGACAAGATTCATTAAATTGTGTGATGTTGAGCAGCGATTAAATACAGAAAACATTAATTTGCTGACACAGTCAAGCAAGGAATTAATTTCTTTGCCATATTGCACCTTTTTTGACCAAATGTTCTGCTTTTAGCCTGGTTTTGCTTCAGTGAGCCACAGGAAAATCCGGGTGGAAGCATGGAAAATCTGATTCTGACAAAAAATTGAGGTTAAGTGAGATTAACACTCTGATGTTTATAGATAAAAACAGATTTTTCGACGGCTTATCCAAAACGTTTTGGAAACCTTAAACGGAAAGTTCCAGTTTATAGCTTATTGAATAATGTAAACCAAACGTGCGGTAAATCGCTTTACCATCCGTGAGGTCGAATGTACGCGGGATCGTACAGATTTGGTGGCATTTTTCAGAATGGTCTCTGTTATCAATGAACATGTTCGAACAACAGTAAAATTGATAGTTAAGTATCATGAAAGCATTTGCGTGAGCGATATCACATTCAGTTAAGTGTTCAAGCATGCAGCATTTGATCTATATATCGTTATGGAACCGATTCCTTTTTGGCGGAAGTGCTTGATGTGATTGGCTCTAATAGAGGAACACTGATTACAATGGCAACAATTTTCCAGACGTCTTTACCTGTCTGAGGGTAAAATTTAGTGGTTAATCGTTGGTATTCGCTATTGTGACTTGGGTGATTGATTAATACAGGGAACTGGTAAGAGAAAATTGCATGAGCAAGAGTAAAGGGACACTGGGAAAACGTATTAAAGTGCTGATTGCTAAAGTGCTGCTGGCCTGGCTTGGCATCTGGTTAGCGGGTATTTTGCTGTTTGCATTTTTACCGGTACCGTTCTCGGCGGTGATGGTGGAACGGCAAATCGGCGCCTGGTTTACCGGGCGTTTTGATTATGTGGCGCACTCGGATTGGGTCGGCATGGACGAGATCTCGCCATGGATGGCATTAGCGGTTATCGCCTCTGAAGATCAAAAGTTCCCTGAGCATTGGGGCTTTGATGTTGATGCTATCCAGTCAGTGCTGGATAACGATGGCAATGAGCGCATGCGCGGCGCTTCAACCCTTTCGCAGCAGACGGCGAAAAACCTGTTGCTGTGGGATGGTCGCAGCTGGTTGCGTAAAGGGCTGGAAGCAGGATTAACGGTGGGAATCGAAACCGTATGGACTAAGCGGCGTATCCTGACGGTTTATCTCAATATCGCAGAATTTGGCGACGGCGTGTTTGGCGTGGAAGAGGCTTCACAGCGCTATTTCCACAAACCCGCCAGCCGTCTGACGATGTCTGAAGCGGCATTACTGGCAGCGGTTCTGCCCAATCCGATCCGTTTCCGCGCTGATGCGCCTTCAGGCTACACGCGGCAGCGCCAGCAGTGGATTATGCGGCAGATGCGCCAGTTGGGCGGCGAAGGTTTCCTCAACCGATACAAGCTGCATTGATAGGTTTAATCTTCGTCAAAGCCCGCTTCAAACAGTTCTATAACCGCTGCCAGCGCCTGCTCTTCCTGCGGGCCGCTGGCTTCAATCTCAATATGGCCGCCTTTCGCTGAGTCGAGCATCAGCAGCGCAATCACGCTGCTGGCTTCGGCTTCGGTGCCCGATTCGTTACGCAGCAACACTTCAGCATCAAAACTCTGCACCAGCTCGAACAGCTTCATTGCCGGGCGCGCGTGCATGCCCAGCTTGTTACGTATTTCAACGGTTTGCTTCACGGTCATGATTTACGTTTTTCCAGAGTGCGATGACGAGACTGCACGTTTTTACCGCGTGAACGGAAATAATCCGCCAATTGTTCAGCGATATACACTGAGCGGTGCTTCCCGCCAGTACAGCCGATGGCGACGGTGAGATAGCTGCGGTTGTTGGTTTCCAGCATCGGCAGCCACAGTTCCAGGTAGCTGCGCGTTTGATAGATAAAGTTATGTACTTCGGTGTGGCGATCGAGGAAGGCGGCAACCGGACGATCCAGGCCGGTCATCGGACGCAGTTTGGGATCCCAATGCGGGTTCGGCAGGAAGCGCACATCGAAGACATAATCGGCGTCGATTGGAATGCCGTGTTTGAAGCCGAATGACTCAAACACCATGGTGAGTTCACGCTCGCGCTTGCCCAGCAGGCGCGTGCGCAGCATCTCCGCTAATTCATGAACCGACATCTCGGAGGTATCGATAATCAGATCGGCGCGTGAGCGCAGCGGCTCCAGCAGATCATTCTCTTCATCGATAGCACTCTCCAGCGACAGATTTTTGCTGGAGAGCGGATGCAGACGACGCGTATCGCTGTAGCGGCGAATCAGCGTGTTGCGATCGGTATCGAGAAACAGCAGTTGCGGCGAGAAGGTATCAGGCAGATTGTTGAGCGCGGCTTCAAAGACTTCCGGTGATTCCGGCATGTTGCGCACGTCAATGCTGACCGCCGCAGAGATATTGCGTTCGGTTAAGGTATTCGCCAGCTCCGGCAGCAAAACCACCGGCAAGTTGTCGACACAGTAAAAGCCCATATCTTCAAGGGCACGCAGCGCGACTGATTTTCCTGAGCCTGACCGACCGCTAACGATCATCAGCACCATCACATTTCTCCCGTTTTAAACCGGCGAACAGGCCGGTAAAAGTGTTTCTCGCTTAAGAGTGTGCTTCCTGAGCTTCTGTGATAATGGCGTAGAGCTCTTCGTCGCTCTGTGCCGCACGCAAACGACGACAGACGGTTTTATCCGCCAGACGTTTGGCAACCAGCGAAAGCGTGTGCAAGTGGGTTTTACACTGGTCTGCAGGTACCAGCAGGGCAAACAGCAGGTCAACCGGCTGATTGTCTACCGCATCAAAAGCGATAGGCTGATCGAGGCTGATAAACACGCCGACAGCGCGTAATGTGTCCTCCTCCAGCTTGCCATGTGGAATGGCAATGCCGTTGCCAATACCGGTACTGCCCATACGTTCGCGGGTCAGGATGGCTTCGAAAAGCGTCTGGTGCGGCAGATTGAGCTGCTTCGCTGCCAGCTCGCTGATAATTTCCAGCGCGCGTTTTTTACTCTGGCAGTGTACGCCGCTACGGGTACAGTCCAGTGAAAGGACCGAGCTCAATTCCAGTGTTAGATCGTTGTTCATCATCGTTTCACTTGCGAGTTCACATAGCCGCGAGGTTCAGGCGATTGATTTCATTGCCGTTCGCCCGCTGGCGCTTGCGCAGATGACAAAACGGGGCGGTAATATCCGCCCCATTAAGCTCTAAGTGCCGAATCAGTCAGCACTCTGCAAGCGTGAAGGTTAGTGTTTTTTCAGTTTGTCTTTGTGTTTGGTCAGCTGACGGGAAAGCTTGTCGATTAACCCGTCGATGGCCGCGTACATGTCTTCCGCTTCCGATGTGGCGTGCAGCTCCCCGCCGTTGACGTGCAGTGTTGCATCCGCAATCTGCGTCACCTTCTCAACCTTCAGAACAATATAAACCTGATTGATACGATCAAAATAGTGTTCCAGTTTGGCAAATTTGGTATTTACAAATTCACGCAGAGGTTCGGTAATCTCAACATTAAGTCCGGTAAGGTTTAGCTGCATAGGTCTTCCTTCTTCGTTCGGTCAAACCAGCTGTTTACGCTGGTTTGATGGCGGTATAGATAAAGACTCGCGATATTTAGCAACCGTACGTCGCGCTACCATGATGCCCTGTTCGGATAACATGGAGGTCAGTTTGCTGTCGCTCAAGGGTTTTGCGGGGTTTTCCGCCGAGATCAATTTTTTCACTAATGCACGAATCGCCGTAGACGAGGCTTCGCCGCCGCCCTCGGTGTTGACGTGACTGGAGAAAAAATACTTCAGTTCAAAGATGCCACGCGGGCTGTGTAAATACTTTTGCGTGGTCACGCGGGAAATAGTGGATTCGTGCATATCAACAGCCTGAGCGATATCCGCCAGCACCATCGGACGCATGTACTCCTCACCCTGCTCAAAAAATGCCTGCTGCTGTTCAACGATACAGCGTGTCACTTTCAGCAGCGTGTCGTTACGGCTCTCCAGGCTCTTAATCAGCCACTTGGCTTCCTGTAAGTTGCTACGAATATACTGATTATCGCTTTCATTACGGCCAGCTCCGCCCATCGCAGCATACTGCTGATTGATTTTCAGGCGCGGCATGCTGTCGGAATTGAGTTCAACTGTCCAGCGCTTGCTGATTTTACGCACCAGCACATCGGGAATGACATATTCCGGTTCGCTGGTATTGATTGACTGGCCAGGGCGCGGATCCAGTGACTGAATCAGCAACATCGCCTCCTTCAGCACCTCTTCCTTCAGACGGGTTACGCGCATCAGGCTGCGGAAATCATGGTTGGCCAGCAGATCAAGATGTTCGCTCACAATCAGGCGCGCTTCCGCCACCATGGGCGTGGCGGCATCATATTGCGACAGCTGGACTAACAGGCAATCACGCAAATCACGCGCACCGACGCCGACCGGATCGAAACGCTGCACGCGCTTGAGCACGGCTTCAACTTCTTCCAGCGTCAGCTCTTCATCGCCAATACTGTCATAAATATCTTGTAAGTTGACGGTGAGATAGCCGGTGTCGTCAATGGCATCAACAATGGATGTGGCGATGGCGCGATCGGTATCAGTGAACGGCGTTAACTCAACTTGCCACATCAGATAATCCTGCAGCGATTGCGTGGTTTCGCCCTGATAGATTGGCAGTTCGTCATCCTGGTAATCGGTGCCGGTGCCTGACGGCGTGCCCGCCGTGTAGATTTCGTCCCAGGTAGCGTCGAGCGGGAGATCTTCAGGCATGTCTTTCTGTTCAAGTGCTTCACGTGTGTCTAATGAATCACTCTCTTGTTCCTGAAATTCTCGCGCGTCGATTTCTTCGTGCAGATCGGTTTGTTCAAGCAGCGGATTGCTTTCCAGCGCCAGTTGGAGTTCTTGCTGGAGTTCAAGCGTAGAGAGTTGCAGCAAGCGAATGGCTTGCTGCAACTGTGGAGTCATCGCCAGCTGTTGGCTGAGCCTGAGTTGCAAACCTTGCTTCATAATTCGGTTAGAATTTCCTAAGCAAACGTAGGGTGTTACGACACCTTATCAGAGTCTGAACTCTTCGCCCAAATAAACACGCTTAACCTGCTCATCTACAAGAATTTCATCAGGCGTGCCATGGGCAATTAAATGACCCTGGCTAACGATATACGCGCGTTCACACACCGCGAGGGTTTCACGCACGTTGTGGTCGGTAATCAGCACGCCAAGGCCGCTGTCACGCAGATGCTCGATGATTTTTTTGATGTCGATAACCGAAATCGGGTCAACACCGGCAAAAGGCTCATCCAGCAGGATGAATTTCGGATTAGCCGCCAGCGCGCGGGCAATTTCCACACGACGGCGTTCACCACCCGACAGCGCCTGGCCCATGCTGTCGCGCAGATGGCCGATATGGAACTCTTCCATTAGCTCGTTGGCACGATCCTGACGCTGCTCTTCTGTCAGATCATCACGGATCTGCAGCACCGCCATCAGGTTGTCGTACACGCTCAGGCGGCGGAAGATCGAGGCTTCCTGCGGCAGATAGCCGATACCGCGACGGGCACGCGCATGCAGCGGCAGGATGCTGATGTCTTCATCATCAATCACAATGCGGCCCGCATCGCGTGGCACAATTCCGACCACCATGTAAAAAGTGGTGGTTTTACCGGCACCGTTTGGGCCCAGCAGGCCGACAATCTCGCCGGATTTTACCTGCAGGCTAACATCTTCCACCACGCGGCGGCCTTTGTAGGCTTTCGCCAGGTTCTCAGCGATTAGTGTTGCCATAGCAATCAGTTACTCTTTTTAGGGCTCGCGGACGAACCGTTTTTGTCCTGCAGCTGCGACGGAACCAGAACGGTGGTCACGCGCTTGCTGTCACCCTGGCTGAACGCCTGCATCTTCTGCTCTTTCACCAGGTAAGTGATGCGGTCGCCTTTGATGTTGCTGTCCTGCTGCTGAATGAAGGCATTACCGGTCAGCTCAACAAAATCGTTCGCCAGTTCATAATGCAGTTTACTGGCGTGGCCTTGCACCGGCTTGCCGTTATCCTGCATTTGATAGAAGGTCGCTGGCGTGCCGTAAGCATCAACGATGGTTTTCTTGCTATCGCCGCCCGGACGGGTGACGACCACTTTATCGGCGGTAATCTTGATGGAACCCTGGGTCACAATCACGTTGCCGGTAAAGGTCGCGACGTTGCCCTGCAGGTCCAGCGCCTGGTTGACGGAGTCAATATTCACCGGCTTGTCTGAGTCGCCAGTTAATGCCAGCGCAGGCAGGCTCGTTGCCAGCAGCGTACCCACCAGCAATAACTTAAGGCTATTTTTGTTCATTTTGAATTTCATAGGAAGTTTTGACCTTTTCAAGCAGCTCTGCGTGTTTCGTCCGTAAATTGCCGCGCATTTTCATGCCAGTGGAATTAAAACTGCGGCCAAAAAGGGTGACTTGATCGTCAGATGTCACATCCTGGGTGACCAAATTAACCTGAGCGTTATCGGTAAGGATGCGCTCAAGCTGTGAATCCTGGGTCAAGGTATTGACGACAACGTTGCCATAAAGATAAAGCATACGATCTTTAGTCAGCTTTGCCTTATCGGCGCGCACCGACCATGTCGCGACTTTGTTTACGTCATAGGTGGTCATCACCGGATTATCGAACCAACTTATCTCATCGGCAGCAAAGTAGGTGACTTTATCGGAGACCAGCTTATAGCCCAGCGCGCCTGTTGGGTTATACACCACCGTGTTCGATTTCTCGCTGGTGTAGGTTGGCGCTTGATCGTTGGTCGCCATCGGCGTTCTGTCGTCATCCTGGTTGGTGAGATTCCAGCCGATCAGCACTAAGGCGATCAAGGCCAGGATCAGCGTCATCCAACGCCTGCTCTTACTCATATTGATTGCCCTTTGGCATCCTCAAATTGGTTCTGCGCCATCAAGATCAGATCGCACAACTCACGTACCGCGCCGCGGCCACCGGCAATGCGGGTCACATAATGCGCGCGCGGCAGTAAAATCGGGTGGGCGTCGGCAACGGCCACGCTCAAACCCACCTGCGCCATCACCGGCCAGTCGATCAGGTCATCGCCAATGTAGGCGACCTGCTCGGCGGTCAATGACAGTTTATCCAGGAGTTCCCGCCAGGCCAAAAGCTTATCCGATTGTCCCTGGTAAAGATGCGTAATGCCGAGCGTCTTACAGCGATCTTCCAGCAGTTTTGCTTTGCGGCCGGTAATAATAGCCACTTCGACGCCGGAGGTCAGCAGGCAACGCACGCCATAACCATCGCGCACGTTAAAAGCTTTCAACTCTTCACCGCTGTTACCCATGTAAATCACGCCATCCGACATCACGCCATCAACGTCACAAATCAGCAGGCGAATCTTCGCAGCACGCGCCATGACTTCCGCGCTCACCGGACCGTAGCACGTCTCGACCATTGCTGTTTCAGCACTCATTGTTTCTTCCTGTTCAGACTACGCCAGCGCGCAGCATGTCATGCATATGTACCACACCGAGCAGGCGATCGTCATCGGCCACCAGCAGGGCGGTGATGTTTTTGTTTTGCATCAGATTAAGGGCATCGACCGCGAGCATATTCGGGCGCACGCGAATACCGCCGCTGGTCATCACTTCCTGAATGGTGGCTTTCTGGAAATCGATGCCCATATCGAACACGCGGCGCAAGTCACCATCGGTGAAGATGCCTTCGATTTTCATCAGGTCATCGACAATCACCGTTAAACCAAGATTCTTGCGGGTAATTTCCAGCAGCGCATCACGCATCGACGCATCACGGCTGACGTGCGGGATTTCATCGCCGCTGTGCATGATATCGCTGACGTGCAGCAGCAGTTTGCGGCCCAGCGCACCGCCGGGATGCGACAGCGCAAAATCTTCCTGGGTAAATCCGCGCGCTTCCAGCAACGCCACGGCCAGCGCATCACCCATGACTAAGGTCGCGGTGGTGCTGGTGGTCGGCGCCAGGCCGAGCGGACAGGCTTCCTGCGGCACTTTCACGCACAGATGCACATCCGCGGCGCGGCCCATCGCGCTGTCCGGACGCCCGGTAATACAGATCAGCTGCACCTTCTGGCGCTTTAACACCGGCACCAACGCCAGGATTTCGCCGGATTCACCGCTATTGGAAATCGCGATCACCACGTCATTGGTGCTGACCATGCCGAGATCGCCGTGGCTGGCTTCACCGGGATGCACAAAGAAAGAGGGCGTACCGGTGCTGGCAAAAGTCGCGGCCATCTTTTTACCGATATGTCCGGATTTTCCCATGCCCATCACCACCACTTTGCCTCGGCAGGCAAAGATCATTGCGCAAGCGCGATCGAAATCATCATTGATATATTGATCAAGCTGCTCCAGCCCTTCGCGTTCGATGCGCAGCACCGCTTTACCTGCTTGCTGAAAATCGAAATCCGGTTGCTGATGTGACATGGTCAGTCCGTCCTTAATAGCTTGTGATAAGCATGGGGCTGAGCCACAGCCACAGCACCCACGCGATAAAACCACCTAATAATAGTGTGCCTGCGATACGGCCAATACGGCGTTTGCGCAGCAGGCAGAGCAGGGCGAACAGCACGCTCACTGCCAGCATCACCCAGTAATCACGTGCGAAGGCATGCGCATCAACGCTGCCGGGATGAATCAGCGCTGGTAGGCCGAGCACAATCGCCAGATTGAAAATGTTGGCGCCGATCAGGTTACCGATAGCGATATCGTCCTCACCTTTCAGCGCGCCGGCCACAACGGTAGCCAGTTCGGGTAAGCTGGTGCCGACGGCAATCAGCGTCAGGCCCATCACCAGTTCGCTCACACCGAAGTAGTCGGCAAAGACGGTGGCGTTGTCGATCACCATCCGCGTTGACATCGGCAGAATAATTAGCGCGACTGCCAGCCACAGAAAGGCCACGGTGTTGCCAGCTTCGTCGCGCGGCAGTTCGGCCAGCTGTTCACGGGTGAGCGTGTCGTTATTGTCACGTTCAGCGCGGCGAGCAATGCGGATCACTACCAGCAGATAACCCAGCGCGATCAGTAGCAGCGCAACGCCATCAAGACGGCTCAGATGATTATCAAACAGCATGATGCCGCTGAGCAGTGAGACTAGCAGCATTAATGGCAGTTCGCGCCGAATCAGATTGGAGTGTACTGTCAATGGGTGGAGCAACGCTGCGCCACCCAGAATCAAGAGAATGTTGGTGATGTTCGAGCCCAGCGCGGTGCCGACCGCTAAATCCATTTGTCCATGCTGCGCGGCCGAAAATGAGACAATTAATTCCGGCAATGATGTGCCAATGCTCACCACCGTCATGCCTATGATCAGTGGTGGGATGCCAAAGGATCGACAGAGGATCGCGGCGCTAAATACCAGACGGTCGGCGCCGTAAACCAGTAAAATCAATCCGATAAACAGCAAGGCAGAGGCTACGAACATTAAAAATCCTTGATGGATGGAGGTGTCGGCGAACCTTGTCCGACAGGTAAAAACATTCTGCACACACTAACAGGCGCTGATTTTGACTGTCTGAGAGGCAAAAGTAAATTTTAAGGCCGTTTTCGCCACACTAAGTGGGTAAGTTTCTGTAAAACTATCGTGCATTCGAGGCGACCAGGCTACCATCCACCGTTTTGATAGCGCCCGATCCGCATAAAGAGGTAAAGATGATCCAGCAGCAAACGAATCTGGTTGAGGTTCGTGGCGTCAGTTTCACGCGCGGAGATCGTACAATCTTTGACGATATCTCGTTAACGGTACCCGCCGGCAAAGTCACCGCGATTATGGGGCCGTCCGGAATTGGTAAAACCACGCTTTTACGTCTGATTGGCGGGCAATTACAGCCCGACAAAGGCGAGATTTGGTTCCGCGATCAGAATATCCCGACGCTTTCCCGCACGAAATTGTACGAAGCGCGTAAAAAAATGAGCATGCTGTTTCAGTCAGGCGCGCTGTTTACCGATCTCAACGTGTATGAAAACGTTGCCTGGCCATTACGTGAACATACGCAGTTGCCGCCAGAACTGTTGCACAGCACCGTATTGATGAAGCTGGAAGCGGTGGGTTTGCGTGGTGCTGCGAAACTGATGCCTGCCGAACTCTCCGGCGGTATGGCGCGCCGTGCGGCGCTGGCGCGTGCTATCGCGCTGGAACCGGAACTGATCATGTTCGATGAGCCTTTTGTCGGCCAGGATCCTATCACCATGGGCGTGCTGGTGAAATTAATTGACGAACTTAATCATGCTTTGGGCCTGACCTGCATTGTGGTTTCACACGATGTGCCTGAGGTATTGAGCATTGCCGATCATGCCTATATTGTTGCCGGACAAAAAATTATTGCTCAGGGCAGCGCGCCGGAACTGCGGGAAAATCCCGATCCGCGTGTGCGCCAGTTTATCGAGGGTCATGCGGATGGTCCGGTGCCGTTTCGCTTTGCCGCTGGCGATTATCTCAGCGACTTGACCCGCTCAGGGAGAACGTAAACTGATGTTGTTACAGGCGCTAGCGTCATTTGGACGTCAGGGAATTAATACCTGTGCCGCTTTTGGCCGCGCAGGCCTCATGCTCTTTCATGCGCTGGTGGGTAAGCCGGCGTTTCGTCGCCATGCGCCGCTGCTGGTAAAACAGCTCTACAGCGTGGGCGTATTATCGTTGCTGATCATTGTGGTGTCCGGCCTGTTTATTGGCATGGTGCTGGGTCTGCAAGGCTATCTGGTGCTGACCACCTACAATGCTGAAACCAGCCTTGGCATGCTGGTGGCGCTCTCGCTGCTGCGTGAACTCGGTCCGGTAGTGACGGCATTGCTGTTTGCCGGCCGGGCAGGTTCAGCGTTAACCGCAGAAATCGGGCTGATGAAAGCCACTGAACAGCTCTCGAGCATGGAGATGATGGCCGTCGATCCGTTACGTCGCGTGGTATCACCGCGCTTCTGGGCCGGCTTTATCAGCATGCCGCTACTGGCGCTGATCTTTACCGCCGTCGGTATTGCCGGTGGCGCGCTGGTGGGGGTGAGCTGGAAAGGGATCGATCCGGGTTTCTTCTGGTCGGCGATGCAGAACGCGGTGGATTTCCGCACTGATGTCGTTAACTGCATGATCAAAAGCGCGGTCTTTGCCGTTACGGTAACCTGGATTGCGCTCTTTAATGGCTATGATGCCATCCCGACCTCGGAAGGGATCAGTCGGGCGACGACGCGTACCGTGGTGCATGCTTCACTGGCGGTACTCGGTTTGGATTTTGTGCTGACAGCACTGATGTTTGGGAATTGATGCAATGCAAAGCAAGAAAAACGAAATCTGGGTTGGCGTCTTCATGCTGGCTGCGCTGCTGGCGCTGTTATTCCTCGCTCTTCGCGTCGCCGATCTTAAAACAATCGGCACCGAACCGACGTGGAAGATGTATGCCACCTTCGATAATATTGGCGGACTCAAAGTCAGTTCTCCGGTAAAAATTGGCGGCGTGTTAATTGGCCGTGTATCAGATATCGCGCTTGATGAGAAAACCCTTTCTCCGCGTGTGACCATGGATATCAGCGATAAATTCGCCAATAAGATTCCAGACACCAGCTCATTAGCCATCCGCACCCAAGGTCTGCTGGGTGAGCAGTTCCTGGCGTTGAATTTAGGTTTTGACGATCCTGAACTTGGCTCCTCGATGCTGAAAGATGGCGGCACGCTGCGTGACACCAAATCGGCACTGGTGCTGGAAGACCTCATCGGTCAATTCCTCTATAAGAGCGGCGATAACAAACCCAACGACAAATCCCAGGGTGCGGAGAGCGCACCAGCAGCACCTGCAACAACGGAATAACCAACGAGGTAAAACATGATGTTTAGACGCTTACTGATGATTGCCGTGTTGGCAATCGCACCGCTGGCAGCCAACGCCGCAGCGGATCAAACTAATCCTTACAAGCTGATGAACGAAGCGGCGGAAAAGACCTTCACCCGTCTGAAAAACGAACAGCCGAAGATTAAGCAGGATCCGAACTATCTGCGCGAAGTGGTGCGTCAGGAACTGATGCCTTATGTACAGGTAAAATATGCCGGTGCGTTAGTTCTTGGTCGCTATTATCGCGATGCGACACCGGCGCAACGCGATGCCTATTTTGCCGCGTTCGGTGATTATCTGGCGCAGGCGTACGGCCAGGCGCTGGCGCTGTATAACGGTCAAACTTACCAAATCCAGCCGGAACAGCCGATTGGCGATGCCAATATCGTAGCGATTCGCGTCACCATTATCGATCCGAATGGTCGTCCGCCGGTGCGCCTCGATTTCCAGTGGCGCAAGAACAGCCAGACCGGCAACTGGCAGGCGTATGACATGGTGGCCGAAGGCATCAGCATGATCACCACGAAACAGAATGAGTGGGGCGATCTGTTGCGCACCAAAGGCATTGATGGCTTGACGGCTCAGCTGAAAGTCTATGCAGCACAGCCGATCACCCTGGATAAAAAGCAATAATGAGTGAACCGTTACGCTGGCAGCGTACTGCCAGCACGCTGGCTTTAAGCGGCAAATTAGATCGTGATACTTTGCTGACCTTGTGGCAGGAACGTGACACTGCGGTGGCGGATATCACCACCATCGACGTTGCCGGGCTGGAAAGGGTGGATTCTGCGGGTTTAGCGCTGTTGGTGCATCTGCGTGAAATCGCGCGAGCCCATGGCA
Organism: Pantoea sp. JK; assembly: GCF_026130245.1. NCBI lineage: Bacteria > Pseudomonadati > Pseudomonadota > Gammaproteobacteria > Enterobacterales > Erwiniaceae > Pantoea > Pantoea sp. JK. The sequence goes on from NZ_JAINFN010000006.1 coordinate 251,448, forward strand.
GCGCGCCACTTTTCTCTGGCATCTCCGATAAACTTCAGTCACTGATCACGCTGTATAACCTGCAGCAGATTATTGTTTCTGCGGAAAAAATCGCCTGATCTGCGGATGTCGATGCTAAGCCCCTGATTTTTTCAGGGGCTTTTGCGTATTTAAGAGTCAGGCGCTTTCCTCTAAGATGGCAGCCTTATTATTATTAAGTGAAGTAACGAGCGATGGAAAATAGTGAAGTTCAGGCCGTGCTGATGCAGGCGCTGGCATTAGAAGAAGTACACGTACTTAGCAACGATGGCAGCCATTTTCAGGTCATCGCAGTGGGCGAAATGTTCGCCGAACTGAGCCGCGTGAAGAAGCAGCAGGCTGTGTACGCGCCGCTGATGGAATATATTGCGGATAATCGTATTCATGCGGTTTCCATCAAAACTTATACCCCAGCCGAGTGGGCGCGCGACCGTAAACTCAACGGTTTCTGAGTGCCTCACCGGTTGTTTTATTGATAGATAATTGAGAGCCGTGTTAATGGACAAATTTCGTGTGCAAGGCCCCACTCGTTTAAGTGGTGAAGTGACCATTTCCGGGGCGAAGAATGCTGCGTTGCCGATTCTGTTTGCTGCGCTGCTGGCTGAAGAGCCGGTAGAGATTCAGAACGTACCGAAGCTGCGTGATATCGATACCACCATGAAGCTGCTGAATCTGCTGGGTGCGCGCGTTGAGCGCAATGGTTCGGTCCACGTTGATGCTCGCGAAGTTAATGTTTTCAGTGCGCCATACGATTTAGTGAAAACCATGCGTGCTTCGATCTGGGCGCTGGGTCCGCTGGTGGCGCGTTTTGGTCAGGGCCAGGTTTCACTGCCGGGCGGTTGCGCCATCGGTGCGCGTCCGGTTGATCTGCACATTACTGGTCTGGAACAGCTGGGTGCGGAAATTAAGCTGGAAGAAGGCTACGTTAAAGCTTCGGTGAATGGCCGCCTGAAAGGCGCGCACATCGTGATGGATAAAGTGTCTGTTGGCGCTACCGTCACCATCATGAGCGCGGCGACGCTGGCTACCGGCATCACCATTATTGAGAATGCCGCGCGTGAGCCGGAGATTGTCGATACGGCAAACTTCCTCAACACGCTGGGCGCGAAAATCACGGGTGCGGGCACAGATAAAATCACCATCGAAGGTGTTGAGCGTCTGGGCGGCGGCGTATATCGCGTTCTGCCAGATCGTATCGAAACCGGTACTTTCCTGGTCGCTGCAGCGATTTCACGTGGCAAAGTTGTTTGCCACAACACTAAGCCAGATACGCTGGATGCGGTGTTGTCTAAACTGCGTGAGGCGGGTGCAGAGATCGAAGTGGGCGAAGATTGGATCAGCCTGGATATGCACGGCAAGCGCCCAAAAGCGGTGAATATCCGTACGGCGCCGCATCCAGGCTTCCCAACTGACATGCAGGCGCAGTTCACGCTGCTCAACCTGGTGGCAGAAGGAACCGGTGTGATTACCGAAACCATCTTCGAAAACCGCTTCATGCATATCCCTGAACTGATTCGTATGGGCGCGCATGCGGAAATCGAAAGCAACACCGCGATTTGTCATGGCGTTGAAACCTTGTCGGGTGCGCAGGTGATGGCCACCGATCTGCGTGCATCAGCGAGCCTGGTGCTGGCGGGTTGTATTGCAGAAGGCACCACGCTAGTTGATCGTATCTATCACATCGACCGTGGCTATGAGCACATCGAAGACAAGTTGAAAGCGATGGGTGCAAATATCGAGCGCGTAAGCGGCGAATAATTTTTACCTTTGCGCATTAAAAAACCAGTCACGGTAACGCGGCTGGTTTTTTTTCATCTGCAGTATGGTCAGATCTTTTTACGATCTTTGGGCGATCGTATGCGCTTTTTGCGATCCTTCAGCAGACCGGTAAAAGGATCATAATATCGGCTCGGCCAGATCTCTGCCGGATGCACCTTAATCGCATTGGCAATTAGCCATTCGCCTTTGGGCCAGGGGCGCGACAGCGCATTGGCCAAAGTTGACGAGCTAAGCCCTGATTCCCGTGACAGCGCTGCCAGTGATGTGCCTTTCTTACGTAATGCAGCAATGATATCTGCCGGGTGCCAATCCACTTTCCTTGGGTACATAACTTTCTTCTCCGTGTCCGTGTTATTACTTCATCTCCGCTGAAAAAGCTTTCCCGTCGCAGAGATATCTGGAAAAAACCCGCATTTTTATAGCAAATGTTTCCAGTTAATTTCCAGTAAATGTTTGAACGGCGCACGAAACTGCGTCGCTTTTCGCAAAAGTGATGCAAGCGATGTAAGTAAAGGGGAGAAGAGTGAGAAAGGAAACGGGACCAATTCAGGCCCCGTTAAAATCAGAAGTCGCGTTGTACGGACATGTGCGCCAGCGCTTCAAGTGCGCTGCGCCACGGGCTTTCAGGTAATACTTGCAGTGCTGAGATAGCTTTATCCGCCTCTTCTTCAGCACGTTTACGCGTCCACTCCAGCGAGCCAGTTTGTTGCATCGCTGCCAGCACCGGTTCCAGCAGATGACGACCGTTGCCTTCTTCAATCGCTTTGCGGATCATCTGCGCTTGCTCAGGCGTTCCATTGTGCATCGCGTGCAGCAGCGGCAGCGTCGGTTTGCCTTCGCTCAGGTCGTCACCGGTATTTTTACCCAGTGTTTCGCCATCCGCGCTGTAATCCAGCAAATCATCAATTAACTGGAAAGCGGTACCAAGATAGCGACCATAATCCTGCAGTGCTTTTTCCTGCGCTGGCGACGCATCAGCTAAAATCGCCGATGCTTGCGAAGCTGCTTCGAACAGGCGGGCGGTTTTGCTGTAGATCACCCGCATGTAGCTCTCTTCAGTGATGTCGGGATCGTTGCAGTTCATTAACTGCAGCACTTCCCCTTCAGCGATCACGTTGACCGCTTCCGACATCAGCGCCAGGATCTTTAAGGATCCCATGCTGGTCATCATCTGGAATGAGCGCGTATAGATAAAATCGCCCACCAGCACGCTAGCCGCATTACCAAACGCGGCGTTCGCGGTGGCTTTGCCACGGCGCATATCGGATTCATCCACCACATCATCGTGCAGCAGCGTCGCCGTATGGATAAATTCGATCAGCGCCGCATTGGTGATGTGCAACGATCCCTGATAATTCAGCGCGCGTGCCGACAGCACAGCGATCATCGGACGGATGCGTTTGCCCCCGCCGCTGATAATGTAATAGCCCAACTGGTTAATCAGTGAGACTTCTGAATTCAGCTGCTCGAGGATGGTCTGGTTGACGGCCGCCATGTCCTGCGCGGTTAATTCATTAATCTGTTCTAAGTTCATTCGTCTTTTCAGCTTTACTCGTTTTTTGCATGGTAAGCGCTTTAAACAGCGTGAGTTCAGGTAATCTGTTACTGATTGTACTTGAAAAATCGGGTTGCGAAACGTTTGCATTCGCCTTGCGCTTTTTTTCTGCAAGAGTGTGCAAAGTGCTCTTGTCTTCTGCTGGAGTATTGCGTAGAATTCGCGCCCTATTGTGAATATTTATCGCGCCGCCTGATGAACAAGAAAGGCACGCGCAGAAGCGGAGTTTTATATGTACGCGGTTTTCCAAAGTGGTGGTAAACAACACCGAGTAAGCGAAGGTCAGACCGTTCGCCTGGAAAAGCTGGACATCGCAACCGGTGAAACCATTGAGTTTGACCAGGTTCTGATGATCGCAAATGGCGAAGACGTGAAAATCGGCGCGCCACTGGTTTCAGGCGGTGTGATCAAGGCAGAAGTTGTGGCTCACGGTCGTGGCGAGAAAATTAAAATCGTTAAGTTTCGTCGTCGTAAACACTACCGTAAGCAAGCTGGTCACCGTCAGTGGTTCACAGATGTGAAAATCACTGTGATCGGCGCGTAAGAGGAGATCTGACAAATGGCACATAAGAAGGCTGGTGGCTCGACCCGTAACGGTCGCGACTCCAACGCAAAACGTCTGGGTGTAAAACGTTTCGGTGGCGAATCTGTTCTGGCAGGTAGCATCATCGTTCGTCAGCGTGGCACCAAATTCCACGCAGGTAGCAACGTAGGTTGTGGTCGTGACCACACCCTGTTTGCCACCGCAGACGGCAAAGTAAAATTCGAGATTAAAGGCCCGAACAACCGTAAATATATCAGCATCGTTGCTGAGTAAGGTTGTCGTGCTGCAGACGTCTACCGTCTGAATACACGAATGAAAGGCCCCGCAGCTTTGCGGGGCTTTTTACATTCTGCTACTGAGCTTGCTGGATAACAGTTACGCTTTAGCACAGTTGTTGTACAATTTATGTACTCCTGGCTTTGCCAGTCTTGTATTATCCGCCGTCGGTCAGCGCAGAAGACCCTGGCGGACCCGTTTGCGGCCTGCAAGCTGCCGTGAACGACAGCGTGACGGAGAAATAAAATGAAGTTTGTAGATGAAGCGACGATCCTTGCGGTCGCGGGTGATGGCGGCAACGGTTGCGTAAGCTTCCGCCGTGAAAAATATATTCCAAGAGGCGGCCCGGATGGCGGCGACGGCGGCGACGGCGGCGACGTATATTTGTTGGCGGATGAAAACCTCAACACCCTGATCGATTATCGCTTTGAAAAGTCTTTCCGTGCCGAACGTGGCCAGAATGGCCAAAGCCGTGATTGCACCGGTAAACGTGGTAAAGACATCATCGTTAAAGTGCCGGTCGGTACCCGTGTCATTGACCAAGGTACAGGCGAAACGCTGGGCGACATGACGCGTCATGAGCAGAAGCTGATGGTGGCGAAAGGCGGCTGGCATGGCCTGGGCAACACGCGCTTTAAATCCTCGGTTAACCGTTCCCCGCGTCAAAAAACCATGGGAACACCGGGCGAGAAGCGTGACCTACAACTGGAACTGATGCTGCTGGCTGACGTTGGTATGCTGGGTCTGCCGAATGCCGGTAAATCGACCTTTATTCGCTCGGTATCCGCGGCGAAACCAAAAGTTGCGGATTATCCGTTTACTACGCTGGTGCCAAGCCTTGGCGTCGTGCGTATGGACAACGAAAAGAGTTTTGTTGTCGCTGATATTCCTGGCCTGATTGAAGGCGCAGCGGATGGCGCAGGTTTGGGTATTCGCTTCCTGAAGCACCTTGAGCGCTGCCGCGTGCTGCTGCACCTGATCGATCTTGCCCCTATCGATGAATCTGATCCGGTAGAAAATGCCCGCATCATTCTCGGCGAGTTGGAGAAGTACAGCGATAAACTGTTCCAGAAGCCGCGTTGGTTAGTGTTCAACAAATGTGACCTGCTGAGCCGCGAAGAAGCGGAAAGCCGTGCCAAAGCGGTAGTGGAAGCATTAGGCTGGGAAGAAAAATATTACCTAATCTCTGCGGCTAGCCATGATGGCGTGAAAGATCTTTGCTGGGATGTGATGAGCTTTATCATCGAAAATCCAAAAGAAGCTGAAGAAGAAGCTAAAGAGCCAGAGAAAGTGGCCTTCATGTGGGATGATTATCACCGTGAAGCCATGGAAACGGCGCAGGAAGTGGAAGAAGACGACGATTGGGATGACGACTGGGACGAAGAAGACGACGAAGGCGTCGAAATCATTTACCAGCGTTAATCGCACAAAAAAGCGGCCAGAAGGCCGCTTTTTTTATCTCTTAACCCAGCACCGCCACCGTCAATCTTGAGGTGCAGCACAGCTGATCGCGGACGTTACGAATCTCAATCTGCCAGCTTTGATTACGCGCACCAAGGTGTAGCGGGCGGCAAATGCCGTACACTTCACCGCTGCTCACCGCGCGATGGTGGCTGGCGCTCACCTCAATGCCCACCACGCTTTTGCCGTCTTCGATGCTGAGATACCCGGCGATCGATCCCAACGACTCCGCCAGCACCACCGAAGCACCGCCGTGCAGCAGGCCAAACGGCTGCTGCGTGCGGGCATCCACCGGCATGGTGGCTTCGAGGTAATCTTCACCGATGGTGGTAAACACAATTCCAAGGTGTGCCACCAGCGAGTTCTCACCCATCTTATTCAGCGTTTCAACATCGACCGATCGTTTCCAGATTGCCATCACTTAGGATCCCAGCGTTGCGCCACCGTCGACCACAATATCCTGCAGTACCACGTGGCTGGCAAGATCCGAGGCGAGGAACATCACGTTAGCAACGATCTCCTGCGGTTGAGCGATCTTACGCAGCGGGATCCCCAGCTTGTACTGATCCGGGAAACCATTAATCATCTCCTGCTCGGCTTCTGGCGTATGCCACAGGCTGCGTTGCATATCGGTATCGGTGGAACCTGGCGAGACGATATTGCAGCGTACGCCGAACGGCGCCATTTCCAAACCCACGGTCAGACACAAGCTGCGCAGTGCGGCCTTGGACGCGCCATAAGCGGACATCCCAAGACGTGGCGCATGTGCCGCATTGGACGCGATGGTGACAATCGCGCCCGCACGCTGCTGGCGAAACACCGGCAAGGTTTGCTGGAACATGTTGAACGCGCCGCCGGCATTCACCGCCAGACACGCTTGCCAATCTTCAAACGCCAGTTCATCGGTGCTGCCAATACGCAGGATGCCGGCACCGTTCACCAGCACATCCAGACGTGGCTGGTCCGCCAGCAAACGCTGACAAACCGCTTTCACCTCGGCGGCGTTCGCTACATCCAATACCTGCGTGTTGAACGGATAGTCGGCTTGATCGAAACGCAGATCGAAGCCGATAACCTGCGCACCTGCCTGATGGAAGCTTAGCGCGGTGTGATAACCAATCCCTTTGCCCGCGCCGGTCACCCAGACAATCTTTCCGCTAAAGTCGAACGTCGCACTCATTTAGTCGGCACCCTTGATAACAGCGCCCACCAGCCATCGATGGTCGGATTTTTTGCCAGACTGACGAAGTCGATATCGCTGTGCACCTGACGCCAGCGCGCCGCCAGCGCCATCACGCGTACCGAATCCAGACCGTAATCGATTAGGTTCTCGTCATCTTCCGGCACATCGTCATCTTCCAGCAGCGGCAGAATCAGCGCACGCAGATCGTCTTTGCTCAACGGCAGCGGCATCAGATCGGCGGTCATCACCACTTTACCGCTGCGACCCGCAGTGTAAGTCAGCGCCATCATGTGCTCTTCACGCGTGAAGTCAGCCAGCGCATCCGCCACCATAAACGGCTGGATGTTACGCATAAAGGCGTCAGTCGCGGTGGTCAGGCAGCCGATATGTGCGTACACGCCGGTGATGATCAGCTGATCGCGGCCCATCTCCTGAAGGATCGATTCCAGCGGTGATCTTACGAAGGCGCTGTAACGCCATTTGGTCAGAACCTGGTCGTCCTGATCCGGTGCCAGCGCATCAACGATCTTCTGTTGATCGGGATGTTTGTTCAGGCCCGGTCCCCACATGTCATTAAGCAACGCGCGATCGGCATCGCTCTGCTCGTTCGGCTGGGCGGTGTAGAACACCGGAATGCCCTGCGCTTTGCAGTAAGCACGCAGGCGAGCGATGTTTTCCACCACCTGATTAACCAGCGGGCTGTTTTCGCCCCAGAAATTGAGGAAATAAGCCTGCATATCATGAATCAGCAGCGCGGCGCGCTGAGGTTCCACCGCCCACTTCACTTTATTGGTTGGCAGTTCAGTCGCTGCAGGCAGCGCGTAAGCGTTCAGTTTTGGAATAGCCATTACAATCTCCGGAACAGGTCAGGCTTGCGCTTGTTGATCGGCAAGCTGTTGGCGTAAACGTTTTTTATCCACCTTGCCAACAGGCGTCAGCGGCAGGGCATCTACGCAGGTAATACGGTCAGGTAATTTGAACTCGGCCACGCCCAGTTCGCGCAGGTGACGACGCAGCGCCACTGCTTTAATCGGTTGGCTGGCGACAATAAAGGCGCAGCTCTTTTCACCCATCAGTTCGTCGTTCATTGACACCAGCGCGGCGTGGATCACATCCGGATGGCGCTGCAGCAGGTTTTCGATCTCTTCTGCGGCGATCTTCTCGCCACCGCGATTGATCTGATCCTTTTCGCGCCCTTGCACGGTGATGTAGCCCTGAGCGTCGATCTCAATCAGATCGCCCGAACAGTAATACCCGTTGGCGTCGAAGCTGGCGGCGTTATGTTCCGGGCTCTTGTAGTAGCCTCGGAAGGTGTAAGGGCCGCGCGTCATCAGGCGGCCGATGGTGCCGGTTGGCAACGCGTTGCCATGTTCATCGGCGACCCACACTTCATCATCTTCAGAGATCGGGCGGCCTTGCGTGGTGAGAATGATGTTCTCATCGTCGCCAAAGCGGGTGTAGTTCACCAGACCTTCAGCCATGCCGAACACCTGCTGCAGCTGACAGCCAATTTCACGCTGAATACGTGCCGCCAGGGTTTCGCCCAGTTTGGCACCGCCCACCTGAATACGCTGCAGCGAGGCCAGCTGTGTATTGCTGCCCCATTCCTGAATCGCCTGTAACCACAAGCTCACCGCCGGCGGCACCAAACCGGTATCGGTGACCTGATGCTTCTCGATCAGCGGGAAGCAGAGCGTGGCGCTGGGATCGGCGGCCAGAATTACCTGACCACCGGCATAAAATACGCCGAGCGAGCCCGGTGAGCTCATCGCGAAGTTATGCGGTGCGGGCAGGGCGATGAGATAGCGCGTATCGGCGGTCACCTGACAGATCTCATCACTGGCGCGAATGCTGTAGTAATAGTCGTTGTGGGTGCGCGGAATCAGCTTCGGCGTGCCGGTACTGCCGCCAGAGAGCTGGAAAAATGCCACTTCATCGGCGGCGGTTGGCGTGGCGACGAAATCTCCCGCAGCTTCCGCCATCAAGGATTCCAGCGTGTTTTCCGGCTGGTTGTCATTGCGCAGAATCACCTGCTGCAGAGAAGGCTGCGCATCGCATAGCGTGCTGATAAAGCTATCGTCAGCAAACAGCGCGTGAGTGCGATCGGCAATCAGCAGCTTAGGTTCGATCTGCGCCGCATAGGCGCTCAGCTCGGTACGCTGATGGCTGAACAGCGCAAATACCGACGCCACGCCGAGCTTAAACAGCGCAAATACCGTGACATAAAAATCAGCCACGTTGCCAAGCTGCACCAGCGCCGTATCGCCGTTTTGGAGGCCACGACGCTGCAGCGCGGCGGCCAGATTGCTGCTCAGCACATCCATTTCGCGATAGCTGATCTGACGATCGCCATCAATCACCGCGATGGCATCATTGTGCTGATGACGCACCAGAATGTCGGTCATCGGCACATCCAGCCAGTAACCTTTTTCACGGTAGCGCGCAGCCAGATCGTCCGGCCAGCGAGTATAGGGAATGCTCATGCTCTTTCCTTTATTGCAGTCCAAAGGCGCGCAACATGGTGTCTAGCTTCACGCCGGTTTCACGCCACTCTGATTCGGGTTGGGAGTCGGCGACAATGCCCGCGCCAGCAAACAGGCGCACGCGCGTACCCTGCACGGTGCCGCAGCGGATGGTGACCACCCATTCGCCATTGCCTTGGCTATCGCACCAGCCGACGATGCCGCCAAACAGCTGGCGATCAAAAGGTTCCAGCTGCTGAATCAGCTGCTGCGCGCGCTGATGTGGGAAGCCGCTCAACGCTGGCGTGGGATGCAACAGGCAAGCCAGCGACAGCGCATTTTCGCGCTCATCCTGCACTTCACCGTCGATTTGCGTGGCGAGATGCCACAGCGTGGCGGTGGTGATCAGCGATGGAATGGTTGGCACCGACAGCAAACGGCTGCGCGGCTGCAGGGTGTCGCGCATCGCATCGGTCACCAGTTTGTGTTCATGACGATCTTTGCCGGAGTCCATCAGCGTATCGCCCGCAGCACGATCCTGTTGAGCATCCTCATGATTACGCCGCGCCGAGCCCGCCAGCGGACAAGAGCTAAAATCGCGCCCCTGTTTGCGCAGCATCAGCTCCGGACTGGCGCCAATCAGCGCACCGCCTTGCGGCAGCGGCAGATGGAAATGGTAGCTGTTGGGGTTCTGCGCAATCACGCGCTGCATCAGTGCGGCGGTATCAACCGGCTGTTCGGTGACGATATCCATCAACCGCGACAGCACCACTTTATCCAGATCGCCGCGCTGCGTGGCCGCCACCGCATCGGCCACCATGGTAGTAAATACGTCGTGGTCCGGTATCGCTGCGCGGCGACGCACCTGCGGCAGATCGCTGACGTTTTGCGGCAGCGCGTTTTGCAGGTCGGCGCGGTTAAACGTCTGATAGGTTTCAGGAATAAACAGCGCAGCCGGCTGGCTGACGTCAAACGGGATCGCGCCGACCAGAATCGGATTGTCGATGCCCTGTTTTTTTGCCGCCGCAAAATGCTGACGCAGCTGTTGTTGGAAATCACCGTCCAGCGACGCGGCATCTGCTACCGGCGCGGTAATGGTGGTATAGCATCCTTGCGTTGCCAAACTACGCCACGGCGAGGTAAAGAGGAAACCACGGCTTAGCGCGGAATAATCCTTCAGCCAGGCATTTTCAAACGTGGAAGATTCCACCATAATTTTCACCTATAAATGATAAGATTATTAAGAATGATTATCATTTTTATTATGGGCCTGTAACCTACGTCGATTGGGCAAAGGTGTCAATCCATTCGCGGGATTTCAGCTGCGTTTAAACGTAATCAGGCGCTGACGCTAAGCAGGGCAATATGCTAAAAAATGGACCAAAACTTATGAATAAATGCGGTTTTTGGGGCATTGCAGCCCTTATATGTGTTTTCCAGATTTTCACCAGCATCGCCAACGCTGAACAAGGTTGGCCGCGCACCGTGCAGGGTGCCAACGGATCGATCACCCTCAACCACGCGCCGCAGCGCATTGTCTCGACCAGCGTCACGCTGACCGGCTCGCTGCTGGCCATTGATGCACCGGTCATCGCGTCCGGCGCAACCGCACCAAACAGTCGTCTTGCCGACGATCAGGGTTTCTTCCGTCAGTGGAGCGATGTTGCCAAAAAGCAGCATCTGCAACGTCTGTACATCGGTGAACCTAATGCCGAAGCGGTTGCTGCGCAAGCGCCGGATCTGATCATCGTCAGCGCTACCGGCAACGATTCTGCCATTAAACTCGCCGAACAGTTCTCGGCTATTGCACCGACGCTGGTGGTCAATTACGACGACAAAAGCTGGCAGGATGTTGTGACGCTGTTAGGCCAGGCTTCAGGTCACGAAGCGCAGGCGGCGCAGCGCATTAAAGCTTTCGACGATCGCGAAGCGGCACTGAAAAAAGCCATCACGCTGCCACCGCAACCGGTTTCCGCCATGGTGTGGAACGGCGGCGGACGCGCGGTCAATCTGTGGACCGCAGCCTCGGCGCAGGGCAAGCTGCTGGAACAACTTGGCTTCACCCTGGCAACGCCACCGGCGACGGTTGAGCAGGGACACAGCATGGGGCAGCGCAAAGATATCATTCAGCTGTCGGGCGAAAGCGTTGCCAGCGGCTTGAACGGTAAAACCTTCCTGCTGTTTGCCGCTGACGATAAAACCACGCAATCGGTGCTGAGCAATCCATTCCTCGCGCAAAACGCTGCCGTGCAGAACAAACAGGTGTACGAGCTGGGCGTCGATTCGTTCCGTCTCGATTACTACAGCGCCAGTAATCTGCTGGCGCGTCTGGAAAAGCTGTTCGTTAAATCATGATGCCTGTTCCGCCAGCTCCGGTGCTGGCGGGTGGTAACGACGTAAACGGCCCATCACCAACCACATCGCTATGCCCAGTAGCGCCGCCGCAAAGCCAAACACGGCGGCGGCCTGCGGTGGCAGCAGCCATGAACCCATTGCGCCAATCACCGCCGCACCAATCGCATCGCCGGTCACGTTCTGCGCGGTCCACAAGCCGTTGATACGGCCTAACAGATGATCCGGCGTTAATGCCTGAATCATCGCGTACTGCACCAGACTGTTGATGGCGCTGAAGTAGCCGAAGGCGACTAAACAGGCTAATGCCAGCGGCAGATTCGGCATCAGGCTAAACAAACCCAGCGCGATAAACGCCGCAATCGCGCTGCCGAGCACCAGCTGTCCGGGACGCGCGGCGTGTTTCAGTCTACCGCTGGTGAATGCGCCGATAGCCGCACCAAGCGGCACGGCAGCGTACATCAGGCCAAGCTGGTCCGCGCTTACTGACCAATGCGGCGCGAGGGATGGATAGAGCACGCGCACCGCGCTGGCCAGCGTCACTAATGCGCCAATCAGCGCCACCATGCCGACAATCGGGCTGGCGAAAAGAAACTGCACGCCAGCGGCGAGGGATTTCAGCGGATGTTCACGCGGTTGCGGCGGAGGCGGCAAGGTCGGCAACTTCAGCAGCGTTAACACGGTAAGCAAAGTGCCGAAGGCGGCGAGGGCGTAGTTCCAGGTTATGCCGCCATGCGCAATCACCAGACCGGCAATCGCTGGCGATAAAATCGAGCCGAAGCGCACCGTCAACATGGTGATGGCGCCCGCCTGCATAATGTTTTCCCTGCCGACCAGCGCGGGCGTCGCCGCCAGCAGCGCGGTCACGCCAATCGCGCCGAAAAAGCCATCCCAGAAACCGAGCAGATAAACCGCGATCAAAGAGGGTTCTGGCAGCGCGGCGTTGGTGGCCAGCGCGATAAAACCTAAGCCGCAGGTGGATCGGGCAAACAGAATCAGCTTTTTGCGTTCATGGCGATCCGCCAATACGCCGCCGGTGAGCAGGCCGATAAACATGCCCGCAGCGGCCAGCGTCACCGCCAATCCCACCAGCAGCGGTGAATTTGTCATGTGCTGAATCTGCACCGGCACCGCCACGGCGAGCATGCCGAGTGCGACAATCGAGATAAAACGCGCGATAAACACCGCGCGAAAAGCCGGATGGGTTTTCAGCAGCGAGAGATCGATAAAGTGGGAAGATTTGTTCATGTGTTCGCCTTATTGCACCAATTTTCCTCATCGTCCGCGAGGCGAGTCATGGTAACATAGCTAAACGCGAGTAATAACGATAACCATTATCAAGTTACATCGCGCATGCGACGACGTTGAACAGTGAAGGTTTAGAACGCTATGCGCCAGATTCGTGCATTAGCAGGCTCAGGGATTCTGCTCTTGCTCCTCATCGCGCTCAGCTTAATGCTGGGGGCAAAATCGATACCGCTTCCCGATGTTTATCATTCGCTTACCACCTCCTGTAACAGCGCGGAGTGCGTCATTGTGCGTGACGCGCGCCTGCCGCGTACGCTGACCGGTTTGCTGGCGGGCGTGGCGCTGGGTCTCGCCGGTGCGTTAATGCAGAGCCTGACGCGCAATCCGCTGGCCGATCCCGGCATCCTTGGCGTTAACGCCGGAGCCGGTTTCGCGGTGGTGATTGGCATTGCGCTGTTCGGTGCGGACTCGCCGGTGGATTGGCTCGGCTTCGCCTTTGGCGGCGCGCTGCTGGCTTCAGTGCTGGTGGCGATGACCGGCGCGATTGGCGGCGGGCGCGTCAATCCGGTGCGTCTGACGCTGGCGGGCGTGGCGCTGGGCGCGGTGCTGGATGGATTAACTTCTGGCCTGTCGCTGCTTAATCCTGACATCTACGATCATCTGCGCTTCTGGCACAGCGGCTCGCTGGATATTCGCAACTTCTCCACGCTACGCACGCTGTTCCCGGCGGTGCTGATCGGCAGCGTGGTGGCCATTGCGCTGTCGCAGGCGCTGAACAGTTTGAGTATGGGCGGCGACATGGCGACCGCGCTCGGTACGCGGGTGGCGCGCACCCAACTGCTTGGCCTGCTGGCGATTGCGCTGCTGTGCGGCGCAGCCACGGCGGCGGTAGGCCCAATTGCGTTTGTTGGTTTGATGACACCGCACTTTGCTCGCTGGCTGGTGGGCAACGATCACCGCTGGATGCTGCCCGCTACCGCGCTGATCACGCCGATTCTGCTGCTTGCCGCCGATATCCTTGGCCGCCTGCTGGTGGCGGGCGAGCTGCGGGTTTCCATCGTTACGGCGATGCTCGGTGCGCCGATGCTGATTGTGCTGGTGCGCCGTAAATTGGGCCGGGGTGCACTATGACGCGTCGTCTCTGGCTTCATACGCTTTGGCTGCTGTGCGCCTGCGCTCTGCTGGCTTATCTGGCGATGACGCGCGGCGCATTGCAGATCAGCGGTGAACAGATCGGACAAATTCTGCTTGGGCAGGGCGCCAGTAACGTCAAACTGATCGTGCTGGAGTGGCGTTTGCCGCGCGTGCTGATGGCGCTGTTGATTGGTGCCGCGTTAGGCATCAGCGGCGCAATTTTCCAGTCGCTGCTGCGTAATCCGCTCGGCAGCCCGGACATTCTCGGTTTCAACACCGGCGCATACAGCGGCGTGCTGGTGGCGCTGGTACTGTTCAATCAAAGCGTCACGGCGATGACCGGCGCAGCGTTAATTGGCGGCATTGCCACGGCGGCGCTGGTCTATCTGTTTGCCTGGCGCAACGGCGTGGAAACCTTCCGCCTGATTATCGTCGGCATCAGCGTGCGAGCGCTGCTGATGGCGTTGAATTCATGGCTGATTATCAGCGCCTCGCTGGAGTCGGCGTTGAGTGCGGGCTTGTGGAGCGCCGGATCGCTTAACGGCATTACCTGGGCGAAAACGCCGCCGGTGATTGCGGTGCTGCTGCTGGCGTTACTGCTGATGGCGCTGCTGGCGCGGCGGATGCGTTTGCTGGAGATGGGCGATGATACCGCCTGCGCGCTCGGCGTGCCGGTGGAGCGCAGCCGCCTGTGGCTGATGCTGATTGGCGTGGTGCTCACGGCGGCGTCTACCGCGCTGGTCGGGCCGATTTCGTTTGTCGCGCTACTGGCGCCGCAGATTGCCCGTCGTCTCGGCGGCGGTGTCAAAGGTGCGTTGCCGCTGGCGGCACTGTGCGGCGCGCTGCTGCTGATAGCCGCAGACTTCGCCGCCCAGCATCTGTTCCTGCCTTATCAATTACCGGTTGGCGTGATTACCGTCATTCTCGGTGGACTTTATCTGATTGCTTTACTGGTGCGGGAGGCGCGACGCCAATGACCGAGATCCCTTCACGTCTGCGCGGCGATGACCTGACGCTGGGCTACGACAAAAAGGTGGTGGCAGAGAATCTGTCGGTGGCGATTCCGCAAGGTGAGCTGACGGTGATTATCGGCCCCAACGCCTGCGGCAAATCGACGCTGCTGCGTACGCTGAGTCGTCTGCATACACCGCTGCAAGGTGAGGTGTTGCTGGATGGCGCGGCCATTGCCAGCTATCCCACCAAAGAGGTGGCGCGGCGTCTGGGCCTGCTGCCGCAAAGTTCCAACGCGCCGGCGGGCATTAGCGTCACCGAGCTGGTGGCGCGCGGACGCTATCCGCATCAGGCGCTGTTTGGGCGCTGGCGTGCGGAAGATGAAGCAGCGGTGCAGAACGCGATGCGCGCCACCGGCGTGGCTGATTTGGCGCAGCAGTCGGTGGATACGTTATCGGGCGGTCAGCGCCAGCGCGTGTGGATTGCCATGGTTTTGGCGCAGGAAACGCCGCTGCTGCTGCTGGATGAACCGACGACCTGGCTGGATATCACCCATCAAATTGAGCTGCTGGAATTGATGCAGGATCTTAATCAACAGCATGGTCGTACGCTGGTGGTGGTGCTGCACGATCTTAATCATGCCTGCCGCTATGCCACGCATTTGATAGCGATGCGTTACGGCAAGATCGTTGCCGAAGGGAAGCCGTCGGAGATCGTGACGCCCGCGTTGATCGAGCAGGTGTATGGCTTGCGCTGCGTGATTGTGGAAGACCCGGTGGCGCATACGCCGATGATTGTGCCGCTGGGGCGCGGGAGTAGTTAAAGACAGTGCGCGCTGGCCCTCATCCCAACCTTCTCCCGCAAGCGGGAGAAGGAGCAGATTAGTTCCCTCTCCCGCAAGCGGGAGAAGGAGCAGATTAGTTCCCTCTCCCGCTTGCGGGAGAGGGCTAGGGTGAGGGAAAGAGCGCTATTGCAACAACCGCTGCAACAACGGCCCAATCTGCTCAAACATCTGCGGTGAAATGATCTCCACGTGGGCGCAATCCATCGGCCACACTTCCAGTTCACCGACATACGGCGCCCAGGCGCGGCGCGCATCTTGTCCTGGCTGCTGCGTCTGTTCGGCGAGGAACAGCGTGGCGCGCCCGTTGAAACGCGCGCTGCGTGCCGTTGCCAGCAGGCGCACCGAACTGGCGTAGTTGGCTTCGATGGTATCGAACATTGCACGCATCTCTTCACCGGCCTGATGGCGCTGCGCGGCGATAAACTGCTCGCGCTCGCGATTGACCTCTTCAAGTACCGCCGGATCCAGCACGTTCTCGCCGCGTTTCTCATCCCAGTTTTGCGTTTCTGGCGGCCAGGTATCCAGCAGGCCAAGGAACGCCACTTCTTCACCTGCCGCTTCCAGCCGTGCGGCGATGCCTTGCGCCAGGGTTCCGCCCAGCGAATAGCCGAGGAAATAGTAAGGTCCGTGCGGCTGCAGCTCGCGCAGGGTTTGCAGATGGGCGTCGCACACCTCATCCAGCTGCGCACTTTGGTTCAGCGGACTGTTGATATCCGGCGACTGAATGCCGACCAGCGACCAACGCTTTTCGAGATAACGTTGCAGGATGCTGAACTGCCAGGCAAAACCCGACGCCGGATGGAAGCAGAACAGCGTCGGTCCGTTGCTCTGACGCAGCGGCAGCACCGCTTCGAAACCGGCTTGCTGGTGTGATTGCGTATCACTGAGCAGCGTTGCCAGTTTCTCCACCGTCGAGGCCACCATGATTTGCCCCACCGAAACCGGCTGTTGCAGTTCACGGCGCAGCTGCGCCGCTAAGCGCATCGCCAGCAGCGAATGGCCGCCGAGGGCGAAAAAGTCATCCTGCGCGCTGATTTGCTCGCGTGCCAGCAACTGACAGAAAGCATTGGCTAAGGTGGTTTCCAGCCCGGCGTGCGGGGCGCGACCTGCGCTGACGCCAGCGGATTGCGGCAACGGCAGCGCTTTGCGATCCAGTTTGCCGTTGTTGCTGAGCGGGAAGGCATCGAGCTGCACAATCGCCACCGGCATCATATGCGCAGGCAGGCGTTGCGCCAGCGCCTGACGCAGCGCGTCGCTATCAACCGGCTGCTCTGCAATCACGTAAGCGACCAGCTGACGCGCATCACCTTGCGCCGCCGAACCGCCGAGTACCACCGCGTGCGTGACCGCCTGTTCAATGCCGGGCTGCGCGCTGAGCACATGATCGATTTCATTCAGTTCGATGCGCTGACCGCGAATCTTCAGCTGATCGTCGCTGCGGCCGAGATATTCCACCGCGCCGTTATCCAGCCAGCGCGCCACGTCGCCGGTGAGATACATGCGCTCGCCAGGCATGAAAGGATCGGCGATAAAGCGGCTGGCGGTGAGATCGGGACGGCCAAGATAGCCATGCGCCAGTTGCACGCCGGTCAGATAAAGATCGCCCGCCACGCCCGGCGGCACCGGCTGCATGCGGGCATCGAGGATGCGCAGGCCGGTATTCCACACCGGGAATCCAATCGGCACGCTGGCGCCTTCGACGGCGGCCAGGGTATCACCAAACGCCGGATACCAGCTGACATCCACCGCCGCTTCGGTTGGGCCATACAGATTGTGCAGCGGCACGCGCGTCAGTTTTTCCCATTCGCGTGATAAATCCGTCGGCAGCGCTTCACCGCTGCAGAACACGTTGCGCAGACTGGCGCAGCAGGCAATCGCCGGTTGATCATCCAGCGCCGCGACAAAGGCCGCCAGCATTGAGGGGACGAAATGCGTGGTGGTAACTTTGTAACGGGCAAACAGCTGCTGCAGCGCTTCCGGATCGCGATGGGCTTCTGGCGGTGCCATCACCAACTGCGCACCGACCAGCAGCGGCCAGAAGAATTCCCACACTGAGACGTCGAAGCTGCTCGGGGTTTTCTGCAGCACCACATCATCGGCTTGCAGCGGATAGCGATCCTGCATCCACAACAGGCGATTGACGATGGCTTCATGTCCCACCAGCACGCCTTTAGGGCGACCGGTCGAACCTGAAGTGTAAATGATGTAGGCGCCATCCTGCGGCGTCGGTGCGCTGGCCGGCTGCGGCGCATGCGGGTTGTTATACAGCACATCAAAATGCAGCTGATTGACCGATGCGATGGCGCTGAAGCGCGCGCTGAGCGCCGCGCAGGTGATCAGCGTTTTCGGCGCGGCGTCTTCCAGCATCAGCTGCAAACGGTCATCCGGGTATCCGGTATCGAGCGGCAAATAGGCGGCCCCAAGCGAAACAATCGCCTGCAGCGCCAGCGAGAGTTGCACCGAACGCGGCAGCGCCACGGCGACAATATCGCCACGCTGCACGCCGGCGGCGCTGAGATCGGCGGCCAGCGCAAACACCTGCTGCTGCATTTCGCGATAGCTAAGCTGATGTTGCGCATCGGCCAGCGCCGGTGCATCGGGCGTACGCGCCGCCTGTTGCGCTAACAGTGACGCCAGCGTTTCTGCCGGCAGCGGATAGGCGGTTTGGTTGATCGCGGCAATCTGCGCATGCTCTTCGGCGGTGAGCAGATCGAGTTCGCCGCACGGCCGCTGCGGCTGTTGCGCCAGCTGATTGAGCAGCAGAGCAAAGCGGCTGGCGTGACGCTGTAAAGTGGGTTCGCTGTAGCGTTCGGCATTCGCCAATAGCTCCAGCGTCAGCTCACCGTGCTCGCTGATATAGATGGCAATCTCCAGATCGCGCACCGGCCCGGACGCCAGTTGATGCGTGATGCCTTCCACGCCAGCGAAATCGAGTTGGTAATCAAACATCTTCAGATTGATCACCGGACCGTAAAGCGGATCGCCATCGCCGAGCCGACCGAGATCGCGCTGCACCTGCTCAGCGTCATAGCGCTGATGACGACGCATCTTTTTCACTTCACCCGCTAGCTGGGCGGCGAGCGCGCTGAGTGGCTGCGTTGGATCGTAATGTACCGCCATCGGCAATACGTTGATCACCGGACCGGTGGCGCACAAGGCGGCCGAGCCGATACGGCGCATAAAAATAAAACCGGCGGCAAAGTCGTTTTGCCCGCTAAGACGCGCCAGCCACAGCGCCACCAGCGCAAAGGCGAGATCGGCGGCGCTGGCGTGCGGATGCTGCTGCACCAGCGTCTGGAAGGTGCTGCGATCCAGCGTAACGCTGTGGCGCAGCAGATCGGTGCTTGCGTGTTGTCCGGCGAGCGGCAGCGGCGAGAGCGAAGCCGGTGAAGGCAGCGCCGCGCCTTTTTCGCGCCAGAACTGGCTGTCACGCGTAAAAGAGGAGGATTCGCGATAGCGCTGATACTCTTCCACTACTTCGCTAAACGGAATAAACGGCGTCGGTTCAGCGGCTTGCTGCTGAACGGCTGCGGTATAAAGGTTGGCGATGCGGCGCGTCAGCGCGGTAAAGCTGAAGCCATCCACCACCAAATGGTGATAGCGCTGATACCAGAACCAATGCTGATCGTCGAGACGGAACAGGCGGTGATGCCACAGTTTTGCGCCGCTTAATACGCGCAGATCGCCATTCATGTCGTCACGCATCAGCGCACGCGCTGTGGCGGGCGCATCGGCCTCAGCACGCAAATCGACAATCTGCGGCAGGCTAAAGGCGTGTGGCTGCGGCCACTGCAACGCTTCGCCTTCCACCTCACCAAATGCCATGTTCAGCGTGTCGGCTTCCTGCATACCCGCGACGATCGACTGGGCCAACAAGGCGCTATCAATCTCACCGCGCAGTTCGACAAAGTGCGCCACCGCGTAAGCGTTGTGGTGCGGTGACAGCTGATCGGCAATCCAGATGCCAGGCTGTGCCGCGACTAACGGCAAGGTTTTTTGGTCGGTTTGCGTATTCATCAGAGATTCGGACATGGATGCTCCGGTTTACTCCACAGCGCTTGCAAGCCATTCAGCAGGCCGCCGCGCCAACAGAGCGCGTCATGGCCGCCTTCCACCGGCTGGTAATTTACCTGATAGCCGGCAGCGCTAAGCTGCTGTTGGAGTTGTTGATTAGCTTGCAGAATCAAGCCTTCGCGTTTGCCCGCTTCGAGCCAAAAACGCAGCGGTTGGCGCGGCGCGAGACCGCTATCCAGCGCCTGCAGCAGCCAGCCGTGTGGATTGCCGCGTTCCGGCCACCAGAAGGATCCGGACAAGCTGAGCGCGTTGCCGAAAGTTTCCGGCCAGTGCAGCGCGGCAAACACCGACGCCAGGCCACCAAAGCTTTGTCCGGCGACGATGGTGCTGTCCGCCTGCTGGCGATAGGGCGTTGATTGTGCGATTTGCGGTAACAGTTCTTGCTGAATGGCTTGCCAAAACTGCGCGTTGCACGGCAGCTCGCGGCTGCGGTGTTCGCTGTCGATGATGTCGATAAACAGATATACCGCCGGCGGCAAAGAACCGGCATCGGTAAGCTGCTGCAGCGGCCAGGCAATTGGCATGCTGTGCGCCCAGAATTGCCCGTCGAGTAAGATGGCCAGCGGACGCTGCGCGGGGTTGGCCTCGCCGGTGGTGTGAATCCACACCTTGCGGCTGTTGCCCAAGAGCGCGCTATCCCATTGCTGTTGTTGCAGTTCAATGGCTGGCGCTGTGCCGTGATCCACCGCTTGCCACAGCTGTTGATTGGGTGCTTGCGGCAGATGCAGCGGCGATACGCCCATGCCGCGACCACCGGACCAGCCACGTAAGCGATTCAACGGATCGGCCTGCGCCGTCGGGAATTTGTCGCGCCACCAGTTGCGCAGTGTGGACATCTCGGCAACGCCGGTGAAGTCGGTGGCCTGATCATCGGGCATCAAACAGTAACTGCCGCGCCAGTTGGCGGGCAACGAAGTCTGCCAATACCAAACATTGGTGCCCGCCACGCGCATTAACGACTGCGGCGGGCGGCGCTGGTGGTGATCGGTCACGCCGGTAATGTTGATCCACACGCGCTGGGTCGACGATTGCGTTTCATCGCCTTGCGGGTCACGCCAGAAGAAGGTGACCTGACATTGGCCATCGTCTGCTAACTCAATGCGGGGAATGCCTTGGGATTGTTGCGCCTGCCACCAGGCTTCACTGCCGGTTACATCATTTCGCCAGGTCATAGGGCTGCCAGTCGGTGTTTACGCGGAGATTTACATAAGCTTGATGAATAATACTATTGATAATAATTTGCATTTGCAATAGGGTGACTGCGCTCAAAAATGAGCACGCCTGTTCCGCCTGATGCTTACCGTTCGGTAAGGTTGCGCTACGGATGGTTTGAAGGGTCTGGAACTGGGCGCGATATGGACAGGGATCTTCTCACCGGCTCGCCAGTTAAGCATCCAACGGCTTTTCGCTGGCCATCCAGGAACGTATAAAATGAAAAATTACTCACGCTTATCATTAGCCATTCTGATTGAACTGGGGCTCAGCGCCTCACTGCTCTCCAGCAGCGCCTGGGCAGCAGAGACTTCTTCCAGCAAAACCTCAGCCAGCACCACTGACGCACCATCAATGGACGGCGGCACCTTGATGGTCACCGCGCAGCAGCAGAACCTGCAAGCGCCGGGCGTCTCAACCATTACCGCCGACGAAATCAAAAAGCATCCGCCAGCACGCGATGTATCTGAAATTATCCGTACCATGCCTGGCGTTAACCTGACCGGCAACTCCACCAGCGGCCAGCGCGGTAACAATCGCCAGATCGATATTCGTGGCATGGGCCCGGAAAACACCCTGATCATGGTGGATGGCATGCCGATCACCAGCCGCAATTCGGTGCGCCTTGGCTGGCGTGGTGAACGTGATACGCGTGGCGATACCAACTGGGTGCCGCCGGAGATGATCGATCACATCGACGTGATTCGCGGACCGGCAGCGGTGCGTTACGGCAACGGTGCAGCGGGCGGCGTGGTGAATATCATCACTAAGAAACAGACCGATCAGCAGTGGCACGGTTCCTGGAACACCTATTTCAACGTGCCGGAACATAAAGCGGAAGGCGCGACCAAGCGCACCAACTTCACTCTCGAAGGGCCGCTGGGCGATGATTTCAACTTCCGTTTGTACGGCGGTTTAGCCAAAACCCAGGCCGATGCCTATGACATCAACGAAGGTCATGCGGCGGCGCGCACCGGCACCTATGCGGGCAGCTATCCGGCGGGTCGTGAAGGCTCGGTTAATAAAGATATCAATGCCTTGCTGAGCTGGGCGTTTGCGCCGATGCAGACGCTGGAGCTGCAGGGCGGTTTCAGCCGTCAGGGCAATCTGTATGCGGGTGACACGCAGAACACCAACACCAGCGCGCTGGTGAAAAGCCTGTACGGTGACGAAACTAACCGCCTGTATCGCCAGAACATTTCATTGAAATGGACCGGCGCATGGGATAACGGCGTCAGCACCAACACCTACGCGCGCTACGAGAAAACCCGCAACTCGCGCATTAACGAAGGTTTGGCGGGCGGCACCGAAGGCATCTTCTCCAACAGTGATTTCAACACCATCCAACTGGATGATGTGCTGCTGCATAGCGAAGTCAGCATTCCGTTTGAACTGCTGTTTAACCAAACCGCGACGCTGGGTACCGAATGGAACCAGCAGCGCATGAAAGACGGTTCTTCCAACACGCAGGCGGCGAACTACGGTTCGGTGCCGGGCATCGATAACACCGGCCGCAGCCCGTATTCCCAGGCAGAGATTTTCTCGCTGTTTGCGGAAGACAACATGGAGCTGACCGACAGCACCATGCTGACGCCAAGCCTGCGTTTCGATCACCACTCG
The DNA here is from genome assembly GCF_026130245.1 of Pantoea sp. JK. Lineage (NCBI taxonomy): Bacteria > Pseudomonadati > Pseudomonadota > Gammaproteobacteria > Enterobacterales > Erwiniaceae > Pantoea > Pantoea sp. JK. Next base: position 274,161 of record NZ_JAINFN010000006.1, read on the forward strand.
ATTGTTGGCAATAACTGGAGCCCGTCGCTCAACCTGTCGCAAGGTTTGGGCGATGACTTCACGCTGAAGATGGGGATTGGACGCGCTTACAAAGCGCCGAGCCTGTATCAAACCAATCCAAACTACTTGTTGTACAGCAATGGCCAGGGTTGTGCGGCCAGCACCGGCGCTTGTTACCTGCAAGGTAACAGCGACCTGAAAGCAGAAAACAGCATCAACAAAGAGATTGGTCTGGAGTGGAAACACGAAGGTTATCAGGCCGGTTTGACCTGGTTCCGCAACGATTATCGTAACAAGATCGAAGCCGGTTACTCGCCAGTCAGCAAAGCGTCCAATGGCACCACCGATATTTATAAGTGGGAAAACGTACCGAAAGCGGTGGTGGAAGGGCTGGAAGGTACCGTCAACGTGCCGTTCTCCGACAGCGTGACGTGGAACAACAACTTCACTTATATGCTGCAGAGTAAGAACAAAGAGACCGGCGATCGTTTATCGGTGATTCCGGAGTACACGCTGAACTCGACGCTGAGCTGGCAGGCGACGCAGGATCTTTCACTGCAAACCACGCTGACCTGGTACGGCACGCAGACGCCGAAGAATTATGATTATAAAGGGAATCTTTCTACCGGCAGCGCAACGGATAAAGTGAGTCCTTACTCAATTATCGGCATGAGCGGTACCTACGATATCAACAAGTACGCCAGCGTCACGGTGGGAATCGATAACCTGTTCGATAAACGCCACTATCGCGAAGGTAATGCGCAAACCACCGGTAACGCCAACACCAACTCTTATCTGTATGGTGCCGGCGCCAATACCTACAACGAATCCGGTCGTACTTACTTTATGAGCCTGAATACCCACTTCTAACGGCGTTTAGCCAATTAGTTGATGCGGTAAATAGCAGCGGGCAATCAGCCCGCTGCGATCTTCACGATTGACCAATTCCAGTCTGCCGCGATGCATCTGCACGATGCGCAGCACGATATTCAAACCCAAACCGCTGCCGCCATAACGCTGATCGCGACGACGAAACGCCTGCGTGAGCTCTTCCGCCGCGGCGGCGTCAATGCCCGGACCTTGATCCCACACTTCGATAATCACCTGCTGCTGATCCTGCTGCATCTTCACCGCGACTTCGCTGCCTTCCGGGCTGTAACGCGAGGCGTTTTCCAGCAGATTGCGCAGCATCAGTCGCAGCAGCACCGCTTCGCCTTGCTGCGGCACATCGTTATTCTGCGGCCAGTGCAGGATTTGCTGACGCTGTTGGTACAACTCGGCCATTTCTGGCTTCAGCGGCTGCATGATGTCTTGTTGCCACTGCAACTGCTGATAGTGACCGCCCGCCAGCGCTTGTCCGGCGCGCGATAACATTAAAAGCTGTTCCACGGTGTGCATCAGCTGATCGATGCGTTCAATGAGCATCTCGCTCTGCGGCACGTTCTGCTGGTGGAGCAGCTCGAGGTGCAGGCGCAACCCGGCCAGCGGCGTACGCAACTCGTGCGCGGCGTCGGCGGTGAACAGGCGTTCCTGCTGCAAGGTGTGATCGAGGCGTGAAAACAGTTGGTTGATCGAGGTGGTTACCGCCACGATCTCATCCATTTCGGAGTAGATCGGTAACGGCGTCAGATTATCCGCTGAACGATGCGCCAGGCTGTCCTGCAGCGATTTCAGCGGACGAATAATCCAGTTAATCGCCCAAAATGACAGCAGCAAGGTGAGGGCGACCATCACTAATGAAGGCAGCAGCAACGAGGCAATCGCCTCACGGATCTCGTTTTCCACGCGATCGTTACGCGCCTGCGCCGAGAGCGTTTCGTTGACCAAAAAACTGATCTGCTCGCGGCTTTCATGCCACAGCCAGATGGCGCTCATCACCTGACAGGTGAGGAGAATCAGCGCCAGCATGATCAGTAATCGCTGACGCATGCTGTTCATTCGCGGATTTCCAGACGGTAACCGACGCCGCGCACGGTTTTGATGCGATCTTTCCCGAGCTTGCGACGTAAATTGTGGATGTGAACTTCGAGGGTGTTGGAGCCGGGATCGTCATTCCAGCTGTAGAGATCCTGCTGGAGCGTTTCGCGATGCACATTTTGCCCCACGCGCATCAGTAAGCGGGTGAGCAACGCGAACTCTTTTGGCGTGATCTCCAGCGGAATCGCTTCTAGCAAAACCTGCTGTGAACTGAGATTGAGCGTCAAATCGCCCTGTTGCAGCAGGTTATCGCTGTGGCCCTGATAACGGCGAATCAGCGCTCGCACGCGTGCCTGTAACTCAACCAGCGCAAACGGCTTCACCAGATAATCATCAGCGCCGGCATCCAGACCATCAACGCGATCCTCCAGCGCATCGCGCGCTGTAAGGATCAATACCGGCACCGCAATGCCGTCGCGTCGCCACTGACGCAGCAGTGAAGCACCATCGCGATCCGGCAAGCCGAGATCGAGCACAATCAGGCTATATTGCCCGCTACGCAGCAGCGCATTGCTCTCTGCAGCCGTGCTCGCGCAGTCGATGGCGTAGCCCTGCGAGGTTAGTGCCTGCGCGAGGCCCGATTGCAATAGTGCATCATCTTCAACAATTAGCAGTTTCATCAGTTGTTCTTGTTGATATCCGTATAGAGGCGGCTCTCAAAACGTACCAGCGGGATGCGGCGCGTTTTCTGATCTTCCGGCGGCACAGCATAGCCGGACAGGAACTGGACAAAGGCGACGCGCGCGCCGCTGGAGGTGGTGATGAATCCTGCCAGATTATAGACGCCCTGCAGCGAACCGGTTTTCGCCGATACTTTGCCATCCAGTCCTGCTTCGTGCAGACCGCCGCGATATTGCAGCGTGCCGTCGTAACCGGCCAGCGGCAGCATCGAAATGTAATTCAGCGTCGAATCATTTTTCGCAATGTATTGCAGCACTTGCATCATGGTATCTGGCGCGATCAGGTCATGGCGCGACAGCCCGGAACCATCAACCTGAATGCTGTTACCGAGATCGACACCGGCTTTTTCGCGCAGAATGCGACGTACCGCATCCGAACCCGCGCGGAAGGTGCCTGGCACGTTGAAGTAGTGATGGCCGATGGTGCGGAACACGGTATCGGCGATCATGTTGTCTGACTTCTTCAGCATGGTGTGCAGCAGCGTGTGCAGCGGTGCAGATTGCGTCGAAGCCAACACGGTGCCCGGCGATGTCACTTGTGCCTGGCGAACCAGATGACCACTGTAATCAATATCGGCGGCGCGCAGCTCGGCTTTAAGAATCTCACCGGCCCACGCAGCCCCGTCCTGCACGGCAAAGGCCAGCGGCAGCGGCTCTGAACGTTGGCGCATGCAGCCGGTTAAGGTGTAGCGATTGAGCTCGCCTGGCACCACATCCAGCTCGCAATATTGTCCGTCACCGCTGTTGCGGCCAATGGTGCGCACCTGACTAAACATGTGCGCCGGATAATAGGAAGCGATACGCACAAAGGCGTTTTCGCCCGGCGTGTTGGCGCTATACAGCGAAACCGAGAAACAGTTTTTATCGACGATTGCTGCGCCCGGCGGCGCACTGAAGCACTGCGTCAGATCGTTCCACGGCCAGCCTGGCGCCATATCGTGGCTGGCAAACACCGAGGTGTCGATCACCAGGTTGCCCTTGATATGGGTGATGCCCTGCTTTTTCAGCGCGGCAACCATGTTGCGCAGATCCTGGCGACCCAGCGTGGGATCGCCGCCAAAACGCGCCACCAAATCGCCATTCAAGGTGCCATCGTTAACCGCACCTTTGGTCTCCATGGTGGTCTGGAAACGGAAATCGGGCCCGAGTTCTAACAAAGCCGCCAGCGCTGTCACCACTTTCATGGTGCTGGCCGGTAACGCCATCTGTTTGCCGTGATAATCGATTATCGGGGTGGATGCGCCCACTTTTTGTACCATCAGCGCCAGGTTTGCGCCGTCTGGCAAATACTGCATGTATTCATCAACGGGGGCTGCTTGTGCCTGCAGCATAAACGCACAGGTTAATCCGGTAACAAGTCGTGAAAATCGCATAATCTCGCGGTAACTGACGGGTGAGGGCGTCAATACTACGTCCCCGGACGGTGCAAAGTAAACGATGACCCACAGGGAACTCTAGGGTAAAATACGTATCAAAATGCAAAACCGATCCTGACCCGGAAAGCTTTCCCGGTCAGGCTTCTTTTGCTTGTGAAAAGAGGTAACGCGCCGCAGAAGCTGTTTTCTGCTGTCACCGGTCAGGATGACGCCGTTAACCAGGATAGATGACGAGGAGCCAAAATGAATCAGATTCCGATGACGTTGAAAGGCGCTGAGAAGCTACGCGAAGAGCTGAACGAACTGAAATCCGTGAAGCGTCCGCGCATTATCGCCTCCATCGCCACAGCCCGTGAGCACGGCGATTTGAAAGAGAATGCCGAATATCATGCGGCTCGCGAAGAACAGGGTTTCTGCGAGGGTCGTATTCAGGAGATCGAAGCCAAGCTTTCCAATGCGCAAGTCATTGATGTAACTGCAATGCCAAAAACCGGTCGCGTGATTTTTGGCGCTACCGTGACCATCCTCAATGTGGATACGGATGAAGAGTTCACCTATCGCATCGTGGGTGACGATGAAGCTGACTTCAAACTGAACCTGATTTCAGTGAATTCGCCGATGGCGCGTGGATTGGTTGGAAAATCAGCAGACGATGTCGCGATTGTGAAAACCCCGGGCGGGGATGTGGAATATGAAGTCCTGAAGGTGGAATACCTTTAAGATATTGCTACGCTTTGCAATATGTCGCTGCATTTTGTAAAGAAAGGAAAAAGGCCGCATTGCGGCCTTTTATCACATGCAGGAGCGTGGCACTTTCTTTGCCCGTCGCCGCCTTTAAAGGCATGATTAACGCGGAAGAGTAATTTTACGCTCTTTGGCAGGGCGATACAGCACCAGCGTGTTGCCGATTACCTGTACGTTGCCTGCTTTAGTCTCACGCACGATAGCGTCCACGATCAGCTGCTTAGTTTCACGATCTTCCGAGGCAATTTTTACCTTGATCAATTCGTGATGCTCGAGCGCCAGTTCGATTTCGGCGAGCACGCCTTCGGTCAGGCCATTACCGCCCAGCATGACAACCGGCTTAAGCGGATGGGCAAGGCCTTTCAGGTGCTGTTTTTGTTTGGTACTCAGATTCATCGTATTTTTTGCTTACTCAGGGATTGAAAACGGTTCATTCTACCGCCATCTCGGGTATATCGCCAAATCAACGCGACCATTGCGTGCTGATTTATCGCTACGATGACGATTTAATTGGAAAAATTATGACGGGTAAAAAGCGTTCGGCCAGTTCCAGTCGCTGGCTACAGGAACACTTTAGCGATAAATATGTGCTGCAGGCACAGAAAAAAGGGTTACGTTCGCGTGCCTGGTTTAAACTTGAAGAAATTCAGCAGGGTGACAAGATTTTCAAACCCGGGATGACAGTTGTTGATCTCGGTGCGGCACCCGGCGGTTGGTCGCAATATGTGGTTCAGCTTATCGGATCAAGTGGTCGTATCATCGCCTGCGATCTGTTACCAATGGATCCGATTGTCGGCGTTGATTTTTTGCAGGGCGATTTTCGAGATGAGGCGGTACTTAACGCCTTACTCGAGCGCGTAGGCGACCAAAAGGTGCAGGTGGTGATGTCTGATATGGCACCCAACATGAGCGGTACACCTGCGGTTGATATTCCACGTTCGATGTATTTGGTAGAATTGGCGCTGGAAATGTGTCGGGATATCCTGGCCCCAGGCGGCAGTTTTGTCGTGAAAGTGTTTCAGGGAGATGGCTTCGATGAATACCTGCGGGAAATTCGCTCCCTGTTTACGAAAGTGAAAATTCGTAAGCCGGACGCTTCGCGATTACGTTCGCGCGAAGTGTACATTGTGGCGACGGGGCGCAAACTTTAGCCCGAATTGCCGGAATCAAAGCAAGACGACCAATGCGTTTACTCTGATGTGTAATTCTGAGTTTCAGGGTAAACAAGCAAAATCATCCGCACTGCGATTCCAGGTATGAAGGATCTATAGTACCCTACGCTGTCTGTTAACATCGTTGTAATATGAGGTTAATCCCTTGAGTGACATGGCGAAAAACCTGATTCTCTGGTTAGTCATCGCGGTCGTGCTGATGTCTGTATTCCAGAGCTTTGGGCCCAGCGAGTCGAATGGCCGTAGGGTTGATTATTCAACTTTCCTATCGGAAGTGAACCAAGATCAGGTCCGCGAGGCACGAATTAACGGGCGTGAGATTAACGTTGTCAAAAAAGACAGCAATAAATACACCACCTATATCCCCGTCAACGATCCTAAGTTACTCGATAACCTGTTGACCAAAAACGTCAAAGTAGTTGGCGAACCGCCTGAAGAACCAAGCCTGCTGGCTTCCATCTTCATCTCATGGTTCCCAATGCTGCTGCTGATTGGCGTGTGGATCTTCTTTATGCGGCAGATGCAGGGCGGCGGCGGCAAGGGCGCGATGTCCTTCGGCAAGAGCAAAGCCCGCATGCTGACCGAAGATCAGATCAAAACCACTTTTGCTGACGTGGCCGGTTGTGATGAGGCCAAAGAAGAAGTGGGTGAGCTGGTTGAGTATCTGCGTGAGCCGAGCCGTTTCCAGAAACTGGGCGGTAAAATCCCGAAAGGCGTCCTGATGGTCGGCCCTCCGGGTACCGGTAAAACGCTGCTGGCGAAAGCGATTGCTGGCGAAGCGAAAGTGCCTTTCTTTACTATTTCCGGTTCTGACTTCGTTGAAATGTTTGTCGGCGTTGGTGCATCTCGTGTGCGTGACATGTTCGAACAAGCCAAGAAAGCTGCGCCATGCATCATCTTTATCGATGAAATCGATGCAGTTGGCCGTCAGCGTGGCGCCGGTTTAGGCGGTGGTCACGATGAACGTGAACAAACGCTGAACCAGATGCTGGTTGAGATGGATGGCTTTGAAGGTAATGAAGGCATCATCGTAATCGCGGCAACTAACCGTCCTGACGTACTTGACCCAGCGCTGCTGCGTCCAGGTCGCTTTGACCGTCAGGTTGTTGTCGGTCTGCCAGATGTGCGTGGTCGTGAGCAGATTCTGAAAGTCCATATGCGTCGTGTGCCGCTGGCCACCGACATGGATCCTTCAGTTATCGCACGTGGTACGCCTGGCTTCTCCGGTGCGGATTTGGCTAACCTGGTTAACGAAGCTGCGCTGTTTGCTGCTCGCGGCAACAAGCGTGTGGTTTCAATGGTTGAGTTTGAAAAAGCCAAAGACAAAATCATGATGGGTGCAGAACGTCGCTCCATGGTGATGACCGAAGAGCAGAAAGAATCGACGGCCTATCACGAAGCGGGCCACGCGATCGTCGGTACGCTGGTTCCGGGTTACGATCCGGTGCACAAGGTCACCATCATCCCGCGTGGTCGTGCTCTGGGTGTGGCGTTCTTCTTGCCAGTAGGCGATGAGATCAGCGCCAACCGTCAGAAGCTGGAAAGCCGTATTTCAGTGGCTTATGGTGGACGTCTGGCGGAAGAGATCATTTATGGTCCGGACTATGTTTCTACCGGTGCTTCATCTGACATCAAAATGGCAACTAGCGTAGCACGCAACATGGTTACGCAGTGGGGCTTCTCTGAGAAGCTGGGTCCATTGCTTTACGCTGAAGAAGAGGGTGAAGTGTTCCTCGGTCGTTCAGTGGCAAAAGCAAAACACATGTCAGATGAAACGGCGCGCATTATCGATCAGGAAGTTAAACATCTTATCGATACGAACTATCAGCGTGCACGCCGTATTCTGAATGAAAACATGGACATCCTTCACGCGATGAAAGACGCGCTGATGAAGTATGAGACCATCGATGCTCCGCAAATCAGCGATCTGATGGCACGCCGCGAAGTGCGTCCACCAGCAGGCTGGGAAGAGGCGAAAGTTGCTGTGGGTAACGGCGACTCAACGCAGGCTCCACGTCCTGTTGATGACCCGAAAACTCCGGGTTCAGACAAGATCATGTGATAGCGTTCTGGCGGGATGCGTTGCTCACCGCCAGATTTGCAGCCGCAATACTTGTTACAATGCAAACCCCGGCAAGTCCGGGGTTTTTTACATTCTGCGATTCAGTGATTCCTCAAGGAGATTCTCGCCATGAAGTTGTTCGCCCGTGATTCCCATCTCGATCTCTCTTTTCCCCATGTGATGGGTATTTTGAATGTCACGCCGGACTCTTTCTCTGATGGTGGAAGCCACAACACGCTGGTCGATGCGCTGACGCACTCCAATGAAATGGTGAATGCCGGTGCCACCATCATTGATGTGGGCGGTGAATCAACGCGTCCGGGCGCTGATGAAGTCAGTGTGGAGGAAGAGCTGGCACGCGTCATTCCGGTGGTGGAAGCGATAGCACAGCGTTTTGAGGTGTGGATTTCCGTCGATACTTCCAAACCAGAAGTGATCCGTGAAGCGGCGCGAGTGGGTGCTCACATGATCAATGACATTCGCTCACTGTCCGAACCGGGCGCGCTGGCGGCAGCAGCAGAAACCGGTTTGCCGGTGTGCTTGATGCACATGCAAGGTGAACCGCGCACTATGCAGCAAGCACCGGAATACAACCACATCGTGAGCGAAGTGGATGCTTACTTCGCTGCGCAGATTGCGCGATGTGAAGCAGCCGGTATCAAAAAAGATAATCTGCTGCTCGATCCTGGCTTCGGTTTCGGTAAGAATCTTAGCCACAACTATGAACTGCTGGCCAATCTGAGCCATTTCCACCATTACGGCTTACCGCTGCTGGTTGGGATGTCACGGAAGTCGATGGTTGGTCAGTTGCTAAATGTCGGTCCGGCGCAGCGCCTGACTGGAAGCCTCAGCTGTGCGGTGATTGCCGCCATGCAAGGGGCACAAATTATTCGCGTGCATGATGTGAAAGAGACTGTCGAAGCGATGCGCGTCGTCGAAGCGACACGGAGAGCAAAAGGATAAAGGCATGAGTAATCGTAAATATTTCGGTACAGATGGTATTCGCGGCAAAGTCGGTGAAGCACCGATTACCCCTGATTTTGTTCTCAAGTTGGGTTGGGCGGCCGGTAAGGTGCTGGCGCGTCAGGGTTCACGCAAAGTATTGATTGGTAAAGATACGCGAATTTCAGGCTATATGCTGGAATCGGCATTGGAAGCGGGGCTAGCGGCGGCGGGATTGTCGGCGGCCTTCACCGGCCCGATGCCGACGCCTGCTATTGCTTATCTGACACGCACTTTTCGCGCTGAAGCCGGCATCGTGATTTCGGCTTCGCATAATCCCTTCGACGACAATGGCATCAAATTCTTCTCTGCTGAAGGCACCAAGCTGCCGGATGAAGTCGAAGAAGCCATTGAGCTGGAGATGGAAAAGCCGATCACCTGTGTGGAGTCAGCTGAACTGGGCCGCGCCAGTCGCATTGTCGATGCCGCAGGTCGTTACATCGAATTCTGCAAAGGGACTTTTCCCAGCGAGCTGAGCCTGAATGGGCTGAAGATTGTGGTCGATTGCGCTAACGGTGCGACTTACCACATTGCGCCGAATGTGCTGCGTGAGCTGGGTGCGACTGTGATTGCTATCGGCGTGCAGCCGGATGGCATGAACATTAACAAAGATTGCGGTGCGACCGATCTGCGTCTGCTGCAGCATCGCGTGTTGGAAGAGAAGGCCGATCTCGGACTGGCTTACGACGGCGATGGCGACCGCATCATGATGGTTGACCATTTAGGTCATAAAGTCGATGGCGATCAGATTCTCTACATCATTGCACGCGAAGGGCTGCGTCAGGGCCAACTGCGCGGCGGCGTGGTCGGCACGCTGATGAGTAACATGGGTCTGGAGCTGGCGCTGAAACAGCTGGGCATTCCATTTACTCGTGCGAAAGTGGGCGACCGCTATGTGCTGGAAAAAATGCAGGAGAAGGGCTGGCGTTTAGGCGCGGAAAACTCCGGTCACGTCATTCTGCTGGATAAAACCACCACCGGCGACGGCATTGTGGCAAGTTTGCAAGTGCTCACTGCAATCGTGCGCAACCATATGACGCTTCACGATCTGTGCAGCGGCATGAAAATGCTGCCGCAGATTTTGGTCAATGTGCGTTTCGCTGGCGAGCACGATCCGTTGGAAAGCGAGAGCGTGAAAGCGGTGACCGCAGAAGCAGAAAAAACGCTGGCGGGGCGCGGTCGTGTGCTGCTGCGCAAATCCGGCACAGAGCCACTGATTCGTGTGATGGTAGAAGGCGAAGATGAGGCGCAGGTCAGCGCGCTGGCGCACAAAATCGCGGATGCAGTAAAAGCGGTTTAAGTTGTTTCAGGCGGAGAGGTTTTGTACTTTCCGCCTGCAAAATCACCGGGATGGTGCTTTTTTCCGCAATCGAAAGCGATGGTGAAAATTGCACTTGCAGAGGTATGTGCCTTTGGTTAGTATTCACACCCGCTTCTGATGGGTGATGACGAGACTCCCCATCGATATTGGTTGAAGCTTTAACTGTGCAGATAACGCGCAAGGAAACAGGTTGATTATGTACGAAGCTCTGTTAGTTGTTTTCCTTATTGTAGCGATTGGCCTCGTCGGTTTGATCATGCTGCAGCAAGGCAAAGGCGCTGATATGGGAGCCTCATTCGGTGCGGGCGCTTCTGGTACGCTGTTCGGTTCAAATGGGTCTGGCAACTTTATGACTCGCATGACCGCAGTACTGGCTACGCTGTTCTTCATCATCAGCTTGGTTCTGGGTAACCTGAACAGTAATAAAACAGCCAAAGGTAGCGAGTGGGATAACCTCACTGCGCCGGCGCAGTCTGAACAGCAGACTCAGCCAGCTAAACCGGCAACGCCGGGCAATGATATCCCGCAGTAAGATCGTCAACGCTGTAGTGCGATAAAACAACGTCGCAGTCTAGTGATGTACCGAGGTGGTGAAATTGGTAGACACGCTACCTTGAGGTGGTAGTGCTCGAAAGGGCTTACGGGTTCAAGTCCCGTCCTCGGTACCAAATCTCAGTTTAACTTGCATTTTTTGCAAGGTCGGCGTATTATTCGCCACGTTTTCGGACGCGGGGTGGAGCAGCCTGGTAGCTCGTCGGGCTCATAACCCGAAGGTCGTCGGTTCAAATCCGGCCCCCGCAACCACTTTCCCTTAGAGTTCTTTTTCAAATATACTGTATGCATCGACGGACGCAATCTCAGTGATTTTTGAAAAAAATTCTTTTGGATTGTGCTCCGAAGCCGCTATGCGGCGTACAGGGTCCAGTCACAAAAAGCCCCGAATATTCGGGGTTTTTTGTTATCAGGAAATCGAAACACTGGGCTATAGGCCCTTTTTTTATGTCTTGGGGGTGGGCTTGTCCACATTAGAGCAAAAATTGACAGAGTTGATCTCTGCTCCAGTAGAAGCGCTTGGCTACGAATTAGTCGGTATTGAGTTTATTCGTGGTCGCACATCAACCCTGCGCATCTATATTGATAGTGAAGAGGGTATCAATGTTGATGATTGCGCCGATGTTAGCCACCAGGTTAGCGCAGTAATGGATGTGGAAGATCCAATTACCGTGGCTTACAACCTTGAAGTTTCCTCGCCGGGTCTCGAACGTCCTCTTTTCACTGCTGAACACTATGCACGTTTTGCCGGTGACGAGGTGAGCCTGGTACTACGCATGGCCGTACAAAACCGCCGTAAATGGCAGGGTATCATTAAGTCTGTTGAAGGCGAGATGATCACGGTGACCGTTGAGGGTAACGATGAAGTGTTCGCGCTGAGCAACATTCAGAAAGCGAACCTGGTCCCCCACTTTTAAAAGTCCGGATTGAGGCTAACCAGGATGAACAAAGAGATCTTAGCTGTAGTAGAAGCCGTTTCTAACGAAAAAGCCCTGCCGCGTGAGAAAATCTTCGAAGCGCTGGAGAGCGCTTTGGCGACTGCGACCAAAAAGAAGTATGAGCAAGAGATCGAAGTGCGTGTCAGCATCGATCGCCGCAGCGGCGATTTCGACACCTTCCGTCGCTGGCAGATTGTGGAAGAAGTCACGCAGCCGACTCGCGAGATCACGCTGGATGCAGCTCGTTATGAAGACGAAGCGTTCAATCTGGGCGAATTTGTCGAAGATCAGATTGAATCTGTCACCTTCGACCGTATCACCACCCAAACTGCTAAGCAGGTTATCGTACAAAAAGTACGTGAAGCTGAGCGCGCGATGGTGGTTGATCAGTTCCGTCAACACGAAGGCGAAATCATCACCGGCGTGGTGAAGAAAGTGAACCGTGACAACATTTCACTGGACCTCGGCAGCAATGCCGAAGCCGTGATTGTGCGTGAAGACATGCTGCCGCGTGAAAACTTCCGTCCAGGTGACCGTATCCGCGGTGTGCTGTACGCCGTTCGCCCTGAAGCGCGTGGCGCGCAGCTGTTTGTCACCCGCTCGAAGCCAGAGATGCTGATCGAATTGTTCCGCATTGAGGTGCCAGAAATTGGCGAAGAAGTTATCGAGATCAAAGCGGCAGCGCGCGATCCGGGTTCACGCGCCAAAATCGCGGTGAAAACCAACGATAAACGTATTGATCCAGTGGGCGCTTGCGTCGGTATGCGCGGTGCGCGTGTCCAGGCGGTTTCGAGCGAGCTGGGTGGCGAGCGTATCGACATTGTGCTGTGGGACGACAACCCGGCGCAGTTCGTTATCAACGCCATGGCGCCAGCCGATGTGGCGTCAATTGTGGTGGATGAAGACAATCACACCATGGATATCGCTGTTGAAGCCGGCAATCTGGCTCAGGCGATCGGCCGTAATGGCCAAAACGTGCGTCTGGCTTCCCAACTGAGCGGTTGGGAACTGAACGTGATGACCGTCGATGATCTGCAGGCCAAGCACCAAGCTGAAGCCCATGCAGCGATCGATATGTTCACCAAACATCTCGACATCGACGAAGAGTTCGCCACCATTCTGGTGGAAGAGGGCTTCTCTTCGCTGGAAGAATTGGCTTATGTGCCAATCAACGAGCTGCTGGAAATCGACGGCCTCGATGAAGAGACCATTGAAGCCCTGCGTGAACGAGCAAAAAATGCGTTAACTACCCTGGCATTAGCGAAAGAAGAGAGCCTTGGTAATCAGGAGCCCGCTGAGGATCTTCTGAATCTTGAGGGCTTGGATCGTGCGCTGGCGTATCGCCTGGCGGCGAAAGGCGTTTGCACGCTGGAAGATCTCGCTGAGCAAGGTGTTGACGATCTGACAGATATTGAAGGGCTGGATGACGAGAAAGCCGGTGCGCTGATTATGGCTGCACGTAATATCTGCTGGTTCGGCGATGACGCGTAATAACAGGAAGGAACAGCATGACAGATGTAACCGTAAAATCGCTGGCCGCCGAAATTCAGACCCCGGTCGATCGCCTGGTACAGCAATTTGCTGATGCAGGGATCCGTAAGTCTGAGAACGATGCGGTGTCCCAGCAAGAGAAAGAAACCTTACTGTCTCACCTAAATCGTGAGCACGGTCAGACCGGTTCAAGCAAGCTGACTTTGCAGCGCAAGACGCGCAGCACCTTGAATATTCCCGTCACCGGGGGTAAAAGTAAGTCGGTACAAATTGAAGTCCGCAAAAAGCGCACATACGTGAAAGGCGATGCAGAGTCTGAGCAAGCTCAGGCAGAAGCGGAAGCCGAGGCGCAGCGTGAAGCGGAAGAGCAGGCGCGTCGCGAGGCGGAAGAACAAGCCCGTCGCGAAGCTGAACAGAAAGCGCAACGTGAAGCCGAAGATAAAGCCAAGCGCGAAGCCGCTGACAAGGCCAAACGTGAAGCAGCGGAAAAAGAGAAATTGACTAATCAACCTACCGACGTAGTAGCCAAGGCTGCGCAGTCTGATAAAGCCCGTCGTGAAGCAGAAGCTGCCGAACTGAAACGTAAAGCAGAAGAAGAAGCACGCCGTAAGCTGGAAGAAGATGCGCGCCGCGTGGCTGAAGAAGCCCGCCGCCTGGCTGAAGAAAAAGCCGCTGAATGGGCCAAACCTGAAGAAGAGGATAAAGGCGACTATCACGTCACTACCTCAACTCACGCCCGTCAGGCAGAAGACGAGAACGATCGCCAGGTAGAAGCTGGCCGTGCACGTGCTCGCACTACCAAAGCTGCTCGCCCGGTGAAGAAAGGCAACAAGCATTCTGAAGCCAAAACCGATCGCGAAGAAGCGCGTGCGCAGGTTCGTGGCGGCAAAGGTGGCAAACATCGTAAGCCAAGCACCCTGCAGCAGGGCTTCAACAAGCCAGCTCAGGCTGTTAACCGCGATGTTGTCATCGGTGAAACCATCACCGTTGCTGAACTGGCCAACAAAATGGCGATTAAAGGTTCTCTGGTCGTTAAAGCGATGATGAAGATGGGCGCCATGGCGACCATCAACCAGGTTATCGATCAAGAAACCGCTCAGATGGTCGCGGAAGAGATGGGTCACAAAGTGATCCTGCGCCGCGAGAATGAGCTGGAAGAAGCGGTAATGGACGATCGTGATACCGATGCTGCGCAAGAGTCTCGTGCTCCGGTCGTTACCATCATGGGTCACGTTGACCACGGTAAAACCTCTCTGCTTGACTACATTCGTTCAACGAAAGTGGCATCAGGCGAAGCGGGCGGTATTACCCAGCATATCGGTGCTTACCACGTTGAAACTGACAACGGTATGATCACCTTCCTCGATACCCCGGGACACGCCGCGTTTACCGCAATGCGTGCTCGTGGTGCACAGGCCACGGATATCGTTATCCTGGTTGTGGCTGCAGACGATGGCGTGATGCCTCAGACCGTTGAAGCTATCCAGCATGCGAAAGCAGCCGGTGTGCCAGTGGTTGTTGCGGTCAACAAAATCGATAAGCCAGATGCTGATCCAGACCGCGTTAAGAACGAACTGACCCAATACGGCATTCTTCCGGAAGAGTGGGGCGGTGAGAACATGTTCGTTAACGTCTCTGCTAAAGCCGGTACCGGTATTGACGACCTGTTGAATGCGATTCTGCTGCAAGCAGAAGTACTGGAACTCTCAGCTATCCGTGAAGGTATGGCGAGCGGCGTGGTAATTGAATCGTTCCTCGACAAAGGTCGTGGTCCGGTTGCTACCGTGCTGGTACGTGAAGGTACGCTGAACAAAGGCGATATCGTGCTGTGCGGCTTCGAATACGGTCGTGTACGTGCGATGCGTGACGAACTGGGTCGTGAAGTGCTGGAAGCGGGTCCATCCATTCCGGTGGAAATCCTGGGTCTGTCCGGTGTGCCGGCCGCAGGTGATGAAGCGACTGTCGTACGTGATGAAAAGAAAGCGCGTGAAGTTGCACTGTATCGTCAGGGCAAATTCCGTGAAGTTAAGCTGGCGCGTCAGCAGAAGTCTAAGTTGGAGAACATGTTCGCCAACATGACTGAAGGCGAAGTGTCTGAGCTGAACATCGTACTGAAATCTGACGTACAGGGTTCTGTCGAAGCCATCTCTGATTCGCTGCTGAAACTCTCTACCGACGAAGTGAAAGTGCGCATCATCGGTTCAGGCGTAGGTGGTATCACCGAAACCGACGCAACGCTGGCTGCAGCATCCAACGCTATCATCCTCGGCTTCAACGTGCGTGCTGATGCATCTGCTCGCCGCGTAATTGACGCTGAAAACGTTGACCTGCGTTACTACTCCGTCATCTATAATCTGATCGACGAAGTGAAAGCAGCGATGAGCGGTATGCTGGCTCCAGAGTTCAAACAGCAGATTATCGGTCTGGCTGCGGTACGTGACGTGTTCAAATCACCGAAGTTTGGTGCCATCGCGGGCTGTATGGTCACCGAAGGTAACATCAAACGTCACAACCCAATCCGCGTATTGCGTGACAACGTGGTTATCTATGAAGGCGAGCTGGAATCTCTGCGCCGCTTCAAAGATGACGTTAACGAAGTTCGTAACGGCATGGAATGTGGTATCGGCGTGAAGAACTACAACGACGTTCGCGTTGGCGATATGATCGAAGTGTTCGAAGTGATTGAAATTAAACGCACCATCGATTGATCATCATTTGATGTGTTGCAATTTGGGAGGCCTCTGGCCTCCCGAATTATTTGGGAGAAAGAAATAATGGCAAAAGAATTTGGCCGCCCACAGCGCGTTTCTCAGGAGTTGCAGAAAGAAATTGCAATCATCCTGCAGCGCGAAATTAAAGATCCACGTCTCGGTATGATGGTGACAGTGTCGGGCGTCGAAGTGTCGCGCGATCTCGCCTATGCCAAGGTGTTTGTGACCTTTTTGAATGACAAAGATGAAGAAGCGGTACAAAACGGCCTGAAGGCGCTGAAAGAAGCTTCTGGCTATATCCGTACGCTGGTAGGCAAAGCGATGCGCTTGCGTATCGTGCCGGAGCTGACCTTCTTCTACGACAACTCGCTGATCGAAGGTATGCGCATGTCGAACCTGGTCAGCAACGTCATTAAGAGCGATGTTGAGCGCCGTGGCGATAGCCCGGCGGAAGATGACAAGGAGGACTAATGAGTCGTCCTCGTCGTCGCGGTCGCGACGTCCACGGTGTGTTTCTGTTGGATAAGCATCAAGGCGCATCTTCCAATGATGTGCTGCAGAAAGTAAAACGTCTGTTCAATGCGAACAAAGCGGGCCACACCGGCGCCCTCGATCCGCTGGCGACCGGCATGCTGCCGGTTTGCCTCGGCGAAGCCACCAAGTTTTCGCAGTATTTGCTCGATTCTGACAAGCGCTATCGCGTCATTGCTCGCCTGGGTGAACGCACCGATACGTCTGATGCCGACGGCAATATTGTTGAAACCCGTGCGGTTACTTTTGATCAGGCAGCACTGGATGCGGCGCTGGACTATTTTCGTGGCGACACCATGCAGGTGCCGACCATGTTCTCCGCGCTGAAGTATCAGGGACGCAAACTGTACGAGTACGCTCGTGAAGGCATTACCGTGCCGCGTGAAGCGCGCCCGATCAAAGTGTTTGAGCTGCAGTTTATTCGCTGGGAAGGGGATGAGCTGGAGTTGGAGATTCACGTCTCTAAAGGCACTTACATCCGCACTATCATCGATGATCTCGGTGAGCGGCTTGGCTGCGGTGCGCACGTTATCATGCTGCGTCGTCTGCAAGTGGCGCGTTATCCGATCGAAAGAATGGTGACGCTCGAGCAGCTGCAGGACGTGGCGGCTACCGTCAACATGGCGGAAACGCCAGATTACAGCGCGCTTGATGCGCTATTGCTGCCGATGGACAGCCCGGCAGAAGAGTTCCCGATTGTGAATTTGCTGCCCGCGGTGGCGGCGTATTTCAAACAGGGTATGCCGGTTCAGGTGGCGGATGCGCCGGAACAAGGATTGGTGCGCGTGACTGAAGGTGATGAGCACAAATTCATTGGTATGGCCGAAATTGCCGAGGATGGGCGCGTGGCGCCGCGTCGTCTGGTGGTAGAATTTCCTGCGTAATCAATCCTCTCGCATTTGACCTAACGGCGCATTTGCGTTGCTATCAGGCGAAGAGTAGAATGGCGCGGCTTTAAAAGCGGGCTGCTGAATTAGAGATCGGCACCCATACATTCATTATTTACTGGAGTTTATTATGTCTCTAAGCGTAGAAGCTAAAGCAGAGATCGTTGCTAAATACGGTCGTGGTACCAACGACAGCGGTTCAACTGAAGTTCAGGTTGCTCTGCTGACTGCTCAGATTAACCACCTGCAGGGTCACTTCTCTGAGCACAAGAAAGATCACCACAGCCGTCGCGGTCTGCTGCGCATGGTATCTCAGCGTCGTAAGCTGCTGGACTACCTGAAGCGTAAAGACGTTGCTCGCTACACCGGTCTGATCGAAAGCCTGGGTCTGCGTCGCTAAGTCTGAAGAATCTGATCAAGGGTGTAGCGCATGCACTATGCAAAAAAACGCATCTGACGATCAGATTTGTGCGAGTTTCGCGAAAAGGGGGCCTTTATGGCCCCTTTTTTCGAGCAATCCGCAGCAATCCGGACCAAACTCATGTATTGTTGCAGAGAGTGATCTTTGCTTGCAGAGGTTCGCGCGGCTAATGAGAGGCTTTACCGCATGGGCGGTTAAGGTTGTCATTAGTCGCGAGGATGCAACTGAAGATCGGTAATCCCCGGCGCGCCAGAATGGGCTGCGCCCCTGAATTTAAGGACTTAAATTTTGCTGAACCCGATCGTACGCAAATTCCAATATGGTCAGCATACCGTCACGCTGGAAACCGGCATGATGGCGCGCCAGGCTACCGCTGCAGTAATGGTGAGCATGGATGACACTGCTGTATTCGTTACCGTTGTTGGCCAGAAAAAAACGAAACCAGGTCAGGATTTCTTCCCGCTGACGGTTAACTATCAGGAGCGTACTTACGCTGCTGGTCGTATCCCGGGTAGCTTCTTCCGTCGTGAAGGCCGTCCAAGCGAAGGCGAAACCCTGATCTCACGCCTGATTGACCGTCCAGTTCGTCCGCTGTTCCCGGAAGGCTTCATTAACGAAGTTCAGGTTATTGCGACCGTGGTTTCTGTTAACCCGCAGGTTAACCCAGACATCGTTGCGATGATCGGTGCATCTGCTGCATTGGCTCTGTCTGGCCTGCCGTTCAATGGTCCAATCGGCGCAGCGCGCGTCGGTTATATCAATGACCAGTACGTACTGAACCCAACTGCTGATGAAATCAACGAATCACGTCTGAACCTGGTTGTTGCAGGTACCCAGAACGCGGTGCTGATGGTGGAATCAGAAGCTGACATCCTGACTGAAGAGCAGATGCTGGGCGCTGTGGTATATGGTCACGACCAGCAGCAAATCGTTATTGAAAACATCAATGCGCTGGTTGCCGAAGCCGGTAAACCACGTTGGGATTGGCAGCCACTGCCAACGAACGATGCACTGATCGCACGCGTTACTGCACTGGCAGAAGCGGGCATCAGCGATGCCTATCGCATCACTGATAAGCAAGAGCGTTACACTCAGGTTGGCGCAGTGAAAGACGCGACCATCGCGGCACTGCAGGCTGAAGATGAAACGCTGGATGCTGGCGATATCGCTGACATCGTACACGATCTCGAGAAGAGCGTTGTTCGTAGCCGCATCATCCGTGGCGAACCGCGTATTGATGGCCGTGAGAAAGACATGATTCGTGGTCTGGACGTGCGCACTGGCGTACTGCCACGCACGCACGGTTCTTCACTGTTTACCCGTGGTGAAACGCAGGCGCTGGTTACCGCAACGCTGGGTACCGCACGTGATGCGCAGAATCTGGATGAGTTGATGGGCGAGCGTACTGATAGCTTCCTGTTCCACTACAACTTCCCTCCATACTGCGTGGGCGAAACCGGTATGGTTGGCTCACCGAAGCGTCGTGAGATTGGTCATGGTCGTCTGGCAAAGCGTGGCGTGCTGGCAGTCATGCCTAAGCAAGCTGACTTCCCATACACCGTGCGTGTGGTTTCAGAAATCACCGAATCTAACGGTTCTTCTTCGATGGCTTCCGTGTGCGGTGCTTCTCTGGCACTGATGGACGCAGGCGTACCGATCAAAGCAGCCGTAGCCGGTATTGCGATGGGTCTGGTGAAAGAAGCCGATAACTTTGTGGTTCTGTCTGACATCCTGGGTGACGAAGATCACCTCGGCGACATGGACTTCAAAGTAGCAGGTAGCCGCGATGGTATTACTGCGCTGCAGATGGATATCAAAATCGAAGGCATCACCCGCGAAATCATGCAGGTTGCTCTGAACCAAGCTAAAGGTGCGCGTCTGCACATCCTGAGCGTGATGGAACAGGCAATCAGCACGCCGCGTCAGGAAATCTCTGAATTCGCGCCGCGCATTTACACCATCAAAATCAGTTCAGACAAGATCAAAGATGTCATCGGTAAAGGCGGCTCGGTTATCCGTGCGCTGACCGAAGAAACCGGCACCACCATCGAAATCGAAGATGACGGCACCGTGAAGATCGCTGCAACTGATAGCCTGAAAGCCAAAGAAGCCATTCGTCGTATCGAAGAGATTACTGCTGAGATCGAAGTTGGCCGCATTTACTCAGGTAAAGTGACACGTATCGTTGATTTCGGTGCCTTCGTGGCAATCGGCGGCGGTAAAGAAGGTTTGGTTCACATCTCTCAGATCGCCGATAAGCGCGTAGAGAAAGTAACCGACTATCTGCAGATGGGCCAGGAAGTTCCAGTGAAAGTCATGGAAGTGGACCGTCAGGGCCGTGTACGCCTGAGCATCAAAGAAGCGACAGAGCAGAAACCAGCGGAAGAAGTTGCTACCGCTGCATCTGATGCATCTGACGCCGAGTAAGCGTTTACCGATTTACCTCTCCCTGCTTTGCGGGGAGAGGTGTTTAGATCATCGCGAGGGCGGGAATCCTTGTGCACAGCAGGAGGATGACAGGATGGTTGTCCCAATGTTTGTATTCGGGAGTGGGAAATGAAGCCTTTTTTGCGCTGGTGTTTTGTTGCGACAGCTATCACGCTGGCAGGATGCAGCAACTCCAATTGGCGTAAGAACGAAGTTCTGGCAGTACCTTTGCAGCCCACACTGCAGCAAGAGGTGATCCTGGCGCGCATGGAACAAATTCTTGCCAGTCGTGCCCTGACCGATGATGAACGCGCACAGCTATTATATGAGCGCGGAGTGTTGTATGATAGTTTGGGTCTGAGGGCACTAGCGCGGAACGATTTTTCGCAAGCGCTGTCTATAAGACCAGATATGCCTGAGGTATTTAATTATCTCGGTATATACTTAACGCAGGCAGGCAATTTTGATGCTGCCTATGAAGCGTTTGATTCTGTACTTGAGCTTGATCCAACTTACAACTATGCGCATTTAAACCGTGGTATCGCCCTCTATTACGGCGGTCGATACAAGTTAGCGCAAGATGATCTGCTGGCGTTTTATCAAGACGATCCTAACGATCCATTCCGCAGCCTTTGGCTCTATCTCGTTGAAAGCGATATGGATGCCGACAAGGCAAAAGTTACGCTGAGACAGCGTCATGACAAAGCGGTTCGCGATCAATGGGGATGGAATATTGTCGAGTTCTACCTTGGCGACATCAGTGAAAAAACGCTGATGGAACGTCTCAAGGCGGACGCAACGGATAACACCTCGCTCGCTGAACATCTCAGTGAAACCAACTTCTATTTAGGTAAGTACTACCTAAGTCTGGGGGAGAAGGACGACGCGAAAGCGTTGTTCAAACTGGCGGTGGCCAACAACGTAAATAACTTTGTTGAGCACCGATACGCATTGTTGGAACTGGCGCAACTCGGCCAGACACAAGACGATTTATCAGAATCTGACCAGCAATAGCTGACGAACTTTTATTGCCTGAATTCCTGTAAAGTCATCATCTTCAGAGATGAGGGCTTTTCTGTTCGT
Source organism: Pantoea sp. JK (assembly GCF_026130245.1). Taxonomy (NCBI): domain Bacteria; kingdom Pseudomonadati; phylum Pseudomonadota; class Gammaproteobacteria; order Enterobacterales; family Erwiniaceae; genus Pantoea; species Pantoea sp. JK. The sequence continues at coordinate 295,536 of NZ_JAINFN010000006.1, forward strand.
CAAAACTTCTAATTTGAGCCGGTTCACACTTTTTGATGAAAATGACTGAAAGTTTTCACGACGAGTTATGTAGACTGGCCGCCGCAATCTAAGAGGCACGTGTACTACATGACTGATATTCAAACCACTTTTGCTGACCTTGGCCTGAACGCCGACATTCTCGAATCACTGAACGGTATGGGCTACGTAAAGCCTTCTCCAATCCAGGCTGAGTGTATTCCTCACCTGCTGGCTGGCCGTGACGTGTTGGGTATGGCGCAGACCGGTAGTGGTAAAACCGCGGCTTTCTCACTGCCGCTGCTAAACAACATTGATCCTACTGTTAAAGCACCGCAAATTTTGGTGCTGGCACCGACCCGCGAATTGGCGGTACAGGTTGCTGAAGCCGTCACAGAATTCTCTAAACACATGCGTGGCATTAACGTTGTAGCCCTGTACGGTGGCCAACGTTATGACGTACAGCTGCGCGCACTGCGTCAGGGACCACAAGTTGTTGTGGGTACGCCTGGTCGTCTGCTGGATCACCTGAAGCGCGGCACGTTAGATCTGTCTAACCTGCGCGGTCTGGTGCTGGACGAAGCTGATGAAATGCTGCGTATGGGCTTCATCGAAGACGTTGAAACCATCATGGCGCAGATTCCAGACGGTCATCAGACCGCGCTGTTCTCAGCCACCATGCCAGAAGCGATTCGTCGTATTACTAAGCGCTTCATGAAAGATCCACAGGAAGTGCGCATTCAGTCAAGCCTGACTACGCGCCCAGACATTTCTCAGTCTTACTGGACCGCTTACGGCCGTAAAACTGACGCGCTGGTTCGTTTCCTGGAAGCAGAAGATTTCGATGCAGCCATCATCTTCGTGCGTACCAAAAATGCCACGCTGGAAGTGGCCGAAGCGCTGGAGCGCAGCGGTTACAACAGCGCAGCACTGAACGGTGACATGAACCAGGCACTGCGTGAGCAGACGCTGGAGCGTTTGAAAGATGGTCGTCTCGACATCCTGATCGCGACCGACGTTGCCGCACGTGGTCTGGACGTTGAGCGTATCAGCCTGGTCGTAAACTTTGATATCCCAATGGATGCAGAGTCTTACGTTCACCGTATCGGTCGTACTGGCCGTGCAGGTCGTGCAGGTCGTGCGCTGCTGTTCGTTGAGAACCGCGAGCGTCGTCTGCTGCGCAACATCGAACGCACCATGAAGCTGACCATTCCAGAAGTTGAACTGCCAAACGCAGAACTGCTGGGTGAGCGTCGTCTGGCTAAGTTCGCGGCTAAAGTACAGCAGCAGCTGGAAAGCAGCGATCTGGACCAGTACCGCGCACTGCTGAGCAAAATGCAGCCGGGCGAAGATCTGGATATCGAAACGCTGGCCGCAGCACTGCTGAAAATGGCTCAGGGCGAACGTCCACTGATTCTGCCACCAGAAGCACCGCGTCCAGCGCGTCGTGAGTTCAGCGATCGTCCTGACCGTGGTGAGCGTCGCGATTCACGTGATTCTCGTGGTCCACGCGAAAGCCGTGACAGCCGCGATGGCGATCGTCCACGTCGTGAACGTCGTGACGTTGGCGAAATGCAGCTGTACCGCATCGAAGTAGGCCGCGATGATGGTGTTGAAGTTCGTCACATCGTGGGCGCGATCGCTAACGAAGGCGACATCAGCAGCCGTTACATCGGTAACATCAAGCTGTTCGGCACTCACTCAACTATCGAGCTGCCGAAAGGCATGCCGGGCGAAGTACTGCAGCACTTCACGCGTACGCGTATTCTGAACAAGCCGATGAATATGCAGCTGATGGGTGATGCACCGGTGCACGAGCGTAGCGAACGTCGTCCATCTGCTGGCGGCGAACGTCGTGGCAATGGCGCACCGCGCGGTGAGGGTGCTCCACGTGGCGAAGGCGCTCCACGTCGCTTCTCCGAGCGTCGTGAAGGTGGCCGCGAAGGCGGACGCTTCAGCCGTGAAGGTGGCCGTGGCCCACGTCCAGAAGGCGCAGCTGCACCACGTCGTCGTGACGCATAAGCGTTAAACGCTGAAAGTAAAAAGGGACGCTGATGCGTCCCTTTTTTTATGCCTGTGGAAAGTAAAGTTTACACGCCGCCGGCAATCAGCACGCGTTCACCACTAACATATGCCGCCTCTTCCGATGCCAGAAACAGCGCGACTTGCGCCACATCTTCCGGCAAGCCAAAGCGTCCAAGTGGGGTAGCGGCAATCAGCTGTGCTTTCAACTCCGGATGCATCTTCTTCGCCGCCAGCAAACCTTCGGTCAAAATAATGCCGGGTGCTAACGCATTGACGCGAATATTGCGTGGCCCAAGCTCGCGTGCGAGGCCTTGCGTTAAGGTATCGATCGCGCCTTTAGTTGCCGCCCACAGCACCGAACCGGGCGTGCTGCGTTGGCTATTTAAGGCGCTTAGATTGATGATGGAACCGCCGCGTGCGGGGAAATGTTTTGCCGCCTGCTGACACACCAGCAAGGTGCCCAGCAGATTCACATTCAGCTGCTGCTGCATTTCGCTGATGCTAAGGTCGGCAAAGTCACCGTGGTGAAAAATGCCGGCGTTATTCACTACAATATCGGGTACGCCAAACTGCTCAATGCTGCTAGCGAACAGGCGCTGCACATCGGCCTCGCGTGAGATATCAGCCTGGACGGCAATGGCGTCGCTACCCAGCGCCTGGATGTCGGTCACCACATCCGCCGCACCCACTTCGTCCTGAAGATAATTCACCACCACCCGAGCACCGGCCGCCGCGAAAGTCATGGCGATAGCGGCACCAATGCCTTTCGAAGCGCCCGTCACCAGCGCAATTTTGCCTTCAAGTGTTTTCATCGTGTCTCTCCACCTGAGATTTCGGGGAAGATAAAGCATGCGCTGTCCATACAATCGGGCGGTAGCGCAATCCTGCAAGCTTCTTGCACGATCCTGCAAATCTGCTGCTCAAGGACTAGGCGCAACGCCAGCGACAAGCGAGAATATCAACTCAGTGATTTCTTATCGCGGAGCGCAGAACGCATGATTCATCAGGAACAATGGCAGCAGTTGGTGGCAATCATTGCCCGCCACGCGCCGCAGGATGGTCGTCACTATTGCCCAATCGATTTTCTCTCTTTCGGCCGCAGCTCTCAGCCCACTAGTTTGGCGCATGTGGCGACCTGGGCCAGTTTTGCCCTGATCGCGCAGGGGCAAAAAGCGCTGCGCATGGGCGATGAAGTGATGCATTACGGGCCGGGCGATTTACTGCTGGTGACGCTCGATATGCCGGTGCAATCCTGCGTGGTCATGGCGACGCCAGAGAAGCCGAATCTCGGCGTGGGCATCACCATCAACGAAACGCGTCTGATGCGTTATCTGGAACACTTTCCACACCATCATCTCGGCAGCACGGCGGTTAGCGAGCGCGGTATCGCCGTGCATAAAGTTGCGCCGCCGTTGGTGGATGCAGTGATGCGTTTGGTGGCGTTGCTGGATCATCCGCAGGACATTGCCGCGCTGGCACCGTTAATTGAGCAGGAGATTTTCTATCGTCTGCTGACCGGGCCAGAAGGACCGCGCATTCTCAACATGGCGTTGACGGAGCGGCCAGGCAACAAAGTGGCGCGTGCCGCACGCTGGCTACGGGAAAACTTTCACCATCCATTGAAAATGGATCATCTGGCGAGCAGCGTGGGAATGAGTATTTCGTCGCTGCATCATCACTTTAAAGCGGTAACGGCGATGACGCCGATGCAGTATCAAAAGCAGCTGCGGCTCAACGAAGCGCGGCGTTTGATGTTGATTGAGAAGCTGGATGCTGGAACGGCGGGTTATCGGGTGGGTTATCAAAGTGCTTCGCAGTTTAGTCGCGAATACAGCCGCTTTCACGGCCAGTCACCGGCGCGTGACGCGCGAACCATTGCGGTGGGTGCAGAGTGGGTGAACCCACCGCAATGAGGTTTACAGCGTGCGTGCCGCTTCCATTGCCAGCGCGAAGGAGCGCAGACGCGCCTGCGAATCGTAAATCTGGCCGTTAACCATAATTTCATCCGCCTGGGTTTCACGCATCAACGCGGCGAGGCCGCTGCGCACTTTATCGCTATCGCCGACAATCGACATGCTCAGCGCCTGCTGCACGCCATATTGCTCGGACGGTGACCACAGATTATCCATGTTCTCCACCGGCGCGGGCAGCGGACCCGGTTTGCCGCGACGCAGATTAATAAACTGCTGCTGCATCGAGGTGAACAGGAAGCGCGCATCACGCTCGCTGTCGGCCGCCACCACGTTGACGCACACCATCGCATACGGCTTCGCCAGACGCGCCGAAGGTTTAAATTTCTCACGATAAATATGCAGCGCCTGGAACAGCAGATCGGGCGCGAAATGCGAGGCAAACGCAAACGGCAAACCAAGCTGAGCGGCCAATTGCGCGCTATACAAACTGGAACCGAGCAGCCACACCGGAATTTTCAATCCTAAACCCGGTACCGGTTGAACTGGCGGATGTTCACCCTCTTCGGCGTCAAACCAGCGAATCAGTTCAGAAACATCTTCCGGGAAGCTATCTGCCTGGGCGCTGGAAAGATGACGGCGCAACGCCAGCATGGTGCGTTGGTCCGAACCGGGCGCGCGGCCCAGTCCCAAATCGATACGGCCAGGATAGAGTGATTCGAGGGTACCAAACTGTTCGGCGATCACCAGCGGCGCATGGTTGGGCAGCATGATACCGCCTGAGCCGAGGCGCAGCGTTTCGGTATTGGCGGCTAAATAGCCGATCAGTACTGCGGTCGCGGCGCTGGCAATCCCCGTCATATTATGGTGTTCAGCCAGCCAGTAGCGGTGGAAACCCAGCGCTTCAGATTGACGGGCCAGCGCCAGCGAATTATGGAACGCATCGCGTGCAGCGGAACCTTGTGGAATAGGCGCCAGATCCAACACGGACAGGCGAACAGTTTTTTTCTCAGACATGGGCACTCCAAATAGGGATGGCGCAGGTGTTTAGTCGGACCTGCGCTTGTGAGTATTACTCATCGTTACCCATATTAAAACTGCTAATAACCGCAGGAATATAGCCGGAATGTGCCTTTACCGCTCGCCTTCAAGCGCCATCCCGGCCAGGCGACGCCAATATCCGTTGCAGTCGCTGCCGCGCGCCATCATCAGCGGGGCCTGACCGGCTTCGTTGGCGCGGAAGCGATCCACTTCGGCGAGCGTGCTTTCGCCCTGTGGCGACAGACGCACAATGTCGATCCAGTTATGCATGCCGCTCAAATCATTGCCGAGGTTGTAGCAATAGCCGCTCATGGTCTGAATACCGTTGAGGACAAACACCTGCTGGCCTTCCTGTGAAAGCACGCGGCGGCCAGTGGGATAATTGATGCAGCAGGTTTGGCAATCATCTTTGCCACGATTCTCGGCGCGTGCGGTAAAGCAGCGCGCTGACAACGCCAGCGGCAGATGGCCATAACCAAGCACTTCCACCTCAAATTGCTGGCGCACACCCGCCTCATCGCACTGCTGCAGCAGCTTAATCAGCCAGTCGCGGGACATCTCCACCGGAATGCACCAGCGCGTCATGCCTTCTTGCAGCAACAGTTGCAGCGTTTGCGCGTTATACACGTTGAGGGTTGGTCCGGCGACAAACGGCAATTTGCGCTCTGCTGCCATGTTCACGGTGCCGATGTCATTGGCTTCCAGCAGGAACTCACCGTTCTCGACATAGCGTCGCAGCTCCTTCACTTCCGAGGGTGACTGCAGCAGTGCCAGCGTACTCAGCACCACTTGCTTACCTTGCAGCGCCAGCATGCGCGCGATGTCCATCCATTGATTAAATGACGTCGCGCGTCTCTTGCTGCACACCGCTTCGCCGAGATAGATGATTTCGGCACTGCTCTCGGCGGCGCGTTGATAAAAGGTTTCCAGCGTTGCTGTTGGCCAGTACCACAGCACCGGCCCGATGGCGTATTTCATGGGATCTCCTTATTGCCAGTCGCGGTGATAAGCACCGAGCGTGGTTTGGCTGCCTTCTGATAACTCGCCCAGCGCCTGCATCCAGGGGTCCTGCACGACATACTGTTCCGGCGATGCCATGCAGCGATCGATGGCCTGACGCCATACTTTCGCCACCTGCGCCACATACGCCGGGCTGCGCTGACGCCCTTCAATTTTCACCGAGGCAATGTTGGCGCGCAGCAGTTCTGGCAGCAGCGACAAGGTGTTCAGGCTGGTGGGTTCTTCCAGCACGTGATAGAGCTGGTTATCCACTTCATAACGGCCCTTGCACAATGTGGGATAGCCCGCACTCTCGTCGGGCGCGTAGCGGTCAATCAGCACTTCATTCAGGCGTGATTCCATGCCCTTTAGCGTCTGTTGCCAGCGGACAAATTTCGCTGGCGAGCAGGCACCTGCGCTGTTAGGCGACTCGCCGGTCAGCCAGGATGAGAGATAGCAGCGGCCTTCGGCCATAATGCACAGGCTACCGAAGGCGAACACTTCCAGCGGCACCGGCGTCTCACGCGCCAGCTGTTTGACCTGATGCATCGATAGCACGCGCGGCAGCACAACGCGGCTAAGTTGAAAGTGACGATGATAAAAATGAATGGCCTGCAGATTGGTGGCGGAGGCTTGTACCGAAAGATGACGCTCAACCTGCGGATAGCGTTTTGCCGCGTACTCCAGCGTGGCAATATCCGCCAGAATCAGCGCATCCGCGCCGTTCTGCGCGGCAACATCAATCGCGCTTTGCCAGCGATTCATCCCATCAGGATGGGCGAAGGTGTTGATGGCCACATGCAGTTTGCGGCGATGCTGATGCAGATAGCGCGCGGCTTCAGCCAGTTTTTTATCGGTAAAATTGAGGCCAGCAAAGTGGCGGGCATTGGTATCGTCTTTCAGGCCGACATACACCGCGTCAGCACCATGCTCCACCGCCGATTTCAGCGCAGGCAAATTCCCCGCCGGACACAGCAGTTCCATAGATTTTCCTCCCCGGATTCTGAAGCCGAAGAGTGTAAATAACTGACCGGACAGCAATGTTGATTTAAGGCAGTGAAAGCGGCATTGATGATCGGGAGTGGAGCTTTTTCGTCCAGACAGGTGGCGATTTCCTTGATCTCAGTGGAGGCGACGTCGGTCAGATGTGGCAAAATAGATGAAATTTTCTGAAGGGAATATCGATAATGTTTGCGCGCTTACGCGGTCTGATTGTGGAAAAAGGCCCAGAATTCCTTGCTTTACCCGTTTCCATTACCCCTTTCCCGCTAAAAAAAGCTATTCTGCAACAACTCCTAAACTGGCAATTTCGTCATGCTTTGTCCGAAGGTGAGTTAGACTTTCTGGAAGGGCGTTATCTGGGGATCGAGGTTGCCGATGTGAATCTGCGCTGGATCACCACCCTGCAAGCAGGGCGCCTGACCGTTTCGCGCGACACCGAGGCTGATGTCTGGTTTCGTGGTGAAGCCAACGATCTGTTGCTGGTGGCAGCACGCAAAGCGGATCCCGATATGTTGTTCTTTCAACGCCGTTTGGTGATTGAAGGTGACACGGAGCTGGGACTTGAGGTGAAAAACCTAATGGATGCCATTGAACTGGATGCCATGCCCACGCCATTACGCACGGGATTGCAGCAGCTCGCTGCTTTTATTGAGGCAGGAATGAAACAGGACGCGAAGGCCGCTGAGGCGCGCGCGGGGATCTCATGTTGATTCGTACTGAAATTGGCGTTGATGCAGCAGGCATCGATAGCCTGTTAAAGCGCAGTTTTGCTACCGCTGCCGAAGCGGAACTGATACAGCAACTGCGCGAAGATGGCTTGCTGACTCTTGGTGTCGTTGCCACGGATGATGAAGGTCAGGTGCTGGGTTATGCCGCTTTCAGTCCGGTGACCCTGCAAGGAGAAGACCGCAACTGGGTAGCGTTGGCGCCGCTCGCCGTGGATGAATCGGTGCGCAAACAGGGCCTTGCTAAACAGCTGGTGTATGAAGGATTGGATTCACTTAATGAGTTCAGCTACAGCGCCGTGGTGGTGTTGGGCGATCCTGAGTTCTACAATCCACTCGGCTTTGAACCGGCGGCACGTCATGGTTTGCACTGTCGTTGGTTAGGCAGCGAAGCGGCCTTTCAGGTGTACAAACTGGCAGACGATGCGTTCGTCGGTGCAGAAGGGCTGATCGAATTCGCCGAACCGTTTAATCGTTTCGACTAAACCAGGCTACTAAGCAGGGCGGCTGCTGCGCAACCAGCAGCAGCTTTTGCGCGCGGCTAAGCTGCTTCACCTGATACTCAAGGCGTGACGCGGCAGCGCGATCGCCGGCATCGCAATGAAACACCAGCGTTAAGGGGCCTTTGCCACGCAGCGAACGCGCGCCGCGTCCTAGCTGATGCTGTTGCAGGCGACGATTAACATCGGTGGTGATGCCGGTATACAGCATGCCTGCGGCGGTTTGTAGCAGATAGAGCTGCCAGCCTTGTTCCATCATACTCATCTCGAAAATTAGCTGGCAGGCAGTGTAGCGCGCTTCAGGCCGCATCGCTATTCGCCGCACGGAGTCCGATTTTGTCCGACCATGCTCATCTGATTCGTTATTTAAAAAAACAGCATGTGCTGTCGTTATCTGCCAGCCACGGCGACGATCTGTGGTGCGCCAACTGCTTCTATGTGTTTGATGCCGCAAACATGGCGTTCTGGCTGATGACCGAGCCGGATACGCGCCATGGCGCATTAATCCAGGCAAATCCTCACGTGGCGGGCACGGTAAATGGCCAGCCGAAAAGCGTGTTGTTGATCAAAGGCGTGCAGTATCGCGGCGTAATCCAGCTGTTAAATGGAGAGCGGGAAACGCTGGCGCGTCACGCCTATCAGAAGCGTTTTCCGGTGGCGAAGAAAGTCACTGCGCCGCTGTGGGAAATCGTGCTCGACGAAGTGAAGATGACCGACAATGCGCTGGGCTTTGGCAAGAAGATTGTCTGGAGCCGGCCGTAGGGTCGCCATTTATGGCGACCTCAATGCGGGAAAAGATCAGGCCGCGTTCAAAATCCGCAGCGATTCGCGATTAAACGCGGGCAGGTCTTCAGGCGTGCGGCTGGTGACTAACTTGTCATCAACCACCACTTCTTTATCGTAAAAATCCGCACCCGCATTACGCAGATCGATAGCGATGGCTTTTACGCTGGTCATTTTGCGGTCGCGCACGCCATTCGCGCTGATCAGCAACTGTGGGCCGTGGCAAATGGCAAACACCGGCTTGCCGCTGGCGACAAACTCTTTAGTGAAGTTGATGAAGCGATCGTCACCGCGCAGAGCATCGGGAGAGTGTCCGCCGGGCAGCAGCAGCGCATCGAACTCGGCTGCATTCACATCATCAATAGACTTGTCGATGTTGACTTCAGCTTTACCCTGTTTACCTTTGACGATGTTTCCGGCCTTAAACTCGATGGTAACCACTTCGTGGCCTGCCTGAGTGTAAGCCTCCGCCGGTGAGGTAAACTCTGAGTCTTCAAATTCATCGGTAATCAGTACCGCTATTTTCTTGCTCATCTTTTTTCCTCCTTGTTGATCACGAACCTTATGTTCGTTGCACTTCTAACCCAACAAGCCTGGTAGCCATGTCGCAAAACGCAAGCCAGTCGGCAATTCTCACGGGAGGTAAATTTCCGTCCCGGATCAAGTTTAGGCGATTTCCACATGGCGGAATGAAATGACCTGAATAACACTAAGGCCTATCCGCCGCGTATCTCAACGCGGCATCGTTATTCAGTTGAATACGGAATTTTGTGATGACCCAACTCTCTTCTCACTTCCCAGCGACACGCTTCGCCTGGTGGAAACCGCTGCTGTTCCTCGCCGTGGTGGTAATCGGTCTGTGGTATGTCAAATGGCAGCCTTATTACGGCAAAGCCTTTACTGCCGCCGAAACGCACTCAATAGGTAAATCAATTTTGGCCAATGCGGCGGACTCACCGTGGCGCGCAGCGCTCGATTACGCCATGGTCTATTTCCTCGCCGTGTGGAAAGCGGCGGTGCTCGGCGTGATCCTCGGATCGCTGGTGCAGGTGCTGATTCCACGCGCCTGGCTGCTGCGTCTGATGGGCAGCTCGCGCTTTGGCTCGACGCTAATGGGCACTGGATTAGGTTTGCCAGGCATGATGTGCAGCTGCTGTGCCGCGCCGGTGACCGCTGGCTTGCGTCAGTCGCAGGTTTCCAGCGGCGCGGCAATGGCGTTTTGGCTGGCGAATCCGCTGCTCAATCCTGCCACGCTGATTTTTATGGGTTTTGTGCTCAGCTGGAATTTTGCGGCGATTCGGCTGGTGGCGGGTTTAATGATGGTATTGGGCATCGCGTGGCTGGTGCAGCGTAGTGTGCCGGATCAGACCGTTGCCGCGCCCATTATCCCGGCACGCGATGAGCAACCGTTTCTGACGCGCTGGCTGTGGGTAATGTGGCGGCTGTTCTGCAACACCATTCCGTTGTATATCATCGCGGTATTGTTGCTCGGTGCCGCCCGCGTTTGGCTGTTCCCGCACGCGGATGGCGCGGTGGGCAACACGCTGTTTTGGGTGATGTTGATGGCGATTGCTGGCTGCCTGTTTGTGATTCCCACCGCGGCGGAAATCCCGATTGTGCAGACCATGATGCTGGCGGGCATGGGCGTTGCACCCGCGCTGGCGTTGTTAGTCACGCTGCCCGCCGTGAGTGTGCCGTCGTTATTGATGTTGCATCGCGCCTTTCCCGCACGGGCGCTGTGGATCGCGCTGATCGGCGTGGCAGGCAGCGGCATGCTGCTCGGCGTGCTCGCCTTGTGGCTGGCGTAGCCACCAAATCTTCTGATTGCGGCTGCCGCGCCACAGCAGCCGCGCATCTTTTTCCGCTTCGATAAAACGCCCGTCAATCAGCACATCAATTTCATCCACCACTTCGCGCTGCGCCGCACTGAGTTCCGCCATTTCGTAGCCGGTCCACAGCCAGATATCCTTATCCGGACATTCACGTCGCACGCGTTTCACCAGGCGACGCACATGCGGCACGTTATGCGGATGCAGCGGATCGCCGCCGCTCAGCGACAAGCCCTGACGCGGAATGCGCCGATCGTTAAGATCGGCGATCAGCTGCTCTTCCATCTCCAGCGTAAAAGGTACGCCGGAATCCAGGCGCCACGTGCTTTGGTTATAGCAGCCGCGACACTGATGTTCGCAGCCCGCGACAAACAGTGTGCAGCGCGTGCCGGGCCCGTTAACGATATCAACCGGATAATAGCCGTGGATGCGCATCATCCCAGCTTTCCTGTCTCCAGATGTTTAACGCGCCGCTGCACTTCTTGCTGTTTACCGGCGTTAAACGGACGCGCATCCGGGCTGCCGAGATAGCCGCACACGCGGCGCGTCACCGACACGCGCGCTGGATCGTGATTACCGCAGCATGGGCAGGTGAACCCTTTGCTGGTGCAACTGAACTCGCCGCTAAAGCCGCATTCGTAGCACTCATCAATCGGCGTGTTGGTGCCGTAATAGGGCACGCGGTGATAGCTGTAATCCCAGACGTCTTCGAGCGCTTTGAGGTTGTGCTGGATGTTGGGGTATTCGCCGTAACAGATGAATCCGCCGTTAGCGATGGCGGGATAGGGCGCTTCAAAGTCGATCTTGTCGTAGGGATTGACCTTCTTCTCAACGTCGAGATGGAAGCTGTTGGTGTAATACCCTTTATCGGTCACGCCCGCCACCACGCCAAATTCGGCGGCATCGAGGCGACAGAAACGGTCGCACAGATTCTCGCTCGGCGTGCTGTACAAGCTGAAGCCGTAGCCGGTTTCCTCTTTCCAGGCATCCACCGCGTTACGCAGATGGGTGACAATCGCCATGCCTTTTGCCCGCAGGTATTCGGCGTCGTATGGATGCACTTCGTTGCCGCTCAGCGCATTCAGCGTCTCATGCAGGCCGATGTAGCCAAGGGAAATCGAGGCGCGCCCGTTGCGGAAAATGGCGCCCACTTCGTCATCAGCCTTCAAGCGCACGCCGCAGGCACCTTCCATATACAGAATCGGCGCCACGCGCGCTTTGGTTTTTTCCAGCCGGGCGATACGCGTCATTAAGGCGCGTTTCGCCAGCGCCAGACGTTCATCCAGCAAGCGCCAGAACTGCGCTTCGTCGCCTTTGGCTTGCAGCGCGATACGCGGCAGATTGAGGCTGATGACGCCAATGTTGTTGCGGCCTTCGTGAATCTGCTCGCCGTTCTCCTCGTAGACGCCAAGGAAACTGCGGCAGCCCATCGGCGTTTTAAACGAACCGGTCACTTCCACCACTTTTTCGTAGTTGAGGATATCCGGATACATGCGCTTGCTGGCACACTCTAGCGCCAGCTGTTTGATATCGTAGTTAATTTCTCCAGGCCGACGATTCACGCCTTCACGGATAGCAAACACCAGTTTCGGGAACACCGCCGTTTTATGATTTTTACCCAGTCCGGCAATGCGGTTACGCAGAATGGATTGCTGGATCAGGCGCGCCGCCCAGTCGGTGCCGAGGCCAAAGCCAAAGGTGACAAACGGCGTCTGGCCATTGGCGGTGTGCAGCGTGTTCACTTCATACTCCAGCGACTGAAACGCGTCGTAGCACTCTTTCTCGGTGCGCACGCGCGCATAGGCTTCGGCATCGGGAATTTGCCACTGTTGCGCCACCGCGCGGTGTTTCTCCAGGCTGAGCGTGACGAACGGTGCCAGCACTTCATCAATGCGGTTGATGGTGGTGCCGCCATAAATGTGGCTGGCGACCTGCGCGATGATCTGCGCGGTGACCGCTGTAGCGGTGGCGATCGATTTGGGCGGCTCAATCTCGGCATTGCCCATCTTGAAACCGTTGGTCAGCATGCCGTGTAGATCGATCAGCATGCAGTTAAACATCGGGAAGAACGGGGAATAGTCGAGATCGTGATAGTGGATGTCGCCGCGCTCATGCGCCAGCACCACATCGCGTGGCAACAGTTGCTGCTGAGCGTAATGTTTGGCGACGATGCCGGCCAGCAGGTCACGTTGGGTTGGGATCACTTTGCTGTCTTTATTGGCGTTTTCATTGAGCAGCGCCGCGTTGGTTTGCTCCACTAAACCGCGAATGGCGTGATGCAGTTTACCGCGTTGCTCGCGTGCTAAATCGCGGTCATGGCGATATTCGATATAGGCGCGTGCCAGCTGCGGCCAGCGTCCGCTCATCAGCGTCTCTTCCACCGCGCACTGAATATCACGAATATCCACTTCGGCCTGTTCAGCCAGCTGCTGGCTAACCTGCGCCGCCACTTGCGCGCACCATGCCGTATCATCGATTTGTGCCGCACGCGCAGCCGCGCTTACTGCTGCCTCGATCCGCTGCGCATCAAACGGCACTCTGCAGCCGTCACGCTTAATCACCACCGTCGCCATTTCTTCTCCATGAAACTATATGTAGATAATTTTAAGGAGTGTAATCGCTATATATGGTGTTTACGCGCAAATTAATCGCAGGCGGTTTGACCTACAGCAAGGAAGCCACAACCAAGATTGAAAGCCGCGCAATGGTTAATCTGGCTAAACTACAAAAGTTTTAACCTGCCTTGATTTCAGTTTACGGCCACTTGCTTTGCAAAGCGAAACAGGTTTAATGGGCCTTTTGCCCATTTTGGTCCGCTGTTTCATTTACAAGGATGCCCAGATGCTATTGCAGAGAACCTTGCTTGCCTGTTGTTTATCCATGACTTTTTCCACCTTCGCCGCGCCCGCCGGGGATTTACCGCTGATGCCGTGGCCACAAAGCGTGGTGCAACCAAGCGGCGGCGGGGCGTATGCGTTAACGCCGCAGCTCACCTTGCATATCTCGGGCGATCATCTGGAAGGTGCTGAATCGCGCTGGCGTGCACGCATTGCGCGGCAAACCGGCTGGCCGCTGCTGCCAGCTAGCGCATCCAGCGATCATCCCAGCATTCAGGTGCAAATCGCGCAGGCGGTTGATCCGATCCCGCAGCCGGACAGCGACGAAAGTTATCATCTGCTGGTTAACAGCGACGGCGTATTACTGAAAGCCAACACGCGCTTTGGTGCGATGCGCGGCATGGAAACCGTGCTACAGCTGATTGAAAACACGGAAAAAGGCACCGAAATTCCCTACGTCACCATTGACGATAAACCGCGCTTTCCGTGGCGCGGTGTGCTGATTGATTCGGCGCGCCATTTCCTGCCGATTGAAACCGTGAAGCGGCAAATCGACGGCATCGCGGCCGCGCGCATGAACGTGTTTCACTGGCACTTAACTGACGATCAAGGTTGGCGTTTTGCCTCCAGCCACTATCCGCAGCTGCAAGAGAAAGCCAGCGACGGTCTGTACTACACGCAGCAGCAGATGCGCGATGTGGTGCGCTATGCCACGCAGCGCGGCGTGCGCGTGGTACCGGAAATCGATCTGCCAGGCCATGCCTCGGCGATCGCGGTGGCGATGCCGGAATTAATGAGCGCGCCGGGCCCGTATCAGATGGAGCGCGGCTGGGGTGTATTTAAGCCGCTGCTCGATCCCAGCAACGACGCGGTGTTCCGCTTTATCGACACCTTAATGGGCGAAGTCACGGCGATCTTCCCCGATCCCTACATTCACATCGGCGGCGATGAGGTCGATCCAACTCAGTGGAATGATTCCACGCGTATTCAGCAATTTATGCGCGACCACGGCCTGAAAGATTCGCATGCGCTGCAAGCCTGGTTTAACCAGCGCGTTGAGAAAATCCTCGAAGCGCATCAGCGCCGCATGATCGGTTGGGATGAGGTTTACCATCCTGATCTGCCAAAAAGCATTCTGATTCAATCGTGGCAAGGACAGGATGCGTTGGGTACCGTGGCGAAAAACGACTTCCGTGGCATTCTCTCCACCGGTTTCTATCTCGATCAGCCGCAAACCGCCGCCTATCACTATCGCAATGAACCCTGGCCGCAAGGGCTTAACGGTGCGGATCAGGTGCAAGCCGGTGAGCAGACGCAGAGCTGGCAATTCACCATGCCGCGTCTGAAAGGCAGCGCGCTGAAAGGCAGCTTTACGCTGGTTGAAGGGAAAAACGGCTGGCGCGGCTTTATCGATTTCAGCGGCAAAGCACGTCGCATGGTCAGCGATATCCGCTGGCTGTCGCCAACGCAGCTGACCTTCAGCGTCGATACGTGGATGGGGCCGTTCCAGCCGATGGTGACGCTGACGCAAGACAAGCTGACCGGTTATATGCTGGTGGGCAACGTGCGTTATCCCACGGAAGGCAGCAAACTGGCACAAGTGCCAGCTGGTATTGCGCCATCGCTGCCGACGCCGCAACAGCTGCAAAACAACCTGATTGGCGGTGAAGCGGCGCTGTGGGCGGAGAACGTAAATAGCCGGGTGATTGATACACGCCTGTGGCCGCGCGCCTTTGTGGTGGCTGAGCGGTTATGGTCGGCGAAGGATGTCACCGACAGCGATAACATGTATCAACGCCTGAGCGCGGTGGATCGCTGGGGCACCATTTCTGTCGGTCTGCAGCAGCATCAGCAGGCTGAAGTGCAGATGATGCGACTGGCGAACAGCAGCGACATCACGCCGCTGCGCATATTGGCCGAAGTGCTGGAACCGGCGCAGTACTACACGCGCCAGCATCTGAAATTCCAGGCAGGGCATTACGACTATTTTGAACCGCTCAATCGTTTGGCGGATGTGCTACCTGCCGAGAGCAACGCGGTGCGTTTGCTGGATAAGCAGGTTGATCGCGTGATCGCCAATCGCGCCGATCATGCGGCGGCGCATGCTATTCGTCAGCAACTGCAGCGCTGGCAGAACAACAGCGATGCGGTGATGCCACTGATTCTGGGTAGCTATCAGCTCAAGCCGCTACAGCAGCAGGTGCAGCAAGTGGCGGAACTGAGTCGGATGGGGCTGGATTTGGTCAACGCGCTGGAGCGTAATCAGGCGTATGGCGCAGGCGAAGTGGCGCAGATGCATACGCAATTGGATGCGGCAGCGCAGGTGCAAGATGAAACGGTGCTGGCGCTGGTGCGACCGCTGGAGAAGTTGTTGCGATCGTTTAAATAGGTATTGTGCTGGCTGTCCCCCATCCCCGCCTTCCCCCGCTTGCGGGGGAGGGAGATGCTGCCACATGCAGCTTCAACACTGACATTTTGCAGCATCTTCCTCCCCCATTAATGGGGGAGGACCGAGGAGGGGGACAGCCAGCACCAACCAACCAACCAAATCAACGACGAACCGCAATCGCCTCGATCTCAATCTTCACATCTTTCGGCAGACGCGCCACTTCCACGCAAGAACGCGCAGGGAAGCTGGCGTTATGCTCGGTGAAGAACGCTTCGTAAGTTGCGTTCACCGTGGCGAAGTCATTCAGATCCTTCACAAACACGGTAGTTTTCACGATATCGCCCACTTTCAGGCCTGCGGCTTCGACAATCGCCTTCACATTTTCCAGTGACTGACGTGCCTGCGCAGAAACATCGTCGGCAACGGCGCCAGTGGCGGGATCAACCGGGATCTGGCCTGACGTGATGATCATACTGCCGAGATCCACGCCCTGCACGTAAGGGCCAATCGCTGCGGGTGCGTTTGAAGTACTGATTTCGCGAGACATTGTTTCTCCTTGAAAGTGCGCGGCCGACCGATGTCCGCCGCGAAATGAATCGTCCCATTATAGGGACGACGCAGGCGATTACCAGTGACCGAGCACCACGTGGCGCGCGAACTCTTTCTCGCAATATTTGCATTTCAGATGAACATCATCTTCGCGCTTTTTCACCGCAAAGCTGGTGAACACCGGCTCGTTGCGGCTGATGCAGTTGCTGTTCGGACAGGTCAGCACGCGGTCAATACGATCTGGCAAGGTGGGGGCGATCTTCGCGACCACTTCGTATTCGTCAATGCGGTTCACAGTCGCGAGCGGCGCATACACCGCCAGCTGATTGATCTGATCGTCGGTCAGAAAAGTGTTTTCGATTTTGATCAGATCTTTGCGGCCCATCTCGCCCGACGGCAAGTTGAGGCCGATGGTGATGCGCTGATCGGTTTCGGTCAAACGAAACAGCGACAGTAACTTAAAGCCGACCTGCGCCGGGATATGGTCAATCACCGTGCCGCGTTTGATGGCTTCAACCTGCAATTTATTATCGTGTGTCATCGCTTTGCTCCTTACAGTGCCAGTTCGCGATTCAGTACCAGCGCCAGCAGTGCCTGGCGAGCGAAGATGCCATTTCCAGCCTGCTGGAAATACCAGGCGTGCGGCGTGTTATCCACGTCGGTGGTGATCTCGTCGATACGCGGTAGTGGATGCAGCACTTTCATGTTGTCGCGCGCACCGGCTAAATCGGCGGCGCGCAGGATGAACTGTGCTTTGACGTTGGCGTATTCCGACGGATCAAGGCGCTCTTTCTGTACGCGCGTCATATACAGAATGTCGAGTTCGGGCATCACTTCTTCGATGGTGTCGTGGCGCGACCAGGCAATGTTCTGCTCATCCAGCATATCGGTGATATACGACGGCATCGCCAGCGCATCCGGCGCGATAAAGAAGAAGCGGTTGCCATCAAACTTCGCCAGCGCCTGCGTCAGTGAATGCACGGTGCGGCCATATTTCAGATCGCCGACCATCGCCACATTCAGGTTATCGAGGCGATTTTGCGTTTCGCGGATGGTGAAGAGATCGAGCAGCGTTTGCGTCGGATGCTGGTTGGCACCGTCACCGGCGTTGAGAATCGGAATGCCGCCGGAGAATTCCGTCGCCAGACGCGCCGCGCCTTCCTGCGGATGACGCATCACGATGGCATCGACGTAAGTACCAATCACCGAAATGGTATCGGCGAGGGTTTCGCCTTTCTTGCCGAGCGAGGTATTGCTGCCATCGGCGAAGCCCACCACCGATGCGCCGAGACGATGCATCGCGGTTTCAAACGACAAGCGCGTGCGCGTTGAAGCCTCAAAGAAGCAGCTGGCGATCACGTTGTGTTTCAGCAACTCCGGCTGGGGATTGGCTTTCAACTGGGCGGCGGTGTGCAGCACCAGCTCCAGCTCGTCGCGGTTGAGATCGTTGATGGAAATAATGTGCTTGCGATATAGCGGGTTGGCCATAGCGTTCTCCTCTGCGCTGCCGGATTGCGGACAAAAAAAAGCCCCTGCTTAAGGGGCTTTTTTTACGATCGATTGATGACGGAAAGAAACAGATGCGCCGCCCGCTGTCAGGCGTCGTTGAGCGTCAAATTTTGCGCTGCGCTGTTGCATGTTTCCTCCGGCAAATTGGGCCGCATTATACGCATTCACTGATTTGCATCAAGCAAATATCGCGCGCGAGGTAAACGTTTGCGGCGCGACCAATCATAGCTTGCCGAGTGTCGCCACCATCACCGCTTTAATGGTGTGCATGCGGTTTTCAGCCTGATCGAACACGATGCTGTGCGCCGATTCAAACACCTCATTACTCACTTCCATGCCATCCTGCAAACCGTACTGCTCGGCCATTTGCCGGCCCAGCGTGGTTTTGTCGTCATGGAAGGCCGGCAAGCAGTGCAGGAACTTCACCTGCGGGTTGCCGGTCAGTGCCAGCATCGCGCTGTTCACCTGATAAGGACGCAGCAGGGCGATGCGATCTTCCCACACCGATTTGGCTTCGCCCATCGACACCCACACATCCGTGTAAATGAAGTCGGCACCTTGCACGCCTTCGGCGATCTCTTCGGTCAGGGTGATTTTGCCACCGGTTTGCTGCGCGACCACGCGGCATTGATCCACCAGTTCCGCTTCTGGCCAGCAGCCTTTTGGTGCCACCAAACGCAGATCCAGGCCGACCAGCGCAGCGGCTTCCAGCATGCTGTTGCCCATGTTGTTGCGCGCATCGCCGACGTAAACCAGCGTCATTGCATTCAGCGATTTGCCTGGCAGATGTTCCTGCATTGTCAGCAGATCGGCCAGCAGCTGCGTGGGATGGAATTCAGTCGTCAGGCCGTTCCACACCGGCACGCCAGCGAATTCCGCTAAGGTTTCCACCAGTTCCTGGCCGTAGCCGCGATATTGAATACCGTCATACATGCGTCCCAACACGCGCGCGGTGTCCTTCATCGACTCTTTATGGCCGATTTGGCTGCCGCTTGGACCGAGATAGGTAACGTTAGCGCCCTGATCATAAGCGGCAACTTCGAAAGAGCATCGGGTACGAGTCGAGTCTTTTTCGAAGATGAGCGCGATGTTTTTGCCTTTCAGGTATTGCGTTTCGCTGGCATTTTTCTTTGCGTGTTTTAATTCACCTGCCAGGCTCAGCAGAGAATCGATTTCGGCTGGGGTGAAATCCAGCAATCTCAGGAAATGTCTTTGATGTAGCTGACTCATACAGCGCTCCGGGTGCCCACATTAAAATGAATTAAAATTCAATCTAACCGTATGAATATGCATTTTCAACCCCAGCGTTAAGAAACTTGTTGTTTTGTGTAGTGGCGCGCGAGGCAGTGTGGGAAAATAATGGTATTCAGCCGAATATTTGAGGACACACCCATGGCATATGAAGCATTGCTGGAAGAACAGCGCGAAGAGACGCGACTGATCATTGAAGAGCTGCTGGAAGACGGCAGCGATCCAGATGCGCTTTACACTATTGAGCATCATCTCTCCTGCAACAACTTCGACTCGCTGGAGAAGGTCGCGGTTGATGCCTTCAAACTGGGCTACGAAGTGAGCGAGCCAGAAGAGCTGGAGCTGGAAGACGGTACCACCGTGATGTGTGTGGATATCCTGAGCGAAGGCGCGTTGAAGCCTGAGTTGATTGATGCGCAGGTTGAGCAACTGGTTAATCTGGCAGGCAGCTACAACGTCGATTACGACGGTTGGGGCACCTACTTTGAAGATCCTGATGCCGAAGATGAAGACGACGATGGCGAGTTCATCGACGACGAAGAAGACAACGGTGTGCGTCACTAAGCATTAATGGGCGGCGCTCGCCGCCCTGAAACGTTTCCCCGTAACACAAAAGACTGCCCATGAATTACGCTCCGCTATTAGAACCGATCTATCAATTCCTGCATTGCCGCACGCCACAAGCGTGGATTGATGAAGCGCGCAAGCCGGAAAATCTGACGTTGTTGCTCACCGATCACATGGTTTGTGAATTAAAGGCCGCGCAAACGGCGGTGTTTATCATCCGTAAATACGTGGCGGATAAGCCGAGTGGTGATGCCATTCTGGCGTGGCTCAAGCCGTATGAAGATTTTATCTACCGCGACGAGCAGGACGGTAACTTCATCAATGCCCACAAGAATCTGACCAAAAGTATTATCGTGCGCAACGAACTGCCGTGGGCCGACGATCTGGTGGAGATGATGGTGCTGCTGGTGAAAGAGGAGCTGCATCACTTCTATCAGGTGTGGGAAATCATGCAGTCGCGCGGTTTGCCGTATCGCAAAATCACCGCCAGCCGCTATGCCAAAGGGTTGATTCGCGAAATTCGCACTTACGAGCCGGAAGCGCTGGTGGATAAGCTGATTTGCGGGGCGTACATCGAAGCACGTTCCTGCGAGCGTTTCGCCAGCCTGGCGCCGTATCTGGATGAGCAACTGGAGAAGTTCTATATTTCGCTGCTGCGCTCAGAAGCGCGTCACTATCAGGATTACCTGAAGCTGGCGCAGCAGATTTCGCCGAAGGACATTGCGCCGCGGGTGCAGGTTTTTGGTGAAACAGAAGCGCGCTTAATCAGTGAGCCGGATGGCGAGTTACGCTTTCATAGTGGGGTGCCGGCGGTTTAGGTTTGTGCGCGCTGTCCCCCTCCTCGGTCCTCCCCCATAAATGGGGGAGGAAGATGCTGCCACATGCCAGTGATGAAGCTGCATGTGGCAGCATCTCCTTCCCCCGCTTGCGGGGGAAGGCCGGGATGGGGGGCAGCGAGCACATCACAGCCAGCAATCAAATCACAACACCTTCAGCATCCGCACTTCACAATCCACATGCCCGGTACAACCCATCGCGCTATCAATCAGCTCAAACCCCAATGACTCATACAACTTAATCGCACGCGTCAAACTGCCGGTGGTTTCCAGATAGCAGCGCTGAAAACCCTGCTGACGGGCAAATTCCATGGCGCGCAGCGCCAAATCGCGCGCCAACCCTAAGCCGCGCACCTGCGGCAGGAAATACATCTTCTGCAGCTCGCAAATATCCGGCGCGCTGCAGGCCAGCGGAGCAACGCCGCCGCCGCCCACCACCACACCATCATGTTCCACAATCCAGTAGGCGCTGTTGGCTTCGCTGTAGAGTTCGAACAGGCGATCGAGATGGGGATCGGACACGGTGTAGCCTTTGTCCGCCGTCAGGCCAAATTCAGCTGACACATCACGGATCACCTGTGCGATCAGCGCGTTATCGGCAGCGGTAATGGGGCGCACCTTTAAATTGATGGAGGCGTCGGTGGTCATCATTATCTTCCGGTATAAAAAAACCGGGCAGTGCCCGGCTTCGATTAAGCAGTTGGACTGAAGCGCTTACAATGCCGCAATCACGCCCTGCTGTTCAAACAGTTTTGCTTTTGATTGCTCAAGCTCAGCCACGCGCTCGCGCTCTTTCGCGACAACCGCTTCCGGCGCACGTGACACGAAGCCTTCGTTCGCCAGCTTGGTCTGGATTTTCTCGATTTCGACATCAAGTTTCACCAGCTCTTTCGCCAGACGCTCCAGCTCGGCTTCTTTGTTGACCAGATCCGCCATCGGGATTAGCAACTCAGCGCCTTCAACAATCTTGGTGACCGAAACCGGGCCTTTCTCGCCCGCAGGCAGAATGGTCAGGCTTTCCAGACGCGCCAGACGCGACAGGAAGGTGCGGTTCTCTTCTACGCGACGCTGAGCGGCGGCAGAGCAGTCACGCAGCAGCACGTCGAGCGGCTTGCTTGGTGCAATGTTCATCTCAGCACGGATATTACGCACCGCAACGATCGCCTGCTTCATCCACTCGATATCGGCCTGCGCCTCGGCATCCTCTTTCGCCGCTTCATACTGCGGGAACGGCTGCAGCATGATGGTATCGTGGTCGATGTTTTTCAGGCCTTTCACACGCTGCCAGATGGTTTCGGTGATGTAAGGAATGATTGGATGCGCCAGACGCAGCAGCGCTTCCAGCACGGTGACCAGCGTATTACGCGTACCGCGCAGTTCCGCTTCGCTACCGCTGGTCATCACCGGCTTGGTCAGCTCCAGATACCAGTCACAGAACTGGTTCCAGGTGAAGTCGTACAGAATGTTGGCCGCGATATCAAAGCGATAGCTATCCAGCGCTTCGCAATAAGCTTTCACGCTGCGGTTGAATTCGCTCAGGATCCAGCGATCCGCCAGCGACAGCTTCATTTCGCCGCCGTTTTGGCCGCAATCCTGCTCTTCGGTATTCATCAGCACGAAGCGGCTGGCGTTCCACAGCTTGTTACAGAAGTTGCGGTAACCTTCGAGGCGCTTCATATCCCAGTTGATATCACGACCGGTAGACGCCAGCGCGGCGAGGGTAAAGCGCAGCGCATCGGTACCTGAAGGCACGATGCCGTCCGGGAATTGCTTCTCGGTACGTTTGCGGATCTTCTCAGCCAGCTGCGGCTGCATCATGTTGCCGGTACGTTTCTCCAACAGATCTTCCAGCGAAATGCCGTCAATCATATCCAGCGGATCGATGACGTTGCCTTTCGACTTGGACATCTTCTGGCCTTCTTCATCACGGATCAAACCGGTCATGTAGACGGTTTTGAACGGCACTTGTGGCTTGCCGTTTTCATCTTTAATGAAGTGCATGGTCAGCATGATCATGCGCGCAATCCAGAAGAAGATGATGTCGAAGCCGCTCACCAACACGCTGGTTGGATGGAAGGTACGCAGCGCTTCGGTGTTCTCTGGCCAGCCCAGCGTCGAGAAGGTCCACAGACCGGACGAGAACCAGGTGTCCAGCACGTCGTCGTCCTGGCGCAGCGCCACGTCGGCGGCCAGATTGTTTTCCTGACGCACTTCGTCTTCGGTGCGGCCAACGTAGACGTTGCCGTCGTTGTCGTACCATGCTGGGATGCGATGTCCCCACCACAGCTGGCGTGAAATACACCAATCCTGAATGTCGCGCATCCATGAGAAGTACATGTTTTCGTACTGCTTCGGCACAAACTGGATGTCGCCGTTTTCTACCGCTTCAACTGCAACTTTCGCCAGCGGTGCGGTGCGCACATACCATTGGTCGGTCAGCATTGGCTCGATCACCACGCCGCCGCGATCGCCGTAAGGCACGGTAAGGTCATGCGGTTTGATCTCTTCCAGCAGGCCGATCTCATCAACGGCAGCCACAATCGCTTTACGCGCGGCGAAACGCTCCATCTTCTGGAACTGTGCCGGGATGTCGTCGGCGCACTCGTCGCTGACTCCGCCATTGGTGTCGAACACTTCCGCGCGCTCGCGGATATCGCCATCAAAGGTCAGAATGTTGATCATCGGCAGCTTATGACGACGACCCACTTCGTAGTCGTTGAAGTCATGCGCTGGGGTGATCTTCACGCAGCCGGTGCCTTTTTCCATGTCAGCGTGTTCATCGCCAACGATCGGAATGCGACGGTTCACCAGCGGCAGGATCAGCTCTTTGCCGATCAGATCTTTATAGCGCGGATCTTCCGGGTTAACTGCCACGCCAGTATCGCCCAGCAGGGTTTCCGGACGCGTGGTCGCCACCACCAGATAATCTTTGCCTTCTGCGGTTTTCACGCCGTCAGCCAGCGGATAGCGGATGTGCCACATCGAGCCTTTGCTCTCGCGGTTTTCCACTTCCAAATCGGAGATGGCGGTACGCAGTTTTGGATCCCAGTTCACCAGGCGCTTGCCACGGTAAATCAGGTTCTCTTTGTACAGGCGGACAAACACTTCGCGCACTGCGTTGGACAGACCTTCGTCCATGGTGAAGCGCTCGCGCTCCCAGTCAACCGAGTTGCCGAGACGACGCATCTGGCGCGTAATGGTGCCGCCAGATTCCGCTTTCCATTGCCAGATTTTGTCGATGAACGCATCGCGGCCGTAATCCTGGCGCGTTTTGCCCTCTTCAGCGGCGATTTTGCGTTCAACCACCATCTGCGTGGCGATACCGGCGTGATCGGTACCGGCCTGCCACAAGGTATTTTTACCCTGCATGCGCTGGTAGCGAATCATGGTATCCATGATGGTCTGCTGGAAAGCGTGACCCATATGCAAGCTGCCGGTGACGTTCGGCGGCGGGATCATGATGCAAAAGCTTTCCTGGCTGGTATCGCCATTCGGTTTAAAGTAGCCCTGCTGTTCCCAGTGCTCGTAGAGCGGCTGCTCGATATCTTGCGGGTTATATGTCTTTTCCATTTCTACACTGTCGTTTGCGGCGAGGGTGGCGTCGCCGTATTCAATTGGAAACCAACGCTGCGATAGGCTTTATAGCGATCGCGCGCCAGTTGTTTTAGGGATTCTTCATAAGGAACGAAGTCTATCACTTCATGGAAACCAGTAGCAAAATCTGCGAACTGTGGCAGAAGGCTGATCAGCAGATCGCGCGGTGAACTGCCGCGACGCTGCGGCCAGGCCAGCTCAACCGGTGCGCCGTAGCGCGGGCCTTCACCGGCCAGGTTGTGCGGCACAAAGGCGTTGGCCGGGAGCAGCCAGAGCGCTTCATCCAGCCGATTGGCTTGTTCTTCGTTTTCGCAGGCAATCAGGATGCGTTTGCCGTCACGCCAGCGTGTTTCGGCAAGAGAGCAAACTAGAGCCTCGATGGCGGTTAAGCCGTCGCTGGCGCTCTCAGACTCCATCACATAGAAAGTGGCGTTTTTCATGGGATCCTTTGGATGAGAAGGGGGGCTGGGTGCTTGCTGTCCCCCACCTCGGTCCTCCCCCACAAGTGGGGGAGGAAGATGCTGCCCTATGTTAGTTGTGAATTCGCATGTAGCAGCGTCTCCTTCCCCCACTTGTGGGGGAAGGCCGGGATGGGGGACAGCCATCACCAAATCAATCGTCGCCGTTCAACCCTGCGCGATTCAGCAGGAACTGCGACAGCAGCGGTACTGGACGACCGGTTGCGCCTTTGGCTTTACCGGAACGCCATGCGGTACCGGCGATATCCAGGTGCGCCCAGTTAAACTTACGTGCAAAGCGCGCGAGGAAGCAGGCCGCCGTAATCGCACCGCCAGGACGGCCGCCAATGTTCGCCATATCCGCAAAATTGGATTCTAGCTGCTCCTGATACTCATCCGCCATCGGCAGACGCCAGGCGCGGTCGCCAGACTGCTCAGATGCGCTGATCAGCTCATGCGCCAGCGGATTGTGGTTCGACATCAAACCGCTGACATGATGACCCAGCGCAATCACGCAGGCGCCGGTCAGCGTGGCGACGTCAATCACCACTTCTGGCTCGAAGCGTTCAACGTAGGTCAGCGCATCGCACAGCACCAGACGGCCTTCGGCATCGGTATTTAGCACTTCAACGGTTTGGCCTGACATAGTGGTTAACACGTCACCCGGACGCATTGATTTGCCATCTGGCATGTTTTCACAGCCCACCAGCACGCCCACCACGTTCAGCGGCAGATTCAGTTCTGCCACCATGCGCATTACGCCGTACACCGACGCCGCGCCGCACATGTCGTACTTCATCTCATCCATCGCGTCGGCGGGTTTGATCGAGATACCGCCGGAATCGAAGGTTAACCCTTTGCCGACCAGCACAATTGGACGTGCTTCCGGATCGTTGTTGCCTTTGTACTCAATCACCGACATTAGCGATTCATTGTGGGAACCGGCACCGACCGCCAGATAGGCGTTCATCCCCAACTCTTTCATCTGCTGTTCGCCGATGACGCGGGTTGTTACATTTTTGCTGTACGCATCCGCCAGCTGACGTGCCTGCGACGCCAGATACGCGGCGTTACAAATATTTGGCGGCATATTGCTGAGGTCTTTTGCGGCTTTCACACCGGCAGCCACAGCTAAACCGTGTTGAATAGCACGTTCACCGCTGGTGAGTTCACGGCGGGTCGGCACGTTGAACACCAGCTTACGCAGCGGACGGCGCGGCTCGACTTTGTTGCTTTTCAGCTGATCAAAGTTATAGAGCGCTTCTTTCGAGGTTTCGACCGCCTGACGCACTTTCCAGTAGGTATTGCGGCCTTTCACGTGCAGTTCAGTCAGGAAGCACACGGCTTCCATCGAGCCGGTATCATTCAAGGTATTGATTGTCTTTTGAATCACCTGCTTGTACTGGCGCTCATCCAGCTCGCGCTCTTTACCGCAGCCGATCAGCAGGATGCGTTCGGAGAGGATATTTGGCACATGGTGCAGCAGCAGCGTTTGGCCCACTTTTCCTTCCAGTTCACCGCGGCGCAGCAGGGCGCTGATGTAGCCATCGCTGATTTTATCCAGCTGCTCAGCAATGGGTGACAAACGGCGCGGTTCGAAAACGCCAACAACAATGCAGGCGCTACGCTGTTTTTCCGGGCTACCGCTTTTTACACTGAACTCCATGCACTCTCCTGAATCTTAAAGACAACGGCCTAAGCTGTCGTTAGAATGTAGCGCGCTCGTAACTCATTAATTCGTTACGACGCCATGACAATTCAACGCCGGTAGTCATAATGAGTGGTGGTGACAAGTATGTTGTTTTTTCACCACGCTAACGCGTTCGTCATACTATTTTAGCTACGATGACGGCCATTGATGAAGAAAAATGGCTGATAAGCGTTGAAACTAGCGATTTTCCTGCAAAAAGACAAGTTATCACAGGCGTACTAAGCGTGATCATCATTAGATATCTGGTTCGGGAAACGCTCAAAAGCCAGCTGGCTATCCTCTTCATCCTGCTACTTATCTTCTTTTGCCAGAAGTTAGTGCGGATTTTGGGAGCTGCGGTGGATGGCGAAATTCCAACAAACTTAGTTCTGACATTGTTAGGACTTGGCGTGCCTGAAATGGCACAACTTATCCTGCCCCTAAGCCTGTTTCTGGCGATTTTAATGACCCTTGGGCGGCTGTACACCGAAAGTGAAATCACGGTGATGCATGCCTGCGGCTTGGGGAAAAGTGTGCTGATCAAAGCCGCGATGATCCTGATGCTGTTCACATCAATTGTGGCGGCGGTCAACGTCATTTGGTTAGGGCCATGGTCCTCACGTTATCAGCAGGAAGTGACGCAAAACGCCAAAGCCAACCCAGGCGCGGCGGCGCTGGCGGCTGGACAGTTCCAGACCTCCAGCGACGGCAATGCGGTGCTGTTTGTTGAAAATGTGAAGGGCAACCATTTCGGTAACGTATTCCTGGCGCAGTTGCGTCCGAAAGGCAATGCACGTCCATCGGTGGTGCTGGCTGATAGCGGCCACATGGAGCAGAAAAGAGATGGCTCGCAAGTGGTAACGCTGGACAAAGGCACGCGTTTTGAAGGCACCGCCTTGCTGCGTGACTTCCGCATTACCGACTTCGTCAACTATCAGGCGGTTATAGGCTACAAAGAGGCCACGCTCGATCCGAACGATGCCGATCAGGCGGATATCAGCACGCTGTTCCAGACCAAAACCCCGCAGTTCCAGGCGGAGTTACATTGGCGCTTAACGCTGGTGTTCGCGGTGCTGATTATGGCGCTGATGGTGGTGCCGCTCAGTGTGGTTAACCCGCGTCAGGGCCGTGTGCTGTCGATGCTGCCGGCCATGCTGCTGTACCTGATCTTCTTCTTGCTGCAGAGTTCTCTGCGCTCCAACGCCGCGAAAGGCCGCTTCGATCCGGCCATCTGGATGTGGGTGGTGAACTTCTCCTATCTGGCGCTGGCGGTGCTGCTGAACCTGTGGGATACCGTGCCGATGCGTCGCATCCGTGCGCGCTTTAGCCGTGGAGGATCGGTCTGATGTTTAAGGTTCTTGACCGCTATATCGGCAAAACCATCTTCAACACCATCATGCTGACGCTGTTCATGCTGGTGTCGCTGTCGGGCATTATCAAGTTCGTCGATCAGCTGCGTAAAACCGGGCAGGGCGCCTATACCGCGCTGGACGCCGGTTACTACACGCTGCTCAGCGTACCGAAGGATATTGAAATATTCTTCCCGATGGCGGCGCTGCTGGGCGCATTGCTCGGTTTGGGCACGCTGGCGCAGCGTAGCGAACTGGTGGTGATGCAGGCATCGGGCTTTACCCGCATGCAGGTGGCGCTGGCGGTGATGAAAACGGCGATTCCGCTGGTGCTGTTAACCATGGCGGTGGGCGAATTCGTTGCGCCGCAGGGCGAACAGATGGCGCGTAACTACCGTGCGCAGCAGCTGTACGGCGGCTCGCTGGTCTCGACGCAAAACGGCCTGTGGGCGAAGGACGGCAACGATTTCATTTACATCGAGCGTATCAAAGGTGATAACGAAATTGATGGCGTCAGCATCTACAAGTTCAGCGATCAGCGTCGATTACTGAGTGTTCGCTATGCGGCGAGTGCCACCTGGAATGCGGATAAAAAGCTGTGGGCGCTGTCGCAGGTCGATGAATCGGATCTGCAAGACGCGAAACAGATTACCGGCTCGCAAACGCTGAGCGGCGAATGGAAAACCAACCTGACGCCCGATAAGCTCGGCGTGGTGGCGCTGGATCCGGACGCGCTGTCGATCACCGGCCTGTATAACTACAGTAAATATCTCAAGCAGAGCGGCCAGGTTTCAGGGCGCTACCAGCTGAATATGTGGAGCAAAATCTTCCAGCCGCTGTCAGTGGCGGTGATGATGTTGATGGCGCTGTCGTTTATCTTTGGTCCGCTGCGTAGCGTATCAATGGGCGTGCGCGTGGTGACGGGGATCAGTTTTGGCTTCCTGTTCTACGTGCTGGACCAGATCTTTGGTCCGCTGAGTCTGGTCTACGGTTTGCCGCCGATTCTGGGTGCGATTTTGCCAAGCGGCGCGTTCTTCGCCATCAGCTTGTTCCTGCTGATGAAACGCCGATAAGCCTTGTAGGGTCGCCATTTATGGCGACCTTTTTACTGAATACGCTCAACCCACCCCGGCACCTGCGACAACAAATACAAAATCAGCCCAATTGTCCCGCCAACCAGCGTGCCGTTAATGCGGATAAACTGCAGGTCGCGGCCAATATTCAGCTCAATTTGCTGCGACATATCGCGCGCATCCCAGCTTTTCACCGTATCGCTAATATGGCGCGTCAGGAAGGCAGCAAACTCCGGCGCCACGCTACGTGCAGCGTCTTCGAGATGCTGATTCATAGAAGCGCGCAGCGCTTCATCGGCCGCAAGGGTTTCGCCCAGCCACAGTGCCGCCAGCCGGACGCGCTCCTGCACCCGCGAATCCTCGCTGTTCAGATCGTCTTTCAGCCAGCCACGTAAATCCTGCCACAGCTCGCCAATATAGCGATTGAACGACTCATCTTCCTTCAGCCAGCTCTTGATGGTTTCGGCGCGTTCCGCCATCTCAGGATCGCTTTTCAGCCGTTCAATCAAGCGCTGCACCGCGCGGTCAAAGCCGAGACGTAACTCATGTCCCTGGTCGAGCGCCACCTGATCGAGTATCGAATCCACCGCATTCGCCACCAAATCGGCGCTGTGCTCGCCCAGCCATTCGGTCGGCAGCATTTTGGCTTTGATCGGATGCTCGCGCTTCAGCCAGCGCACAATCTGAGCGGCGATAAACTCGCGCGTACCAGGCTTGTGCAGTAGGCGCAGCAGCTGTTGTACCGCCGCATCCAGCAGCTCCTGATGGCGATTATTTTTCGTCAGGCTATCCAGCAGCAGCGCGCTGGATTGGGTGAGATCAACCTTATCCAGTGCGCGATGCACTGCACGGCGCAGAAAACGCTGAATGCGTTGATCATCGGTGAGATCGAGAAAACCGCGCATCACCTGCAACAGATGGCGGCCAATGCGATCGGCGTTGCCCGGCGTGTTCAGCCACTGCGCCAGCATCTGCGAGGGATCGTGGCGGCGAATCAGCGCCAGCAGCGAATCGGTATCAAGGAATTTCTCCTGCACGAAGCGACCCAGATTCTCGCCAATGCGATCTTTATTGCGCGGAATAATCGCCGTATGACGCGAGATAAAGGGCACCGGCACGCGGCGGAACAGCGCCACCACCGCGAACCAGTCGGCTAATGCACCGACCATCGCCGCTTCGGCAATCGCCTTCAGCCCGAGTACCCAAAAGTTGGGGGGCAAAAACAGCGTTACCACAAAAGTCGCTGCCGCTATCAGCAGCAGCGACAGCGCCAGACGTTTGCTGCGCTTGAGTTGTTGAAATTTATCCATAGCTCCTTAAATACCCTAAATAATTCGAGTTGCAGGAAGACATGCAGCCAACGCACCTGCGGCTTGAAGTATGACGGGTATTAGCGACGACGTCCGCCAAGAAGGCTGCCAAGTACACCACGAATGATCTGATTGGTGACCTGGCGCGCGGCACTTTTTGCCACGCTCTGCACCACGCCGTCACGCTTGCCGCCGCGCGGGCCGGTGCTGCCGAACAAGATCTCCTTTAGGCCGCCGAGAATGCCATCATCGACGGCAACATTGTTGCCTTTGGCTTCCGGTGCATTGGCTTGCTGCGTGGTGGCCTGCACGCCTTTTTGCAGCATTTCGAATGCCGATTCACGATCCACTTCCGTGTCGTATTTACCATACAGCGGCGAGTTGTTAATCAGGCCGTTACGTTCATCCTGGCTTACCGGCCCCATGCGCGAGCCGGGCGCAATCACCATCGCCCGCTGCACCATCGATGGACTGCCTTTTTCATCGAGGAAGGAGATCAGTGCTTCGCCAGTGCCGAGCGCCTGAATCGCCTCGACGGTATCAAACGCCGGATTGGCGCGCATGGTTTCAGCGGCGCTTTTTACCGCTTTCTGATCTTTCGGCGTAAAGGCGCGCAGAGCGTGCTGCACGCGGTTGCCGAGCTGGCCCAGCACGTTGTCGGGAATATCGGCGGGATTCTGCGTAACGAAATAGACGCCAACGCCTTTCGAGCGGATCAGGCGAATCACCTGTTCCACTTTCTCCAGCAGCACCGGCGGCGCATCGGTAAACAGCAGATGCGCTTCGTCGAAGAAGAACACCATTTTCGGCTTATCGAGATCGCCGGCTTCGGGCAAGTGCTCATACAGCTCGGCCAGCAGCCACAGCAGGCTGGTGGCGTAGAGTTTCGGCATTTGATAGAGCTTTTCCGCTGAGAGGATGTTGATAAAGCCTTTGCCGTTGTTGTCGCAGCGCATCCAGTCGCGGATATCCAGCATCGGCTCGCCAAAGAAGTGCTCGGCACCTTGCTGCTCCAGCGCCAGCAATCCGCGCTGAATCGCCCCAACGGACGCGCTGTTGATGTTGCCATATTGCGTCTGGAAGGCCTTGGCGTTGTCGCCGATGTACTGCGTCATGGCGCGCAGATCTTTGAAATCCAGCAGCAACAAGCCCTGATCGTCGGCGATACGGAAGATGATTTGCAGTACGCCCGATTGCACCTCGTTGAGGTTGAGCAGACGCGCCAGCAGCAGCGGGCCGAGATCGGATACCGTGGCGCGCACTGGATGGCCTTGCTGACCAAAAATATCCCACACCATCACCGGATTTTTCTGCGCCTGCCAGTCGGTAACGCCAATCTTCGCCAGACGCGCCAGCAGCTTCTCCGCACCTTCACCCGCAGCGGAAATGCCGGTGAGATCGCCTTTCACATCGGCCATAAACACCGGCACACCGATATCGGAGAAGGATTCCGCCAGCTTTTGCAGCGTGACGGTTTTGCCGGTACCGGTGGCGCCGGTGATCAAACCGTGGCGGTTGGCCATGTTGGAGAGAAGATGCAGTTGAACGTCAGGCGTTTGGGCAATCAGTAACGGAGTGGTCATGATTTTTTCGCTCTCAGGCAATAGGTTATGCCTGAAAGGATAGCAAGCGGCGTGAGAGGAGAGAGGAGGATTGTGCCAAAAAAGGCGTAATTATGTGCCTGCTGTCCCCCATCCCGGCCTTCCCCCACGAGTGGGGGAAGGAGACGCTGCCACATGCAGCTTCAGTACTGACATGTGGCAGCATCTTCCTCCCCCATTCATGGGGGAGGACCGAGGAGGGGGAATGCGAGCACGCTCTAAACTACTTCTGCACCGAATCAAAAAACAGCAAACTCACGCCAATCCCTTGCTGCACATGATTCACGTTATTCCGCACCGCCACCTGCTGTGCGCCCTGCAGCGTCACTACGAACGGTGAGTTCTGTTGCACGGTTTTCTGCAACTCGGTATAGAGCGCGCGGCGCTTAGCGGCATCGCTTTCACCGGCGGCAGCGCGGGTTTTCGCGCTCAGATCCGGAATATCCCAGCCGACGCGCCACGCCAGGGTTTTGGAACCGCCCGGCACGTTATACGCAAAGGCGCTGGCGTTGGTGTTCGGATCGACATAGTCCGCGCCCCAATAGATGAAGATCGACTGGAAATCGCGACCGCGCATTTTGCTCCACAGCTCGGATTCCGCCACCGGCTGCAACTCAATCTGCACATCGGCTTTGGCGAAGCTGGCCTGCAGCGCCTGCGCCACGTCAATGTAGGGCGGCTGATTGATCACCGTCAGCGCAAACTTCGTCCCTGGCTTGATGCCGCCTTTGGCTAAAATCGCTTTGGCTTTCGCCACATCGTAGTGGAACGGCTGATCGTCCAGCGCGCCGTCAAAGCCCTGAGGCAGGAAGCTCTGATGAATGCGGTACTGACCTTTCAGCAAATCCTTCGAGATGGAATGGTAATCCACCAGCCAGCGCGCGGCTTGCCACAGCGCCGGATTGCCTAATGCCGGTTGCGCTTTGTCTTGGGTATTGAAACTGAGGTAGTAAACCAGGCTCGATGGGAAGGCTTCAATGCGCAGGTTCTTGTCGCTCTTCAGCGCATCAATCTGATCCGGGCCAAGCTGATACGCCACATCGACATCGCCTTGCTGAATCAGCAGACGACGCGCACCGGCATCCGCCACGCCTTTAAGCAGAATGCGTTTCAGCTTCGGCTGCGGATTAGCTTGTTGGTTGGCGCTCAGCACCAGCGCCTGCTGCGGCACATATTGCTGAAGGATAAATGCGCCGCTGCCGGCGGAGTTGGTGTGCAGCCAGCCGTTGCCGAGATCGTTATTAGCGACGTGTTGCTGCACGGTTTTGCTATCCACCACCGAGGCCACCGGCGCGGTCAGCAGGCGCAGCGCCAGGTTCTGACCAATCTGCGCTGGCCAATGAATCTCCAGCTGATGGTCATTCAGCACTTTAAACTGGCTGGCGATGTTTTCATTGGTCCAGCCAAATTCGGCGAGAATGAAAGAGGGCGCTTTGTTGAGCTGTACCGCGCGCGTCAGTGAGAAGATCACATCCTGCGCCGTCACCGGATTGCCGCTGGAGAAGTGTGCGTCGGGTTGGATGTTGAACACTAAGCTGTGCGGCGTGCTGCCTTGTTGCCAGTGGGTGGCCAGCAGCGGAGCCAGTTTCTGTGGATCATTACGATCCGCCTCCACTAACGTTTGGTAGATGTTGTGCTGCACGCTGTTACTGACGGTTTCGAAGCTTTCAGCGGGGTCGAAGCTAATAATGCCGTCGAGCGGGACGGCGACGACAAGGGTATCTTTCGGTGTGGCGGCGTGCAGTGCAAAGCTGCTGCCCCATAAAGCGACGAGTAAAATCAGTGAGCGCATTATTATTGTCCTGAGTGATAGATAAATTCACTCTATCTCTGCCGTCGCGTTGGCAAAATGCCGGTTTGTTCTGAGCTGTGCCGGAAAATAACAATTGATTACCTTGAGGTATTATTGCGTTTGTTTTGTGCGCGACTTGTCATTTTCGCGAAATAGATCGTTCATCTGCTGGTCAATAAAGTAAATAGGATGTTATAAATGAGAATAATTCTCTGGTATGGAAGTATGATTTTTTTTCATTGATTCATTTGTGCGATTATTTCTTCGCGCGATAATACCTGGTCAAATGCCCACTGATTAGTGCCAATATCCCATCAAATGTACGGTTAAAACCGTATTTTTCCCCTCGAAAGCCTTTTACCAAGCCTTAACCTAAATTCAACATGATGATTGAATTTCATCAAAACACATCCTTTATTGAATTTTTACATTCAGAAATACCTATATCCCTAAGATTGCCAGGTTATTTACCGATTTATAAAGCCATTAACAAAAATAATTATCTTTCTTAGCAAGTGAGAGTCGTCGCGCCATGCTTCTAAATAAACCGACCACCAGACGTAAGTTTTTACTTGGGTCGCTTCTGGCTTTGCCATTAAGTGACCTGGTATTTAAGGGATTGACTGCGGCGCAAGCTGCGGAAATGGCAGCACCTGAGCTCGCCGACTATAAACCGATCTTTTTCAGTGCCGATGAGTGGCAATTTATTCTGGCCGCAGCCGATCGTCTGATTCCCGCCGGCGGCAAAGGTAAAGCGCCAGGTGCACTGGAAACCAACGTGCCGATCTTTATCGATCAGCAGTTGCACAGCCCGGAGTTTGGGGCAGAGATCTACATGCAAGGTCCTTTCAACGTGCATGCGCCTGCCACCATGGGTTATCAAATCCCGTTCACGCCACAGCAGATGTACCAAACCGGTATCAAGCTGGTGAATCAATGGACGCAAAGCAACTTCCAGAAACCGTTCCATGCGCTGTCACTGGAAGAGAAAGATGCGGTCCTCACCAAAGTGAACAAAAACGACGGTATCGACTTCGCCGCGCTGGGCGAAGAGAACCTGAAAGCCTCGCAGTTCTTCAGCCAGCTGCTCTCAGATACCAAACACGGCTACCTCGCTGACCCGATGTACGGCGGCAACAAAGGCATGAAAGCCTGGATTGCCATCGGCTTCCCGGGCGCACGCGCCAGCTTTACCGAATGGGTGAAGCAGCACAACGTGCCGTACCCGCTGGGACCGGTCAGCCTCTTGGGTGAAAGCGCGTAAGCACACCCCCGTTTTTGGTATGTGAGACAGGATTAACATGGCACAGATTACAAAGAAAGAAGTCGACGTCGTCGTTTGCGGCCTCGGTTGGGCCGGCTCGTTGATGAGTATCGAACTGGCGATGGCGGGACTCGAAGTACGCGCATTAGAGCGCGGCGGCGAGCGTGATTACCCGGATTTCGCTTACCCGAAACCGGCTGATGAATACGCCTACAACGTGCGTAACAAAGTGTTCGCCACGCCGAAAGAAGTGGCAGTCACCGTGCGTTACAACAGCAGCCAGACGGCGTTGCCCACCCGTAAATGGGGCGCGTTTGCGCCGGGTACCGGCGTCGGCGGCGCGGGTATGCACTGGACGGCGGTACTGATTCGTCCTACCCCAACCGATATCAAGCTGAAAACCTACGTCGATGAGGCCTACAAGCCAGGCATCCTGCAGGAAGATATGCGCGTGATGGACTTCCCGTTCACCTGGGAAGAGATCGAGCCGTATTACTACAAGTTTGAGCTGATCTGCGGTCAATCGGGTAATACCGGCAACCTGCGCGGCCAGATTCTGCCGGGCGGCGATCCGTTTGAAGGCCCACGCTCTGAACCTTATCCGCTGCCTGCGCTGGAAGACACGCTGAACAACGTGATGTTCAAAGAGGCGGCCACCAAACTCGGCTATCATCCGTTCCCTAACCCTTCTGCCTGCGTATCGCGCGCGTGGAAAAACCCGTATGGCAACCAGATCGCGCCGTGCAACTACTGCGGCTACTGCTCCAAATATCCGTGCCTAAATTACTCAAAAGCCTCACCCCAAACTGCGGTGATGGATGCGCTGAAGCGCATGCCAAACTTCTCTTACGAAGTGCACGCCGAAGTGGTGAAAGTGGTGCTGCACGACGACCAGAAAACCGCCAAGGGCGTGATTTACTACGATGTGGACGGCAACGAAGTGTTCCAGCCAGCGAAGATCGTGGTGCTCTCCAGCTTCCAGCTCTACAATGTGCGCCTGATGCTGCTTTCCGGTATCGGCAAGCCTTATAACCCAATCACCGAAGAAGGTGTGGTAGGGCGTAACTACGCGTTCCTGTCGAACGGCGGCGCAACCCTGTTCTTCAAAGACAAAAACTTCAACTCTTACGCCACCGCCGGCGCCACCGGCCAGATGTTCAACGACATCTCGCCAGGCAACTTCGACGGTCCGGGCCTCGGCTTCCTGGGCGGCGCCAAGATCCACAGTTCACAGGCCACCGGTACGCCAATGGCCGCTGCGTTGCCGAAAGGCACACCGAGCTGGGGCATGGGTTACAAGGAAGGTCTGGAGGAGTGGTACAACCATTCCATGAAGATCAGCATCACCACCACGTGCCAGTCGTACCGTGATATCTATCTGGATCTGGATCCAAACTACACCGACCATCGCGGTCAGCCGTTGCTGCGTATGACGTTCAACTGGAAAGAGAACGAACTGAAGCTGCAACAGCATCTGAAAGGCATCGTCGGCAACATCGCTAAAGAGCTGAACCCAGACAGCATGAGCATGAGCTTCCTGCCGATGGGCGCGGATTTTGACCTCACCAAATACGTTTCGACCCACAACGTGGGCGGCGCGGTGATGGGCGATAACCCGAAAACCTCTGCATTGAACAAGTACCTGCAGAGCTGGGATGTTCATAACGTGTTTGTGCCGGGCGGCAACGCCTTCCCGCAAAACTTCCAGGCGAACCCGACCGATACCATCGGCGCGATCACCTTGATGGCGGCACAAGCGATCAAAGAACATTATCTGAAAAATCCCGGTCCACTGGTACAGGCATAAGCGCATGAAATTAAAATCATTGTTAATCGCCAACGCCGTGCTGCTGGGCAGCTTTGCAGTGCAGGCACACGCGGAAGATGAAGCTCAATTGATCAAGCAGGGTGAATACCTGTCGCGTCTCGGTGACTGTATGGCGTGCCATACCGTTTCTGGTAAAGGGGATTACGCCGGTGGTTTGGCGATTGAGTCGAATCTCGGCACCATTTACTCCACCAACATCACGCCGGACAAAGAGCACGGCATTGGCAACTACAGCGAGCAGCAGTTCTCGGACGCGGTGCGCAAAGGCGTGTTGCCGAACGGGTCGCGCCTCTATCCGGCGATGCCGTATCCGGATTACGCCAAAATCTCCGATGCCGATATGCACGCGCTCTACGTCTACTTCATGAAAGGCGTGAAGCCGAGCAGCGAGCAGCCGCCGGAAACCGATCTCAGCTTCCCGTTCAGCCAGCGTTGGGGCATGCGCTTCTGGAACTGGGCGTTCACCTCTGACAAGCCATTCCAGCCGATTGGTGGCGCGTCAGAAGAGGTTAATCGCGGTGCGTACATCGTGGAAAGCCTCGGTCACTGCGGCAGCTGCCATACGCCACGCGGCCTCGGTATGAACGAGAAAGCGCTGGATAGCGGCGACGATCAGTTCCTTGCTGGTGGCAGCCTGAATAACTGGGATGTGCCGTCACTGCGTGGTTTGCCGCGCTGGAGCGAGCAGGAGATCGTTGATTATCTGCAAACCGGTCGTAACGACAAAGCAGCGGTGGGCGGAGAGATGAAGTCGGTAATTGAGCATTCGAGCTCGCACATGACCGATGCTGACCTGAAAGCGATTGCCTCCTATCTGAAGTTCATTGGCGGCAACCCGGCGTTGCAGGCATACGACGTGAAGAAACAGCAGGCGACGGAAGCGAAACTGACTGCCGCGAAAGGCTTGTCGGAAGGTGAGCGTCTGTATATCGACAACTGCGGCGCTTGCCACTTTGTCACTGGTAAAGGCGCGCCGGGGATCTTCCCGGAGCTGGATCAGGCGACGATCGTCAATGCCAAGGATCCAAGCGGTTTGATCCACACCATTCTGGCCGGTGCGCAGCAGCCATCGACTGAGAAGGCGCCATCAACGCTGGCGATGCCAGGTTTTGCTAAGCGTCTGGATGATGATCAAGTGGCCAAACTGGCGACCTTCATTCGTCAGGGCTGGAGCAACAATGCGCCAGCGGTGACGAAAGATCAGGTAGCAGAAGTACGTAAAACATTGAAATAAAACCGTAAGGTCGCCATTCATGGCGACCTTTTTTAAGGTCTTAATATCAATGATAATTATGAATCACTTCTAACACGCCGTTAATCACGAACTGCACGCCCATACACACCAGCAAAAAGCCCATCAAACGTGAAATCGCTTCGATCCCACCTTTACCAACCAGCTTCATGATGGCACCCGAACAACGCAGTGAAATCCACAGAATCACCGACACGGTCAGAAATATCAGCACCGGCGCAACGGCAACCACCCACGCCGGGAAATCCACGCCCGATTTGACCGTCGACGCGGAACTGATGATCATCGCAATGGTGCCAGGACCCGCGGTGCTCGGCATCGCCAGCGGCACAAACGCGATGTTGACGCTTTCGCGATTGCTATCGGTCGCGTCCAGCTCATCCTGCTTATGCTCGGCTTCGACCGAATGCCCCACCGGTTTGGCCGGAAACAGCATGCGAAAACCGATAAACGCCACAATCAGCCCGCCCGCCATGCGCAGGCCGGGAATTGAGATACCAAAGGTGTGCAGCACTGCGCTGCCGGCGTACCACGCCACCATCATAATCAGGAACACGTAGATCGAGGCCTGCATCGCCTGGCGATTACGCTCCTGGAAATTCATCTCTCCGGCCAGGCCGAGAAACAGCGCCACGGTGGTCAGCGGATTGGCGAGCGGCAAAATCACCACCAAACCCAGCCCGATGGCTTTAAACAACTCCAGCATGAAATGTCCTCAGAATTCCTGGTCGCCATAAATGGCGACCCTACAAAAAACGGCAACCCCCAAACGTAGGGGCGCCATTTATGGCGTAATGCCGATCAGTTAAGCCCGAAATGATCGGTTGAACGATCCTCCAGTTCTGCAAAAATCCGTAATCTCACAGGGATTACGGATTTTTTTATGTTACTCAGTCAGGCT
>NZ_JAINFN010000007.1:0-293955 GCF_026130245.1 Pantoea sp. JK
ATGGCGGGAAGCTTCGTGCTGCCAACCCGGCGGACGAGACATTATCCGCGAGCGGTGAAAAAGAAGCCGAAACGCTATGCGTTCCGGCATGATTAAGTCTTAACTGACGAGCATTACGCCATTTATGGCGACCGTGTCAGACGCCGCACCTACCCGAACATCAATGCTTCGGCGTATCCAGTGCCTCGATCAACTCGGGGAAGAAATCCTGCAGCAGTTCTGGTGTCATCAGCTCGGGATAATTGATCAAATGCTCACGAATGCGCTCATTCACATCGGGCAGCAAACGCTGGGCGGCGTCTTGCGCGCTGAACTTCTTCTGCTTCATCAGGCGCAGCACGTCATCCGGCAGATTGTCTTCATCTTCGACTTCATCCACACCTTCGAGATCGTCCAGCTCATCCAGCAGATCCATCAAGGCTTCAATCTGTGGCGTGCGTGACTGGTATTCGGATGGCTGCTCGCTCTCCAGATAACGCAGCAGCGCGCGCACCGGTGAACCATCGGGTTCGGCAGGCGGTTCGTTGGCGAACCAGGTCAAGAGATCGTGCTGCGTGACCTGATGGACGTGATAACCGTTATCCACCAACTCATCGGCGAGGATATCGGCGGTATCGTGCTCAATCAGGCAAATGTGGGTGCGATTAGGTGTGAACTGCTCCAGCCACTGATAAATCTCTTCAATTACGCTGTCGTCGTAAATAAAGGTTTGGCTGAGATAGCTATCATCCTGCTGGTGAACACAGATGTGAATCTGGTCGGGATCGAAGTAAATCGCAATGTTGATGCCTTTCATGTGCGCTGTCCTGTGTGGTGCAAAATCTCACTATAGCCTCAGGCAGCGCAGTTGAACATGGTGGTGCCAGCAGCATGGGCTACTGGCGGTAAAAATTAACGTAAATCAGCACGATCCAACCCATAAGCGCTGTCCAGTGCGCCCGGCGTCATCTGCGACAGCACCATCAGGCGGTTCCAGGTGTTAATCACCGCGATGCAGAACGTCAGTTCGCTGGTCTCCACTTCAGAGAAGTGTGCGCGTACCTCGTTGTACAGCGCTTCGTCGATGCCGTGATCGCCCAGACGCGTCAGTGCTTCGGTCAGCGCCAGCGCCGCTTTCTCTTTGGCAGTGAACAGCGGCGATTCGCGCCAGATCGCCACGTGATGCAGACGCAGCTCGCGCTCGCCGTGCAGTTTGGCCTCTTTCACATGCATATCGACGCAGAACGCGCATTGGTTGAGCTGCGAGGCGCGCAGATCGACCAGATGCTTCAGTGAGGTTTCTAATGAAACATTACTGACGTTCATAGAGAGATCGGACATGGTTTTGACCAGTGTCGGAACGGTTTTGAAGTGGTTAACGCGTGCAGTCATGTTTTTATCCTCAGGTCAGTCGTTTTTCAATGCGAAGGTAATGCGGGCATCTTAAACTTCCATGTCTGAGTGAAAAGGGTCAAAAAACGTGAAAACAGATAGGACATGGCGTGGGATATAAAGAGATTTATGCGCGATATCGCCAGCAGATTCTTGCAGGGCAGCTGAAGCCGGGCGACCGCGTCCCGGCGATCCGTACGCTGGCGAGTGAGTTGCAAGTGGCGCGAAAAACGGTGGAAGCTGCTTATGAAATCCTGATCGGCGAAGGCTATTTTGTCAGTCAGGGCGCGAAAGGCACGCGTGTTAATCCCGAACTGATTCTGCCGGAAACAACCGGAAAAACGGCAGTGCCTGCGCCGTCAGTGAGCGCGTTAATCCAGCGCGAGAGCAAAGGCGAGCTGCGGCTTGGCATCCCGGCACTGGATGCGTTTCCACATAAAAAGTGGCTGCTGATTTCCGGCAAAGCAGCGCGAACCCTGCGTGCGGATGAGATGATTTTGCCGCCAATTATGGGTTATCAGCCGCTGCGTGAAGCCATCGCCAGCTATCTGAATATATCGCGTGGGCTCAACTGCCAGCCGGAACAGATCTTTATCACCAGTGGTTATCGCGCCAACCTGCGACTGATTCTGGCGGTGCTGGCGCAGCCGAGCGACAAAGTGATGTTTGAAGATCCCGGCTACTTCTTCGGACAAAAACTGCTGAAGCGCATCGCGCCGAATCTGCATTACGTGCCAGTCGATCGGCAAGGTATGGATGTGGATTATCTGCTGCGCTATCACGCCGATGCGCGTTTCGCCATCGTCACGCCCACGCATCACAGCCCACTGGCGGTAACCTTATCGCTGCCACGCAAGCATCAGCTGCTGGAGTGGGCGCAGAATAACGATAGCTGGATCATTGAAGATGATTACGACGGCGAGTTCCACTACACGCGCAAAGTGATTCCGGCGCTGAAAAGTCTCGATGTGCACGATCGAGTGATTTACACCGGCACCTTCAGCAAAACCATGATGCCGGCGATGCGCGTGGGTTATCTGGTGATGCCGAAAGAGACCATCGCGCGCTTTAGCGAGCTGGGCGAAATCCTCGAAACCGGCATGTCGCTGCTGCCGCAAAAGATTCTGGCGCAGTTCCTGAGCGAAGGGCATTTCTATCGCCACATTAAAAAGATGCGCACGCTTTATCAGCAGCGACGCCGCATGATGCTGGATGCCTTGCAGGCGTGTTTCCCGGATGTGTTTGATTTTGAACTGACC
Organism: Pantoea sp. JK; assembly: GCF_026130245.1. Taxonomy (NCBI): domain Bacteria; kingdom Pseudomonadati; phylum Pseudomonadota; class Gammaproteobacteria; order Enterobacterales; family Erwiniaceae; genus Pantoea; species Pantoea sp. JK. The sequence continues at coordinate 2,631 of NZ_JAINFN010000007.1, forward strand.
GATGGCGGCATGCACATTGTCGCATTCCTGCCACGCGGCACGCAGGACGCGGCGTTGGCGGCGATTTGGCAGCGGCATCAGCTGCGCGTCTTGCCGCTTTCCGGCTGGTATATGCAGACGCAGAAACGTTATGGCCTGGTGATTGGCTATACCAATATTCGATCGGTGGAGCAGGCGCGGGAGTTGTTGCAGAGAACGGTGCAGGAGACGCGAGCGTTATTGGGTTAAAGAAAAGGCGCGAGGGACAGCTCGCGCCTTGATACCGGCGCGTCCTTACATGCCGATATATTTTTTGCCTTGCTTCAGAACCACGTCGCAGGCTTTGGTTTTCAGCTTCTCACCCATCGGCGAGTTGCTCAGACTCTGCAAGTTCAGCTGCTGACCGTTGCCGGTGTTGAGCAAGCCTTGCAAACCCTGCTGATAATCGGTTTTCTGCTCTTGCGCGGTGGTGCTATTCAGGCCGAGTTTGCTCAATACCTGATCTTTCACCGACTTCACGTTGTTATCCACCACGTTGTGCTGCACGCAATACGACATCACGCCTGCAGCGTTGGTCATGCTGTTGGAACTCACCGCTTTATCGCCGCCGTTCAGCAGGCCGGTGAGCGATGAGAGCGACATGCCGCCGTTCTGCGTGGTGCTGGTGTTGCTGGTGCTGTTGTTCTGCTGCGACAGCTGCGATGCCGCGCTGCTCAGCTGATCCTGCCAACTTGCCGCGGATGCGCTCCCCGCAACCATGGCTGCCGCGATGCCCCATCCCCAAATCATGCCTTGTAATTTCATCTCAACCTCGTTGTCTTTTATGTTCTGACTGCGTCAGTTTTGGTTAAGAGAGGTTTGACTGCTGAAAGTTCCAGTTAAGCGGGCGGATTGGGGAAAATTGGGAACGTTCTGGGTTTTTGTTTTTGTAATTCGGTTAGTGGGATTGACGGTATAACAAGCAGTTATCTGCGAAACGCTGTTTTTTTCAACGCTTAGCGCACATCCCTAACGATTCCGGTTGCGCACTCTGCTCGTAACGGTATAATCCCCAACGTTTTCCGCATCCTCTTCAGTGCCGAAGTGGCGAAATCGGTAGACGCAGTTGATTCAAAATCAACCGTAGAGATACGTGCCGGTTCGAGTCCGGCCTTCGGCACCATTTAAAGATACGAGAACTTCCGTAACAGTCCGCAAGTTACTAAAATTAAAGCCGAAAGGCTTTTTTTTTGGTCCAAATCCGTCCGAGCACATCCGTTGCAATCCGGGGATCTGTGGGGGCATAATAAGGGGCACTTACTCTTCGATTGAAAATGTGCCCCCAAAATGAAGCTCAACGCCCGCCAGGTCGAAACCGCCAAGCCCAAAGACAAAACCTATAAAATCGCTGATGGCGGCGGGCTGTATCTCGAGATCACGCCTAAAGGCGCCAAATACTGGCGCATGAAATATCGCCGTCCCGCTGACAAAAAAGAAGACCGGCTTGCTTTTGGTGTTTGGCCTACAGTGAAGCTGGCCGATGCTAGGGCTAAGCGTGATGATGCAAAGAGGCTGTTAGGGCAGGGGATAGACCCCAAAGCTGAGCAAAAAGAGGCACAGGCGGAAATTTCTGGTGCTTACTCGTTTGAAACAGTCGCTCGCGAGTGGCATAACAGCAATAAGCGCTGGAGTGATGATCATCGCTCACGAGTTCTTCGCTATCTAGAACTTTATATATTCCCTCACATTGGAACCGCTGATATTCGTCAGCTGAAAACTAGTCATTTATTAGCGCCAATAAAAAAAATAGATGCATCTGGTAAGCATGACGTTGCTCAACGTCTACAGCAGCGCGTAACTGCAATCATGCGGTTTGCCGTTCAGAACGATTATATTGACTCTAATCCTGCTGTAGATATGGTCGGGGCATTATCCACAACTAAAGCACGTCACTATCCTGCTCTACCATTTAGCCGCTTCCCTGAGTTCCTAGAACGCCTCAGTGCTTATCGTGGGAGAATTATTACTCGCATCGCTGTTGAACTTTCATTACTTACCTTTGTGCGTTCAAGCGAACTTCGTTTTGCCCGATGGGATGAATTCGATTTTGAAAAGGCTAGCTGGCGTATTCCGGCTAAGCGTGAAGAAATTGAGGGCGTTCGATATTCACACCGCGGCATGAAGATGAAAGAAGAACATATCGTTCCGTTAAGCCGACAGGCATCAGCTATTCTTGATGAGCTTAAAAAACTGAGCGGTGACAACCCACGCTTGTTTCCTGGCGATCATGATCCTCAGAAGGTTATGAGCGAAAATACAATTAATACAGCTTTGCGTTCGATGGGCTATGACACCAAAACAGAGATTTGCGGGCATGGATTCAGAACAATGGCTCGCGGTGCTTTAGGTGAGTCAGGTTTATGGAGCGAGGATGCAATTGAACGCCAATTAAGCCATTCAGAAAGGAATAATGTTCGTGCAGCTTATATCCATACCTCGGAACACTTAGATGAAAGAAGAGTAATGATGCAATGGTGGGCCGATTATTTATATGAAAATGAAAGTCGATTCATTTCACCTTATGATTTTGCTAAAAGATTAAATCCATCTTATTAAATTTATGGCAGGCAAAATGCTTTGCCTGCCATAAATATTATATTCTGTTTCTGTTCTGAACTCGAGGCTGAATTCTTTGCTGAATGGTTTGATAAATATTAATGTTATCGGAGTGAGATAACTCCACAGTTAGTGCATATCTTTGGCTTTGGATAAAATCAGCCCAACCAGATTGGCACCTAACTACTAAGTAATATGTTTCTCCATATGATTGCATAGCTCTATCATATGTCACTGAGGCCGATTGAACGGTACAAAAATCCCTAGAATTAGGACCGGGAAGTAGGCCGCAATTATTTCTATTTGGCATTTCAGGTGACTGATTATCTTCATCTTTAACCTTAAAGAAATTAAAGACATCAAGGGCTGTTGCTCCTCTAATTAGTCTAAAATTCATTTCACATCCAAGATAATCTTTTCTTGTATGTCTAACTGGAGGGTCAAAAGCAAGGGTTACTTTTATTGTTTTCTTACCAGTAGTATTTTTAAATATATCTGTTATTGGTATTTCATAGACAGCAAAATAGTCTGGCTGCAATGCCTCCTCTGCATAGAGAACTACTCTATTATCTTCAGATGATATTAATTTTTTAATGTTTGCAATGCCTTTGCCGTAAATGTGGGTTTTGGTTTTATTTTCTAATAAATCAATTCTGTTTTGGTTATGCGAAGGATGATTACATGAGTTAACCAAAAGAGCTCGAAGCAAGTTAGCAGAACAACCGGGCAGTTGTTTTAACAGGATTGCTGCTTTATTAGCTACCATTGGAGCTGCTACTGAGGTTCCAGAGGACGTTTTAAGTAAGCTTGTTATGTGATTGTTATTTAAACTTATTATCCCTGCCTCTGGTATATTTCCGCCGTTCCTGACAGCGGGTATTGCTGAGTCGTATAAAGCGGTACCGCCATAATCAACAACATCAGGTTTGCACATCCCCATAACACCTGGACCAACACGAGTAAAAATGGAAGGCTCATCAAGTTTAGCTGTGGGTAAAACGCCAACGTAGGGGGCTAAGTTTCTTGGTATGCCTTCGCCGTGAGATAAGGAACCAACGGTTAACGCATTAACTGCACCTGCTGGCTCTAAAAAACGATTTTTCTCATCTAATAAAAAGTTTGGATAGTTATTGATAGAATCTTCTGGATTTCCTCCCCATGAATTACCATTTCCAGCTGATATGATGATTAAAATATCAAGTCTTCTAGCTAATTCATCAAGTATTGATGCCCATTGCCCATTTTTTTTTCCATCAAAGGGAGCTTTGGGATCTCCTAAAGAAATATTGAATATTCTGCAATTAAAGCGCTCGTGTAGACCGTTAATAGCATCAGTCATAAGCTTTGGAATGACAATTTCCTCTGGAAAATGACCTGTATTGTCGATTACTTTTGCATAACAGATTTTTGCATAACGAGTTAAGCTATTACCTTGACTAAGTTGATGTCTAAAGTCTCCAAATGCAGCCACTCCTGCTACAGAAGTTCCATGTCCCCATACATCCTCGCCATCATCATTAATAAGTGAAAAACCACCAACTAACGCACCATCTAAGAATGGATGATTATTAACGCCACTGTCGATAATTCCCACTATTGGCAAGTCATCATAAGCATCGTGAATTTCTGGTTTGTTTTCTATATCTAAATTTAGATATGTTCCAGTTGAGAGATCCGGTGACGGTGGTAGATCTACAGAATACACCTCAGGTATTTCCAAAATATCTCTTAAGCAAGATATTTTGCATTCTACTCTTAGTAATGATATAGAGGGGCCAACATACGAATCAAGATATTCCCCTTCACTCCTAACTACAAAATTTTTAATTGTTTCAAGCTTTGCTTCTCGGTCAACTCTTCCACCAAAGTCCCATAACTCTATATCAACAACATAAGATTCTTGTTCGTTAAAGTCATCAATAGAAGTAATTCCTTCTTCTCTGAGTCTTAATCCAATCCTATCTTTAGCACTGATTGTTTCGACAGAAATTAAGTTGCCAATGAAATTGTTATAGGATGGGTTTGCTTGATTGGGTGGGACCGGGCTGGAATAAGCATTTATTCTTTCTCTTAGCGATAAAAGTTCATCGCTAGAAGAAAATAGGACTAATGTTCTATCCTCGTCATGGGAAAGAACATGCAGGCCCAATCTTTCCCAATCTTCGTCTGCTGCTGAACCCATATACCTTACCTTCATAATCAATGAAGGATTTATGGATTCTGGTCGTCTTTTACTTCTTATGTAAGTGACGGTAGTATCGATCTGGTTTACTAATGATGTACCATGAGTAACTCTTTGCTGTGTCGTTCGGTGAGGAGCAGAACCAAAACCCTTTTTTTTTCTTCTTTCAAACTGCTCTGGGACCTTGATTAGACGTAAATGTTCATACTCAGCCATAAATTTCTCCTTGTAAATTATAGCATTTTTTCAACACCACCATTTCTGCGATACTCATCGTTTATCGCATCAACTAAATAATTTTCATGCAATATTCTTTGTTTTCTAATAATCATATACTTAATTGCTTGGTTTAATATTCTTTCTAAACTAGAAAAGCTCAAACCATTCAGAACATCGGCATATGAATTTGAATCAAAGTCATGATGAATGTTTTTAAGTCTGCTTTTTAAAAATTTTTTAATCATTCCTTTGTCAGGATGTTTAAACCATATGACTTCGTCAAAGCGCCTCCATACCGCCGGATCTATACTTTTATCAAGATTTGTTGCAGAAATCATGAACCCTTTTGGAGATAGTCTCTCTATAAATAGGAGTAAACTGTTTACTACACGTTTTAATTCATTGTGCTCATTTCCATCTTCTCTAGAACGAGCAATAGCATCAAACTCATCTAAAAAAAGAATGCACGGTTTATTATTAGCAAACTCAAAAATAGATCGAATATTTGTGGCGGTTTCACCTAGGTAAGATGAAATCAATTTATCCAATTTTACAACAAACATAGGGAGGCCAAGTGTAGATGAAAACACCTCAGCACTTAATGTTTTCCCACAACCTGGAGGCCCGCAAAAAAGAAGCTTTGTCCTTAGTGGTAAACCATTTTTCCGAATAGTTTCAGCATATCTATATTCTTCAATTAATCCTTTAAGAATTCTAACATTGTCAAACGAAAGGATAAGTTCTTTGTGGGCGTTACTAGGCTCGACTCTCTCCACAAAATCATTATTACCCTCGTACATCGGCGAGAATTTTTCCAGACCTTTTAGGGAGTGGTTCGGCTCTGTAGCACGACTATTCTCTAGTGTTCTTCTTAGGCTATTGGCTAGAACTTTGTTATTTTTTTTCTCTTCTTCGCTAATTATTCTCTCAGCAACTAAACGAAATTCATCATCGTTGCCATAACTAGCCAAAAGTTTTTTCATCAACTCGCCTCTGGCCATTTGTTCCCTCTCCAAAAAAATCTCAATTATCTTAATGAGCCTGAAACAGGCTTAGCTCAAGCACCTATGAATCTAAGTATACCATTTACATTGAGGCTTTAACGATACCCAGCCTACATGGTTGCATTGTCTCTTTTTATGGCAACTCCAATTCATTTACACCTGTTGCGCGCGCTCGTACCCCCGCCACGCCTGCCCGCTTTATGTAGCAGTTTTCATGCGGCTGCATGAGTCCCTTCAGGCCGTGCCACTGCTGGCCTGAATTGCATAAACTCAGCTGCATTTATTCATGCGTTTTCATGCAGCATAGGCATGCACTCATGCGAATCAGGCTTGCCAGAGAAAAGAGATGAAAAAAACCGGCACGATGGCCGGTCAGGTATTGCTGATAAAACTCAGCAGGGGGCGTTCTGGCGATTCGAAAGCCTGCTGGCTGATCCATAACGGTTTAGCGTCTGCCGTGGTGGCGGTGATTCTTTCTCAGGGATGTCTTCAGCTACCTTCTGAGGTTTCATGATGATGGTGTCCAGGCTCTCAAGCGTTGTGAACGTGCAGGAGCAGTCGATATTACGACACTGATACCACGTCTTTTTTAACGTACCTGTCTGATATTCGCTCGTACGCGTGTGTGCGGTCATGCTGCATTCAGGGCATTTCATTGCCATCACGTTTTATCCTTCTGTTTAACGCCAGTCACCGTACAGGCTGGAGTTAACGGTTTATAAAAGCCGTTATCGTTAGCTTTCTTCGAAGAGGGAGAGCCATTAGCGGCTCCGGTGAATGCATTGTGCCGTTGCTGGCACAGGCGAGCTATCGGATGGCGTTGTGTGATGGCCCAGACAAAATAACCTTCTTCTGGCTGGCGGCAAGGTGACATATTGGCTCCCTGTTCAACTTTTAAATTTATATATATCCTTCACCATTCTTCACCTTAATAAAAAAGAGAGTAAATACAGTATATTAAAGTGTGAATAATCAATATTTATCCCTTCACCCGGTGTTCACCATGCTTCACCTGCCTTTTATGCAGATAAACCTTTTTGAGTGTTTATTTCGATTGATTCAACAAGGATTAATCATTAAAAGCGACTTGCATAATTCATCTCGGCACTATTGGTCTATATTGCCCTATATTTACCTGCGCAAAAAACAGGCGGCTAATTTTTGCACATTTGTGCCAGCCGCAGCATCCTTTCGCCCTGTTGCTTTGGCAGTAGATATGCTGAGAATAAAGAGCTACCCGACTCCGGACGTATCTGTCCGTATCACCACGGACTCAATAAGAGGTAGCTCATGCACACCGTATTATCCGCAAACTCCTCCGCTCCTGCGGCCCCGGCTTTACCCGTGAACCCGGTGCTGAACGACCGCTTCCTGCGACTGCCGGAAGTCATGCACGTCTGCGGCCTGTCCCGCTCCACCATTTACGACCTTATCAGCCGCAACGCCTTCCCGCCGCAGGTGTCGCTTGGCGGCAAGAACGTGGCCTGGCTCGCCAGCGAAATCAGCGTCTGGATGAGCGATCGCATTGCAGCGCGTGGTCAGGAGCGTACCGTATGAGGTTTTTGAACCATGCCGGTAAATCACGCCACCCCTCTGTCGCGCATACAATGCCGCCTGTGCATGCGACTGGCGCCGGGAAGGGTAAACCGCTACAGCCGCAGCGCTTTTGCGCAACGAAGCCAGACTTCAGCCTGCAAAGCACAGGCATCCCGTCCTACGTTATCCGGACTGTTTCCCGTGGCGACATTTCTCCCGCCAGTTGCTGAGGTTGCCTGATGTCATTTTTAACTGCTACCTCCGGCTTGCGCGCCGGGGCCATTCCCTGGTACAGTAATTTCGCTGTCGCAAAATCGACAGCCGGGCGTAGGAACCCGCGTAATTCACAGGCGACACCAGACGCGCCATGCGTCTTTTTTTGTGTCCATGCCTCAGTGCACCCATTTCTCGGGCAACGGTTCTGTATCCGTTGCGCCGTCTGCGTAATGGTGGCCCGGGCGGGGCAGCCTTCGGGCTGGCCGGTATCCTGTGAAGCCGGTATTCCTACCCCCGTTCGGGCTACCACCCATGAGTGTAGGAACTCCGGTGGTGGCGTTAACCGCTATTCACAGGAGACTGTCATCATGGCTACGGTCCTTAATTCCCCATACCCTCAGTTTGTTTTCGTCTTTGCCGCCGTCCGCCGCTGCGAGCGTCAGCAGCATATTCATATGCTCCGCACCGTTGCCGCCGATGAGCGCGCCGCACGCCTTTCGCTGGCCCGCGACTACGTGCTGTCCTTTGCCGCCCGCCTGCCGGTTCGGGAGGTGCGCGCATGACTCACGCCACGATTTCTCACGCCGACCTGGTACGCCTTGAGCACCTGCGTAACGCCGGGCGCTTCGTCAGCGACATGACCGCCTTTCAGGAGTGTCACGAACTGCCGCAGCCCGCTCAGCGCGCGCAGCTGGCTTCGCTGGTCTTTCTCATCACCGAGCAGCTGGATGACGTGGTGACGCGCTGCCAGAACAACTGGATGAACGCGGAGGCTGAATCATGAAAGACCGCACCCTTTCGCCTGAACTGCGCGCCGCGCTTTCACGCCGCGCCGTCGCCTGCGCGTGGCTGACCGTCTGCCGTGAGCAGCAGCGCTACCCCGGCCTGACGCTGGCGCGCCTTGAGCACGTCATCGAAACCGAGCTGGAGGGCTTTTACCTGCGCCAGCATGGGCGGAAGCGCGGTCAGGAAATTGCCTGCGCGCTGCTGGATGACCTGCTGTCCTCCGGGCCGCTGAAGTCGGCCCCGCGCCTGAGCTTTCTCGGCCAGGTGATGATGGATGAACTCTGCGGGCGCATGACAGACGCGCCAGTGCTGCACTGAGGGAGAACAGAACGATGAAAATGACCGTATCAGAGGCGGCCACCGCAGCCCGGGGCCACTGGCCCCGCATACTCCCCGCGCTGGGCGTGAAGGTAATCAAAAACCGCCACATGCCGTGCCCGGTCTGTCAGGGAACGGACCGCTTTCGCTTCGACGATATAGACGGGCGCGGCACGTGGATTTGTAATCAGTGCGGAGCCGGTGACGGCATGGACCTGGTGAAAAAGGCGCTCAGCATTACGTTCATAGAGGCCGCCGCGCGCGTAAACGACCTGACCGGCAACCTGCCGCCGGTAGAGGTCGATATTATTACGGCTGCCGGTCCCGAAGCGGACGAGGCATCCCGCGCCGCAGCGTCTGCACTGGCGCAGCAATTGGTCAGCACGGCAAAGGAAACGGCGGGCAACGCCTACCTGTCCCGGAAGGGGCTGCCAGAGCAGGCGTGCCTTACGCTTTCGAAGGCGCATAAGGTGGCGTTAACGTCCTACCGCACCGGCGATTTAGTTGTGCCCCTGCACGACATGAGCGGCCAGCTGGTTAACGTGCAGCTTATCAACGCCAGCGGAGAGAAGCGCACGCTCAAGGGCGGCCAGGTGAAAGGCGCCTGCCACGTTCTCAGCAGCGCTAAGCCGGCAAAGCGCATCTGGCTTGCAGAGGGCTACGCAACCGGCCTGACGGTGCATAACCTGACCGGTGATGAGGTGTGGGTTGCGCTCTCATCGGGCAACCTCCTTTCTCTGGCTGGCCTTGCCCGTGAAAAGCACGCCACGCTGCAGCTGATGATTGCCGCCGACCGCGACCTTAACGGCAACGGTCAGGATAAGGCGAAGAAGGCCGCTGATGTCAGTAAGGCCGTCGTCGCGCTGCCGCCCGTGTTCGGCGACTGGAACGACGCCTTTGTGCAGCACGGCGACGTATCGACAAAGCAGGCGCTTGCTGAGGCCGCCGCGCCCGCCACCGCCAGCCCGTTTGACGTGATGAGTGAGGCGGAGTTTTCGGCGATGAGCGCCAGCGAAAAGGCGGAGCGCGTTGCTGAGCATTACCGCAACGCGCTGGCGGTGGATGCCAGCGGCGAAATTCTGTCACGCTACAGGGCGGGCGCGTGGAAAGTCATTTCGGGGAAGCAGTTTGAGCGCGACGTGGCGAAGCTGTTCCAGCGGCTGCGCGCGCCGTTCTCGGCGGGCAAGATTTCAGGCGTGGTGGACACGCTGAAGCTGATGCTGCCGCAGCAGTCCGACCCGGCGCGCCGCCTGATAGGTTTCCGCAACGGCGTGCTGGATACGCGCACCGGCAGCTTCAGCCCGCACAGCAAACGCTTCTGGCTGCGCACGGTCAGCGAGGTGGACTTTACCCCGCCGGTTAAGGGCGAGACGCTGGCAGCCCACGCGCCGCACTTCTGGCAGTGGCTGGACCGCGCCGCCGGACGCGACGCGGCAAAGCGCGATATTATTCTCGCCGCGCTGTTTATGGTGCTGGCGAACCGCTACGACTGGCAGCTGTTTCTGGAGGTGACGGGCCCCGGCGGCAGCGGTAAAAGTATCATGGCCGAAATCGCCACCATGCTGGCCGGAACGGACAACACCACCTCCGCGACCATCGAGACGCTGGAGTCTTCGCGCGAGCGCGCGGCGGTGATTGGCTTCTCGCTGATAATTCTGCCCGACCAGGAGAAGTGGAGCGGCGACGGTGCGGGCATTAAGGCGATTACCGGCGGCGACGCGGTATCCGTGGACCCGAAATACCGCGATGCCTACTCAACGCACATTCCGGCGGTGATTCTGGCGGTAAACAACAATCCGATGCGCTTTACCGACCGCAGCGGTGGCGTATCACGCCGCCGGGTTATCCTTCACTTCCCGGAAATCATCCCGGCAAACGAGCGCGACCCGCAGCTGAAGGAAAAAATCAGCGGCGAGCTGGCCGTTATCGTGCGCCAGCTGATGCAGCAGTTCAGCCAGCCGCAGGACGCAAGGGTGCTGCTTCAGTCGCAGCAGAACTCCGATGAGGCGATGCGCATCAAGCGCGACGCGGATCCGATGGTGGACTTCTGCGGCTACCTGTTCACCACGCCGGAGCCTAATTCGCTTTACATGGGGAACGCCAGCATCAGGCCGCTTCAGCCAAGGCGTTATCTTTACCATGCCTATCTGGCTTACATGGAGGCGAACGGCTACAGGAATCCACTCAGCATGAAGATGTTCAGTCTGTCGCTGGAAAGCATTATGCGCGAGTACGGGCACCATTATCTGAAGCGGCGCACGAAGCTGGGGATGCAGACCAATCTCGATCTGACGGAAGAAAGCAGCAGCGACTGGCTGCCTAAGTGTGATGCCACCTGAAATTTATAATATTTAGAACCGGCGAAAGCCGGTTTTTTTGCGCTAAAGGTGGCCGTTAGAATCTTACAGGCCGCCTGTGAAATTTATTCACTTCTTTATATGAGCGTTTTTTAATCAGATCCTACTAATAAGATTTAGGGCCGCATTGAGCGAAAACTGGACGTGGTGTTGCAGGAAGCAATTAGGTCTATGTTATTCAATAATCAGTATATTGGTGTTTATGAGCACTCAAAGTATCTGGCTGAGAGACAATCCAGTTGACTTATTATGTATCGATCACTAAAAATATAAACACATTACATAGTGACCGATACAAAAAGATTTGTGGTCGTAATCAAATTGAAGAGAGAATCATGGAAAGCACTGTCGCATCGCTGGTTATACCGCGCAATATTGAAGAAGTCTGGGAAATTATTGAAAAGTTTCACGCTCTGTCAGCATGGCATCCTGCCGTAGTCAGCAGTGAGTTCGAAGAGGGTTGCACAGAAGATGTGGTAGGAGCCATTCGCCGCGTAACCCTTGGAAACGGAGCCACAGGAACCGAAAAATTAATCCGTAAAGACAGCAAAGCATACCTGCTGACCTATTCCTTTGAAACAGCACCTCTGCCTGTTGAAAATTATCTCTCCACCATTCAGCTGCTGCCAACCTGCACTCCGGGACACACGCATGTTGTCTGGTCAGCCTCTTTTAACTGCAAACCGGACTTATGCAGCGAGATGCGCAGGGTGCTGGAAAATGATGTTTATCGGGCTGGAATTAAAGCCTTGCAGACCGCGTCGGTCTGACGTCGATAGGCTGACGTCTTTTATTTCAGAGATTCAGAGATGAAGTGGCAGCCAGCCGGCTGCCATTGTTGATTTACCAGTTCTGCTTAGTAGGGGACACGATGAGATCGTTAACGGTCACATTTCTGGGCTGGTTGAGTGCATAGACCACCGCATTTGCCACATCCTGCGGGCTGATAGCAATTTTTGTCAGCTCCTGCGCCACCTTACGCCCTTCCGGATCGCTCACTTTATCAGCCCATCCCGTGTTAATAACGCCAGGGCTGATGGTATTGACGCGGATGCCCTTATTCACGCCCAGATCTTTACGCATCGATTCCGTCATGGCGTGAACAAAGAATTTGGTCGAACTGTACACACCCGCGCCGGCGTCAACCTGGTGGCCTGCCACAGAAGCCATGTTCAGGATCTGGCCGTCACTTTTGCTGAGCATAACCGGGAGAACGGACGCAATAGCGTTCAGATAGCCCTTGATGTTGACGTCGACCATCTTGTTCCAGTCGTCCCACGCAATGTCACTCCAGGCTGAAAAGAGCATCAGCCCGGCGTTGTTAATCAGGATATCAACGGTACCGAAGGTATCGGTAGCATGCTTTACCAGCGCCTGTGTATCTTCAAGACGAGTCACATCCGTCACCAGACCGGAAGCATGGCCGCCGGCTGACTCAATATCCTTTACCAGCTTATTGAGGCCGGCCTGATCCAGTGCTGCGGCTACGATATTCACACCATGACGTGCAAGTTCCAGCGCGGTCGCGGCGCCAATGCCCGATGATGCACCAGTAATTACAGCGGTTTTGTTCTGCAGATGATTCATATTCTTATCCTTTGGGATGAGGTACAGGCGGCGGGCAGATCCCGCCGGTTGTATTTATCAGTAATTCGCTTCCGGCCAGTCGGTGTAACCTTTGGCGCCGCCGCCGTAGTAGGCTTCCTTAGGCGCGATGGTCAGCTCGGCGCTATAACGCAGACGCTTAACCAGATCCGGGTTGGAAATAAACAGGCGGCCAAAGGCAACGGCATCGATAATTCCTGCATTACGGCGGCTGATCGCCATTTCGAGGTCATAGTTGTTGTTACCGATGAACGGACCGCTGAACTGCGCGCTCAGCGCATCCATATCCACGTCGGCGGGTACGTCACGCGACGTTGCCGTGGCACCCTCAACGAAATGCAGGTATGCCAGATTAAAACGGTTAAGTTGCTGGATGAGATAGCCATACATCGCCATCACGTTGCTGTCCGGCGGCGTGTTGCCTGCGTCAGGCGTTACCGGTGACAGTCGGATACCTACGCGGTCATTGCCCCAGATGTTGACGATCGCTTCAGTGACTTCCAGCGTCAGGCGCGCGCGGTTTTCTATAGAGCCGCCGTAGGCGTCGGTACGATGATTGGTTGAGTCGCGCAGGAACTGATCGAGCAGATAGCTGTTTGCAGAGTGCACTTCCACGCCGTCAAAACCTGCGCGCAGGGCGTTTTCTGCGGCACGCTTATACTGCTCAATAATGCCCGCGATCTCGTCGGTTTCGAGCGCGCGTGGCGTCGATACCGGTACGAAGCCATTGACGGTATAGGTCTGGCCTTCGGCCTTGATTGCAGAGGGAGCGACAGGACGCTCGCCGTCAGGCTGCAGTTCAACGCTTGAAAAACGGCCCACGTGCCAGAGCTGACAGACGATTTTTCCGCCTTCTGCGTGAACGGCATCGGTGACTTTTTTCCAGCCGGCAACCTGATCCTCGCTCCAGATCCCCGGCGTAGCCGCATATCCACGGCCCTGAGCTGAGATATTGGTGGCTTCAGAAATAATCAGGCCGGCGCTGGCACGCTGGGCGTAGTAGGTTGCATGTAGCTCATCAGGTACGCCATCTTCGCCGTAACGGCTGCGGGTAACAGGCGCCATAACGATACGGTTGGCAAGCTGAAGGCTTCCCATTGCCACGGGGGAAAAGAGATCTGTACGGGTACTGTTATCAGTCATGGTTACTCCTAAATAGTTGACCGGTCGACTAGTAAATTGGTAGAAAAAAACGCGGCTACGCGAGCAGCCGCTTTGTTGCACTCATTGCTTTATCAAACGCTTGATCAGGCGTGTGAATTTTTGCCATCAGGGACGCGCCCAGCCAGAGCTGGTAAAGCTCTTCAGCAAGGGCCTCTGCGTCCACTTCGGACGGCAGTGAGCCATCACTCTGCCCCTGATGTATGCACGCCGTGATCCGAAGGATAATTTCACGGGTTCCGCTTGCCAGAACGCTTCGCATGCTGTCGTACTGATCGCAGACTTCTGCCCCGAGCTTAACGACCAGGCACTTGCTTTCAGGCAGATCGGCACCCTGTGTGACCTTCCAGAATGCAAAGTAGCGCAGCAGGCGCTCTCTGGCCGGTTCGCTGCCGCGCAGCTGCTCTTCAACCTGAATAAGGTAGTGGGTGAAGTAATTTTCCAGCAGGGCTTCAGCGAACTCTTCCTTGGACTGGAAGTAGTAATAGAACGAACCTTTAGGCACGCCAGCGGCTTTGACAATCTCAGCCAGGCCGACGGCGCTATAGCCTTTATGTGTAATAAGCGTCCGGGCAACATCAATGATGTGCTGACGCACGTTAGCCGCTTGTTTTTTCATAGTCCGGGTAGCATAACGATAAAACTGACCGGTCGTCTAGTTTCGCAGGTTGCATTTTGTGCGATCAGAATTTTTCACGTGGCAGCAATCGAGACGCAAACTGCCCGGTTGCGCTCAGGCTTTCCGGCGTGGCCCCGTCTTTGGCCTCGATAGACATACCCTCCAGAAGCGTATTCAGAACGGTAGCCAGTGCGGCGGTACCGGTATCAGACGGCAGTTGCTTCTCCGTGACAGCCCTGCGCAGACGCTTTTCAAACAGATCTTTTCCTTCCTGCCTGAGCACGCTGACCGCTTCAACGACGTCAGCGGACTCCTGAGAGACATTGATCGCCGCAAGCACCACCATGCAGCCGCAGGGTGCTGAAGGGGAAAGCAGAATGTCTGCCGCTTCACTGAAGAAGTTATCAATCGCCCGGGTAATATCGGGCTCTTCTTCAAGCCGCTCCCAGGTTGATTTCCAGTAGACCCTTTCGTAATAGCTCACGGCCTCCATGAAAAGTTTCGCCTTATTACCGAAGGCGGAGTACAGGCTCGGCGGATTAATTTCCATCGCAGCGCAGAGCTCGGCAACTGAGGCGGGCTCAAAGCCTTTACGCCAGAAGATATCCAGGGCCCTGATCAGGGCCCTGTCGCGATCAAAGCTGCGCGGCCGCCCTTTAGGCTTTTCACTGCTGACTTCTGAATTTTTCGTCTTCACGTCGGGCATAAAATCATTCTCTTGACACATTACATAGCGATCACTATACAATAATAACATTACATAGTGATTACTACATAAATACATGAGGCACATGTCAGATCTTGCGTTCTCGCTCAGCCACTATCTGCAGTCCGCCGGCGCGGCGGGGGTAGTGCTGTACTTCGTTATTTTTGTCGCCGTGACGCTGATTTTTTTTCCGGCTTCCCTGCTGACCGCGCTGTCAGGGTGGCTGTTTGGCGCGGCGGGCGGAACTGCGCTGGCTCTGCTGGCGGGTACCACCTCCGCACTGATCGCTTTCTGCATCAGCAAAAGCCAGTTATTTCCGGCAGCGTCGCGCGCCGCCAGCCGCCACCGCTACCTGAATAGCCTGCTTTCACTGTCGAAGAACAACGCCCTGCTGCTGATCCTGCTGCTGCGTCTGAGCTCCATTCTGCCCTTCGCGCCGCTGAACTACGCGCTGGGGATCAGCGGCGTATCGTTCAGAAAATATGCGACAGCGACGGTGGCTGGACTGATCCCCGGCACGTATGTTTATGCCGCTGCCGGAAGCGTTATTTCTGACTTACAGGTGCTTCTGCACGGCGGTTTCAGCGTCAGAGACGTTTTACAGCGCGCTGATGTGCTGACCGGCATGGCCGCCGTTGCGGCGGGACTGATGCTGCTGTTCGTCATAAACAAGATGTTCAAGCGAATTACGGGCATCCCTGCGGATACCCGCCACAACAAAACCGGAGACAGATGAAATGACCGACGTAACTTATGTTCAGGAATACAGCGCCATCGTGGAAGTGCTAAGCCAGTACAACGAAGGTGGAAAGCAGGCCAAAAGCGAAATAATGAAGCCCGCGTTCAGCGAGCAGGCCACCATCTTTGGCGTTGACGGTGATGCAAACCTCACCGGCGGTCCTATTCAGGGACTTTTCGACACCATCGATACCGCTTTCCGCCCATCCCCGGAAGCGAAGGCCGCCATCGTGCACGTTGATATCGCAGGCACCGCGGCAAGCGCGCGCGTCGATACCGATGATATTTCGGGCTTTCGCTTCACGGACTTTTTCAACCTGCTGAAGGTCAACGGGCGCTGGACCGTAGTGAGCAAAATTTACCATACCCACGCCGCTTCCTGACATCAGCCATTCCCCCTTCATCCGTCGCGTCTGACCGCCAGATGCGGCGAAACCCAGTGAGGAAAAACATGAGCCAGAATATCAAAACCGTCCCTGTTTCTGCCTATGAGGCCGTTCTCGACACGGCGCGTCGCTACGTTGACGGCCTGAAAAAAGGCTGCGCCGAAACGGTGGCAGAAGCGTTTCACAAGGACGCCGTCATGTACGGTTTTACTGACGGTGAGCTGCTGGGAGGGTCTGTCGACAACCTGTATAAATTCGTCCGTGAAAACGGCAGCGCGCCAGGGATTGAAACGCATCTGGATGTGCTGGCCATCACCCTGACCACGGCGGTGGTGCGCGTGGACATGGAAAAGGATGCTATCGGCGCCGACTATAACGACTACCTGACCCTCATTCGCATCGACGGTCGCTGGCAGGTGATTGCGAAAGTCTATCACCAGTTTACGGGCTGACTGGCGGCAGTTTTTTAGCAAAAAACAGGTCACGCAAAGGAGTTATCCATGAGTACAGTGTTTATTATCGGCGGCGCAGGCAAGGTGGGCCTGCGCCTGGCCAGAATTCTTACGGAGAAAGGGCACGCTGTTCATGCGCTGCACCGTCAGCCGGAGCAGGCGCAGTTAATTCGTCTGCAGGGAGCAAAGCCCGTCAGCGGGAGCCTGACGGAGCTGGATGCCGCCGCCCTGGCGACCATGATGAGAGGCTGCGATGTGGTGGTCTTCTCAGCCGGTGCCGGCGGCAAAGGTGGCCCGGAAATGACGAGCGCCATTGACGGAGAAGGGCTTAAGACGGCCGCAGAGGCAGCCGCGCTGGCTGGCATTTCGCGCTTCCTGCTGGTTTCGGCCTTTCCGGAGGCCTCAAGAAATGAATCCACCTCGGCGTCATTTGAAAACTATATGCGGGTGAAAAAGCAGGCAGAAGTCGTGCTGGCCGCAAGCTCGCTGGACTGGGTCATTCTGCGTCCCGGCCTGCTGCTGGATGACAAGGGTTCAGGATATGTCCGCGCCGGGCTGGCCATACCTTACGGGGAGGTCTCCCGGGATAACGTGGCGGCCACGCTGGCTGAAATTATCGCTCAGCCCCGCGTCAGCCGCGTCATCATTGAGCTGACCGACGGTGAGGTGCCGGTACGAAAGGCGGTTCAGCAGATGGCGGAACGCTGAGATGGGCAGGTCCGCTGATTCAGATCCGGATATGCGGCTGCTGCTGCTCGGCGCAACGGGGCTCGTGGGCAGTCATGTCCTGCAGCAGGCGATGTCCAGCCCGCACATCGGTACCGTCATTGCGCCGACGCGAAAACCTCTTGCATGGTGCGCCACAGCCCATCCCCGGCTTATTAATCCCCTGATCGACTTTGATGCCCCCGACGCTGACGCTGTGGAGTGGCGCGTTGACGCAGTTATCTGTGCGCTCGGCACCACCATTGCCAGAGCCGGCAGCCGGGAGGCATTCCGGCGGGTTGATTATGACTATCCTCTGAGGTTTGCCCGGCTGGCGCGTAATGGCGGCGCCTCTGCGTTCGCGCTGACCTCGGCGACCGGCGCAAATGCCCGCTCCCGATTCTTTTATAACCGGTTGAAGGGGGAGCTTGAACAGGCGCTGAGGCACGAAGGTTTTACCTCACTGACGCTGGTCCGCCCCGGCGTTATTGCCGGCGATCGGGCTGAATTCCGCCCGGGTGAAACGGCGCTGAAGCAGGTGCTCAGGCTCTTATCGCCGGTTCTGCCACGCAGCTGGCAGCTCAGCCCGGCTGAAGACATAGCCCGCCATCTCCTCAGAGCGGTGACTCCACCCAGGCCGGGCATTCACATTGTTTCTGCAGGTGAAATAAATTCTGCAGGATAATTTTCTGAAGATGAATGATAAGAAGGAACCGTAATGTCAGAAGTGAACTTTAATGCCGTGGTTAACGCCCGTGCGGACCGCGTATGGCAGACGCTCAGCCAGTTCGGACGCATCAGCGACTGGCATCCTGCTATCTGCAGCAGCGAAATCGAAGATAATCAGCCCGACGGGCGCCCGGGCTGCCGGCGCCGGCTGGTACTTGAAAATGGCGACGTCCTGCGCGAAGAGCTCCTCATGCTGGATGCAGGTAAGCGGGCCTTCTCGTATCGCTTTATTGAAGCGCCGCTGGCCGTTGATGACTATGTGGCTTCGGTCAGCCTTATTCCACTGAGCGATCGCGACGAAACGGTCATCGTATGGCAGGCAGTTTTTGAGTCCCGATCCCGTAGCGATGTGCAGGCAATGGAAGCGAGCGTGCTGGCGCTGATAAAGTCAGGCCACCTCAGCCTCGCTGCCTACCTTGAAAACCAGTAGCAGCACAATGGAGTCCGGAAATGAATGAACACATCGTGCCTGTCGAGCCGGCAAAAGCCTACAGGCTGATAAATCACGGGCCGGCGACGCTGGTCTCAGCGCGCTATAACGGAACGGACAACGTCATGGCGGCGTCATGGGTCTGCGCGCTGGATTACGATCCGGCGCGGCTGACCGTCGTGCTGGACAAAACCGCATACACACGAGAGCTGATTGAAAAAAGTCGTTCGTTTGTGATTCAGGTGCCGGTGGCAGCCCAGGCATCACTCGTGCATTTCCTCGGCTCACATTCGCTGGCCTGCGAAGCGGATAAGCTCACGCAGTCTGGCGTATCGCTGTTTGCGCTGCCCGGCGCGGATGTGCCGGGGGTTTCAGGATGTGCGGCGTGGCTGTATTGCGAACTCATTCCTGAAGAGCATAACCAGCAGACCTATGATTTATTCATCGGCGAGATCAAAGGGGCCTGGGCGGACAGTCGCGCTTTTAAGGACGGCCACTGGCAGTTTGAAAGGGGAGCCGCAGACTGGCGAAGCCTGCACTACATTGCGGGCGGACACTTTTACGCTACCGGAGAGGCTGTGGAGGTGCACGATGCGCCGCAGCTGACGCCAGGTGCGCCGCAGGGCTAAACCTCATGTGTGCGTCACCACGTCAGCATGAGGTTCCGGCTGTGGCCAGAGGCGTTTGCCGGCTTGCCAGCAGGATAATCTGCTCTGAAATCCGCCGGACGTCTTCGTCAAGGTTTTCAAGCGGGCGGTGAATAAGCCCCACGTCCCGGTAAAATACCTTATCTCCGAGGCCAATTGCCCTGACGGACGCCGGCCAGCGCCGCCAGGTGGCGGTCCGGGGCAACAGGGCAACGCCCATGCCGTTACTGACGAGCTTGAGGATGGCCTCAAGCTCGTCAACCTCACAGATTTCGTTGACCGAAAGACCCATTTCGCGAAGAAAACGGTCAACCTGGCGCCCGCCAAACGAGGAACGATCGTAGCGGATGAAGGGCTGGGCGCTCAGCAGCGCGGCTATGTCGTTACCGGCAACACCTTTTGGCACGATAAGATGGAAAGGTTCATGGGCCAGCGTGCTCCACTGCAGCCCCGCCGTCAGTGCAAAAGGGGGCTTCAGCACTGCGGCCATATCAATTTCGCCTGCGTCAACAAGGTTAATCAGGTCCATCGACAGGCCTGGTATAACGCGTATGCGGCAGCCGGCACTCTGTCTGCAGAACGTCGTCAGCGCATCCGGAAGCAGGGTTCGCTGTACCGAGGCAATGGCGCCTATCGTAATGGTTTTACCGGGGGTGTACCGGTTCAGTCGCTCACCCAGACCGTCATACAGCGAGAGAAGCTCCTGCGCCTGAGAGACCAGCTGCACGCCTTTCTGATTCAGGCGAGCGTTTCTTCCCGACCGGTCAAACAGCGGAAAGTTTAAATCGGCCTCCAGCCTTTGCATCTGGGCGCTGACGGCCGCCTGCGTCAGCCCGATTTTGTTGCCTGCCGCGGCAAAAGTCCCTTCCTTTGCCACCATCAGAAACGTTTTCAATTCACGGATCATCACGCCCACAACTCACAAATTTTATTTGTTATATATAAAGATATAAATTGATTTTAATCAAATTAAATTATTCATAAGCTCATTTGTGACGGTAATGTTAATGCATGCGAGCCTTTTGACTCTCAATCCGCATTTAACATTACGCCTCCCGAAACTATTCATCCTGCCGCAAACCGGCGGATACTCTTACTGAGGATGCATAAATGAGCCTTTCCCCCTTCCATCTGGCGATACCCGTATACGACCTGAAAGCAACACGTCATTTCTATGGCGAGGTCTTTGGCCTGAGTGAAGGCCGCTCAAGCGAGCAGTGGGTGGACTTTGACTTTTATGGTCATCAGCTGGTCATTCACGAACATCCTAAAACCGCCTCGCAGGAGAGCGTGCATTCCAACTCCGTCGATGGTCATGACGTACCTGTCCCGCACTTTGGCATCATCCTGAAGTGGGAGGAGTGGGAGGCCCTTGCCGAACGCCTCAGATCCTTTAACACTAAATTTGTCATCGAACCCTACATCCGCTTTAAGGGACAGGTTGGCGAGCAGGCCACCATGTTTTTATTCGATCCGTGTGGTAACGCCCTTGAGTTCAAGGCGTTCAAGGATATGAGTCAGCTTTTCGCGAAATAACTTTCCCGGCACGGCTCCAGGCCGTGCCACATCACACCTTCACCCGACTATTTTAGCGTGGCTTCTGTCTCATTCAGGCGGAGGTTGCTCCTGTTCAAACCGAGGGCGTAATGAAAAAAATAACACTGGTGTGGCAGATTGTTATTGGTCTTGCACTTGGAATCGTTGTGGGCTGGTATTTCAATACGCACCCCGAGTATCAGCAGTGGGTCAGCCAGGAAATCCTCAAGCCGCTTGGCGATATTTTTATCAAAATGATGAAAATGGTCGTGGTGCCGATTGTTTTCTGTTGCATGATTCTGGGCATAACCGGAAGTGGTGACAACAGGTCGTTCGGGCGAATGGGCGTGAAGGCGCTCGGCTATTTTTTTACCGTGACGGGAGTGGCTATCGTCTTTGGACTGGTGCTGGCTAACCTTATTTCCCCCGGCGAAGGCACCAGTATTCAGGGAATGACGCACGGCGACGGGCATATGAAGATGGAGCCGGCGCGCGGCGCTCTGGTTATTCTGCAGAATATCGTGCCTGATAACCTGTTTGTCGCGCTTTCTGAGGGCAAACTCCTGTCAGTTCTGTTCTTTGCCGTGTTGTTCGGCCTGGCACTTAATGGCCTTCCCCGGAACAAAACGGCACCTATCCTCGGCGTTCTCCAGAGCGTATCCGATGGCATGTTCAGGGTGGTGTCGATCGTCATGGCATACGCGCCGGTTGGCGTGTTCGGAATGATTGGTGCCACGGTGTCCACGTTTGGTTTTGCCTCCCTTTTGCCGCTGCTCAAGCTAATTGGCACCGTCTATCTGGGGCTGATTTTATTTGCCGTGATTGTGCTGGGCGAAATCTGTGCGCTGATCGGCGAAAACGTTTTTAAGCTGATAAAGCATTTTCGCCAGGAACTGGTGCTGGCATTTTCAAGCGCCGCTTCTGCAGCGGTGATGCCTCAGCTGATGTACAAGCTCGAGCGCTATGGCGTACCGGGGCGGATCGTCAGCTTCGTGGTGCCCGTGGGATATGCTTTTAACCTTGACGGCGCGTCGATATTTCTCGGTGTGGCAACCATATTTGTCGCTCAGCTTTACGGTATTGACCTGACGCTGATGCAGCAGGTCATTTTAGTGGTAACGATGGTGCTGACCTCGAAAGGGGCGGCCGGTGTACCGGGTTTCGCCATTCTGATCCTCTCCGCTACTCTGGCATCTGCGGGACTGCCGCTTGATGCCGTTGCCCTGATAGCCGGGATATTCCGTATCATCGACAGCGGTACTACGACCCTCAACGTGCTGGGGAACGTTGTTGCTCCACTGGTCATTAACAGATGGGAAAAAGAACCACGGGCCTTTGAAGGCTCTCAGCCGGACCTGAATAAACGCTGATACGAGAATTAATGGGGAACATTGTATGTTCCCTGTAACGCTACTTTACGTCTGCTTTGAGCGAAAAGCGGACGTAACGTCATCGTTCGGTATTAAGGTTGGTGAGCATATTCATTTCAGCAAGCAACCAGCGTTCAAAGCTTTCCAGCGCAGCCTCATTGATTCCCGTTTCCGTCGGTTTTACTAAACAAAATTTTTTGCTAACGCAGTTTGAGACTGGCCAGGGCGAAACAAGCATGCCGCAACTCAATTCATTCTCGACATACATACGTGGAACCAATGCTACCCCTTGTCCTGCGATGACGGCAGCGATGGCCATTTCATGAAGATCGTACCGCACACCCTGAGCCGGATTATCGAGGTGTATTCCACTTTCCCGGGCATAGCGATGCCATGCATCAGGATTCTGTCGACGGTGAATGCGCGGAAGTTCGTTTAGCTGTCGATTTACGTCATTATTTGTTAACAGTGCGGGATTGCAAACAGGTAGCAGATTTTCCTGAAACAGAAATCGCATACGCATGCCTGCCCATGCGGAATGTTCAAAATGAATGACCGCATCAAAGCCACTTCCTGGCAAAATGAACGGGTCCGTTCTCGCCGCAATATTTAACGTTATGTCCGGGAACAAAGAGTTAAAGCCGCTCAGGCGGGGAATAAGCCAACGGCTGGAAAAGGTCGGCAGGACGGCGATATCCAGACTCTTACTGCCCTCAGGCATTCCCATTATGTACTGCGTATCTCTTTCGAGCCGATCGAGCGTTTCACGCACGTGATGTGCATAGCGCGCGCCGACAGGGTTAAGCTTTACCCGGCTTCCCACACGGTCAAACAGTTTACAGTTCAGCAACGCTTCAAGACGCGCAATCTGACGGCTAATCGCCCCTTCGGTTAACGACAACTCCTCTGCGGCCCGGGCAAAATTACCGTGCCTTGCGGCGGCATCAAAAGCCTGCAAGGACGCACTACTGGGTATTTTTCTGCGCATAAAACCGGCTCCTTGCTCAGTGCTGACAACATGCTTTATTGACTTAATATCACTAATCCATGACATATTATCGTTTTTAAGCGACATAACCAGCCTGTAGCATGATGAAAAATCACTGAGCAATATATTTGCTGCGTTTAAAAGTCATGTAGAGAGGGACTGATGTTCTATACCGTGGAATGTTCGTATAACGCACCTGAAAGCGAGGCCGAATGGAATGCCTTTTACAGCCATCAAAAACTACCCGCATTGATATCTGTTGCTGGCTTCACTACCTCTCAACGCTTTCGCGCCGTCAAATCCGGATGCCCTGTTTATCTTGCCATTCATACGATTACTGATGCAGATATTCTCAGCAGCGAGGATTATCGTTTAAAAGGAGGCGGTAATTTCTCTCGTTGGCAGGTCTGCATTAAAGACTGGCATCGTAACCTTTATGAAGGAGAAGGCATTGCTCCAGCCATCTTTGCCGATGAAATTCTACTGTTGAGCGAAAAGCCGATAGATTTTTTAGAGACGGAATGGGGATATCGGGGTCTGGAAATGCACGTGGTGGGGCTGGATAAATTCCCTGGTTATCGCGTTGCATATGTCATACCTGTTGAGATGGCCTCGCTGTTTACAGATATGCCCGGTGTGTATCTCTACGAGCCACTGACACCGCAGTTGCAGTGTGCTGACAAAGGGATGCCATAACATCATGCCTAACCTGACTTTTTATATTTCTGAAAATCATTCTGACAAGTTTAAAAACCTTGGTGATTTTACCCATAAATGCAGCGCCCTCTGCTGTGACATCCTCGGTGCAGAACCCAAAAACGTTCATATCATTTTTGTCGATGTAAAGCCGGGATGTGGGCAACCGGTCTATGCCGAGCTCTTTTATCGTCTGACAACATTGCGATCCCCCGAGGTGATGAAGAACTTTATGCGTGAACTGGATTTTGCCACTCAACAGACCTCGGGTCTGATGACCCGTATTCGTTGTTTTGGCTCCCCAGCAGAACACCTATTCGCCCGCAACTGACCTCGAGGTAGTAATGAGCCATCCCCTTCCGTTCTGTCAGATTGGCGATTTTCATATAACTGCGCTGAGTGACGGCAATATGTTAGCCAGTCTGGATTTGCTCTCAGGCATCGAAAAAGCTGATGCGGACCTTCTTCAATGCCGTGCCGGAATCAGTGAGCCCGGCGATATCCATATAAACTGTTACCTTATCCGCGGTTTGGGTCGGATCATTTTGGTTGACGCTGGCACAGGCCCGCTGAACAACATGGCGGGACAACTCAACGCAAACCTTGCCGCAGCGGGTATCAGCCCTGACGACGTCGATACCGTTTTATTGACGCATTGCCACCCGGATCATATTGGAGGCCTGCTGGATTCTGAGAAACAGCCGGTTTTTAAACACGCTGAAATTATTCTTCATCCTCTCGAAGCGCAACACTGGCAGGATGATGAAAAACTCAACATAGCGAATGAGCGCGGGCAACGTAATTTTCGGCTGGTTCGGCAAACCTTAGACGCTTATGCCCGGAAGGTACGTTTTTTTAACGGCGACAAAATAGCAGAAGGCATTCTGCCGGTATGCTTACCGGGTCATACGCCTGGACATACCGGTTTTCGCATCGATGGCGATGATGAATGCTTATTAATATGGGGAGACATTGTCCATTATCCTCATATTCAATCAGCGCAGCCGGCTGTTTCTATTTTATTCGACACCGATCCCGCTCAGGCCGAGGAAACAAGAAAGAAAATTATGGAAAAAGCTGTCAGCGAAAAACTGATCATTGCCGGCATGCACTTAAGCCAGGCTGGGTTTGCCAGCGTACTCAGGGAGGGCAGTGGATACCGCATTTCCTACTCTGAAAAATGAATGGGCAAGCCTGACTAGTAGGTTGTTGTTGATTAGCACCGTTCAAGGTCATCAGTGTCCGTTTCTGGCACAAAACTGCTCATGGCAAAGACGTGGGACGGCTTTGAGCGAAAAGCGGAAGTTGCTTTTCGCTCATACATCAGCAAATGAAATGGTTTGAGCGAAAATATCGATAAAACAGAGCAGTCATTTGAGGAGGGAGTAACACGACTTTCAAATTACATGAAAAGCGCTCTGTGTAAACGAACAATATAATCGGCATCAGGGTTTGTGCTTTTATCACCCACACGCTCCTGTATTGCCTGAACTGCAATATCCCGGCGCACGGGTAATCGTACCTTTTCCGCTGCAGCCAGCGCAGATTTCATTTGCTCATATGTGAGGTCAGTACAGTAGCACGGAGCACCTGGCTGTTGCCGCCAGGACTCATCAAGGTTACCCGCATCAAAGGCATCAAATCCCGTATCATTGACAAAATCCTTGATCACCATCTTGTGCTCTTCGATATTCCCTGCCACCGGAATTGCAATACGCACTGGCGATCCTGCTGTTGAACCTTTCCTGGCGAGAGAATCTGAACCTATGGCATTCCATGCCTTGATAAGGGGACGGTTCAGGAGATGTGCCACCCACTGACTTTCAACCTCACCATCTGAGAAAGTGTCAATGATGCCATCACGATGTGGATAGTAGTTGGAGGTATCAGCAACGATAACATCCTGAGGCAGATTGCGTATCAGAGGCGCGATACCCTCAAGCTTCGCCATAGGTATGGACAGGATGACTACCTGCGCGTCCTGCACGGCACTGGCCGTATCAGATGCTTCAGCGCCCGTTTCAAGCACGTCGGGGTCTATCGTTTCTGGTCCGCGTGAATTTGCGACTTTTACGAAATGACCGGCAACTGCAAGACTGCGGGCAAGCGTTTTACCGATATGACCGGTTCCCAGGACAGCAATCCGGTACTTTTCTCTATGTGTCATAAGCTATCCTCTTCAACTCAGGCTGTTACTGCACGGTTGCGTTTGACTATCACATCATGTGTTAGATGATCGCCTGCAGACATGAATTCCCTGATCAACGCATCTCTGTTCAGTGGTGCGCGAGCTTTATCCGCTGCCTGAAGGGCCGCTCTAAGTTCTGCGGCGTTAAGCTCAGTGCAGTAGGCTGGAGTACCGGGCTGTTGCCGCCATGATTCGCTAAGCATACCGGCGTCAAATGCATCGAAACCACTCTGACTGACCAACTCCATCACAACAGACTTTGCTGCGGAGTCGTCGCCCGCAACAGGAATAGCAATACGGGACGGAGAACCTGCATCCTGCCCTTTCTCTTTAAGCGTCTCGGCCAGAACAGCATTCCAGGCTTTGATGAGATGGCGCTGAACTGTTTCACTGGCGTACACGCTTTCAGGCTTACCTTCACGGATCTCAATAATGTCCCCGTCACGGAAAGGATAATAATTAGACGTATCAATGACGATCACGCTTTCAGGGACGTCGCGCATTAACTCAGCAAGTTCGGTATGCTTATCAAAGGGTATAGAGAGGATGATGACGTCCACTTCTCGTACGGCCTCCTGGCGATCAACCGCCAGTGCACCCACTTTTCGCGCCAGCTCAGCAATGCTTTCCGGTCCTCTCGAGTTCGCCAGTTTGACTTCATGGCCCTGCACAGAGAGCTTGTTTGCCAGCGTCGCACCAATATTTCCGGCGCCAATAATGCCTATTTTCATAGCAGTACCTTTTGTATGAGTGGAGGATGATCAGTTATCAGCGGGATGGGCAAAGCCATTCAGGGTATCCCGTAACTCCTCGAGCTTTTCATCCGATAGCTGACAGGCTGATTTGATTCTTTCGGTTACGAGCCACAGCTCACTTTGCAAAGCGAGCCCATCAACTGTAAGGGTAATGAGAACTCGTCTTTCGTCTGCGCGGTCACGTGTGCGTATTATGCGTCCGGCAGCCTCAAGGCGTTTGAGAACGGGCGTGATGGTGCCGGTATCCATGCCAAGCTTATTCCCGATATCCCCCACGGTGCGCGGGGTGCCATTAAACAACTCCAGCATGACCAGATACTGTGGGAAGGTAAGTCCCAGCGGGTCCAGGAACGGCTTATGTAACCGGTTCATTCGGCTCGCCGCACCATATAACGCAAAAGAAAGTTGTGTCCCTATTTCTTGCCGTGACTGCTTGTTCATATGCTAACTCATTATCTAGCTGTTGATTGTCTAGTGCACTAGATAAAAGCATATAGTAAACTTTTCGTTGGCTAAAGAGTGATGAATAAGTAATTCGTGCGGTATGACGATAACAACCAATCATATCGAAACATTTACCGACGGAAGAATACAGGCATCCGGGCGATAAAAGGAGGTCCGCTTCTGACACAGGGCTGCTGTTGCAGCCCTCACAAATTAAACTTCAATAGACTCAGCTATCTCCAGAGCATCATCCACTTCAATACCGAGATAACGGACTGTACTTTCGAGGTTTTTGTGACCTAACAGTAGCTGGATCACTCGAAGATTCTTCGTTTTTTTATAGATCAGATATGGCTTGGTTCTTCGCATAGAATGCGTACTGTACAGAGTCTCGTCGAGACCCAGCTTATCAATCCATCCATGAAAAATACGGTTATATTGCCTGGTTGAGATATGTCTTGAAGAACCGACGCGGGACTGGAACAGATAGTCGCTACTACGTAGATGAGCCATTTTGATCCACGCTGCCACAGCCTCTCTGGTTCCCTTAGTCAGTTCAAACTGAACGGGGCTTCCCGTTTTTTGCTGCAGCACTGTCGCTCTGCCCGAAACAGAGTGCCCATAGGCCACATCAGAAACTTTTAGCTTAACCAGATCACAGCCCCGAAGTTTACTGTCCAGAGCCATGTTAAACAGAGCTAAATCGCGTACTTTTCCTTCCAGCTCAAGTCTGATACGGATTCCCCAGATATGAGAGATCTGAAGAGGCCGTTTCTGGCCAATAATACGGCCCTTGTTCCAGGGGGATGTTGTCATGCTCAATCTCCATAGGGTTAGGAGATGTGATTATGGTTGTCCCATATGAGCGAGGAGCGGACATTCCGTTTGCAACAGGGGTCAAGAGCGCATCGGAATGAAAGGGCCAATCAGATTCTTACCAATCAGAAGCGACGAAGATCTTTAATGGCTAATTCCTCAAATGACCTGCTAAAAAATTGTATTTATGGGTTGATTACTTACTGGCGTATAAGCATGCGTACCTGCTTGCCGCGATAGTTAACATAACCTTGAAACTGGAAACCAAAACGCTCAGCCAGATAATTTGAACGTTTATTTTCTTCGTCAATGATACAACATACTGGGGATGAAAATGTCTGGTCGGCCCATAGTAAAACTGCGGCCAGTGCTTCAGACGCATAACCTTTGCCACGAACCTCAGGAACCAACGTCCATCCAGCTTCAGGGTATTTTAACTCAGGTGTGATATCACGATGAGCATCCTGGAAACCAAACGAACCAGCATAACGACCTGTTGTTTTCTCAAACACTGCCCAATAGCCATACCCTAACGCATGCCAGTGCCCGATATAACGTAATAAGCGGGTCCAAACCATTTCTGCTGTTGGATTTTCACCGCCATTGATTTTAGCCATTTCAGGAGTGCTCCAGCACGCCATAAGCGTTGGAAACTCATCGAGCGTAAATTGTTTTAAAATCAGTCGTTCTGTTTCAAGTCGAGGCGCTTGCTGAACAGTCATCACTTCTCCTAGTTTTAGCATACTTGATGCGGCTGTTTTACCACCATGCACGTTTCTTCTTTCACGGGCAATGAAACTTTACCAGGGTCCGCTTCTGGCACTAAGCGGACCTAAGACCGGGAACGGTCCGCTATGAGCGAAAAGCGGACATAAGCTTAATGTCAGAATGATATTTTCTAACTCGCGATTTTGAACGCTGTAAAAGCAAGAAGAAAAACTCCACTGGCGATGAATCAAATTCGGGGAAAATCCCGAGGGCATAAAACGTTAACGCGACGCTATGAATGCAGACAGTGACCGAAGATGATTGCTGCATGATTGACTCGGATAAGGCGACAGGTTTTTAAAAAAAAACTGCCGTTTAAAAATTTACTGCGATCACTGCCAGCTATACTGCATGTGGCGTTTTTTCTCTAATATTGATCACAAATGATTAACTGTTCTTTATAACGGCATATTTTCCTGCCCCCAGAAATATGACAGCAATGGCTGAGAAAAAGTAAAACAGGAGACCTTCAATCATCAATCCGCCCTGAGCGTCAAGATGCAGGGTCTCAGGGGCATCCCCCAGGTACCACGCAAAAACCATGTTAATCATTATGAAAAGTGCAGCCGCCCTCGTCATAATCCCAGCTAGGAGCAGCACTGGGGCAACCAGTTCGCCGACATAAACACCGTAGCCTAAGAATGCAGGCAGGCCGGATGCCGCCAGCATCTCACGGACCTCATCAATACCGTAAATCAGTTTGTGGGCACCATGAAAAATTAAAATTCCACCCAGCATTATTCTTAACAGCAGCTTACCGGTATCGGGTTGATCAAACTTTTTATATACAGAACACAGAAGATGCATTTTTGACTTCATTCACTAAAAGATTTTGTAGTTTCAGCTGACTGTCCATACATGAGCAGTCAGTTCCAATCTGCCTCAGCGGCTGTAAGAGTCCAGACATAGCATGACGCAGCTTCGCATTCGCCGGGCTTACGTAAGATCGTGCAGCGCTCTGCCGAGGGGAGAACGTATCGAAAACTCACTGAATTCAACCTCAAGCCCCTCTCTTTCAGGCGTGCAGGCCATCACTCCCACAAACCGCCTTTCTGTCCCCGGCCAGTGACAGAGCCTGAGCAAAGGCCAGGTCAGCCCGTCGGCAGAATACTGTATTCTCAGCGACTGGTTGTGCAGCGTGGCCCGCATCCAGAAAATTTCTGGAGTACCTGGAAATATTCCCGTTGACCAGTCTGACAATGTTCTTGTCACCACGCAGCCGATGGCGGGCTGACTGTCATTAAACTCTATGCCGGCTTTAACCCAATTCTGATCGTCATATTTCAGAAATATTCCAGCCTGATCGTACAGATGCCTGAAGTCAGCCTGCACTTTCACCTGCAACGTAAAGTCACCGTCAATACTGTACCCAAAAGCATGCCCGGTATGACGGCGAAACCCATAGTATGTCTGCTCCCAGAAGTCAGTATGAGGTTCAGTGGTCAGTTGCAGTCGTCCTTCCGCTAGGCAGCTGATGCGCGGCTGATTTATCCAGGCAGCGCCTGCTGATTCGATCGATTCAATCATATTCAGGGTCTGTCTCCATTGATGCTTCCTGTACCCGATTGTCACTGCTGCAGGATTATGCAGTATCCGGAAAATTCGCTTTAAACCTGCCGGGTCATGCCTCACCGGCTGCAGGCTTTATCGGTCTGCCACACTCACGACTGACAGGAATGTTGTAGAACCCGGTCACCAATGTCTCCTCGGAAAAGCGATCCCACCCCGATGAAGCAATAAAGATGTCATGCTCATCCCGCCGGGCGAAGGCGGTGCTGGAAGAAAAGCACCATAAACGTCCATCTGCATTTTCAGAAGCTGCAAAGCATTTCCTCTGAAAGGAAAGCACAGAAATATTCCGCTCTCTAAACTTCCCGGTTTCCGTTCTGTATAGTTACGTTCCGCTGGCAGATCGCCTGAAAATATGAGGTTAACCCATCATGCCAAGATACATAGGCGGGTGAGATGTCAGCCCGGCGTGCACGCTTTCCGTCACTTTGTCTGCCAGAAGCTCTGATTCTCCGGCTTCCAGCGCGGACAGGGTCATGCGGGCAATCTCATCAGGAGACGCTTTCTCACCGGGAACGCCACGCGCCATATCCGTATCTATGAAAGCAACGTGCAGCGAAAGGACGTCCGTTCCCTGCGCTTTCAGTTCCTGTCGCATTGCATTACTCAGTGCCCATGCAGCGGCCTTGGAAGCACTGTAGGTACCCGTAATACCGGGCAATGTTGCCCAGCTTAACGCTGAAATAACGTTGATGATCGCGCTGCTGTCGTGCCTGGCCAGAAGCGGAGCAAAGGCCTGAGCCATGCGGAGTGGACCGACCGCATTGGTTTCGAACTGATTGTGAAGTAACGTCAGTGAGTCAGGGGAAAGAACGGAACCCGCCCCTCCAATCCCAGCATTGTTAATCAGCAGGTTTACGTCACCTATCTCCTGCGCCAGCGCGCTGATTTGTTCCGGGCGTGTGACATCCAGGCTGACCGGCACAACACCGGGTTCGGTAATGCCTTTGCAATCACGCGCGGCAGCGTAGACCTTACTCGCGCCGGCCGCGAGTAAAGCGCGCACAAATGCAGCCCCCAGTCCTCTGTTTGAGCCGGTCACCAGAGCAACGGAATTTTGGATTTTCAATGCTGATTCCTCATGAGATAGACTTAAAATCAAAATTTTGACGTTACGTGAAGCATGGTGAAATGCTCGTAATGTCCCACACCATTTTTGACAATGGGATCCTGCGAGGTGAAATCAGCAATCTCTTCCTGATCCGCAATTCTGTAAATTGACACTCCATATCCGCCGTTGTCGTCAATGACCGGTCCGTGCGCGATGATGACGCCCTCATCGAGAAGGTCATTCTGGAAGGCGCCATGCTGCCCCATCCACCTTTTTTCGTCGTCCGACATCGTTGCCAGAAAGTCCGGGCGCGGTGGGATCCATTTACACAGGTATGTTTTCATTTCATCTCCAGAACGGGTCTAAAAAGTGATAATCGCTCGCTTTTTTAATTCTCAGGGCAGGTGTGCGATGGCAAGATGCTGAGCCGCTTTTGCAGATAGATTGTGCACCACATCAGCCGGACGCATCATGACCATGAAATCGGTAATTTTCCCGCTCTGATCGAACTCAATCAGGTCAACACCAAATAGGTGCTCCTCGTCTACTTGCGCACTGAACTCCAGGACAAAGCCGGAGTTGCTGCTGAAGTGACGCAGGTAAGTGAAGTCCTGCATGACGCTGAAAACGGCTTCGAGTATCGAGACCATGGGCTGACTGCCACGGTAGATGTCAGCAGAGGCCGGATTACGGAATACGACATTCTCTGCCAGCAGTCCTGGGAGGCTTTTCCAGTCGCGGTGTTCAGCAATGCGGTGCCATTCTTGGAGCCCCGCCAGAGCGGCTTCATGTGGCTTGCCGGTTATAGTGCCTTCATCGGGGCTGATATCAGGTCGGGCCATGGTGTGCTCCTCTGTGAGAGAAAATAGGGCATTTATTCAGTCAGAATGAGACCGGGTTGTTTTCACTTTGCAGTCTTTACGCTTTTGAGAATTGAACCTTCAAACATTTTTGGCGCATAGCTCTGCAGGAAGAGGATCATCCCGGTCATTTTGCCCACCGGATTACTGAACTTTGGCTCCTTCGTCTGGATAAGGCGCATAATGGTCGACACCACCGCATCGGGCGATTCTGCTTCGTCGATGCCTTTCTGCGTCACGGCCCGGACCCGGCTTCGATACGCGTCATAATCGGGGATATGATGACCATCCGGTGACACGGCATTCTCACCAAGGTTTGTTTTGAACCAAACAGGTTCAACCATGTTGACCTTGATATTGAACTGGTCGAGTTCAAAACGCAGGGACTTGAAGTAGCCCTCAACCGCGTGTTTTGAAGCCGTGTAATAGGAAAGGTTTGGGGGCCCGATCAGGCCAACAATCGAACTGACGGTGATAATCTGTCCGCGTTTCTGCCGGCGGAAGTGTGGCAGCAGGGCGTTAGTTACCCGGACGGTACCCCAGAAATTCGTTTCAAACTGTCTGCGCCCCACCTCGACCGGAGTCTCTTCGGCAATGCCGGTTACCATATAGCCCGCGTTATTGATGAGCACATCCAGTTGCTTCGTGTATGCAAAAAGTTCGCGGGTGAACGATTCAACAGAGTTCTCATCATCAAGGTCGAGGCGCAGAAGCTTAAAGGGCACCTTTTCCAAATACTTTTCCGGACTGCGGCTGGTGCCAATGACGGTGAACCCCTCCCGGTGAAGTTTGTTCGCCAGCATCAGGCCAAAACCTGATGAGGCACCGGTAATCAGAATCGTTTTTTTCATTGTGTTTACCCTGGTGTTTTTGTCTGGTGTCTGAGAACCATTCTGCACCGGGCATCTCGATGGCACACTAGCGAAACACGCCATGTTGAAAGCGAAATGCGCCAATATTGACAAAGTTAAACTGGCGCATTTCGCTATTGAGGTGGCATGATCGGCACCCTAGACTGTGTACATGAACAGAGAGAACACAGATTTGCCTAAACAACGAAATATTAACGTGCAGGACTATTCCATCTGGCCGGGCTGGCGCCTTCTTATGCAGGATGCGGGAATGCAGGCCTCTCCCGTACTGCGCCGCGCACAGCTGCCAGGCGATCTCTTTGCACGCCAAAACGTTCGTCTGAATCCTGAGGATTTCTTTAAGCTGTGGAAAGCCATTGAGGCCGAGGGCCTTTCCCGGTATCCGGACGTGCCTGTCGCACTGCAGATTGCAAAGGTAATGTCATCCGACTGGTTTGATCCGGAGCTGTTTGCCGCGCTGTGCAGCGCGAACATGATCGGTGCCCTGGAAAGGATGGCTAAGTACGTGCGTCTGATAGCCCCCATGATCATCAGGGCAGAACAGCATGCTACCCAGACTTCAGTCACTCTGGACTTCATCGATAAAACCCGACGACCACCGGAAGTTTTCCTGATTTTTAAACTGGTCTTTTTTACCCAGCTGATACGTCTGGCGACGCGCACGCACGTGATGCCTGTCAGCGTCAGCCTGCCGTGGACGTCGGATAAAATAAATATCGATGATCCGGCCTACGGCCAATTTTTTGGTACGCCGGTTACAGCCAGTGAAATAACGACAATTGTTTTCCTGAATGAAGACATGCAGCGCCCCTTCCTGACAGAAAATCATAAGATGTGGCAGTTTTTTGAGCCCTCCCTGCGCCAGAGGCTGGCTGATCTGGACAAGATGGCTAGCACGTCAGAAAGAGTGCACTCCATTTTGCTGGAAATGCTACCCGCAGGGGAGGCATCCATGCAATCCGTTAGCCAGAAACTGGCGGTCAGCACGCGCACACTGCAACGCAGGCTGCAGGATGAAGGAACGTCTTTTCAGCAGGTTCTTGATAACGTCCGGGAATCTCTGGCCGTTCACTATCTCCGGAATACCAACATGTCAGGTGCGGAAATATCATTCCTGCTGGGGTTTGAGGATGCCAACTCCTTTTCCCGCGCATTCCTGATGTGGACGGGGAAAACACCGCAGTCAGTGCGTGAGACTCCAGAGCAGTCAGCCGGAAATCGAGACTGAAAACATGATGCGTATTGCGCACAACGGACGGAAGATAACCATGTATCTGCCCGATGTTGTCACCCTGGAAGAGCCGCGGATTTTAATTATTTTTGCCTGCAGGGCAGGCATTCAGAGTTTTCTCCTCTGTCGGGCTTGAACTGCCTAAAAGTGGCTGTTCTAGTGCCACTTTATAATCAGAGCTGTGGTGAAGTTGCGGAATGAGTGAAGAAGCCTGGACTAACAGTGTGGCTCACTCAGCCAGAAAGCTGAAGCATCCCATCTTCACGGCGAAGACAGGCTTTTAGAAAGGAAGGCGGCCATCAACGGGGGAATACCAATTCTGTTCATTTTACTGATGTGAGCACAGATAATGAGCAGTCACCGTGCCTGTTTTTGCATTAATTTTTTCTTATCCTGGCGCTATGCCCGAAATCATTACTTATGAGTAATGAATATCTGAAGATTGGAAATCAGTCAAAATTACGCTCAATGTTTACCGGGAGAGAGAATCGAACGATTTAAGCTCGCTCAGCCCTGAAACGTAATATTGACAGCAAACTGATTACACTACTGTCGGTCGAATACAGATTTTAGCTATAGTGTCTTTCATCTGCATCCGTTATTGCTCTTATGATTCTGGCGGGATTTCCGGCGACAAGCACACCTTCAGGCACATCTTTAAGCACCACTGCACCCGCACCAATTACGCTACCCTTTCCTATTCTGACACCTGGCAGGATATTGACCCCGGCACCGATCCATACATCATCCCCGATCGTTACAGGAAGAGCGTATTCAAGCCCCTGATTTCTGCGTCTGGAATCAAGAGTATGACCGGCTGTGTAGATTCCCACGTTCGGAGCAATAAACACGTTGTTACCAATTCGAACTTTCGCCCCGTCAAGAATTGTAAAATTCACATTAGCGTAGAAATTGTCACCGATTTCGATGTTATACCCATAGTCACAGTAGAAAGGCCCTTCAATGACAAAGTTTTCCCCGAGCTTCCCAAGCAGACTGATTAGGATCTCCTCTCTTTTTTCCTTTTCCGTAAATGCCGTATGGTTGAAAGTATAAATTTTCAGCTTGGCATCATCTCGTTGCTTAAGTAAATCAACATCATAGTTTGCATCGTACAGCAATCCTGCTGCTGCTTTTTCAGCTTCTTTCATTTAAATATTCTCTTTGGATACCCGATCAAAAGGTAAAAATTAACGCGTTTTCAATTGTTGTCATACTTTGTTTCTGACGCCATATACGCTGCATGCATAGCGCCACAACTTGATATCCCGTAGACGTTCTCTCTGTAAACTAACATACCGCAATTAAACTAACGTCCGCTTTTGGCACAAAGCGGACATTCGGTTAAATAAACGCGGGAGAAGGCGAGATGCTGCAAGCTCAGGTAACAACTTTCTAGCTGTTACTGGGCAGCATTGCCGCCGGACGCAAACTGGAGAAACTCAGCATCATCCTCTCTGGGCTGTTTATATTTATAGCGAATCGCTTTGGCTAGTAATACTTTCTGGAAGTAACCGGTGCCTGAGGCAGCGGAAAAGCATAATTGCGTAAATCGCTACCATGCTGGCCGGACTGAATAAGGTGATGTTTGCATCGGTCATTACTCTGGGATCTTTGCAAGCACTGCGGTAATTGGCTAATCGCTGACAAGTTCGCACGTCCAATAGTCATAGCGCGCCATCGGCTATCCTGCACTTTCTTGAAATCATTCCGGCAAACAAGCACGATTCGCAGGTGAAGTAAAATCAGCGATGAGCTTACCATTGTTATAGTGCGCCAGCTTATGCAGCATTTCAGCCATCCACAGGGCGTAAGAGCTAAGAGCACTCAATAGTAGAATGCGAGCATCCGGCCACTTCAGCCTCTAAGCGCTATTTGTATCATTCCTATCGCGCTTACATGGAGGCCAACAGCCATAAGATTACGCATATCATAAATATGTTTGGCCTGCTTCTTAAGAGCATCATTCGGTAGCACGGGGCATCACTGACTAAAGCCTCGTAAAAAGTCAGTGGTGCAATCCAATCTCGATCTCAAGGGATAGAGCATGAGCGATTAGCTGATAAGGTGCGATGATCCCACAGCAACATGACGATATTTAACGGCGAAAGCCGGTTTTTTACGTCCAGACTTCACCTGATATGAATGATAATCGTCACCCTGCACCAATCATTCACAGTATAAGGTTATGTTTCTAATCATAAAAATCAATAAGTGAACAATGTGAAGGATAATTATTAAAATCTTTTTTTTAGGTGGAGAATGATTATGTGGATTTCAACCTATAGAACGAATCCGCCACATTAAGTAGGCTTTTACTTGAAACGGGCATTACAAAAATTTAGTGAAAGGATATTTATGAAGATTTTGCCAAAAAAATAGGGGGCACATAAGGGGGCATTAGCAGTGCTGGATTTTTATTTTTTATTTAAAATCAAGTAGTTGAATTGATTGTCGAGTCCGGCCTTCGCACAATCGATTGATGCAAAATTAAGTCGCTTACGAGCGGCTTTTTTTGTGTCTGAAATTCGGCTTATTTCCTCAGTCTCGCATAATCACTTCTGCCTTAAGATCCTGTTAAGAACTCTTCGTATAATAGCGACCATCAACGTAAACCAAGAGTTCACCATGAAAAACACCCTGATTTCCCTTTCGATTCTTTTCTCTGCCTTGACTGTAACTTCTGTACAGGCTGCCAACCCAGCCACCGGCTGCGCCGCCAAAAAACAGGATATCCAGCAAGAGCTGGCGATGGCGCGTGAGCATGGCAATCCAGCACGCATCGCGGGTTTGGAGAAAGCGTTGCGTGAAGCTAGCGAACATTGCACCGACAGCGGCTTACTCAAAGCGCGCCAGGAAAAAGTGGCTGAGAAGCAGCTGAAAGTGCAGGAGCGTGAGCAGGATTTACAAGAAGCGCAGGCCAAAGGCCGCAGCGACAAAATTGCGAAGCAGCAGCGTAAACTGGCCGACGCGCGTGAAGAGTTGAAACAAGCACAGGACGCATTGACGCAATAAACCGGGCGTCCCGCCCAGAAAATTCGCGCTTTGTCTCAAAATTACCCCGCAGAGATTTTTTTCATCCAACTGTCGGGATTGCATGGCAGAATGGCGCTCCGGTGAAATCAGTGGAGTGCAGAAGCGATGACAGTTGAAATTGAGCAGCGTATCTACGAGCTGGTGAGACGTTACGACGGCGTTTACCTGTTCAAGCAGAAAACGCTGACGCCGCAAATTGATATCGATAGCGATCTCAACTTCGAACGTGAAGAAGCGGCTGCGCTGATGGATGAGTTCTTCGGCGAGTTCAGCGTTGATCGCGGCGGATTTGTCATCGAAACCTACTATCCCGATGAGCCCTCGCTGGCGCAGATTCTCAATCCTTTCAATAAGCGTGAAGTGCCGGTGGTGCCCGATTTCACGCTGGGAATGTTGATTGAATCGGCGAAAGCGGGGCGCTGGCTGTACGAGTAACCGCAGGCTCAGCGCCGAGCCTGCTACCTTTCACCGCTTTACATGCACGCCAAAGCCGCTCTCTTCGGCTACACACTCCGCTTTTAGCGTCAGCGCAGGAATTTCATAGTCGCCGCCGTTTTGCTGACGGTAGGCAATTGGCGCAGTTTCTGCCAACGTATCCAGCCTTGTGGCCAGCGCATCGCACCAGCCAGAAAATCGTTCTGCTGCCGACTTTTGTACCCGATAGAAAACCAGCGGCGGCAGCACGCTAAAGCCGGGATAAAACAGCATGCCGTGCTGAATCGGGAACAGCAGATCGTTCATCGGGCCGTTAATGCCGCGCGGACTGTAATGCGATTCCCATCCGCCTGTCGTCACCACCAGCATCGCGCGTTTGCCGCTGAGATTGCCTTCGCCGTAGCGATCGCCCCAATGCTGTTCGTTGTGCTCGCCTACGCCGTAGGCAAAACCGTTGGCGTAAACGCGGTCAAACCAGCCTTTCATGATGGCGGGCATCGAAAACCACCACAGCGGAAACTGGAAAATCACCGTATCGGCCCAGCGCAATTTTTCCTGCTCGGCGGCGATATCCGCAGCCTGAAGCTGATGATCGTAGGCGAAGCGTGAATCCACAGTCGCATCGTAATGGTCGCCCACTAACGGGGCGCGTGTGTCATCAGCATCGAGCTGCGCTTTCCACTGCATCGCATAGAGATCAGAAACCTGCACCTGATGTCCGGCCTTTTTTAAATGCTGCACGGCAAAGTCTTTGAGTGAACCGCTCAACGAACGCGGTTCCGGATGGGCATACACAATCAGTACATTCATGGGCTTAATCCTGTGAGATGAAAACCACTGCAGATTAAGTCGATGCTGGATATAGTAGAAATAAATTGCTGATATCTCAGGTATAGACAGAGTGAATATCAACTCACTGGATTTGAATCTGCTGCAGACGCTCAACGTGCTGCTAACCGAACTCAATGTCACGCGCGCGGCGCA
Source organism: Pantoea sp. JK (assembly GCF_026130245.1). NCBI lineage: Bacteria > Pseudomonadati > Pseudomonadota > Gammaproteobacteria > Enterobacterales > Erwiniaceae > Pantoea > Pantoea sp. JK. The sequence goes on from NZ_JAINFN010000007.1 coordinate 41,600, forward strand.
GCGTCTTCATCTTTCGCAGCCGTCCGTTAGCGCTCAGTTGGCGCGATTGCGAAGGCATTTTGACGATCCGCTGTTGTTGCCCGGACCGCGCGGCATGTTGCCCACAGCGCGCGCAGAAGCGTTGCGTGAGCCGCTGCGGTTGGCGCTTGAGGCGGTGGAGCAAGCAGTCGCGCCGCCCGATACCTTTAATCCGGCCAATGCCGAAGTCACCTGGCGCATCGCTGCCACCGATTACACCTCGTCGGCGTTGGTGCTGCCCGCCCTCAACCTGATGCGCGCTGCTGCACCGCAGAGTCGTATGGCGATTCTGGCGCTTAATCCGCCGCTGGTGGCGCAGCAGTTGGAAAAAGGTGAGCTGGATGTGGTGTTTCACACCGGCGATAACGCGCCGCCGACGTTGCATCAACGCAAACTGTTCAGCGAGCGCTATGTGCTGGCGGGGCGATGCGAACACCCGCAATTACAACGTCCGCCGACGCTGGATCAATTCTGCCAGCTGGAATTTGTCATGGTGTCGCCGGATGGCGGCGGCTTCAGCGCCGCCACCGATCATGCGCTGGCGAAGCTGGGACGTTCACGCCGCGTGGTGTTGTCGGTGCCGCACTTCTTGTTTATGCAGGAGACGCTGGCGAACAGCGATTTGGTCGCGGTGCTGCCTGAGCGGTTGGTGCGTCATACTTCACACCTTGCGGTTGTCGATTTGCCGCTGGAGGTGCCGGGCTTTGATATTTTGCTGCTGTGGCATGAACGCCTGCACCGCGACCCGGCTCAGCAGTGGCTGCGACAGCAGATTGTGGCGGCGCTGATCCTTTCTTAATCAACGTGAACAACCGCGAGTTTTTCCGGCATTTCAGGCGGCTCTATTCTGCTTAGCATTTCGTTAGCGACATTAAAATAATCGCATCCTGCCCAAATGGCCTTACTACCGATGATATAAACTCGGTTCTGCGCACGCGTTACTGCAACGTTTAACAAATTGGGTTTTGAAGATGCCCATTTTTCTCCGCCAGAATTATTAGCCGATAAACCAAGCACAATAATGACATTTTTCTCTTCTTTTCCCTGAAAGGTATGAACGGTGCCCACCCTATCATCAATCCAACGGTTGATATCATTGATGCCTTTTAGTTCCTGACTCAATAAGGATTTAAGTTGGTTTTTAATCTGTTTAAAAGGCGAAATAATATAGACGTCCGGCAGCGCACCATGATGTTCAAACCAGTCATTAATCATCATGAGGACTTTTTTTCCCTGTGCGGGAACGTAATGTTTTCCTTTCACTTCACCACAAACATCTAACCAGCCGCTCTCTCCCCAAAGATTATTGTCAGTTGGCCAACGCTTGTCCCGACCATGTAGCATTTTATTGTTGTAAGCAATCTTGTTGGCGATACTGAACATGGGCTCATCACAGCGTCGATGGACGCGCAGCGGACTACCGAGCCAGTTCTCATTAGATATTTGTGCTGAACCATAGGGGTTCACTCTATCTGCAAGATTTTGTACTGACTGAGTTGTTGGAGACCACTCACGCCAATCATCGGCAAAGGCGCGTTGAGCAAGAGCTTCAACGAAGGCAGGAGGAATTGTAAAAACGGGCTCAATCTGTAAGGGGTCTCCCACCACAACAGCACGTTTCGCGCGCCATAATGCTCCAGCCGCTTGTTGAGGTGTTGCCTGCCCAGCTTCATCAATAAATAACCATCCAATATCACCGGCACCTAAATGCATAAACTGACGATGAACGGATGCAAATGTAGAAGAAACTACCGGCACAATCATAAAAAGAAGTTGCCACAAAGCGAGGCAGGCTTTGGTTTCTTGTACACCACCATTTATGGCGTCGCTGACGGAGAATATAACTTTAAGTAAGTTGCACTCTTTATAAGCCTCTTTCAGCCATGATTGATGTAAATCCAGGGCGCATGCTGAAAGCTGACTACGGGCTGCATTTAATATTGCGCCATGGCCGAAAGAGGTACGCTGAATGTCCTCAGCTTCGATATTGATTTCATCTGCGGCAAAAATGGTGTCTTGATACTTAATCTGCAATGCTAAACAATGTTTATGTTTAGCATCCAATTCATCTTGGATTTGACTTAAACGTTGCTCCGCCAGTTGTAACGCGGCAATGGTAGAATTTAATCTGTTTTTTAATCCAGTAATAATGGCTTTAACCCGGAAAATTTTTCTGAATTTTAAGGTTAACCAATGCGGTTCACGCTCTGCACATCGCGTAATTCGGGCGTTGAGCATAAACCTTCGTAAACGTAGTTTTTGTATTTTTATCTGCTGTTGATGGTAATAATTGGAAAGATCGTTAAGATCTTCAAGTTGCTGAAGTTCCTGAATGATAGAATGATGTTTTTGTTGAGCGTCAATGAAAGCTTTTTTAGCTGCTGCGAAGCTCGCTATGTCTTTATTTTTTAGTGATTCAAATAGGTGTCTATATTCATCAGCTGGTGGTGAAGTCACAGCTTTCGTATGATTATGTGTAAACACTCGCTCTTTAAAGCGATCGCGATTCTTTTTCTTTCCCAAAGCTACAGCAATCAATCCCCAACAATCATCATCTGGGGCAAGCGGTTTGATAAGAAAAGTTTTTTCTGGCTGTTTTTCGCTATTTTTTAGAGGTCGTGAAAATGCCGCGAGTTTTCGCGCAGCTGATTTAAAATAATCATGATGTTGCCACTCATCTCCAAGGCTTTTTAGCTGAGGTAGTTCGCGTGAGATATTTTCGACAGCAGCATTATTGCTTGAAGCTACCACCATTTCATAGCCACAAAGTTCAGGGCGAAGACAGGGTATCTTGCGCGTGTTGCCATTGACGCTAATGCTGATTGAGCCAGAAAAAACATCCTCAACCCGATTATAATTCGCAAGAATGGCAGCGCGCTTAACGATATTGTTTGCAATGATATCACGAAGTAGAGTTGTTTTACCCGTACCTGGTGGACCATTAACTGAATAAAGTCCTTGATGAGTAAGTTCTTGCTCAAGAGTATTAATAGCAAACTGCTGCATTAAACTCATGTTGTGTTTTCTATCTGAAAGCCAGCGTCCAGCAGGAAGTTGGGCTAGTCGTAATTTCTCAATCAATAGCGTCCTTCCTGCCGGTAGAAGTAAATCTACGTTTTTCTTACGACTGCCGGTCAGATAGCGTCCTAATGGTGAGTCAATATCAAGTTTATTTCGCTTGATATCTTCTATTATCCGCTCAATATCACGTATGTAGAAGCTATTTAATATACTGATCTCATTTGAATTATCTGAAGCGGAAGTCAGCGGAAAATCAGAATCGTTTGATAATGCCAGTTCAGTCTCGTCACTAAGTTTTGAAAGTAAAGATGGATCTAGCTGAGCTGAAATATTGAGTTTATTGGGTTTTGTTTCACTTAATTTAATGAATAGTGCAGGCGTAGGGGTTTGAGGAGAAAAAGTAGTCCACTGCGCCATTGATTTTAAAAATTCAATTATTTCAAATGTGGTTAAAATAGGTGGTAATTGATGTTTTGTTTTTATATTGTCAGCGGTGGTGACAATTTCATTAAAACGCTGCTGTAATTTTTTTGTATCGACTTCATAGGCATCAAAGTTCAGTCGTTCTAATCCACCTGTAGATATCTGACCTAATGCCCAGGTCACCGTTGAAAACTCAAAACTCTCGCTATCAATAACACCATTATGATCAAGCTTACATTTTATCGAGCATGTACGACCTTCATTGCCGAGCGCGTCATTCTCTATGTCACTTTGTTTATAAATAAAAGGCTTTGCTTGCTGAAATATTTCGTCACGTTCAAAGATGCCAAAAAAGAGCTCGTAACGATATTTTTTTTCAGGTGAATAATCACTTCCTGCACGCCTGATTTGCTGAGGTTCAATCCAGGGAAGTGATGTATTATGCTGTAATTCCTCCATGCTCAGTTGAATTACGCCATCCGCATTATTTTCAAGATCTTTAATGTCAGTTGATTCGAAAAACTCTATTTTGTGCCAATAATCCAGAATACGTATAGCTTGCTGGGTGGGCAACATTTTGCTTTGATCGTCCATGAAACTTTAATCCTCTGAATGTTTACCTGCTGATTCTTATACTACCGCTTTGAATGCTTGGCATTCAATGATTGGCTCATCGGTGGAATGGTAAAGATGAACGATCGAATAGCTGCCGATTCATTAGCCATCCACATGACCTCAAAAATTCACTTCTCCCGCGTCACAAAAATCATCACACTAGCCACCTTTACCATTATGGAGAGATGGCATGATTACCCGATTGCTGCTGGCGATGTCGCTATTTGCCAGCCTGAGTGCGCCGCTGTTGGCAGATCAAGACGGCGTCTCCTTTAGCCACAAAGACTGGGAATTGGCCTGCGATAACACGCTGACCTGTCGCGCCGCCGGTTACAGCGCCGAAGAGGGCGCGGGCGGCTCGGTGCTGCTGGTGCGTGCCGGAGGTCCCAATGCGGTGACGCACGGTCGCGTGGTGCTGGCCGATACCGGCGATGATGATTCTAAAGTGGTGAACAACTTAGCGTTGTGGATTGATGACCGTGCGCTGGGCGACGTGGCGAAAGCCGATAACGACGAATGGACGCTGACCGATGAACAAACTCAGGCGCTGATCAACGGTATCAAAGGCAACGGCAAAGTGGAGTTTCGGGGTGGTGAAGAGCCTTTTGATCTCTCCAGTAATGGCGCGTTTGCGGTGCTGCTGAAAATGGATGATGCGCAAGGTCGTCTTAGCACGCCTGGCGCGCTGGTGCGTAAGGGCAATAAACCGGAAAACAGCGTACCGGCAGCGGTGGCGATGCCGGTGATTCAGCAGGTGAAAGTGGTGAAGGCCGATGCGCGTCCGTTGACGGCCGATGAGCTGACGCTGTTGAAGCCGAAGCTGATTGCCTCGCTCACCGATGACGACAGCTGCGACAATCTGGCACCGTCCGACGATCAGCCGGAAGAGGGCGCGGAGCCGCTGACGTTAACGCCGGTTGATGATGCGCACGTCCTGATCGCCGCGCTGTGCTGGCGCGGGGCGTATAACGAAGGTTATGGCTATTGGCTGATCGATAAAGCGTTGCAGGGCACACCGCAGCTGGTGACGGATTCCGGCTCTGATTACAGCGAAGGTGTGATCTCTGAAGCACAGAAAGGGCGCGGCATCGGCGACTGCTGGAGCACAGCGGCGTGGGTGTGGGATGGCAAAGCGTTCGAGCAGAGTAGCGATGCGACCACCGGCATGTGCCGTGCGATTCGCGCGGGTGGCGCATGGCAGTTGCCAACCTGGGTGACCGAGGTGAAAGCGGCATCGCTGCCGTAAGGGGCGCAGTTATGCGCATCTCGTTGGCAGGTCGCCATGAATGGCGACCCTACAAATGGTGCTCCTACTTGCCGCAGCACTGCTTATATTTTTTACCGCTGCCGCATGGGCAAGGATCGTTGCGGCCGGTTTTCTCGCCGGCAAAGTGCGGCAGTTGAGGCTCTGGATCGGGCTGCGCCATGCGCTGTTCCTGCCAGTATTCATGCAGCTCCAGCGCCGCAGGGCGAATCGCCTCGATGCTGGCTTCAAACTCGTCCGGTGTGAAGGCTTCGCGCTTCGCCAGGTGATCTTCGCTGCCGTGCAAGGCAATCACCTCCATCATCGGCTGCAGTGATTCGGGCAGCAGCGACCAATCTGCATCCAGCGCCACGCCGCGCAAATAGCCGTAGCACCAATCTTCCACCACGGTGAATTCCTGGCCTTCCATCTCTTGCGTGCCAAACAGCGGATCGAACTGCTCCGGGAATTCGGCCAGGCGTTCGGCGATGTCGTTGAGATGCTGGAACGTCAGCGTCATAAAGCGATCCATCTCGCGCTCATTCGACCATTTTGGAATGTGCTTTTTGCCGCCCCACATCGCCACCAGCCACTCGCTCGGTTCGATGTCGTTCGGGCCGGAGAGTAGCGCTGTCAGCATGCCGTCCAGCTCAGCGGTATCCACCACCGAGTGCTCGTTGCCGTATTTCTCCAGCATATCTTCCAGCCAGTTCAGCTCTTTTTCAGTTAACGGACCCTGGTTCATACGGCATCTCCTGCTTTCATTGATGGGCAATGCCCAAAGTTAATTGGCGGCGATTATAGCGGGAAGCGGGCGCGATTTATCGCTTTTTGCATATCGATTGCTGAACCTCTCCTAAAAAGGATTCGCCATAACTTATCACGCAACAGTATTGGCTGCTGTTGCCGACAGATGGCAGCGTAAAGGCAGAGTTTTTCTGCATAAAGGATGCAAATTATGGCCAGCACATTGCCGGTACTGGATTTAGCCCTGCTGGAACTGCCGGATGCGGAGCAGGCGAAATACCTTGCCGAACTGCGCGAAACCGCGCGTGACGTCGGTTTCTTCTATCTGGTGAATCATGGCATCAATCCGCAGCTATTGCAGAACGTGCAAAGCATCACGCGCGCGTTCTTTGCCTTGCCGGATGAAGAGAAACAGCGTGTTTCGATGATTCATTCGCCGCATTTTCGCGGCTACAACCGTGCGGGCGTGGAATACACCCGTGAGCAGCGCGATCAGCGTGAGCAATTTGATATCGGTGCAGAGCGTGCCGCGCTGACGCTGCAGCCAGACGATCCGGCATGGAAGCAGCTGCAAGGGCCCAACTTGTGGTCGCAGGCGCTGCCGCAGCTGCGTCCGGTGATTCACGCGTGGCAGCAGGCGATGACTGACGTGGCGTTGCGTTTACTGCGCGCCTTCGCCAAATCCCTGGCGCTGCCGCCGGACGCTTTTGATGCGCTGTACGGCACGCATCCCAACGAACATGTGAAGCTGATTCGCTATCCGGGGCAGGATGCCGCTGCCAGCCAGCAAGGTGTTGGCGCGCATAAAGATTCCGGCTTTCTGACCTTTCTGTTGCAGGACGATCAGCCCGGATTGCAGGTTGAAGTCACGCCGGATCAGTGGGTTGATGCGCTGCCGAAAGCGGGCGCTTTTGTGGTGAACATCGGCGAACTGCTGGAAATCGCCACCAACGGTTATCTGCGCGCCACTGTGCATCGCGTGGTGTCGCCGCCGATAAACCAGCAGCGCATTTCCATCGCTTTTTTCCTCGGCGCACAGCTCGATGCCGAAGTGCCGCTGTATCAGCTACCGCCGCAGCTGGCGGCAGACGCGCGCGGCCCGACCAGCGATCCCAGCAATCCGCTGCTGCGTGAAGTGGGTTGGAACTATCTCAAAGGACGTTTGCGATCGCATCGCGACGTGGCGCAGCGTTATTACGCTGACACTCTCAATCGCGTTAAATCATAAGAAACTAAGGGAAGCAGATGAATAAAAAGGTGATAGCGGCGTTAGCGATGGTTTCGGTGTTCAGCAGTTACGCGTCGGCGGCCGCGCTGCGCGTAGCGGCAGATGCCGTGCCGCACAGCGAAATCCTCAACCACATTAAACAGACCGACAAGAAGCTCAATCTCAAGGTGATTGAACTCAACGGCAACCTCAACGCCAACGAACTGCTGGCACGCGGTGACGTCGATGCCAACTACTTCCAGCATGTGCCTTACCTGCGCGATCAGGAAAAAGCGCTGGGCGAGAAATTTTCTGTGGTCGCCACCGTGCATATTGAGCCGCTTGGCATCTACTCGCACAAAGTGAAATCACTGAAAGATCTGCCTGATGGCGCGCAAGTGGCCGTGCCGAATAATGTCACCAATCTCAGCCGCGCACTTTATCTGTTGCAGGCCAATGGGTTGATCAAATTGAAGAGCAATAGCGCCAATACGCTGGTGACTTCCGCAGACATTACTGACAATCCGCACCATCTGAAAATTATCGAAGTGGAAGCGCCGCAGCTGCCGCGCGCGCTGGATGATGCGCAGTTGGCGATCATCAATGGCAACTACGCGTTGCAGGCCGGTTTAGTGCCGTCGAAGGATGCGCTGGCGCTGGAACAAGCGAAGGATAATCCGTATGCCAACGTGCTGGTCACCACGCCGAAACTGGCGCACGATCCGCGTATTCTGGAACTAGCGAAAGATCTGGAGTCAAAGCAAACCGCTGAATTTATTAACCAGCACTATCAAGGATCGGTTATTCCCGTTAATCAATAATCCCCGCCGCCACCTGTTTTTGGCAGGTGGCGCTGACTTTCTTCTGTGTTATATTTCGCCACCAACACCCGTCGCACCCACTATAAAACATAAAAATTCGCTCAATCCATTGCCATGATTATCTTTGCCAGGAATAAACGGGTGCTGTGCCATCATTTAATAACATGCATCATTCTGTTGGGCATGAGCGTATTGCTCAGCGCCTGCGGCACCTTGTCGCAAACCTCCGCGCCCGTCAGCGATAAAGTCTATCTTTCGCACGCGACCTTTAATGAAAACGTCGATGACATCGTGCGCCATTACATGCAGCAAAAGCAGGTTTCCGGCATCAGCATCGCCATCATCCATCAAAGCAGCCAGCCTAAATTTTACAGTTTTGGCGTCACCGATGCGGTGCACCGTTATCCCATCACGCCAGATACCTTATTTGCGCTCGGTTCGCTGAGTAAAGGCATCACCGCTGAGGTGATTATTGAGCTGGTGGATCGCGGCGAACTGCACTGGAACGACACGCTCGCGACGCTGTTGCCGCCCAACGTGCCGCTGAGCGACGATGCCAAACGCATCACGCTGTTGCAGCTGGTGACGCACACCTCGGGCTTGCCGCGCCAGGATATGGATTTACCGATGTTCATGAAATTTATGGGCTATCTGCGTAGCGGCGAGAACTTTTACGGCAACCTCGACAGCGACGCAGTGCTGGATTATCTGGCCGACTTTGACGCGCCCGCGCATCCCAGCGCGCGCTATTCTAATCTCGGCTATGCGCTGTTGGGCTACATCCTCAAACATCGCTTCCATCAGGACATCGAAACGCTGGCGCAGCGCAATCTGTTTCAGCCGCTGGGCATGACCAGCAGCAGCTTCAAGCCGCAGCGTCTGCGCGGTTATCCGTGGCGTGCACTCGGCCATGCGGGCGATCAGCCTAAGCTGATTCCTCGCGGGCAAATTACGCCGGATTGGGCGTTTAACAACAATATGGTGGCGGCCGCCAGCCTCTACAGCAACGCGCGCGATTTGATTCGCTATCTGGATGCGCATCTGCATGACGGCGCGGGGGCTTCGCTCAACGCGGCCTTTGCGCAGGTTAATCACGGCTATGAGCAGCACGGCAATCAGGCACAAAATATCGCCTGGGTGACCGACAGTTACGGCGATCAGCAGATCACCTATCAGGTGGGTTATATCGGCGGCTACTCGAGTTTTATTGGCTTTGATAAGCAGAACGGCAATGCGATTGTGGTGCTGCAGAACGCGTTTAACTGGAGTAACTATCTGGGCATCGCGTTATTGATGGATCTGGCGCAGAAAGCGCACGACAAAAACTAACATGGTTGCTTGCAATTTTACTGCGCCAAAAAATGCCTGAGCTGAGGTATGCTGAGCAGCGAAATTTGACGCGCTAAGCGCGCCGGGGGAACCTTCTGCGTGCTTAACTTGTCAGTTAAATGGACAGTTAATAATTAACCAGAGTGGAAATCACCAATGCGCAGGACACACGTCAATCTTCTTTCTGCAGGAATTTTTCTGGGCGCTTTAAGCCTTGCTCCGGCCGCGCTGGCGGAAGGCGAGCAAACAGACGCCGTACCGATGCCGCCACAAGTGCAGCAAACCGCACCCGATGCCCAAACCCAGGCGCCAGCCGCAGACCCGCAAACGCAGGCTCCGGCAGCCGATGCGCCAGCCAGCAATGAACCGGCTGAATCCAGCGGCGATGTCGCGCCAATTCGCCCACCGCAAAGCGGTGATGCGGCTGCACCAAACAACTACGATCTGACTACCATCATCATCGACTACAAAGAGTATAAAGTGGGCGATGTGGTGCCAGATGAGTATCGTAAAAAGCAGTACACCATTGTTGAGTGGAAGCCACGTCATCTGCCAGCGCCGCAGCCAGGCACGCACTGGGCGTACATCAATGCCAACTACATCCTGATCACCGATGACAGCGGTAAGATCGTGATGGGCAAATCAGGCGAAATCTTCTTCCGCGGTTAATTCCCGCGCAGCAGACGCGCTAACTGCGCGACGCCTGCCGTAATCTGGCTGGTGCTGGTGTTACCGTAACCCAGCACCAGCCCTTGTTGCTTCTGCTCACCCGAATAAAATCCCGACAGCGCGCCCGGCGCGTAGCCGCTCTGGATCAGCCGATCCACCAACCGCATATCGTTTTGATCCGCTTCCAGTGATAACACCAGATGCATGCCGCATTCGCCGCCCAGCAATGGAACCTGATCGCCAAACGTATGCTGCAAAGCCTGCCGCAAAGTTGCCTGCCGTTGGCGGTACAGACGGCGCATTTTGCTCAGATGACGGCTAAAATCACCGCTGCGTAAAAACAGCGCCAGCGCCTGCTGCTCGGGACGATTGCCGCCGCGCAGCAGTTCATGTAGCGCAGGGCGCAGCGGCGTGACCAGCTGCGGCGGCAACACCATAAATCCAAGGCGCAACGCGGGAAACAACGTTTTGCTGAACGAGCCAACGTAGATCACCGGCGTTGGTTGCGTCATGCCCTGCATAGCGGCGATCGGCTCGCCGCTGTAGCGAAAATCGCTGTCGTAATCATCTTCGATAATCCACGTTTGCTGTTGCCGGGCGGCCGCCATCAGTGCCAGACGACGCGGTGCGCTCATGATCACGCCGGTGGGATATTGGTGCGTTGGCGTGGTGTAAATCAGGCGCGGCGCACGCTGTTGCCAGTCCTGTGGCTGCGGCGCCAGCCCTTGCGCATCAATCGCTACTGGTTCAATACGCATATCTCCCAACCGCATCGCCGCTTTCGCGCCGCGATACCCTGGCTCCTCCACCCAACCAATGTCGCCTGGGCTGCTGAGCAGCGCCACGCACAGCGTCAATGCCTGCTGCGCGCCTTCGGTAATCACGATTTGTTCGGGCGTACAGCGCACGCCGCGCGCCAATGCCAGATGCTGCGCCAGCGCTTCACGCAGTGTGCGTTCACCGAGCGGATCGCCGTAACCCAGCAGTTGCTGCGGCTGATGCAGCATCACGCGGTTCAGCGCCCGTCGCCACTGAGCTAGCGGGAAATGTGCCAGCGAAGGCACGCCGGGGCGCAGCGCCATCTCCTGACTGAAGCTGCGATGGCTGGATCGCAGCTGAGCGATGCGCGGCGACAAGGTGATTTCGCTGCTGGTGTGCGGCTGATTTTCCTGCGGTAGCTGCGCCATATTGCTGATGCGACTGCCCTGGCGATCGCTCAGCAAAAAGCCTTCCGCCTGCAGCTGCGCCCAGACGGCGATCACCGTATTGCGTGAAACCACGAGATCCAGCGCCAGCTGGCGCGTCGCGGGCAAACGCGTTCCGGCGGCGAGTTTGCCTGTCAGAATCGCCTGCCTGATACGTTGAAACAGTTGCTGTTGCAGCGTTAACTTGCCGTTGGTTTCCAGCGGGGCCAGCAATAATCGATGTAGCTCAATATCACTCATGTACGCAGTTCCGTGGATCCATCAATTTCATGCATTGTGGCGCTTTTTAACACGCCAGCAAAGTGGCACTCTGCATTTCTGGTCCTGACTGATTAAGGAATTGAGGAATGCCGCAACACACCAACGCTTACGGACAACCGGTAGGATTTCCGCTGCCAGATTGGCAACCCCGCGCCTGGCCGAGCTATGAAACCTTCACCGGTGACTATTGCCGCCTGGAACCTCTGAGTGCCGAGCGCCATGGCCGCGAACTGTATGCTGCCTATGCGCTGGCTGCAGATGGGCGTGACTGGACCTATATGTTCGCCGAACCTTTTGCCGATGAAGCAGCCTATGTTGCCTATGCGCGCAAGCTGGAAAATGGACGCGATCCCATGCATTTCGCGGTGATCGATCCGGTTAGCAATCGTGCGGTTGGCAGCCTGGCGTTGATGCGCATTGATGCGACAAACGGATCGGTGGAGATCGGCCACGTCGCCTTCTCGCCGCTGCTGAAGCAAACGCGCATGGCCACCGAAGCGCACTATCTGCTGATGCGCTACGCCTTAGAGCAGCTGGGCTATCGTCGCTACGAGTGGAAGTGCGACAGCTGCAATCAGCCATCACGCAACGCGGCGCTGCGTTTAGGGTTTCAGTTTGAAGGCACCTTTCGGCAGGCGATTGTCTATAAAGGCCGCAGCCGTGATACCTGCTGGTTCTCGATTATCGACAGCGACTGGCCGCAGGTGAAACAAGGCTTCGAACGCTGGCTGGCGGCAGAGAACTTTACGGTGGAAGGGGCGCAACGCGAAAAACTGGAGGCGCTGCGTTCGTAGGCTGCGCATCCATGCGCACCTGGTCGCCATAAATGGCGACCCTACGTTAGGTTTGCGGAATTATTTTTATATCCACCATGCCGATCCCCAGTTTGCGCGGATCCTGGCCGATGATATTGCCGACATTCGACTCCTGCGGCTCCGGCGGCGCAATGATCAAATTACGGCTGCCGGTTGGATTGGTGAAATGCAGCGTGGTGGTAGAGAACTCATCTCCCAAATTCAGTTGCTGCTCTTCATCGCCAACGCGCACGGGAATCGGTCGATGCGCATTCGGACCAAAAGCCCGCGCGGTGATTACCACATCAAAGCGTTCAGGCAGCGGATCGGTATACTCAATATTCACTTCCGGTGCCAGATTGGCATTCGACCAGCGTCCCCACGCTTCCGGACGTGATATCCCTTTAAAACTCTTCACGCTATTCGGCGCGCCGGGCACTGTTAACAGGAAGCTGTCGGCGTTGTAACGAATTGCATTGTCTTCGATGCGTATTTGCTGCTCGTTAAGCTGGAAGGTTGCTGCACTGACTTCTGCTTTCGGGAAGCTGACTTTACCTTTCCACTGCGGTTTATCGATGCGGGTTACGCTGGGTTTGGCGCCCATTTGTCCCATCGACACGCACAAATCGTTCGACAGCGCTAACTCTGGCTGCCACAGGCGCGCCATCTTAAAGCAGCGATCGACCCAAACGAACTTGTCGGCGGCAGCAAAACTCGCCAGCTGATAACGCAGCGGTTCGGAGTATTCCCCTTCCGGCAGCGGTTCGACATGTTTGTCGGAGACGCGGAACAGAATCGGTAATTTGAAGGTCGCGCCAGAGAAGCTGAAGGTGTTTTTCTGTTGATCGACGGTGAAGCTATCCATCTTGCTGGGGAAATTCCACAGCTGAATAATGTCCGCTTTCCACGATGTGACGCGCTTTGCCATGTCGTCGAACTCGGTGGACAGCGATTCCGAAGAGAGGCCGCTGCGACCGAGCCCAATCGCGTTATCCCCGCCGAGAATATCCAGTACCGTGGCGCCGTTATCCAGCGTACTGCGTTTGGCGTCGAGCACTTCCGCCTGTGGCTGATCGCCACGAATCACCATAAACAGGTCACGGCGCGGCTGCTTGATCAGATATTGATGCGCGGTGTTATTCATTGCCAGATGATCGGAGGTCACCACGATGATGGTGTTTTTAAACCACGGCGACGCTTTGATGCGTTCAATCAGACGCGCCACATGCTCCTGCGAGCAGGCGACCGCGCTAAAGGATTGGTTTGGTTTGCCATCATAGCTGTAGCTTTTGCGCTGGCAGCTGCGCGAGATAAAACCATCCGGGTGATGGGTGTCGACGGTAAGGGTGAACAATGCGAAGCGTTTCTGCGCGCGCGACAGCTCCTCGTATTTCTCAAACACCTCGTCCATTACGGTGTCATCGTAGTAGCCCCAGTTATTACGATAGCTGGGATCGGCAACGCGACTTTTCAGCTCCTGCGAGCCATACATATTGGCCGCATCAAAGCCATGCGACAGCAGAAAAGTGTCTTTACCGGCGAAGCGTAAATCGGCGCCCTGAATAAACCAGTTCTCATAGCCAGAGTTTTTCAGAATGTCGCCCAGACAAATATTCTGCGGATAGAAGCTGGAGAGCGAGGCCGAAGCATTGCCATCAAAAGGCGCAAACAGCGGGATGCCGCACTGTGAAGCTACCATGCCGGCAATGGTGTAATCGGTGCCGGGCAGCTGTTCGGTTTGGCTGAAATCGATGCTGTTCTCTTTTTCCCGGCTGAGTTCCGGGGCCAGGCCAGGAAATGCCTGCTGATCGAAATAGGTCCGTTCAAGACTTTCGCCATAAATGTAGACCAGATTGAGCTTGGGCTCGGCGATCACCTTATTGGGCGTTTTGAAGTAGGTTTCGAAATCCGAATCGGCGAGGCGTGAATGTGAGGCAATCAGCTCTTTTACCTGGCGGAACGCGGGCGTGGTTTGTACCGAACCCGCGGCACAGGCAATCGCCAGTAAACTCCAGCCGAGGTGATGCGGCCGCTTACGGCGGCGCAGTAACCACGAAAGCAGGCAAAATAGCGAGAACAGCGCGATGATCAGTCCGATGGCCGGCACCACATATTTGCTCACGCCCGCGCCGGTCAGGCTGTTGGTCAGCGTATACAGCACTGCGTCATTAATGCCATCGCCGGTAAAATAGTTGCTGGCGACCAGCGTGACGTTAAGCACGATAAACAGCGTGAGCAGCAGCAGGATCAGACTAAACCAAAATTTATTTCGCCCGGCTTTAGAGGAGTAGACCGCAATCGCGGCCAAAAAGAGTACAACCGAAACCAATTCGGACAACGTTAGATCCTCATGTTGAATGAATACGCATTCCTTGCGTCAACGACCCTCTGTGGGGATTTTGCGTCAATCTATATTGGGTGTCACAAGGCTGCAACACATCCAACCAGATTTGTGCGATGCATTCCGATTCGTTTAAGGCGGGTTAAGGCTAACTGTGGTTTCGCCTGGCAGCAACGGACGCGCTGCTGCCAGTGAGGGCAGAGAAGGGAGATTAGAGTTTTCCAGTGAGGTATTGCGCTTCGCCGTCGGCAAAGCTCCAGTCACCTTTACTGTTGGTGATAAAACTAATCATCAAATCTGTGCCCTGAACGCCGCAACTTTCCAGCAGTTCGCGCGCTAACTCTGCCATAAACAGGCACTTCTGTTCTTCACTTCTCGGGCTGGTATACACGCGCACCATCACCAGATTGTCGGTTCGCGCAAAGCCTAAGCCGGTATCCTGAAAGACCATCTGATAACCTTTGTTTTCATGAACAATCTGATAACGATCGCGGGCCGGGACTCTAAATGCGGTTACCACCGCGCGATGTGCGGCATCCAGCAATGTGCGGATTTCTGATTCTGAACGGCCCTGAATAACGTCGAATGTCAGTAACGGCATAAATAAACCCTCGTTTTTGCTCACATGAAAAGAGTAGGATGTGGCTCTATGCTGCCGCTTGCTGCCGGAAAGAAAAAGCGCGCTGGTTGAAATGATTATTTATTATTTTGAACAATCGATATGAAAGAAATTAAAACAGATAGCCTTTGGGTCCATTTGCACTGGTTAACCGTGCTGGCTGAGCTCGGCAGTTTTACGCGCGCGGCGGAACGATTAGACGTCAGCAAAGCGGCGATGAGTCAGAAGATTAAAGAGCTGGAAAAGATGGCGGGTGTGGCGTTAGTACAGCGCACCACGCGCAGCGTGCGGCTGACCTCCGCCGGTGAAAAGCTGGTGGATGAGCTGCGCGATCCCTTTGCGCGTATCGCGCAGAGCTTTTTCAGCGTTCGTGATGAAGCGGGGCCGGTGCGTGGCATGGTACGCGTGACTGCGCCAGTGGCGTTTGCGCGTCAGCAGCTGGTGCCGATCATCGGCGATTTCTTGCGCGACTATCCGCAGGTGCGCTTGCAGTTGGACGTCACCGATCGTCTGGTGTCGCTCGGCAGTGAAGGCTTTGATCTGGCGATTCGCCATAGCGATAGCCTGCCGGAAACGCATGTTGCGCTGCCGCTGTGTGAAACCCGCGCGCTGCTGGTGGCGTCGCCGGCGTATCTGGCGCAGAACGGTTTGCCGGATTCACCGCAGGCGTTGCAGCAGCACAATTGTCTTTATTACCCGCGCGGACTCGAGTCGCCGCAGTGGCGTTTTCGATTAGCGGACGGCGGCAGCGAAACCGTGCAGGTAAAGATTCAGGGTAATTTTGCCACCAACAACAGCGAGTCGATCCGGGATGCGGCATTGCAAGGTTTGGGCATTGCGATGCTGCCGGACTTCAGCGCCAGCGCGGCATTAGCCAGCGGTACGCTGCAGCAGGTGCTGACGCAGTGGCAAGCGGTGGATGCCTTCGCCGATCGGTTGTGGGTGGTACGCCCGTATGCCGCTCAGGTGCCACGGGCGGTGACCACCTTTATCCAATGGTTACGCGCGCGCTTTGTTGATGGGTGAAGCCAGCGCGATCGGCGCAGGCGTTTGCATCATCTGGCCCAACAAACTGCTGCGGTTGTAATGGCCGAGCCGCAGGTTGAAGTCGAGGTGCAGCTGCTCATTGCCGCTGAGTTTTATTACCGGTGGTGGCGTGAGTGGACGCTGATGAAACAGCACTGCATGGGCAAACGCCTCGCTCTTCCAGCCGCTTAAACGCTGATAGTAATAGGCGTTAGCCTCGCATTTGCGCAGGTAGAGATTCACCCGGCGATGTTCGCGCATGGCGATCTGCTGCGCCAGTGAACCTAATTGCTGCTCCGGCTGCGCAATCTTCTGCGTTAGCAGGGAATAATCATCGCGCTTGGTCAATTCACTGAAGTAATTCTGTTCGCCGAGATGTTTGATTGGCGCGTAATGTTTTTGCCATTCGCGGATAAAGGGATTATTGGCGGTCGCCGCCAGGAACCAGCTCTCAATCACCGGTGCGAGATAGTTGACGGTGGCATTTTCGTGATAATAACCAATCACATCCATACGGCGTTCCTGATGCGCGCGATGCACCCAAGAGAGATCTTCAAATAATAAGGTGCTGCAATCAATGGCAATACCGCCATAGCGCAGCAGTAATTCCAGGCGAATCACTTCGCTTCTTTGTTGGGCGGTTAATTGGGTCGAGGTGAAGATAAAATCCGGTAAAACTTCTTTTACCGTTAAACGATTTAATAAATGGATTTCATGGTCGGGATTATCCTGACGAATCTTTTTAATATTTAATGCCAGTGATTTCGGTAAATATTCATTATCCCAATACATCCAGACTTTCTTTGGAATCTCTGGCAGATCTTTTTCGCCAGAAAGTAACACGATATTGTCCTCTTCGCTGGGATCGTATTCCGGCGCACAGAGCGCAGTATGCTGTTTTTTCTGCAGGAAAGTCTGGCTGGTAAAAGCGAGTCTTTTCCAGTTATGCCAGAGGGTTAACGCTGGCTGAAGGCGTTTTTTATTCATGATGCACCTGATTATTGTGATTATGGTGGCAAGGCGTCCCTGATCGCGGCGCTGAGCGCTCTTGATTGTCCTTTAGGCTGTGTGTAAAAAAGTACTCTCCTATGCTTAATAAAACATTCTGTGCGATGCGGCTATCACTTTTTGATCCTTTCAGATAAACCGGAAAATCAAGGATCCGTTAAGCTTTAAATTAACGATAAATAATCGCGTGAATTGTTGGTGATTCTATTTTATCGCATTAAGACTATTCCTAATAAAATAAGCGTGGCATGGCGTAAGTCGCGGGTGAGATTAAAAAGTGCGCGTGAGATCACGTGTTAACCTGGCTGCATTTTTCGCTGGTCTGCCGGGAAAATCCCACCCTGAGTGAGGGTTAGCTACGCTTAAAGCAGGTGATCAACTAAAGGAGACACTATGCAGCGACACAACCGTGGATTATTGGCTGTCGATAAGCAGGGCAATCGCGTGCTGTTTCTCAATCCCGAAACCTATGCCGTTGAGCAAGCGTTAAATGCCTTTCCGCCGCGTCCATACGAGCTTCTGATGCTGCCGCAGCTGGAGAAAGCTTACGTGCCGATCTACGGCGACGGCATTCACGGCGACAATCCACATCCCGGCCACAAAGTGGCGATCATCGATCTGCGCCTGCGGCAGATCAGCGGTTTTATCGATCTGTCGCCGTTAAAAGCACCGCACAGCGGCCAGTTGGGTCGTGACGGTAAAGTCTATCTCTGCTGTGAAAACAGCGCGGTAGTGGCGGTGATTGATCCAGTTAGCGATCGCGTGGAGAAAACCATTCAACTGCCTTCGCACAATGCGCACCGGCTCACTTTATCGCCTAGCGGCCGCAAGCTGTTTACCGAAAATGAAGAGGACGCCAGCATTACCGTGGTGGATTTGTGTGAGGCGGAAGGGCGGATTATCGACAATATCCTGATGCCCGGCCCGATCTCGGGTATCGCTGCCTCGCCGAAACATCCTTATTTGGTGGCGAGCGCCGCCGATGCGCCGCTGCTGTATGTGGTGGATCGGCAAAGCCATCGCATCCGCCAACGCCTGACGTTGCCGGGCCATCAGCAACCGTGTCAGGTGGTGCGCTTCAGTGCCAACGGCGAGCGGCTGGTGGCGATTGGCGATCAGGAGCCGATGGTGACGCTGTTTGACGATCTGCTCAATCCGCTCGGCGATATTCATGTCGGCAATAAGCCGATGGATGTCTGCTTCAGTGAGGATAATCACAGCTTGCTGATTGCTAATGAGGGCGACGGTTCGCTCAGCCTGATCGATCTGCAGCAGATGAAGGTGATTGCCACGCCGCAGGCCGGTACCGGTTGTGAAGTGCTGAGCTACTTTCAGCTCAAACCTTAAATAAATGGGCGATGATAAATCGCACTGCTCCAGTGGCGGCTGCTGGCATGTTTTTCGGCCTGCCAGCCGCGCTTGCGTAACTCGCGCGCAATCAGCTTGTTCATGATGCCGTGACCAACTAACAACACCGTGCCTTGCTGCGACAGCGCCACCAGTTTATCTGCCGCCAGACGGGCGCGTTGACGTGCATGCTGCACCGATTCGACATGGCCGGCATAGCCGCACAGCCACAACAGGCGTAATAGCGCCAGCCAGACGTTGAGCGGCAGATGCAAACGCTCAAAAGGCAACGTCGGTATCGCCACTTCGCTAAAAACCTCATCCACCGCGTGCGGCTGTAAACCCAGACGCGTTAATGACGAACGGGCGCGCGGCAGCGGGCTGGTGGCGATCACACTCGCGAGGCGCGCAATGGTTTGACTGCGCGGCGGCGGGGAGTCGCAAATATCAGCCTGATCGTAACCTTCACACCAGTCGGCCAGCGCCCGAGCCGTGAAGCGCCCAGTGACCGGATGATCGGGTTTACCGTGTCGCATAAGAATAATGGTCATAGCGCTCCTGTAATATTGCTCCAGTGTAATGCAGAGGTTGAGCAACTCGCGCATCCATGACGGGATTTAAGAGTATTGCCTGCTTGTCATTAAACCTTAACTGAACTGTGCGAAAAACAGCGCGATGAAGCGTTAGCCTGCGCCGTTAAATGGTAAGCAATAATCGTCAATCAAGCTTCAATAAGACAATTCTTGCGCCATGCATTAGATGTAATGTCATGATTTGACGCCATTTTTGCCTTGTTTTCATGAGTTATAGTGAAGTTTATCTAATAAATTTCTCTATTATCACTTGATTTATCTACGCGCGTAGATAGACTGTATCCACAGTGATAACTCACGGTGCCAGAGACGAAGTTGGCCTTGAGATGACCCAGTTACATTTGCCTCACTAATGCGATCGATGAAAATTACATCGGCGGGAACAGGCGAAGAAGCGAATTCCAACACCAGGGAATTCATTACTGATTTTTCATCCAGGTTTGCCTACTGAACGTCGCCACCGGGGAGTTCCGCTTGTTGCAAGGGAACTGACCCACGGAAGGGCGTTTGCTGTTTTTACCTCATTCAGGGATTGGGTTATGACGGTTTCGCAACAAAGCTCACTGACATCTTCCTCAGCTGCCGATGCGCGGCTTGAAACATCCTCCGGCCGTAAAGATTTCTGGCGCGCCACGTTCTCCTGCTGGCTTGGCACCGCGATGGAATATGCGGATTTTGCGCTCTATGGCCTCGCCGCCGGCATTATTTTTGGTGACGTCTTCTTCCCGGAAGCTACGCCGGCTATCGCCTTACTCTCGAGTTTTGCCACCTGGTCGGTGGGCTTTATTGCCCGCCCGATTGGTGCCTTGCTGTTCGGCTGGATCGGCGATCGCAAGGGCCGCAAAACGGTGATGATCTCAACCATCATTCTGATGGGCGCCTCCACAACACTCATTGGTTTGATTCCTTCCTATGCCAGCATTGGCGTCTGGGCTCCCGCATGTTTGGTGCTGCTGCGGTTTACCCAAGGTTTGGGGGCGGGCGCTGAGTTGTCCGGCGGTACGGTGATGCTGGGCGAATATGCCCCGGTTGAACGTCGTGGATTGGTGTCGTCGGTGATTGCGCTGGGCTCAAACAGCGGCACGCTGATTGCGTCGCTGGTCTGGCTGGCAGTGATCCAGATGGACAAAGAGAGCTTGCTGTCGTGGGGCTGGCGTATTCCGTTCCTCAGCAGCGCGCTGATTGCGGTGGTGGCGTTGTGGATTCGTCGCAACCTACGTGAAACGCCGGTGTTTGAACGTCAGCAGGCGGAATTGCAGGCCGAACGTAACGCCACGCTGGCGCAGGCGAAAGAAGAAGTGGATACGCGCAGCTTCTGGCGCCGCACCCGCGCCTTCTGGACCATGGTCGGTTTACGTATCGGCGAAAACGGCCCTTCTTATCTGGCGCAGGGCTTCATTGTCGGTTACGTCGCCAAAGTGCTGATGCTCGACAAATCGGTGCCCACCACAGCGGTGTTCATCGCCTCTTTACTTGGTTTCCTGATCATTCCGTTTGCTGGCTGGCTGTCGGATCGCTTTGGTCGCCGCATTACCTATCGCTGCTTCTGCTTATTGCTGATGTTCTACGCCTGGCCTGCCTTTAGCCTGATGGACAGCCGCGATCCAGCGATTGTGATGGCGGTAATTGTGGTCGGTATGGCGCTGGCATCGCTGGGTATTTTCGGCGTGCAGGCGGCGTGGGGCGTCGAGATGTTTGGCGTGAAGCGTCGTTACACCAAGATGGCGGTAGCGAAAGAGCTGGGATCTATCCTTTCAGGAGGTACCGCGCCATTAGTGGCGGCGGCGCTGCTGTCGTTTACCGGACACTGGTGGCCGATTGCGGTTTACTTCACGGCGATGGCCAGCATCGGTTTTCTCACCACTTTCGTGGCGCCGGAAACGCGCGGACGCGATCTTAATCTGCCGGAAGATGCCATCTGACCAGCAGGATCGCGTAAATCAAAACCCCCATTGGCCGGCGATTCCGGCCAATGGCATTTACGCAGGGGCAAAGGAATGGCGAAATCTCCAACCGGAAACGTCACGCGCACCGACGTGGCAAAAATCGCCGGCACCTCGGTGGCGGTGGTCAGTTACGTGATCAATAACGGCCCGCGACCGGTGGCAGAAGCCACGCGTCAGCGCGTGCTGGAGGCGATCAAGCAGACCGGCTATCGCCCTAATGCGGTGGCGCGCGCGCTGGCTTCGGGCAGCACCAAAACCTTTGGTTTAGTGGTGCCGAACATCGGTAATCCCTTTGTTGCTTCGATGGCGCACATGCTGTTGCAGGAGTCGATGAATCACGGCCACGTCATGCTGCTGGGTGATGCCGGTGACGATCGCAAACGCGAGCTGGAGATTATTCAGGGCCTGTTAAATCGTCAGGTTGATGGCCTGTTTTACAACAGCGTCGATCGCCATCCCTATATTGATGTGATTCAGGCCAGTGGTACGCCGCTGGTGATGCTGGATCGCATTGAGCCACGTCCGGGCATCAACATGCTGCGCGTTAATGAACGCGAAGCGGCGTGTCAGGTCACCGCGCATCTACTCAGCCACGGTTATCAGCAGGTGGGCATGATCAGCGGTCCGCTGGACATGCTTAACGCGCAGGATCGTATTCAGGGCTGGCGCGATGCGCTGGCGCAGAAAGGAGTGCTGGCGGATGAGGCGATGATTTTTCCGGCCAGCTACACGCGGCAGGGCGGTTACGACGCCGCGCAGCGCATGGTGGCCAGCGGTCGTGTGCCGCGTGCACTGTTTACCAGTAACGAAGGCCAGGCGATTGGCTGCATTCGTGCGCTGTCAGAGCATGGACTGCGCGTGCCGCAGGATGTCGCGCTGGTGTGTTTTAACGGTACCGATCAGTCGGCGTTTCATGTGCCGACGCTCACCACCGTTCGTCAGCCGCTGCGTGATATGGCGCGCAGTGCGATTGCCATGCTCAAAAATTGGGATGGCGATGCGAAGCTGGCGGAATTCCCTCACCATTTAGAAATCGGTGAGTCCTGTGGCTGCCAGCTTACTCAACAACAATAAAACTATAACACTATGAAAAGATTGATTATCGATTGTGATCCGGGAAACGGTATAGCGGGCGCTAACACCGACGACGGCCTTGCGCTGGCGTTAGCATTGGCTTCAAAGTCGCTGTCGCTGGAACTGATTACCACCGTCACCGGCAACACGCCGAGCGCGGTGGGTGCGCAGGTCGCCAAAGATCTGCTACAGCGATTGGGACGCAACATTCCGGTGGTGCAGGGCGCTTTGCAGGCACTGCGCGAAGATCCTGCGCCGTGGCGTGCGCGTCTTGACCACGTTGCCGATGAAAAGCTCGGGGAACTGTGGCGCGGCGTGCGTCAGCCGCAGCGTATTCCGGCGGATGGGCATGATGCGGCTGGCGTAATGGGCCAACTGATTTGTGACAACCCCGGCGAGTTTACGCTGGTGGCGATCGGTCCGCTGACCAACGTGGCGCTGGCGCTGCAGCGTTATCCGCAAATGGCAGAATCGGTGGCAGAGATTGTGATTATGGGCGGCGTGTTTGCGCTGGATGATTACATCAAAGACACCAATTTTGGCCTCGATCCGGAAGCGGCGCATCAGGTACTGCACAGCGGCGCCACCATCACGCTGGTACCAATGGACGCCACCACGCAAACCTTGATGACGCAGCAGGATCTCACGCGACTTACCGCTAACGATCATCCATTGCCACAGTTTGTGCGCGAGACGTTACGCCCGTGGATCGATTATTCGGTTCGCACCCGTCATTTGCCAGGCTGCTGGATTCATGATGCGCTGGTGGTCGCCTGGTTGCTGAATCAGCGTGTCGCCGACGGCGTGGATTACTATGTGGATATTGAGCTGCGTCCCGGCGCCACGCGCGGCAAAAGCTGGCGTTATCGCACGCCGCTGCGTCTGGATATCGGCGTGCCACCGCAAACTGGCGCGTTGGTGCATGTAATTCAAACCGTCAATAACGCGCTGCTGCTGGAGATGATCGAAAAGGCGTTTAATCAGCTGAAACGCTGAAGCCGTTTTCCAGGTGCGCATAAATGCGCACCCTACAAAATCGTCGTAGGGTCGCCATTCATGGCGACCTATTTCTCTCTGACTCACATGAAACGCTTTTTTACACCGCGAATCACTCGCTGACAATTCCCGCCACAGCCCGCCTTTCTGACATGCTATATACAAACAGTTAACATAATAGTAACCCGTGAAATTATTCGCGCGGTAACTTCTACTATAAATCCGGCCATCGATCCGGAAGCTAATCAGACAGGATACCGACATGTTCAACTGGACTGCGACCCAGCGCAACGTGGCTTTTGCCAGTTTCGCGAGCTGGACGCTGGATGCGTTCGACTTCTTCATCTTAGTGTTTGTCCTCAGCGATCTTGCCCAGTATTTCCATACCAGCGTCTCCGATGTTTCCCTCGCCATCATGCTCACGCTCGCCGTACGCCCGATCGGCGCGCTGCTGTTTGGTCGGCTGGCGGAGAAATATGGCCGCCGACCGATTCTGATGCTCAATATCGTGATGTTCTCGGCGTTTGAACTGCTTTCGGCATGGTCGCCCACCTTCACGGCGTTCCTTGGTTTCCGCGTGATTTACGGCGTGGCGATGGGCGG
Source organism: Pantoea sp. JK (assembly GCF_026130245.1). Classification (NCBI taxonomy): domain Bacteria; kingdom Pseudomonadati; phylum Pseudomonadota; class Gammaproteobacteria; order Enterobacterales; family Erwiniaceae; genus Pantoea; species Pantoea sp. JK. Next base: position 65,506 of record NZ_JAINFN010000007.1, read on the forward strand.
CATTTGGGGCGTGGCGTCGTCGCTGGCGCTGGAAACCATTCCGGATCGCTCGCGCGGCTTGATGTCCGGCATCTTCCAGGCCGGTTATCCGTGCGGCTATCTGCTGGCGTCGGTGATTTTTGGTTTGTTCTTCGAAACGGTCGGCTGGCGCGGTATGTTCCTGATTGGCGCGTTGCCGATTCTGCTGCTGCCGTTTATCTACTTCAAAGTGCCGGAATCGCCGGTATGGCTGGCGGCGCGCGAGCGCAAAGAGAGCAATGCGCTGCTGCCGATTATCCGTCAGCACTGGAAAATCTGTATTTATATGGTGCTGCTGATGGCCTGCTTTAACTTCTTCAGCCACGGTACGCAGGATCTCTATCCCACCTTCCTGAAAGTGCAGCATCAGTTCGATCCGCACACCGTCAGCATCATTGCTATCAGCTACAACATCGCGGCGATGCTAGGCGGCATCACCTTTGGTGCATTGTCCGAGCGGATTGGTCGCAAGCGCGCAATTATTCTGGCGTCGTTCCTCGCGCTGCCGGTGCTGCCGCTGTGGGCCTTCTCCAGCGGTTCATGGATGATCGGTATCGGCGCGTTTCTGATGCAGTTTATGGTGCAGGGCGCTTGGGGCGTGGTGCCGACTTATCTCACCGAACTGGTACCCGCTAATGCGCGCGCGGTGCTGCCGGGCTTTGTTTATCAGCTGGGGAATTTGATCGCCTCAGTGAATGCGACGGTGCAGTCACGTATCGCCGAAGCACACGGCGGCAATTACGGTTTGGGGATGGCGATTGTCGCCGGAACGGTGGCGGTGCTGATTTGCGTGTTGGTGGCGTTTGGTCGGGAGACGCGCGGCATCGAAATCTCCGGTGCCCCCGCGCGCGAGTCGCATTAAAGCGCCTCGCAGACGTCAACCCATTTCGCCGCAGTGAGTTCTGCCATGCGCTGCGGCGAAATGCGCACCGCGCTATGAATCGATCCGGCTGCCGGCAGCACTTCGTCAAAGCTGCGCAGCGACACATCACAATAAATGGTCAGCGGATTTTCCAGCCCAAACGGGCAAACGCCGCCGACCGGATGTCCGGTCCAGTTCACCACTTCATCCACGCTTAACATGCGCGCCTTGGCGCCGAGTGCGGCTTTTAGCTTGCGATTATCGAGGCGCGCATCGCCGCGCGTGACGATCAGCACGATGGCATCTTTCACTTTCAGCGACAGGGTTTTGGCGATTTGCCCAGGCTGAACGCCATGAACGCGTGCGGCCAGCTCAACGGTGGCGGTGCTTTCCGGCATCTCGATGATGTCGATATCCGGTGCATGTTCGGCAAAGAAGTGCCGTACCGACTCCAGGCTCATTGTTATCTCCGGTAAAAACAGAGCCAAAAAAATGCCATAAGCCTGGAAAAGTGTAAACGGGAGAAAAGGAGAATCTGTAACAGAATGCGCGGGTGCTACACCGCTTTTAACGTGCAGTTACCACAACGTTCTACATCGGGGATGCGATAGCGCTGGCAGCAGCTGCGTCGCTCCATTTCGCCATTGCGCGGGATCATGGTGCGATACAGCGGGTTATCGCTGCCATCGAGCAGTGACTGAGTGAAAAATAGCGCCTGCTCTAACTGCAAAATCGTCTCTTCCGGCAACTGGTTTTTCAACTCGCCAAGGAACCAGTAAAACGAAAAGCCCATGTTGTTCCAAATGAGCTTTGCATTGATATCACCGTGCTGTGTCATGCCATTCACTGCCGGCATCAGGCATTGCTGAATCAGGCGATCGATACGCTGCTGGCCATTGAAGTAGCGCGCATCCTCATCTTCCTGCACATCCAGCCAGAACGCGCACGGATGGCCGTTTTCGTGGAACTCAACGTGAATCAGATGCGGCGAGCAGTTCAGCGCGCGTGGTTCCTGCAATAACGCCATCATCAGCGGTGGCAGCAGCAGACCAAAATACCATTGCGCCCACAGCGACTGCAGCGGCTTAGCTTCCTGCTGCACATCGGGGTGATCGCGATAGAGATAATCGCTGTAGCGCTGCGTCAGGCGGCGATAGTGAAGCGGACTTGACCACTCGGCCAGCGTTAAGGTCCCGGCGGGTGCCGACTGGCCGAGCTTGAGGTTGTCCAGCATGTAGCTGCGTTGTTCGCGCATCAGATCTTCCAGTGCGCTCGCTAAGCTGCGATCGCTCTGCATAAAGATCAACGGATGTTCGCTAAAGCGATGATCCTGACGCGTGATGATGGCCATGCCGGTCCTGAGTGATAACGGGAATCGAGAGACAAATGATAATCGTTCCCGTCGTTTTGAACAACATTTCTGCACACACGGCAAAGCTTGACGAGGTAAGCGTAGGGTCGTTATTCATGGCAACCAACAAAACCTTACGCCAGGTTGTCACTCGCCTGGGTCAATTTCGGCAAATCTTCCCACGCTAAAATGGTGTTACGTCCCTGATTTTTCGCCACATACAGTGCGCGATCGGCATTGGCCACCGCCTGATCAAAATCCTCATCGAAGATGGGCGCAATCCCCGCGCTGATGGTGACGTGTGTCGACACTTTCTCATTAAAGCGATGCGGAATTTCCAAATCCACCACGTACTGACGAATGCGCTCCGCCAGTTTCATCGCAATCGAGGCGTTCACGTTGGTCATCAGCACCAGAAACTCTTCGCCGCCGTAGCGCGTCACCACATCGCGCGATCGTACCGCGTCGCGGATTGCCACGGATACACGCGCTAGCGCCTGATCGCCCATCGCATGGCCGTAATTGTCGTTGTAAGCTTTGAAATGGTCGATATCCAGCAGCAGCACAAAGTGGCTGCCGGCGTGGTTTTCCATAATGGTATCAAGGCGGTTCTTTAATCCACGGCGGTTGTACAAGCCGGTAAGCGGATCGAGCATGCTCAAATCGCTAAAACTCTCTTTTTCCTCATACAGCTGGCTCACCAGCCGACGGGTAAAGGTATCAAAGCGACGACGCATTAAATGGTGCAGTGAAAAGCCGATTAACGGCAGCGTAATGGTGAATAAGATCATCATTAAATGCTGACCATCATCCAATAACAGCACGGTTAATACCGGCGGCGTGATGTGTAAACAAAATGCTATCAAATAATCACTCAGCGCAATGGCACTGATAAAGAAAACGCTTAACAGGCTGATAATTAAAAAGCTGCCATCAAAATAGTAAACCAGATGATATCTGTGGTTAATATGCCACGCCCACAGCGCACCCAATATAAAAGCGACAGGATTTAGTAGCGGTAATTTATGTTTTGACGCCATTAAACAAATAACCAGCAGCGTAGCGCTGAAGCCCGCCACAATGGCCACCGGCAGCGAGCGTATTGGGCTGTCGCTGCCTAAAATCGGCAGCAGGCAAAAAAGCGAAACGGCGACATTAAGAAACAGAAATAGCATCAGCGACAGCCGATATTTACTCTGTTTCAACTCATCATAAGATTGTAATTTCATTATTATTCTCGTGACAGCCCTGATATATCAAAGCGCTACCCGTAAGTAATAGTTTACCTACCCGGATAGAGAGCACGTTATTGTTGTGTTAGCGATATTGTTATCGGCGGCAATTTAGCATTTTCCAGTAATTCTGTCATCCGGCATGGCTTGCGACAAAAAATTCGCTGCAGGATGAGAAATATTATCATATGATAATGCGAATATTTATCATCTGAGGGTTGCGCAATGATCATGGCGATAATGGCCGCCTGCGGACTGTGGGGCGTGAGCTGGATAATGGGTAAACGTCTGGATAGCGGCTGGGGCGTGTTATTACCCTGCGCAGCGATGCCGGTTTTTGCGTTATGGGAACCGAGTTTCAGTCAATGGCGGATAGTGATGATTGTGGCGCTGCTGCTGACCGTGGCGATGCTGTTTCATCATCGTCTGCGTCACTATCTGTTGCTGCCGTCTTGCCTGGCATTGGCGGGTGGATTAGCAGCGGTGTCGGTCAATTTCCACGTCATCTGATCAAAACGCAGAAACGACAACATCACGCTGAGAGCGTGAAGTTCGTTAAAATCTTTTGGGAATTTACTGCTCGAAAGGAGTGACAACTGTTGGTGCGAAGGGAGGGACTTGAACCCTCACGTCCGTAAGAACACTAACACCTGAAGCTAGCGCGTCTACCAATTCCGCCACCATCGCATCTTAGTTGTCTGTTTATATCGTCGCATTGGTGCGAAGGGAGGGACTTGAACCCTCACGTCCGTAAGAACACTAACACCTGAAGCTAGCGCGTCTACCAATTCCGCCACCATCGCTCAGTGCGCAGATATAAACTGTGTGATTTTAGTTTGGTGCGAAGGGAGGGACTTGAACCCTCACGTCCGTAAGAACACTAACACCTGAAGCTAGCGCGTCTACCAATTCCGCCACCATCGCAAACTAACAACACCCTAAAGTATTGCTAACCACGGAGGCGCATTTTAGAGATTTTACTCATTGCGTCAACACATATTTCGCGACGGCAAAACGATCGCTGCAAAAAGCAACGTTTCTGCCGCCGCGCTTGAATTAACGCGTTTTGGCACCGCGACCGTAGACGGCGCGATAGACTTTAAAGCGTCCGGTTTGCGCCAGCACTTCGTGATTGCCGAAGGTTTCATCGAGAATTTGCGGATACGGCAGGAAGGCGTTAGCCACGATACGCAGTTCGCCGCCGCTGTTCAGATGCTTAAGCGCACCGCGAATCAGCGTGTTGGCCGCTTCAAGGCTGGTTTGCAGGCCATCGTGGAACGGCGGGTTGGAGATGATCATGTCAAAACGGCCGGTAACGTCAGAGAACACGTTACTGGCAAACACTTCACCTTCCAGTTCGTTGGCGGCCAGCGTGGCTTTACTCGCTTCAATCGCAGCAGCATGCACATCACACAGCCACAGACGCACGCGCGGCGACACTTTCGCCATCACGGTCGCCAACACGCCGCTGCCACAACCGATATCCAACACTTTGCCACGGAAGTGCGGCGTCAGCGTGGAGAGCAGCAGATCGCTGCCGATATCCAGACCATCGCGGCTGAACACGCCCGGCAAGGTATGGATGGTGAGATCCTCGAGCTGATAGGTATTGCCGTAGCTGCTGGCATCAAAAGTCGGCTGCTTATCGAGACGACCGTGATACAGGCCGCAACGACGCGCGCTGTCGACTTTCTCCAGCGTTGCCCACTCTTCCAGCATGCCTTCGGCGCTGCGCACGCCGCTGCGGTTTTCACCCACCACGAAGATATCGCAGCCAACCGGCAGCAGAGAGAGCAGGTTTTGCAGCTGGTACTGCGCTTCGGGTTTGTTTTTCGACCAGTAATAAACCAGCGTATCGCAGCCTTCAACATCGGCAGCGGTTGCGACCATGCTGTAAACCGCACGTTCACCAAGGCGGTGGCTGAGGTTCTGCCAGTGATGATATTGCTGGGTATGCACGCGGCTCGACGCGGTTTCTAGCTGGGCGGGCAGGTCATCCTGCAAGTCGCCAGCGAACAATACGTGGCGGGCGGTAAATTCATCACTGTGGCGCAGAATCACTTCGCTGGCCGGGGTAAAAGCAGACATGGAGCACTCCTGTTAAATCAGAGCGTGGATTATAGTGCTTTGTTGGCGCATGTTCGATGGGTTTGCTAGCATAGCGTCGCATTCTGGCAGCATAACGGGTAATAGCATGAGCACAAGGCGCGACTGGCTTCTACAGCAAATGGGGATTACGCAGTATCAGCTGCGGCGTCCGCGCGTGCTGCAAGGGGAAATTGCCGTCACGCTTTTGCCCGACACACGTTTGGTTCTGGTGGCCGAACAGGCACCGACGCTACAAGAACCGCTGATTCGCGACGTGCTGCGCGCGTTAAACCTTCAACCCGCGCAGGTGATGGCGTTAACGCCAGACCAGCTGCAAATGCTGCCGGAGCAGGTCGACTGCGCTGGCTGGCTGCTGGGCGTCGAGAGCGAACATCCCTTTAACGGCATTACCTTTAACACCGCCGTTTTCAATGAACTGATCAGCAGCGGCGCTGCAAAACGCGCCCTGTGGCAACAAATGTGTAACCATGACAGCCATCTCTTTAGTCACCCCTGAAGACCAGCCGCAGCTGCTGGCGATTGAGCGCCGCGCGCATGCCTTTCCGTGGAGCGAGCAGACGTTTAGCAGCAATCAAGGCGAACGTTTTGTTAATTTCCGTATTGATGTTGAAGGTAAGCTGGCCGGATTCGCCATCACCCAGGTGGTGCTGGATGAAGCCTCGCTGTTCAACATTGCGGTGGATCCCGATTTCCAGCGTCGCGGCCTGGCGCGCCAGCTGTTGCAGCATCTGATTGCTGAGCTCGAACAGCGCGACGTCATGACGCTATGGCTGGAAGTGCGCGCCTCAAATACGCCAGCGATTGCATTGTATGAGCAGCTGGATTTCCATCAGGTGAGCGTACGCCCCAACTATTATCCCACTGCCAGCGGACGAGAAGATGCCATCATTATGGCGCTAACCCTTTAAGGAGCACCATGCTAAACGATTGGGACTGCATCCTGTTTGATGCAGACGACACGCTTTTCCATTTCGATGCTTACGCCGGTTTGCAGCGCATGTTTGCCCGCTATGACGTGCAATTTTCGGCGCAGGATTACACCGATTATCAGGCGATCAACAAGCCGCTGTGGGTCGATTACCAGAACGGCACCATTTCCGCGTTGCAGCTGCAAACGCGCCGCTTCACCTTGTGGGGCGAAAAGCTTAGCGTCGCGCCGGAAGTGCTCAACAGTGATTTCCTCAGCGCGATGGCCGATATCTGCCTGCCGCTCGAGGGCGCAGCGCATCTGCTGGAGACGCTGAAAGGCAAGGTGAAGATCGCCATCATCACCAACGGTTTCACCGCGCTACAACAGGCGCGCCTTGAGCGCACCGGTTTCCGTGATGTGTTTGATGCGCTAGTGATTTCTGAAGAAGTTGGCGTACCGAAACCTGACGTGGCGATCTTCGACCATACGCTGGCCTTGTTGGGCAACCCGGATCGCAGCCGCGTGCTGATGGTCGGCGATACGCCGGAATCGGATATTCTCGGCGGCATGAATGCCGGCCTGAAGACTTGCTGGATCGATCACGGCACGCGTCCGTTACCCGATCACATCACGCCAACCTGGCAGGTGAAGACGCTGACCGAGCTGGAAGCGATTCTGACCAAAGATTAAAAGTATCTATTCACCGTTATCATTGTGATGATGCTAAGAAGCCCGCTGTGCGGGCTTTTTTGTGCAAAAAATCTATTCAAGTATCTATTCACGAATCTATTCACGAATCTATTCATGAAGGTGCTGAGGAGGAAACGGAGAGATCGTTAACGCTCTTTTTCTGTCTCTGATATTGCCGTCTGCGTCTCTTCTTCCTCTTTCTCTTTATCCTCTTTCACCGTGCGGCCCGCCGTCAGCAGGAACGGCGATTGCTGCCAGCGGGTGCGGCGGTCACGCAGCAGGGTGCGCGTCAGGATAATGCCGATGGCCAGCGCCAGTAACATCATCAGGCGCAGGATGTTGGTGGTGTTATCCACCTGACGTGATTCCGTCACCAGCACGTGGGTATCCAGCGTGACGCGCAGAAAACCTTGCGGGCCATCTTTGCCTTCCAGCGGCTGCACAATTTGGTGATTGAAGTAGCTGCCGGCACGTTTGCCATCCAGCGACAGGCGATCGCGCACATTAATGCTTTCGCCGCTGTGCGCCACCAGGCTGCCATCATCGGCGTAAACGGAGGCATCAAGAATACGGCTGTTATCGGTCATCTGATTGAGGATCGCGGCAATCTGCGTGCGGTTATCGTCGCTGTTATCCATCAAAGGTTTAAGGCTAAACGCCACCTGTTTAGTCAGCGTGCGCGCCAGTTCTTCCACTTGTTCAGAGCGTGCCATTTGATGGCCGAGGCTAAACCAGGATGCACCTTGCATCAGAACCACTAACAGAGCCAGCGAGATAAGAACAATCACCGTGCGATGCAGGCGAAATTTCAGTGCGGTTTTAACCATCAGAAACCCGTGTGATGTAACAGCAGAAAGGCTGGCAATTATGTTGCCAGAACCCGCGCAGACAAGGTAGCCTCTTGCGTGGTTTTGTTGTCCCTACAGGAGCTGTAATGCCAAATCGTCTTACCTGGTGCGATCTGCCCGCCGATGTTTCACTTTGGCCGGGTTTACCCCTTTCCCTCAGCGGTGATGAAGTGATGCCGCTGGATTACCGTGCCGGTCGGACTGGCTGGTTGCTGTATGGGCGCGGGCTCGATAAACAAAAACTCACCGATTATCAGCATAAGCTGGGTGCGGCGATGGTGATCGTCAGCGCCTGGAATGTCGATGAGTATCAGGTGATACGTCTGGCAGGCTCGCTGACGCCGCGCGCCAGCAAACTGGCGCATGAAGCCGGTTTTGATGTGGCGCCGCTCGGCAAAATCCCGCATCTGAAAACCCCTGGCTTGCTGGTGATGGACATGGATTCCACCGCGATCCAGATTGAGTGCATCGATGAGATCGCCAAGCTGGCGGGCTGCGGTGAGCAGGTGGCAGACGTCACCGAACGCGCCATGCGTGGCGAGCTGGATTTCAAAGCCAGCCTGCGCGAGCGCGTCGGCACTTTAGCGGGCGCGGATGCCAATATCCTGATGCAGGTGCGCGACGCGCTGCCGCTGATGCCAGGCTTAACCACGCTGGTGCAGAAACTGCAGGCGCTGGGCTGGCAGGTGGCGATCGCCTCGGGCGGCTTCACCTTCTACGCCGACTATTTGCGCCAGACGCTGCATTTAGCTGCGGCGGTGGCCAACGAGCTGGAAATTCGCGACGGCAAGCTGACCGGCCAGGTGCTGGGACAGATTGTCGATGCCCAATTTAAAGCCGATACCCTGAACGATCTTGCCGAGCGCTTTAATATTGCCCCGGAACAGACCGTGGCGATTGGCGATGGTGCCAACGATCTGCCGATGATTAAAACGGCGGCGCTGGGTATCGCCTATCATGCTAAACCTAAAGTGAATGAGCAGACGGAAATCATCATCCGCCATGCTGACCTGATGGGCGTGTTCTGCATCCTGACCGGCAGCCTGATTCACGAAGAGCGTTAACTGAGGATTTGATTTGGCCAAAGCGGCAAAACGCGCCTTCGTTTGTAACGAATGCGGCGCTGATTATCCGCGCTGGCAGGGGCAATGCAGCGCCTGCCATGCGTGGAACACCATCACCGAGGTGCGCATTGCCGCCTCGCCTGCGGCGGCGCGTAACGAGCGTCTGAGCGGTTATGCCGGCGGCAACGCGGGCGTGAGCCGCGTGCAGAAGCTTTCAGAGATCAGCCTCGAAGCCCTGCCGCGTTTCTCTACCAGTTTCAAAGAGTTCGATCGCGTATTGGGCGGCGGCGTGGTGCCGGGCAGCGCCATCTTGATTGGTGGTAATCCGGGCGCCGGTAAATCGACGCTGCTGCTGCAGGTCATGTGCAAGCTGGCGGAAGGGATGAAAACCCTGTATGTCACCGGCGAAGAATCACTGCAACAGGTGGCGATGCGCGCCCATCGTCTGGGATTACCCACCGAAAACCTCAACATGTTGTCGGAAACCAGCATCGAGCAGATCTGTCTGATCGCCGAGCAGGAGCAGCCGAAACTGATGGTGATCGACTCGATCCAGGTGATGCACATGGCGGAGATCCAATCCTCGCCCGGCAGCGTGGCGCAGGTGCGTGAAACGGCGGCGTACCTGACGCGCTTCGCCAAAACGCGCGGCGTGGCGATCATTATGGTCGGTCACGTCACCAAAGACGGTTCGCTGGCCGGTCCGAAGGTGCTGGAACACTGTATCGACTGTTCGGTGATGCTGGATGGCGATGCCGATTCCCGTTTCCGTACCTTGCGCAGCCATAAAAACCGCTTTGGCGCGGTGAATGAGCTGGGCGTGTTTGCCATGACCGAACAAGGCATGCGCGAAGTCAGCAATCCTTCGGCCATCTTCCTGTCACGCGGTGATGAGATCACCTCGGGCAGTTCGGTAATGGTGCTGTGGGAAGGCACGCGTCCGCTGCTGGTCGAGATTCAGGCGCTGGTGGACCATTCGATGATGGGCAATCCACGCCGCGTCGCGGTTGGGCTGGAGCAGAATCGCCTGGCGATCCTGTTAGCGGTGCTGCATCGCCACGGCGGCTTGCAGATGGCGGATCAGGATGTGTTTGTTAACGTGGTCGGCGGCGTAAAAGTCACCGAAACCAGCGTCGATTTGGCGCTGCTGATGGCGATGGTATCGAGCTTCCGCGATCGTCCGCTGCCGCAGGATCTGGTTATCTTTGGCGAAGTGGGCCTTGCCGGCGAAATTCGCCCGGTGCCGAGCGGTCAGGAGCGGATTTCCGAAGCGGCGAAGCACGGTTTCAAGCGCGCCATCGTTCCGGCCGGTAATGCACCGAAGAAACCGGTAGAAGGGATGAAGGTGTACAGCGCGAAGAAGCTGGCGGATGCGTTAGCGATTCTGGATGAGTTGTAAGTTTTCCCGGTCGGCATTCATGCCGACCCTACATTTGTAGGGTGCGCATTTATGCGCACCGTCTTAAAGGCCGCACCGCCCTTTATTCCACGCAGGAGGCACGCAATGTCATCATTTGACTACCTGAAAACAGCCATTCGCCAGCAAGGCCACACGCTGCAGCAGGTTGCCGACGCCAGCGGAATGACCAAAGGCTACTTAAGCCAGCTGCTCAACGCCAAAATCAAAAGCCCGAGCGCGCAGAAGCTGGAAGCGCTGCACCGTTTTCTTGGCCTGGAATTTCCGCGCCGTGATAAAACCGTTGGTGTGGTGTTCGGGAAATTTTATCCGCTGCATACCGGCCATATTTATCTGATCCAGCGCGCCTGCAGTCAGGTCGATGAACTGCATATCATCATGGGCCACGACGAGCCGCGCGATCGTGAACTGTTTGAAAACAGCGCCATGTCGCAGCAGCCGACCATCAGCGATCGACTACGCTGGTTGCTGCAAACCTTCAAATACCAGAAAAATATCCGCATCCATTCGTTCGACGAAGAGGGCATTGAACCTTATCCGCACGGCTGGGATGTGTGGAGCGGCGGCGTTAAAACCTTTCTGGCTGAGCAGGGCATCGAACCAAATTGTGTCTACACCAGTGAAGAACCCGATGCCGCAATGTATGAGCAGCACCTTGGCATTCCGGCGGTGGTGATCGATCCTAATCGATCCTTTATGAACATCAGCGGCGGCCAGATTCGTCAGGATCCGTTCCGCTACTGGGAATATATTCCGACCGAAGTGAAGCCGTTCTTCGTGCGCACCGTGGCGGTGCTGGGCGGCGAGTCGAGCGGCAAATCAACGCTGGTGAACAAGCTGGCGAATATCTTCAACACCACCAGCGCATGGGAATATGGCCGCGATTATGTTTTCTCGCACCTCGGTGGCGACGAGATGGCGCTGCAATATTCCGACTACGACAAAATCGCGCTGGGCCAGGCGCAGTACATCGACTTCGCCGTGAAGTACGCCAGCAAAGTCGCCTTTATCGATACCGATTTCATCACCACGCAGGCGTTTTGCCTCAAGTATGAAGGACGCGAGCACCCGTTTGTGCAGGCGTTGATTGATGAGTACCGTTTCGACCTGGTGATTTTGCTGGAAAATAACGTGCCCTGGGTGGCGGATGGATTGCGCAGCCTCGGCAGTTCCATGGATCGCCGCGAGTTCCAGACCATGCTGATCACCATGCTGCGTGAAAACAATATCGAGTTTGTTCACGTCAAAGAAGATGACTACGACACGCGCTTCCTGCGCTGCGTCGAGTTAGTGAAGGAGATGCTGGGCAGTTGATTCAGCCATAAAAAAAGGCGCCATGCGGCGCCTTTTTCACAGCAAAAGCCTTACTTCGCCATACGCTTGTACTTGATACGTTTCGGCTCCAGCGCGTCGGCGCCGAGGGTACGTTTCTTGTACTCTTCGTACTCGGTAAAGTTACCTTCGAAGAACTCCACCTTGCCTTCATCTTGATAATCGATGATGTGGGTGGCGATACGGTCGAGGAACCAACGGTCATGCGAGATCACCATGGCACAGCCTGGGAATTCCAGCAGGGCGTTTTCCAGCGCGCGCAGGGTTTCGATGTCGAGGTCGTTGGTTGGTTCATCGAGCAGCAACAGGTTGCCGCCGACTTGCAGCAGCTTGGCGAGGTGCAGACGACCGCGCTCACCACCTGACAATTCACCAACGCGTTTGCCCTGATCGGTGCCTTTGAAGTTGAAGCGACCAACGTAAGCACGGCTTGGCATCTCGGTGTTGCCCACGCGCATAATATCCTGACCGCCAGACACTTCTTCAAACACGGTTTTGGAGTTGTCCATCGCGTCACGGAACTGATCAACCGATGCCAGCTTGACGGTTTCGCCCAGCTCGATGGTGCCGGAATCCGGTTGCTCCTGACCTGACATCATGCGGAACAGCGTTGATTTACCCGCGCCGTTCGGACCGATGATGCCGACAATCGCACCTTTCGGTACCGAGAAGGTCAGATCGTCGATCAGCACGCGATCGCCATACGATTTCTTCAGGTTGGTCACTTCCAGCACTTTGTCGCCGAGGCGTGCGCCAGGTGGAATGAAGAGTTCGTTGGTTTCGTTACGCTTCTGGTAATCGGTGTTGTTCAGCTCTTCAAAGCGTGCCAGACGGGCTTTGCCCTTGGACTGACGGCCTTTCGCGCCTTGACGCACCCACTCCAACTCTTTCTCGATAGATTTGCGACGCGCCGCTTCAGAAGACGCTTCCTGCGCCAGACGCTGATCTTTCTGCTCCAGCCAGGAAGAGTAGTTACCTTCCCACGGAATACCTTCGCCGCGGTCCAGCTCCAGAATCCAGCCAGCCACGTTATCCAGGAAGTAACGGTCGTGCGTGATCGCCACAACGGTGCCTTCGAAGTCGTGCAGGAAGCGCTCGAGCCACGCCACGGATTCGGCATCCAGGTGGTTGGTTGGTTCGTCGAGCAGCAGCATGTCTGGCTTTTCCAGCAGCAGACGGCACAGCGCCACGCGACGGCGCTCACCACCGGAAAGGGTCGCGATTTTGGCATCCCAGTCTGGCAGACGCATCGCATCGGCCGCACGGTTCAGTTGCGTATCGAGGTTATGGCCATCGTGCGCCTGGATCACTTCTTCCAGACGACCCTGTTCAGCGGCCAGCTTATCGAAATCCGCATCGGGATCGGCATACAGCGCATACACTTCGTCGAGACGCTTCAGCGCGCCAACCACTTCGGAAACCGCTTCTTCAACGGATTCACGCACGGTGTGCTCCGGGTTCAGCTGCGGTTCCTGCGGCAGATAACCCACATTGATGCCCGGCTGCGGGCGAGCTTCCCCTTCGATATCGGTATCGATACCGGCCATGATGCGCAGCAGCGTCGATTTACCCGAGCCGTTGAGGCCGAGTACACCGATTTTTGCTCCAGGGAAGAAGCTAAGAGAAATATTCTTCAGGATGTGACGCTTCGGCGGAACGACCTTGCCGACGCGATGCATGCTATAGACGAATTGAGCCACGTTGGATTGAGCCTTTTGGTCTGTGAGTTATGGACTTCAGATGCAGAAGTTTAGCTGTTTTCACCCTTTATTCATACCCATCATACATCGGCTTGCCGCGGTCTTTATCGGTCACCATAAATGGCGACCCTACAACACATCTGCACGCTTTTGTAGGGTCGCCATTTATGGTGACCACATGCAATATCATCAACTTATGGCAAACGCAGCGGGATGTTTTGTTGTGCCAGCCAACTCTTCAGCGCCGGTTCGGGCGCGCTATCGCTGACCAGCAAATCAAAACGGCGCAGTTCACCAATGCGCGCCGGCAGCACTTTGCCAAATTTACTGCTGTCCGCCACCAGCACGCGCTGACGTGCGCGCAGCATCGCGTGGTGCTTCATCGCCAGCTCGTTAATGTTGTAGCAGGTTGCGCCCTGTTCCTGATCGATGCCTGCCGCTGAAATAAACGCCAGCGTCGGGCAGAGATCGTCGAGGATCGAATGCGCGCCAATCGGCGTGAACAGCGCGTTGTCGGCGTGGAACTCGCCGCCGCTGAGAATCACGTTGCAGGCCGGTTTCTCTTTCAGCGCCAGGAAAGTGTTCATCGCGCAACAGATGGCGGTGAACGGCAAGGTGTCAGGGATCGCATCCACGATGTAGGGCAGCGTGGTGCCGCAATCAAAAAACACCGTGTCATTTTCACTGATCAGATCCGCAGCAGCCTGCGCCAGGCGCTGCTTGCGTGCGGCGTTCTGACCGTGCTGATCGGAGATGAAGTAGTGCCCGGCGTGGCTTTTGGGATCGCTAACGATATAGCCGCCCAGCAGCACCACGGTTGAAGCCGGTTCGGTGAGATCGCGGCGGATAGTCATTTCCGACACGCCCAGCAGCTGCGCCGCGTCTTTCAGATGCAGTTTATCGGTGCGTTTCAGCGCCTGAGCCAACTTGTGAATACGTTCGTCGCGCCGGGTTTCCATGATCATCTCTGCGTAATTAATCCTGAAGTCGAAGTAGCCTGGTCAAAAATCACGATAAATCTCACATATTTTAATGATTTGCGACGTATCCGGCAGGCCAGTTTTCAATCTTACCTGTAATGAGATCGGCCCGCAAACCTCACGCAGTGCCGCCAATATGTTGCTCTCTAGCCGCTTCGCTCGCCGCCAGGTTGCCTGCTCAATGTTGTTGCATTGTTAGAATAATAACATTCATTTCCATGAATGAATGGCTGTTTATCGGCTTTTTGTCATGATGTTGAGGTGTGAAATTTATCACATAATTAACTTTATTAACCTGATATTGTGATTTTAATAACATTATAACGTTAAAAATTCACCGGGAGAAAACAATGGATATTGCGGTTATTGGGTCAAATATGGTGGACCTCATTACCTATACCAATCAGTTGCCTAAAGCGGGCGAAACGCTGGAAGCACCTGATTTTGCTATCGGCTGTGGCGGTAAAGGTGCTAATCAGGCGGTGGCAGCGGCGAAGATGGGCGCCAGCGTGATGATGGTGAGCAAAGTCGGCGACGATCTGTTTGCGCCGAATACCGTGGCCAATCTGCAACAGCAGGGCGTGGATACCCGTTTTGTCACCACCGCGCCAGGCACCTCCAGCGGCGTGGCACCGATCTTCGTTGACGATCAGTCGCAGAACCGCATTCTGATTATCAAAGGTGCCAACCAGCAGCTGAAACCGGCGGATATTGATGCCGCCGCCGACGCGCTGAAAAGCTGCCAGCTGATCATTCTGCAACTGGAGGTCCCGCTGGAAACCGTCTATTACGCCATTGATTTTGCCCGCCAGCACGACATCAAAGTGATCCTCAATCCGGCACCGGCGGTAGCCGATCTCAATATCGAATACGCCTGCAAATGCGACTTTTTCATGCCGAATGAAACCGAGCTGGAGATCCTCACCGGTATGCCGGTCACCACCGATGAAGAGGTGAAGCTGGCGGGGCAATCGCTGCTTAAACGTGGGCTGAAAAACCTGATCATCACGCTGGGCGGACGCGGTTCGCTGTGGATGTCTGGCGACAATGTGCATCAGGTTGCACCCACGGCGGTAAAAGCGGTGGACACCAGCGGCGCGGGCGATGCCTTTATCGGCTGCTTCGCCCACGAGCTGGTGAAAAGCGGCGATATCCCGGCCGCGATGGCGCAAGCCTCTGCTTATGCCGCCTGCAGCGTGACCGGTCGCGGCACGCAGCGCTCCTATCCCGACGCGGAAACCTTCCAGCGTTTTCTCAACGTTCACTGAGGTCGAGTTATGCAACCGAACATTGTTCAGCAATCTGATGGCTATCTGAATAAAACGCCGCTGTTCCAGTTCATTTTGCTCTCGTGCCTGTTCCCCTTGTGGGGCTGTGCGGCGAGTCTGAACGACATCCTGATCACCCAGTTCAAAAGCGTGTTCGCGTTAAGCGATTTCGCCAGCGCGCTGGTGCAGAGTGCGTTCTACGGCGGCTACTTCCTGATCGCCATTCCGGCCTCGCTGGTGATCCGCAGAGCCACCTATAAACTGGCGATTTTGCTGGGACTGGCGCTGTATATCGTGGGCTGCGTGTTGTTCTATCCCGCTTCGCACATGGCGACCTACACCATGTTCCTCGCGGCGATTTTCGCCATCGCTATCGGTTTGAGCTTCCTCGAAACCGCTGCCAATACCTATAGCTCGATGATTGGTCATCGCGATCACGCCACGCTGCGCCTCAATATCAGCCAGACGTTCTATCCGGTCGGTGCATTAATGGGGATCGTGCTGGGCAAATATCTGGTATTCCAGGAGGGCGACAGTCTGGAAAGTCAGCTGGCGGGCATGAACGCTGAACAGGCGCATGCGTTCCGTCTCACTATGCTCGAGCACACGCTGGAACCCTACAAATATCTGGTGATGGTTTTGGTGGTGGTGATGCTGCTGTTCCTGTTCACCCGCTATCCGCGCTGTAAGCCGGAAAGCAGTGAAAAATCCCTGCCGTCGCTCGGCGAGACCTTCCGCTATCTGGCGGCGAATCGTCACTTCAAACGCGGCATTGTGGCGCAGTTCCTGTATGTCGGCATGCAGGTGGCGGTGTGGTCGTTCACCATTCGTCTGGCGCTGACGCTTGGCGCGATCAATGAGCGTCATGCCTCTAACTTCATGATCTATAGCTTCATCGGTTTCTTTATCGGTAAATTTATCGCCAACTTCCTGATGACGCGCTTCCGTGCGGAGAAAGTGTTGATTGCCTACTCGCTGCTGGGTGTTCTCGCGCTGGCGTATGTGATGTTTGTGCCGAACTTTACTGCCGTGTATGCCGCGATCTTTGTCAGCGCGCTGTTTGGTCCATGCTGGGCGACGATCTATGCCGGTACGCTGGCGACTGTCGATAATAAATACACCGAAGTGGCGGGCGCGTTTATCGTGATGTCGATTGTCGGTGCCGCCTTTATTCCTGCGATTCAGGGCTTCGTCTCCGATCATCTGGGATCCATGCAGCTGGCGTTCGGCGTTTCGCTGTTGTGCTTCGCCTGGGTCGGTTACTTCTTCTGGGGCGAGCTGCGCCATAAAAAGCAGGCGGAAGCAGCGGGTCGTTTAGTCGAGGAGATGCCATGAAAACCCGTTTACCATTACGTCGTGAGCAGTTTCACGAGACGCCCGCCACGCTGCTGCGTAACGAAACGTTCCACGTCGAGCTGTTTCGCTATCCCGCCGGCGTGGAAGCGGTGCGCATCAGCAACCCACGCGGCACGGTGATCGTGCTGCCGTTTTACGGTCAGATGGTGTGGGACGCCAACTTTGACGGCCATTCGCTGACCATGGGCCACAGCTTTAAGCAGCCGCTGCCCGGCAGTTCGATCATTGATACCTACGGCTGTTTTGCTTTCCACTCCGGACTGCTGGCCAACGGTTGCCCGGCAGAGGATGACGATCATCCGTTGCACGGCGAAATGGCCTGCGCACGCATGGACAGTGCATGGATGGTGCTGGAGGAGGATCGCGTGTCGCTGGAGGGCGAAACCGAGTATGTGAAGGGCTTCGGCCATCACTATCTTGCCGCACCGGCGGTGCGGCTTGAGGCCAATGCAGCGCGCCTGCACATTGAGATGAACGTCACCAACCTGGCGGGTGCGCCGATGCCGCTGCAGTATATGTGTCATCTGAACAGCGCCTGGCTGGATCAAGGCCGTTTCCAGCAGTCGATCCCGACCGATGCTTTCCAGTTGCGCAGCTCGATCCCGGCACACGTGAAGCCTACACCGCAGTGGCGCGCGTATACCGATCGGCTGTCGCGCGATCCGCAGGCGTTTCAGCAGCTGGATCAACCTGAGATGTGCGATCCGGAGATCGTGTTCTTTGCGGACGATCTCCAGCAGTACGGCGATGAGATGCAGTTCGAACTGCACTCACCGCAGGGATTTGCCCTGATGACGCGCTTCTCCAGCCAGCAATTCCCGCACGCCACGCGCTGGATGCTGCACAACCGCGATCAGCAAGTCGCTGCCTATGTGCTGCCGTCGACCTGCCGCCCGGAAGGTTTCAAAGCTGCGCAGCGCGCCGGCACGCTGATTGAGCTGGCACCTGGCGAACAGCGCCATTTCAGCGTTGAAACCGGTATTTTGTAGGGGCGCCATTCATGGCGACCTGGTTTCCAGGTGCGCATGAATGCGCACCCTACGAAAATGATGCAACTAAATCGCCACCAACCCGCGCACGCCGTCAGCTTCCATTGCGGAGCCAGCACCCCGCTGCACGATCTCGCCGCGCGACATCACCAGATAACTGTCGGCCAGTTCGGCGGCGAAATCGTAAAACTGCTCGACGAGCAGAATCGCCATATCGCCGCGCTGCGCCAGCTGGCGGATCACCGCACCGATCTCCTTGATCACCGACGGCTGGATCCCTTCGGTCGGTTCATCGAGGATCAACAGCTTTGGTGAACAGGCGAGGGCGCGGCCAATCGCCAATTGCTGCTGCTGTCCGCCCGACAGATCGCCGCCGCGGCGTGCTTTCATCTCACGTAGCACCGGGAACAGTTGATAGATCTCCTCCGGCACCGCTTTGGCCTGTGCGCCAGAAAAACGCGCCAGCCCCATCAGCAGATTCTCTTCCACCGTCAGGCGCGGGAAAATTTCGCGCCCCTGCGGCACATAAGCGATACCCGCCTGCACGCGCTGGTGTGGCTTGCGGCTGTTGATCACGTTATCCTGCCAGCGAATCTCGCCGGACTTGGCCGGAATTAGCCCCATCAAACATTTCAGCAGCGTGGTTTTGCCCACGCCGTTGCGTCCCAGCAGGCAGGTAATTTCACCCTGTTTCGCCTCAAACGACAGCCCGCGTAGAATGTGGCTGCCGCCGTAATATTGATTCAGTTCCGCGACTTGCAGCATGTTAGCGCCCCAGATAAACGTCGATAACCCGATCGTCCGCCTGCACTTCGCGTAACGATCCCTCGGCCAAAACCTGGCCCTGATGCAGCACGGTGACGTGATCGGCAATGGTTTCAACAAAGCCCATGTCGTGCTCGACCACCATTAGCGAATGCTTCCCGGCGAGGCTGCGAAACAGCTCGGCGGTGTACTCGGTTTCGGCATCGGTCATGCCGGCCGCCGGTTCATCCAGCAGCAGCAGATGCGGGTCCTGCACCAGCAACATGCCGATCTCCAGAAACTGCTTCTGACCGTGCGACAGCAAACCGGCTTTGCGCTGGCGTTCGCCGCCCAACCGCAGCAGTTTCAGCACCTCATCAATGCGATCCTGCTGCTCGCCGTTCAGCCGCGCACGCAGGCTGGCCCACACCGATTTGTCATTTTTCAGCGCGATTTCCAGATTCTCAAACACCGTCAGCGCTTCGAAAACCGTGGGTTTCTGGAACTTGCGTCCAATACCGGCACGCGCGATCTCCACCGGCGACATTTTGCTGAGATCGGTATCCTGGTCGTAGATCACCTGGCCATTATCCGGCCGGGTTTTACCGGTGATCACATCCATCAGCGTGGTTTTTCCCGCGCCGTTGGGGCCGATCACGCAGCGCAATTCGCCGACGCCGATCTTCAGTGAGAGATCGGTTAGCGCGCGGAAACCGTCGAATGACACGTTGATCTTCTCCAGCTGCAATACTGGATCGGTTTGTTCACGATGACGATCCGAGGGATGAGGTTGGGTAAACAGTTGTTCAGTCATCACGCCTCCGGCGCAGCAGGCCAATCACGCCACGCGGCAGGAACAGCGTGACCAGGATAAACATCAGGCCAAGGAAGAACAGCCAATATTCCGGGAAGGCGACGGTAAACCAGCTTTTGGCCCCGTTGACGATGGCGGCACCGAGCAGCGGACCAATCAAGGTGCCGCGTCCGCCCAGCGCCACCCAAATCGCCGCCTCAATCGAGTTGGTCGGCGACATCTCGCTGGGATTGATAATGCCGACCTGCGGCACATAGAGCGCGCCCGCCAGCCCGCACAGCACCGCCGAAAGCGTCCAGACAAACAGCTTGAAGCCTTTGGGATCGTAACCGACGAACATCAGGCGGTTCTCCGCATCGCGCACGGCGGTCAGCACGCGGCCAAACTTGCTGCGTGCCAGCGCGAAGCCAATGCCGAGGCTCACCAGCAACAGCAGCACCGTGGCGACAAACAGCCCGATGCGCGTGCCGGGCGCTGTGACGTTAAAGCCAAGCAGCGTGGTAAAGCCGGTAAAACCGTTGTTGCCGCCGAAGCCGGTTTCGTTGCGGAAAAACAGCAGCATGCCGGCGTAAGTCAGCGCCTGCGTCATGATCGAGAAGTAGACGCCTTTGATTTTCGAGCGGAAGGCGAAGAAGCCAAACACCAGCGCCAGCAAACCCGGCACCAGCATGATCAGGCACAGCGCCCAGGCAAAATGTTGCGTGCCTGCCCAGAACCACGGCAACTCACTCCACGAAAGGAACGACATAAACGCGGGTAAGCCGTCGCCGGAGGCCTGACGCATTAAGTACATGCCCATCGCATAACCACCGAGCGCGAAGAACAGGCCGTGACCCAGCGACAGCAGCCCGGCGTATCCCCACACCAAATCGAGCGCCACCGCGACCACGGCGTAACAGAGAATCTTGCCGACCAGCGTCAGCGTGTAGGTGGAGATCGCCAGCGGATGCGTGGCGGGCAGCAGGGCGCAGAACGGCAGCATCAGCAGCAGCGCAGTGATCACCACGCCAAGGCTGATGGTCAGGCGCGGCGCTTTGCGCGCGATGGTTAACGTCATTGGCTGGCTCATCAGTCAATCACCCTCCCTTTGAAGGCAAACAGGCCCTGCGGACGTTTCTGGATAAACAGCACGATCAGCACGAGGATGAGGATTTTGCCGAGCACTGCGCCAATCTGCGGCTCCAGCACTTTGTTAAGAATGCCGAGGCCAAAGGCCGCCACCACGGTGCCCGCCAACTGGCCGACGCCGCCCAACACCACCACGAGGAAGGAGTCGATGATGTAGCCTTGACCGAGCTCCGGCCCGACGTTGCCAAGCTGCGACAGCGCCACGCCGCCGAGTCCGGCAATGCCAGAGCCGAGGCCAAACGCCAGCATATCGATGCGTCCGGTCGGCACGCCGCAGCAGTCGGCCATCGCGCGGTTCTGCGTCACGGCTCGCACGCTTAGGCCGAGGCGGGTTTTATTCAGCAGCAGCCAGGTGAGGCCCAGCACGGCAAACACAAACAGGATCACCGCGATACGGTTGTACGGCAGCACCAGATTGGGCAGCAGCTGCAGCCCGCCGGAGAGCCAGCCTGGGTTCGCCACCTCCAGGTTCTGCGCGCCAAACAGCATACGCACCAGCTGAATCAGCATCAGGCTGATGCCCCAGGTTGCGAGCAGCGTTTCCAGCGGACGTCCGTACAGATGGCGGATGATGGTGCGCTCCAGCAACATGCCCATGCAGGCGGTAACCAGAAACGCCACCGGCAGCGCCAGCAGCGGATACCACGCCAGCCACTGCGGTGCGAACTGCTGGAACAGGCTTTGCACAAACCAGGTCGCGTAGGCGCCCAGCATCAGCATTTCGCCATGCGCCATGTTGATCACGCCGAGCAGGCCGTAGGTGATGGCCAGGCCCAGCGCCGCTAATAACAAGATCGATCCCAGCGATAAGCCGGTAAACGCCTGGCCAAGCAGATCGCCCCACATCAGGCGCTGTTTAATCTGCTTCAGGCTGGCTGCGGCGGCGTCACGCACGCGGGCATCGGATTCATTGCTGGCTTGGATTAAGCGCGTGAGGCTGGCCTGAATATTGGGATCGCTGGATTCGCCGAGCAGTTTGACGGCTTTGAGGCGCAGCGCCGCATCCGGGCTGGCGAGTTGCAGATTGGCCGCTGCCATGAGTAGCACGTCGTGCACTTTCGCGTCTTTTTCCTGCGCGAGACGCTGTTCAATCAGCGGCAGCATATCGGCGACGCCATCGTTTTGCAGTTGTTGTGCGGCACGTAAACGGATCGCGGCATCGTCACTCACCAGCTGGTGGGCGGCGAGGGCGCTGGCGATCAGCACGCGCAGGCGGTTATTCATAAACAGCTTTTTGGTGTCGCCGCTGGGTTGTTGCGCGCTGTCGAGCGGCTGCAGCGTCTCGCCCTGTTTGCTGAACGGCTGCTGCTTTTGGTCGATGACCACGGTTTCATTGCGCAGCGCCTGCAGCAGCGGCAGGCGATTAGCCTGCGGTGCAGCGGCCCACTGCTGGAGCAGCGTGGCTTGTTGCGTGCGGCTGGCGGCCGCGAAGTCTGCGCCATCGCCCGCCTGGGCGAGCCAGGGCAGCAGTAACAGCAGACAGCAGAGATAACGGCGGATTGTCATGGTTCTGGCCCTATTTGAAAGGTGCGGGCTGATGCCCTCACCCTAGCCCTCTCCCACGGGGAGAGGGGACTGATCGAGCGAGCTTACATATTGCAGCGTCTCCCTCTCCCTGTGGGAGAGGGCCGGGGTGAGGGCATCAAACCGCACCTCACCCAAAAAATTACTGCGTTGATTTCACCGGATGATCAGGCTTCTTATCGTTACCCGCGATGTACGGGCTCCACGGCTGGGCGCGCACCGGTTGCTGGGTCTGCCACACCACGTTGAACTGACCGTTCTCTTCCACTTCGCCAATCATCACTGGCTTGTGCAGGTGATGGTTGGTTTTATCCATGGTCAGGGTGAAACCGTCTGGCGCTTTGAAGGTTTGTCCCGCCATCGCCGCGCGCACTTTATCCACATCGGTGGTGCCCGCTTTCTCTACCGCCTGCGCCCACATATGCAGGCCAACGTAGGTCGCTTCCATCGGATCGTTGGTCACCACGGTGTTAGCGTTCGGCAAGTTGTGCGCCTTGGCGTATGCGCGGTAATCCGCGACAAATTTGGCGTTGGTTGGGTTATCCACCGACTCGAAGTAGTTCCACGCCGCTAACTGCCCGACCAGCGGTTTGGTATCGATACCGCGCAATTCTTCCTCGCCGACCGAGAAGGCGATCACTGGAATATCCGTGGCTTTGATGCCCTGGTTGGCCAGCTCTTTGTAGAACGGCACGTTGGAGTCGCCGTTGATGGTGGAGATCACCGCCGTTTTGCCACCGGCAGAGAACTTCTTAATGTTGGAGACGATGGTCTGATAATCGCTGTAACCAAACGGCGTATAGACCTCTTCGATGTCTTTATCCTGTACGCCTTTGGTGTGCAGGAAGGCGCGCAGAATCTTGTTGGTGGTGCGCGGATAGACGTAGTCGGTGCCCAGCAGGAAGAAGCGTTTTGCGCTGCCGCCATCTTCACTCATCAGGTATTCCACCGCCGGAATCGCCTGCTGGTTCGGCGCGGCACCGGTATAGAACACGTTCGGCGACATCTCTTCGCCTTCGTACTGCACCGGATAGAACAGCAGGCCGTTCAGCTCCTCAAACACCGGCAGCACCGATTTACGCGATACCGAGGTCCAGCAGCCGAACACCGCCGCCACTTTGTCCTGGGTCAGCAGCTGGCGCGCTTTCTCAGCAAACAGTGGCCAGTTAGAAGCCGGATCGACCACCACCGGTTCCAGCTTTTTGCCCAGCACGCCGCCTTTGGCGTTGATCTCATCGATAGTCATCAGCGCCACATCCTTCAGCGGCGTTTCGGAGATCGCCATGGTGCCGGAGAGCGAGGACATAATGCCCACCTTAATGGTGTCAGCAGCCTGTGCCGCGAAGGCAAAGCCCATGCTGGCAACAGAGGCAGAGAGCGCGAAAGCCTTGAGCAACGAACGTCTTTTCATCAGTAAACCCCTCACGATGTTTATATTGTTATTCAATGGGTTGAAGTCGAGCCTGCTGTAACATATGCAATGTGATCTTTCTGACCTCTGCCTTACTGACGGCGATGTGGTCGGTTAAAATGCGCTGCGCCTCCTCGGTTTGTTGCTGGAAAATCGCCCGTAAAATCTGGGCGTGCTCGCGGTATGTCGCCTCCATTCGGTCGTCACGGGTAAAATCGAGACGGCGAATGATGCGGATTTTTTCGGTCAGTTCGGCGTGGATGCGCGCCATCTCCTGATTGCCAGCGGCGGCCACCAGCGCCATGTGAAAAGCTTCATCCTGCGCCGAAACCGCTTTGCCATCGGCCAGCGGCGGCGCATCGATCCAGAAGCTTTTCAGCGCGGTCAGCATGTCGCTGCACTGCGGTGCGGGCAGCGCACACAGGCGGCGCACCGCTTCGCACTCCAGCACGGTGCGAAAGTCGTACAGCTCTTCGAAATATTCGAAGTCGAACGGCTTCACCTGCCAGCCGCTGCGGAACCACACTTCGACATACCCCTCGCGCTCAAGCCAGAACAGCGCCTGACGCACCGGCGTGCGGCTGACTTCCAGCCGATCGGCGATTTCGTTTTCGCTGAAGCGGTCGCCCGGCATCAGTCGGAACTCAAAAATGTCCTGCTTCAGCGCCTGATAAACCTTCTCGGCCAGCGCTTCCGGGCGACCTTTGCTACGAGGGATTGTGTTCATGCCAACTCCTTATTCCAGCCACAGCAGGGCATCGCCCGGACTCACCGGACGTCCTGCCTGGCAGGCAATGCGTTTCACCGTGCCCGCCTGCGGCGCGACAATCGCCAGTTCCATTTTCATCGCTTCCACGATGATCAGCGTTTGACCGGCTTCCACCGCGTCGCCCGGCTGCACCAGCACTTTCCAGATGTTGCCGTTCATATCGGCGCACACCGCCAGCGCATCGTCATCGGCCTCAACCACTTCGAGATTTTCCTCGCTGGTGAGCGGCGCGTTCTGCTCTTCCTGCGCCCACAGCGTCACTTCCTGTTCGAAGGCGGCAGACTGGCGCTGGCGGAAATCGCTGATCGACGCGGCGTTTTCCGCGAGGAATTGGTGATGGGCGGCAAAGTCGAACACCGTTTCTTCGATGCGCACGCTGGCGCGGCCTTCGCGGAAGTCATCGCGCAGCTGCGTCAGCTCATCTTCCGTTACCGGGTAGAAGCGCACCTGATCGAAGAAGTGCAGCAGCCACGGCTCGTCGGCCGCGAACTGATCGTTCTTGAGGAATTTGTTCCAGATTGGCAGCGTGCGGCCCACCAGTTGATAACCGCCAGGTGAATCCATGCCATAGATGCACATGTACATGCCGCCAATGCCGACCGTGCCTTCGGCGGTAAAGGTGCGCGCCGGGCTGTATTTGGAGCTCAGCAGGCGATGGCGTGGATCGATCGGTACCGCGCACGGCGCGCCGAGATAGACATCGCCAAGGCCGAGAATCAGATAGCTGGCATCAAAAATGGTGTCGCGCACCGCTTCACGACTCGCTAAACCATTAATACGCTGGATAAAATCGACGTTATTTGGCAGCCACGGTGCGCTGGCACGTACGGTTTCTTGATAGCGTTCGACCGCGCCGAGCGTAGCGCTGTCTTCGAAGGCCATCGGCATCCAGACAATGCGTGACGGTACTTTCAGCTGGCTGACATCGCCGAGCCCGGCTTCCAGTTCCAGCAGCAGCTGCATCAGCTGTTTCTGGCTGAGAATCAGGCTGTCGTAGCGCACCTGCAAAGAGCGCACGCCCGGCGACAACTCTTCCACGCCCGGCACTGCGCGTTCACGCAGCGCATTCATCAGCAGATGCACGCGCAGACGCAGCGCCAGATCCAGCACGTTGTCGCCGTACTCAATCAGCACATATTTGTCGCCCGCCTGGCGATAAACCGCCGCTGGCGTGGTTGCCGTGGCGGGCAGCGCCGCCAGCAAGGTAGCGGAACCGATAGCGCTGGCCGCTAAAGAGGGCACTTCGAAGGCTGGTGCGTGGCTGCTGCGCAGGGTTGCCAGGCTGTGCGCCTGGGCTTTTTCCAGCGCCACCGCTTCGTCGGCGCTGATCGGATGGAAGCGGATTTTATCGCCCGGTTTCACCTGGCCAACTTTCCACAGTTCAGCTTTGGCGATGGTTACCGGGCAGACGAAGCCGCCGAGACTTGGGCCGTCGTGCGTCAGGATCACCGGGAAGTCGCCGGTGAAGTTCACCGCGCCGATGGCGTATTCGCAGTCATGCACGTTTGAGGGATGCAGACCGGCTTCGCCACCGTTGGCGCGCGTCCACGTTGGTTTCGGGCCTACCAAACGCACGCCGAGGCGGTTGGAGTTGTAGTGCACCTGCCAGTCGCTGGCAAAGAACTCATCAATCGCCGCCTGGGTGAAGAAATCCGGTGCGCCGTGCGGTCCATACAGCACGCCGATGCGCCATTCGGTGCCGTAATGCGGCACCAGCGCATGATCGAGCGCCTGCGGGGCGCTGACCGGCGCGGGCGTGGTGCAGGCGGCAAGCTGCGGCTGGGAGATTGGCAGCATGTCGGCGACGCGCAGAGTGCGTCCGGCGTGGCCGCCAAACTGGCCGAGCGAGAAGGTGGATCGGCTGCCGAGATATTCCGGCACATCGAACCCGTTGCGCACCGCTAAGTAGGTGCGGCAGCCGCTCTGCGCGCGGCCCAGCGTCAGGGTTTGTCCTGCTTTGACGCTGACGGGCTGCCAGTAGGCGATGTTTTCGCCATCGACGTCGGCTGGGCAATCAGCGCCGGTCAGGGCGATGACGGCATCGCTGTGGAAGCGCAGCGTGGGGCCTTGCAGCGTGAATTCCAGACCGGCGGCGCTGTCGTGGTTGCCGACAATGCGGTTGGCGAGGCGGAAGGCGAAATCGTCCATTGGACCGGATGGCGGCACGCCGATATCCCAGTAGCCGAGGCGGCCAGGGAAATCCTGAATGCTGCTGAAGGTGCCGGGTTGCAGCACTTCAATCACGCTGGCGGCTGGTGTGAAGCTATCGAGGAAGCGCGTCCACACGTTGCCGCTGCGGAAGGCGTCGGTGGCGACGATCTGGCGCAGATAATCGAGATTGCTGGCGATGCCGTGCAGCTGCGTGGCGTCGAGCGCCTGCTGCATCTTCGCCAGCGCCGCTGCGCGCGTGTCGGCATGCACGATCAGTTTGGCGACCATCGGATCGTAAAACGCCGAGACTTCGGTGCCGGTAGCGATCCAGCCATCAACGCGCACGTCATCCGGGAAACAGACGCCGGTCAACACGCCCGGACTTGGCTGGAAGTTTTTCAGCGGATCTTCGGCGTAGATACGTACTTCAATCGATGCGCCTTGCGGAGCCTGTTGCAGGCGCGCCCAGTCGATGGCATCACCAGCGGCCACTTTCAACATGCACTCAACGAGGTCGAGGCCGGTGACGCATTCGGTGACCGGATGCTCAACCTGCAGGCGAGTATTCACTTCGAGGAAGTAGAAGGCATCCTGTTCGGCGTCGTAGATATATTCCACCGTTCCGGCGCTGCGATAGTTCACCAGTTCGCCGAGGCGAACGGCGGAAGAGAGCAGCGCTTCACGCGTTGCCTGCGGCAGATTCGGTGCCGGCGTTTCTTCCACCACTTTCTGGTTGCGGCGCTGCAGCGAGCAGTCGCGTTCTCCGAGCGCGATGACTTTGCCGCTGCCGTCGCCAAAAATCTGCACTTCAACGTGGCGCGCGCGGTCGATGCAGCGTTCTAAAAACACGCCCGCATCGCTGAAGAACTGCTCGCCCAGACGGCGCACGCTTTCCCACACATTGCCCAGCGCATCGGCGTCGGCGCAGCGCGTCAGGCCAATGCCGCCGCCGCCCGCGGTGCTTTTCAGCATCACCGGATAACCGATGGTGTCGGCGGCGCTCAAGGCTTCATCCAGCGAACTCAGCAGCGGCGTGCCCGGCGTCATCGGCACGCCCGCGCTGGCGGCTAACTCACGCGCGCGGTGTTTCAGGCCAAATTCGCCAATCTGCTGCGCGGTCGGGCCGACAAAGGCGATGCCGGCTTTTTCACAGGCATCGGCAAACGGCAGGCTTTCTGACAGGAAACCGTAGCCCGGCCAGATGGCTTCCGCGCCGGTTTCCTGTGCGGCGGCGAGGATTTTATCGATGCGTAAATAGCTGTCGCTGGCTTTGTCGCCGCCGAGGGCGATGGCGACATCAGCGTCTTTGACGTGGCGCGCGTTGCGATCGGCATCGGAATAGACGGCAACGCTTTTCACGCCGAGGCGTTTTAAGGTGCGGATGGCGCGGCAGGCGATTTCGCC
Organism: Pantoea sp. JK; assembly: GCF_026130245.1. Classification (NCBI taxonomy): domain Bacteria; kingdom Pseudomonadati; phylum Pseudomonadota; class Gammaproteobacteria; order Enterobacterales; family Erwiniaceae; genus Pantoea; species Pantoea sp. JK. Next base: position 93,577 of record NZ_JAINFN010000007.1, read on the forward strand.
ACGGTTAGCAATCAGAACGGTGCTGAACATGCTTATTTACTCCCCTGAGAAGCCAGCCAGTTGCGCCAGCCGCCAAATTCGGTAATTTCCAGCGCCTGCGACAGCACGGCCGGTTCACAGATAAAGCCTTTGACGATGCGTCCGTCGGCCAGCGTCAACGAGCCAATGCCGAGCGGCGCCGGGATTTCCGCCACGAACTCGCCAAAGCGCGCCAGCGGGATATCCCACAGTTCCACGGTGATCGCCGCACCGCTTTCACCACGCAGCAGGCCCGGCTTCTTAATCGGGCCATCGAGCAGGGCGAACAGGCGGTAATTGCTGGCGGTTTGCGTCTCTTCGACTAACACCGCCTGGCGTGTAGTGAGCTGGAAGTTGAGCGGCATGCCGGTGAGGTGCGCGCCCACCACCGCCACGCGGACGTGATCGGCGGACACTGGCAATGCGCTTTGCTGAGCAGGCTGCGCTTTACCGGTGGCGCCGAGCGGCAGCGCCATCTGCTGTTGCCAGCGCACACCAAAACCGGCCAGCGCGCGATCCTGCCAGGCAGGCGCAATCAGCGTGATGCCGGCAGGCAAACCATCGGCGCGGAAGGGCGCAGGCAGCGCCAGCGCGCTGAGATCGGCGAGGTTGGTGAAGTTGGTGTAGGTGCCGAACTGCGAGTTGTAATGCACCGGCTCCTGCTGCATTTCGGCCAGCGTATGGATGGTTGGCGAGGTAGGCACCACCAGCGCATCGAACTGCGCCAGCGTTTGCTGAATCTGGCGCGTCAGTTCGGCGCGCAGGTATTCCGCCTGATAGGCTTCGACCGCAGTGTATTTCAGGCCGCTGCTGACGATGCCGTACACCACCGGATCCATCTCTTCCGGACGATTGATCATTTCGCCCACCGCCACGGTGCGTTCGGCAACCCACGGACCGTAATAGAGCTGTTCAGCTAATTGATGGAACAGGGAAAAGTCGATCGGATGTAGCGTTGCGCCGCCAGCCTGCAATTGCTCCAGCGCCGCCAGCCACGCCGCTTCGGCCTGTTTGTCGCCGAAGAACTCGGGCGTGGCGGGAATGGCGAAATCGGGCTGCGCTTTGAAGCTGGCTGGCGCGGTGTGCGGATTGCTGCGCGAATAGGCATCACCCGCGTCATAGCCGCCCGCTGCGGTTGCCACCGCAAAGGCATCTTCGACCGTTAACGCGAACACGGAAATGGTGTCATTGAGGCGGCAAGCCGGCACCACGCCGCTGGCAGAGAACCAGCCTTTGGTCGGTTTGAGGCCAACAATGTTGTTGAAACCGGCGGGCACGCGGCCCGAACCGGCGGTGTCGGTGCCGAGCGAGAAGCCCACCAAACCGCGCGCCAGCACCGAAGCCGAACCTGAGCTGGAGCCGCCGCTGACGTAATCAGGATTGAAGGTGTTGCTCACCGCACCAAACGGCGAACGCGTGCCGACTAAACCGGTGGCGTATTGATCGAGGTTGGTTTTACCAATCACCACCGCGCCCGCTGCTTTGAGCTGCGCGACGACAAAGGCATCGGCTTCGGCGGTGTAAGTGAAGGCCGGGCAGGCAGCGCTGGTCGGCCAGCCAGCGACATCGATATTATCTTTTACCGCAAACGGCACGCCAAACAGCGGCAGTGCGGCTGGGTTACGCTGATAACTCGCCAGCAGCGGTTCAATTTGTGCCTGCAGCTGCGCGGGCGTGGCGAGATAGAGCCAGGCGTTATCCTGCGCGTCGATGGCGTCGAGATGGGCCGCCAGCAAGGCGGTAATTTGTTGTGGATCCTGTTGGTAACTGCGTTGCCAATCCTGGAGCGTAAAGCCAAAGGTCGATGCCATGAGTGAATTCCAACTGGTATACAAGATGGAATTCAACAGAGCAAAGCGCGTGCCATTTTTGTAAGCGAATGAATGTGTTTAATTTATTGATGTGTAATACGTTTTTCTGATGATAAATTGCACAATGGCGGCGCAAAGGCTGCGCAATGGCGGTGCGCGAGCGTAAATTTTGTGAAGAACATGGCAAGAGACGGTTGGCCTGGTTAGCATGAAGGATGTCTGGCATGAGCTGGATCGCAGCACTGAGAGGAGAGCGTAATGGAGAAGTGGCGTTACTGGATGCTAGGGATCTGTCTGGTCAGCACGGCCAGCAGCGTATGGGCCGATTCGCTGGATCAGCAGCGACAGCGCTATGCGCAAATCAAGCAAGCCTGGGATAACAAACAGATGGACCAGGTGACGCAGCTGATGCCGACGCTGCAGGATTATCCGCTCTACCCGTATCTGCAATATCGCCTGCTGGCGCAGGACCTCGATCAAGAGACGCCGCTGGCGGTGAAGAACTTTATTCAACAGTATCCCACGCTGCCACCGGCGCGCTCGCTCTCCACGCGCTTTGTGAATGTGCTGGCGAACCGTCAGGATTGGCAGGGCGTGCTCAGCTTCAGCCCGGATGAACCCAAGCCGGTGCAGGCGCGCTGTAACTGGTATTACGCCAAGTGGGCCACTGGCCAGCAGCAGGCGGCATTTGCCGGTGCGAAAGAGATTTGGCTGCGCGGCACCGCATTGCCGAACGACTGCGACAAACTGTTCTCGGTATGGCAGGCCAGCGGGCAACTCTCGCCGATTACCATCCTCGAGCGCATTCGTCTGGCGATGAAAGCCGGTAATGACAGTCTGGTGAATTACCTGGCGAAAATGCTGCCGGCGGATTATCAAACCACCGCCAGCGCGCTGATTGCGCTGCAGCAGAATCCGCAAACCGTTACCACCTTTGCCAGCACCATGGGGCCAACCGATTTCACCCGCATGGCGACCAGCTACGCCTTCGCCCGCGTGGCGCGTGAGGATATGGATAACGCGCGCATGATGATCCCGCAGCTGGTGCAGGCGCAGAAGATGAGCCAGGCCGATGAGCAGGATCTGAAAGAGACTGTGGTGTGGCGCATGATGGGCGCGGATCTCACCAGCGAGCAGGCACGCTGGCGTGATGCGGTGGTGATGAACAGCGAATCCACCGCGCTGGTGGAGCGCCGCGTACGGCTGGCGCTGAGCCAGAACGATCGTCGTGGTCTCAATACCTGGATCGCACGTTTGCCGGTGGAAGCCAAAGAGAAGGATGAGTGGCAATACTGGCAGGCAGATTTGCTGATTTCGCAGGGCCGCAAAGAGGAAGCCAACGATATTCTGCGTAAGCTGATGCAGGCGCGCGGCTTCTATCCGATGGTCGCGGCGCAGCGCTTGGGCGTGGAGTATCCGTTGCAGGTCGATAAGGCCCCAGCAGCCGACAGCAGCGTGACGCAAGGCGCGGAAATGGCACGCGTGCGCGAGCTGATGTATTGGGGATTGGATAACCTGGCGCGCAGTGAATGGGCTAATCTGATCTCCAGCAAAACCCGTTCGCAGCAGCAGATGCTGGCGCGTTACGCCAACGAGCAGGATTGGTGGGATCTCAGCGTGCAGGCCACCATCACCGCGAAAATGTGGGATAGCCTAAAAGAGCGCTTCCCGCTGGCGTGGCAAAACCTGTATCAGCAATACACCAGCGACAAAGGCATTCCGCAGAGTTATGCGATGGCGATTTCGCGTCAGGAGAGCGCGTGGAACCCAAAAGCGCGTTCACCGGTGGGCGCCAGCGGATTGATGCAGGTGATGCCTGGCACAGCGACGCATACCGTGAAGATGTATAACATTCCCGGCTATGTGAACAGCAGCCAGCTGCTGGATCCGCAGACCAATATTCAGATCGGGACGCAGTATCTGGAGTACGTCTATCAGCAGTTTGGTCAGAATCGCATCTTCTCCACGGCCGCCTATAACGCCGGTCCGGGACGCGTGCGCAGCTGGCAGAAAACCAGCGGCGGTAATCTGGATGCGGTGGCGTTTATCGAAACCATTCCGTTCTCAGAAACGCGTGGCTACGTGAAAAACGTGCTGGCCTACGATGCCTATTACCGCTACTTCATGGGCAAGCCGGACAAGATTCTCGCCGACAGTGAGTGGAATCGCCAGTATTGACTGTGCTATGCTTCCGTACTCGTTAATGAGTACGGAAGCCCTTCATGAGCCAACCCCTTTCTTCCCAGCCGGAATCGGCTCAGCCTGTTGAAGATAACTGGCTGCGTTTTATCGAACTGATGCAAAACGCGTTTGCCGATGGCGTAGCGCTGCCGTTATTACAACTGATGATGACGCCGGATGAACGTGAATCCTACGGGACGCGTTTGCGCATTATTGAAGAGTTGATGAGCGGCGAGATGAGCCAGCGTGAACTGAAGAATGAGTTGGGCGTGGGCATTGCCACCATTACACGTGGCTCTAACAGCCTGAAAGAGGCGCCGCCAGAGCTAAAACGCTGGCTGGAAGCGCGTCTTGGCCGCGATTAACGCTGGCTGTACAGCGGATGCGTGAACGGACATAGCGCCAGAATCAACGCCTGATGGTAGACGCTGGAGCGGCTCAGCAGGCCGTGGGTTAAGGCTCCAATCGCGCCGCCTTTGTGTTTGATATTCTCCACGCCGGTTAAGCGTGCCATCTCATCACCCAATTCATGCCCGGCAGCTAAGCCTGTCACGACAATCGGCGGCAGCGTAAAGCTGGCCGAACGTGATTCCCCGCGCTGCTGCGCGTTTTCAATCACCATCCACGCAAAGGCGCAATCGCCTTCAATGCCCGCTTCAATCGCCACCCAGTAATCGGCCTGTGGACGCGCCTGACGCGCGTTCTCTACCCGCTGGCGTGCGCCAGTTCGCGTTTCAACATCACTAAGTGGCTGGGCTGCGACGCCGCTCTCGACCTCAACCCCTTCGATGTGGCAGGATCCTTCGCCGAAAACGTCGTTGAACGCCTGAGCAATCGCGCGAATTTTTGCCGGGTTGATGGTGGCTGCGACAACATGGTACATAATTGTTTGAACCCTCGAGGCAAATTTGTCGCAGTATAACGGAAATTAAGCATGCTACAGGTCTATCTTGTTCGTCACGGTGAAACGGTATGGAATGCGGCCCGACGCATTCAGGGGCAGTCTGACAGCCCGTTAACGGAAAAAGGTGAGCAGCAGGCGCATCAGGTGGGCGAGCGGGTGAAATCGCTGGGCATTACTCACGTGATAGCCAGCGATTTGGGACGTACGCGGCGTACGGCAGAGATTATCGCCGACGCGTGTGGCTGCACCGTTACGCTCGATGCGCGTCTGCGTGAGCTGAATATGGGCTGCCTGGAACAACGTCCACTCGACGGCTTAACCGAAGAAGAGGAAAACTGGCGTAAAACGCTGGTGGATGGCACTACGGCTGGGCGTATTCCGGGTGGCGAATCGATGGCGGAAATGGCAGCGCGTATGCACGAAGCGCTGAATGCGCTGCTTGAGCTGCCTGCGGGTAGCCGTCCGCTGATTGTCAGCCACGGCATGGCGCTGGGCGTGCTGGTCAGCACCATTCTCGGTTTGCCTGCGCATGCGGAGCGTCGTTTACGTCTGCGTAACTGCTCGATTTCACGCGTGGATCATCAGCAGAGCGCGTGGCTGGCGGCCGGTTGGGTGGTTGAGACGGCGGGGGATGTGTCGCATCTGGATGCGCCTGCGCTGGATGAGTTGCAGCGCTGATCGGATGTGATGAATAAAGAGGTCGCCATGAATGGCGACCCTACGAACGGATTAATGGTTCTGTGGGCGAATCGGAATCAGGTATTCACAGCGGATTTCCGTTGGCGGCTCGCTCCGCTTCTTACCACCGTGCGTGAAGAAACGCTCGATGTCCTGTCCCTGACGACGCACTAACCCCAGCGTCGGCATGCAGGTGCCGTACAGCAGCAGGATGAATTCACCCAGCGCGCTGCGCGCACCGTTGTAGGTGAACTGAACATAATCGCCCGCTTCCAACACCACGCTCTGATTCGACTGCATGCTTTTTGCCAGCTGATCGGCAGGCACCGCAGTGGTGTAGAGAATCTCCTGCTCATCATCCTTTTCCTGGCTGGCACGCACCTGATGCAGGCCGTACAGCACCGGCGGCACCGTGTCGGTTTCCAGCAGGAACTGTTTCCAGAAATGCATGCGCATCTCATCGCGGTAGCTGGAAATCTGCTCCAGCGTGCAGGAGTAACTCTGCGTTTGGCCGACCAGCACTGTTTCAGGCAGCGTAACAAACTGCGCTTCCGGAATGCTGTTATCGTCGAGGCGAATCGGTGGGCGAATGCCAAACGAGTTCCACTCCGACGAGCGACGATACCAGGCAGGCGTTTGATTGAACTGCTTTTTAAACGCACGGGTAAAGGTCTGCTGCGAGTCGAAGCGATATTGTAAAGCGATGTCGAGGATGGGGCGGCTGGTCAGGCGTAATGCCACCGCGGCTTTCGACAGCCGACGCGCGCGAATATACGCACCAATCGCGTGGCTGGTTACTTCCTTGAACATCCGCTGCAGATGCCACTTGGAATAGCCTGCTTTCTGCGCAACGTGATCTAATGAAAGCGGTTGATCCAGATGGCTCTCCAGCCAGACAAGCAAATCGCGAATGATACCGGCTTGGTCCATAAAACATCCTCATAACTCTCTGGTGGCGCAACTATGAAGTCGTCGAATAATAGCACGAAATGCACAAAAGCGTGGGGGCGGTTTGCTAATCGAGTGTGCTAAGTCAATGCGGGTTGAAACCCGTTTAGATTTGGTTCTGTATTCGATTGACAGTACATTACATTCTCATCTATTCGATTGGCAATGGTAACTCAATGACAATAGCTCGTATTCTTATAATCACGTTGGCAACATATGCATTCAGTGCTGGCGTTCAGGCCGAAGAGATCGGCTCAGTTGACACGGTGTTCAAGATATTCGGCCCAGATCATAAGATCGTGGTGGAAGCCTTCGATGACCCGGACGTAAAAAATGTAACCTGTTATATCAGCCGGGCAAAAACCGGCGGTATCAAAGGGGGATTAGGTTTGGCGGAAGACACGTCCGACGCGGCCATCTCCTGTCAACAGGTGGGACCGGTAGAGCTTAGCGAGAAAATCGCACAAGGCAAGGCACAAGGTGAAGTGGTATTCAAAAAGCGCACATCGCTGGTGTTTAAGAAGCTGCAGGTGGTGCGCTTCTTTGACCAGAAACGTCATGCGCTGGTGTACCTAAGCTATTCTGACAAAGTGGTGGATGGATCGCCGAAAAATGCGCTGAGCGCCGTGCCGATTATGCCATGGCATTAATGCAGACATAAAAAAACGCCCTGACGGGCGTTTTTTCTTTCAACTCTTAATCCTGCAATTCGCCGCAGAAGCGGTAACCTTCGCCGTGAATAGTGGCAATGATTTCTGGCGTATCTGGGGTGGATTCGAAATGCTTACGGATGCGGCGGATGGTGACATCCACGGTACGGTCATGCGGCTTCAGCTCGCGGCCGGTCATCTTCTTCAGTAAGTCACCACGCGTCTGGATTTTGCCTGGGTTCTCACAGAAGTGCAGCATGGCGCGGAATTCACTGCGCGGCAGCTTGTACTGGTCGCCGTTCGGGCTGATCAGTGAGCGGCTGTTGATATCCAGCTCCCAACCATTAAAGCGATAACTTTCAACCGTACGGCGCTCTTCGCTTGGCATCGCCAGATTCATGGTACGCGACAGCAAATTGCGTGCACGAATCGTCAACTCGCGCGGGTTGAACGGTTTGGTGATGTAATCATCGGCACCGATTTCCAGACCGAGGATTTTATCCACTTCATTATCACGGCCGGTCAGGAACATCAGCGCGACGTTTGCTTGTTCACGCAGTTCGCGTGCCAGCAGTAAACCGTTTTTACCTGGCAGATTGATATCCATAATCACCAGGTTGACGTCATTTTCCGTCAAAACCTGATGCATCTCGGCGCCGTCGGTGGCTTCATAGACCACGTAACCTTCTGCCTCAAAGATACTTTTGAGGGTGTTACGCGTGACCAGTTCGTCTTCAACGATAAGAATGTGCGGGGTCTGCATGTTTCGCTACCTAAAATTTGCCAACAAATCGAAAACAGGGCGTACGTCGGTTACGCTATTTTGCTGCAACCGGTATACGAAATAATCTTCGGAATACACCATCCATCTACGTCAACTTCAGTGTTAGCTCAGCCAGTCAGGATGGATATTTGCACGCCCCGAGGATATCGGACAGGCGCTCATCCTAACCGTATTAACAGCAACCTAACAGCACCAACAACAACCGATAAGCATAAAAACAACGCTTCGTTGACTTATATCAAATGCAAGTGTAGCACGTTAACACTTTTATGAAAAACTTCTCCAGGATTGCTAGTTTAGCTCACAAAATGCAGCATTTTTGCTACATTTATCCCCTATACAACCAAAACTAAAACACGCAGGAAATTATATTTCAATGATATGAAAGAAAAGGGTTTTATATTAAATAGGCCATATAATTTTGCTTATGCCTGCTAATTCCCACTACAGCTGGATTTATCCCGCTTTTAACATCGTTAACATCTTATTTTCTCTGTTAGCCGCAGTTGGTATTTTCTCTCCTGCATGCCAACATAATGCGAGTTGTTAACAGTTCGATGGAAAAATCATGCATTTCCCCTTAATCCTTGTCTCTCCCGCCCGTCCGGAAAATATCGGAGCGGCTGCCCGCGCCATGAAAACCATGGGTTTTACCGAACTGCGCATTGTGGCCAGCGATGCCTGGCAAGATCCGGCAGCACGCCGCGTGGCGCACGGCGCCGGTGAGATTCTCGATAACGTCAAAACCTACGCCACGCTGAGCGAGGCGCTAAAGGATGTTGATTTTTCCGTGGCAACTACCGCGCGCAGCCGTGCGAAATTCCGCTATTACGCCACGCCTGCGCAGGTTGAAAACATCCTGCAGGAGAAGCGCCAATGGCTGAGCCGCATCGCGCTGGTGTTTGGCCGTGAAGACAGTGGCTTAACCAATGAAGAGCTGGAGCAGGTTGATCTGTTGACCGGCATCCCGATGGCCAATGATTATCCGTCGTTGAATCTCGGTCAGGCGGTGATGGTGTATTGCTATCAACTGTCAGCGCTCAATCAGATAGCGGCTGAGACTGCGGAAGTGGCGAACGAGCACCAACTGCAGGCATTGCGCCAGCGCTTCCACCAGTTGCTGGTTAAGCTGGATGTGAGTGATGACGTCAAAATGGCGGACTGGATCGATCAGCGTATCGGCCTGCTGGAACAGCGTGACAGCGCCATGCTGCATCGTTTGTTACATGACGTAGAAAAAAAACTTATAGATAATTGCTCGGATAAATCCTGAGTTGCTAGTGACTGATGCGGGAATCCGCCGCATCTCCTGAACAATCGCAATAATTTTTGCTTTATTAAGCGCAGCACTGCGCAGCGCCAGGGATGGCGCGGCTAAGACAAATTCGTTGACTTAACGTGCGCTTTGCTTTACTTCTGGAAGGCAGACGGACAAGACAAAGACAGACAGAAAAAAATCTAAATGCGTAAACTCAGCCTGAACACCACAATTATTATTACCACCACCATTACCACAGGTAACGGTGCGGGCTGACGCATACAGGAAAAACAAAGAAAAAAGCCCGCACCTAAACAGTGCGGGCTTTTTTTTCGGCAAAAATTCAGGAGAGCTTTAACTATGCGAGTGCTGAAATTCGGCGGAACCTCAGTAGCCAATGCGGAACGTTTTCTCCGTGTGGCGGATATTCTGGAAAGCAATGCACAACAGGGACAGGTTGCGACCGTTCTCTCTGCACCAGCAAAAATTACCAATCATCTGGTGGCGATGATTGAGAAAACCATCAGCGGCCTCGACACCTTGCCGAATATCAGTGATGCCGAACGTATTTTTGCCGACCTGCTGCAAGGCTTGCGTGACGCGCAGCCGGGCTTTGATTACGACGGACTGAAAACCCGCGTTGAGCTGGAGTTTGCGCAGCTGAAACAGGTGCTGCACGGCATCAGCCTTCTGGGCCAATGCCCGGACGCCGTTAATGCCGCCATCATCTGCCGTGGCGAAAAGTTATCGATCGCCATTATGGAAGCGCTGCTGCAGGCGCGCGGCCACAAAGTCACCGTGATCGATCCGGTGGAGAAGTTGCTGGCGATTGGTCATTACCTTGAATCCACCGTTGATATCGCCGAATCCACACGTCGCATTGCCGCCAGCCAGATCCCGGCCGATCACTTTATCCTGATGGCCGGTTTCACCGCCGGGAACGAGAAAGGCGAACTGGTGGTGCTGGGCCGTAACGGCTCTGATTACTCCGCCGCGGTGTTGGCTGCGTGTTTGCGCGCTGACTGTTGTGAAATCTGGACCGATGTTGACGGCGTTTATACCTGCGACCCGCGGCAGGTACCTGACGCGCGCTTACTGAAATCGATGTCGTATCAGGAGGCGATGGAGCTCTCTTATTTTGGCGCCAAAGTGCTGCATCCGCGTACCATCGCACCTATCGCCCAGTTCCAGATTCCTTGCCTGATCAAAAACACCGCTAACCCGCAAGCGCCGGGCACCTTAATTGGTGGCGAAGGCGAGTTGGATGAAAATCCGGTGAAAGGCATTACTAACCTGAATAACATGGCGATGTTCAACGTGTCAGGTCCGGGCATGAAAGGCATGGTCGGCATGGCGGCGCGCGTTTTCGCGGCGATGTCACGCACCGGTATTTCAGTGGTGCTGATCACCCAATCCTCTTCGGAATACAGCATCAGCTTCTGCGTACCGCAAAGCGAGCAGGCGCGTGCGCGTCGCGTGCTGGAGGAGGAGTTCTATCTGGAGTTGAAAGATGGCTTACTCGATCCGCTGGACGTGCTGGAACAGCTGGCGGTGATCTCGGTGGTCGGTGATGGCATGCGCACGCTGCGCGGCATCTCGGCCAAATTCTTCTCGGCGCTGGCGCGTGCCAATATCAATATCGTGGCGATTGCGCAGGGCTCGTCTGAGCGTTCCATCTCGGTGGTAGTGAGCAACGATGAAGTCACCACCGGCGTGCGTGTGGTGCATCAGATGCTGTTCGCTACCGATCAGGTGATTGAAGTGTTCGTGGTGGGCGTTGGCGGTGTGGGCGCAGCGTTGCTGGATCAGCTGCATCGTCAGCAGACTTGGCTGAAACAGAAGCATATCGATCTGCGCGTGTGCGGCATCGCTAACTCGCGGGCGCTGTTGACCAACGTACACGGTATCGATCTCAGCAACTGGAAGGCAGAACTGAACGAAGCCAAAGAGCCGTTCAATCTCGGTCGCCTGATGCGTTTGGTGAAAGAGTATCATCTGCTAAACCCGGTGATCGTCGATTGTACCTCCAGCCAGGCGGTTGCCGATCAATATGCCGATTTCCTCGCCGAAGGTTTCCACGTGGTGACGCCGAACAAAAAGGCCAACACCTCGTCGTGGAACTACTACCAGCAGATGCGGGCAGCGGCAGCGAAATCGCGCCGTAAATTCCTGTACGACACCAACGTTGGCGCCGGTTTGCCGGTGATCGAAAACCTGCAAAACCTGATGAACGCCGGTGATGAACTGATCAAGTTCTCCGGTATTCTGTCAGGTTCGCTCTCCTTTATCTTCGGCAAGCTTGATGAAGGCGTTTCGCTGTCGGAAGCAACCAAAATGGCGCGCGAGATGGGCTTTACCGAGCCGGATCCGCGTGACGATCTTTCTGGCACCGATGTGGCGCGTAAACTACTGATTCTTGCACGTGAAGCGGGACATCAGCTGGAGCTCAGTGATATCGAAATCGAACCGCTGCTGCCCGCCAGTCTGACCGAGATCGCTGACGTTGAGCAGTTTATGGAGCGTCTGCCGGAACTGGATAACGCCTTTGCCGCGCGCGTTGCCAAAGCGCGTGACGAAGGTAAAGTATTACGCTTCGTCGGCGCGATTGAAGAAGGCGGCGTTTGCAAAGTGAAGATTGATGCGGTGGACGGCAACGATCCACTGTACAAAGTGAAAAATGGTGAGAATGCGCTGGCATTCTACAGCCGCTACTATCAGCCCATCCCGCTGGTTCTGCGTGGATATGGCGCGGGAAATGATGTCACAGCAGCAGGCGTGTTTGCGGACCTGCTGCGTACGCTGTCGTGGAAGTTGGGAGTTTGATGATGGTAAAAATTTATGCACCGGCCTCGATAGGTAACGTCAGCGTCGGCTTTGATGTGCTGGGCGCGGCGGTTTCGCCGGTGGATGGTACCTTGTTGGGTGACTGCGTTTCCGTCGAAGCCGCCGACAGCTTCAGCCTGGTAAACTCCGGGCGCTTTGTCAGCAAACTGCCGACCAATCCGCAGGAGAACATCGTTTATCAGTGCTGGGAGCGTTTTTGCCAGGCGATTGGTAAACACGTTCCGGTGGCGATGACGCTTGAAAAAAATATGCCGATCGGTTCCGGGCTCGGATCGAGCGCCTGTTCGGTGGTTGCTGGCTTGATGGCGATGAACGAATTCTGCGGCAAACCGCTCAACGATACCGAACTGCTGGCGTTGATGGGCGAGCTGGAAGGGCGTATTTCCGGCAGCGTACACTTTGATAATGTTGCACCGTGCTTCCTTGGCGGCGTGCAGCTGATGATTGAAGAGAACGGCATTATCAGTCAGGACGTGCCGTGCTTTGACGAATGGCTGTGGGTGATGGCGTATCCGGGGATTAAAGTCTCCACCGCCGAAGCGCGCGCCATTCTGCCGGCACAATATCGCAAAGAGGATGCCATCAAGCATGGTCGCCTGCTGGCGGGCTTTATTCATGCCTGTCATACGCGTCAGTCAGGGCTTGCGGCTAAACTTATGCAGGATGTTATCGCTGAGCCGTATCGCACCAAACTGCTGCCAGGCTTCGCCGATGCGCGTAAAGCGGCGCAGGATATTGGCGCGCTGGCCTGCGGTATTTCGGGTTCCGGCCCGACACTTTTCGCTGTTTGCAACGAGATGGCAACGGCACAGCGGATGGCGGACTGGCTAAGCCAGCACTATCTGCAGAATGAAGAAGGTTTCGTCCACATCTGCCGTCTTGATACGGCTGGCGCACGTAAATTGGGATAACGCATGAAACTCTACAACCTTAAGGATCACAACGAGCAGGTTAGTTTTGCTCAGGCCGTGAAACAGGGCCTTGGCTCGCAGCAAGGGCTGTTTTTCCCGCTCGAACTGCCGGAATTCGAACTGACCGATATCGATGCCATGCTGGAGATGGATTTCGTCAGCCGCAGCAGCAAAATTCTCTCTGCCTATATTGGTGATGAAATTGCCGCGCATCAGCTGGCCGAGCGAGTGAAAAACGCCTTTGCTTTCCCGGCACCAGTGGCGAAGGTCAGCGATGATGTGGCTTGCCTCGAGCTATTCCACGGTCCAACGCTGGCGTTCAAAGACTTCGGCGGCCGCTTTATGGCGCAGATGCTCTCCTATGTGAGCGGTGCGGATGAGCAGATCACCATTCTGACCGCCACGTCCGGCGATACCGGCGCAGCGGTGGCGCATGCCTTCTACGGCATGGAAAACGTGCGCGTGGTGATTCTCTATCCACAGGGCAAAATCAGCCCGCTGCAGGAGAAACTGTTCTGTACGCTGGGCGGCAACATCGAAACCATCGCGGTTGAAGGCGATTTCGATGCGTGTCAGGCGTTGGTGAAACAGGCGTTTGATGATGAAGAACTGAAGAAGGCGATTGGCCTGAACTCGGCGAACTCGATCAACATCAGCCGTCTGCTGGCGCAGATTTGCTACTACTTTGAAGCGGTAGCGCAGCTGCCACAAGAGAAGCGCAATCAGCTGGTGGTCTCGGTGCCGAGCGGCAACTTTGGTGACTTAACGGCGGGTTTGCTGGCGAAATCATTGGGTCTGCCGATCAAGCGCTTTATCGCGGCGACCAATGCGAACGATACCGTACCACGCTTCCTCGGCAACGGCGCATGGCAGCCAAACGCCACGGTAGCAACGCTGTCGAACGCCATGGATGTCAGCCAGCCAAACAACTGGCCGCGCGTGGAAGAGCTGTTCCGCCGCAAAACCTGGCGTTTGACCGATCTGGCGTACGGCGCGGTGTCTGATGAAACCACCAAATCCACCATGCGCGAGCTGGCTGAGATTGGCTACATCTCTGAACCGCATGCAGCGATTGCTTATCGTCTGCTGCGCGACAACCTGCAGGAGGGCGAATATGGCCTGTTCCTCGGCACTGCGCATCCGGCGAAGTTCAAAGAGAGCGTGGACGAGATTTTAGGTCAGGATCTGCCGCTGCCGAAAGAGCTGGCCGAGCGCGCCGACTTGCCGCTGCTGTCGCACAATCTGAAAGGCGATTTCGCTGAACTGCGCGCGTTTTTGCTGAAGTAAGTGCTCGTTGTCCCCCATCCCGGCCTTCCCCCGCAAGCGGGGGAAGGAGATGCTGCCACATGCAGCTTCCCAACTATCATATTGCAGCATCTTCCTCCCCCATTTATGGGGGAGGACCAAGGAGGGGGACAGCAAGCACAGACCGAGGAGGGGGACAGCGCTCGCTGAACTATTTCTGCTCGCGGCGCTTGAACACCAATTCGTTCTCGCTGCTTTCCGCCCCATCAAGAAAATACCCATCCACATCGAATTTCTTCAGCTGCGCTGGCTTGGTCAGGCGGTTCTGAATCACATAGCGGCTCATCAAACCGCGCGCTTTCTTGGCGTAGAAGCTGATGACTTTGAACTTGCCGTTCTTCTCATCCAGGAACACCGGCTTGATCAACTCGGCGTTGAGTTTCTTCGGCTTGATGGCTTTGAAATATTCATCGGATGCCAGATTGATCAGCACGTCATCACCTTGCTCAGCAATCGCCTCGTTTAACTTCTCGGTCAGCAAATCGCCCCAGAAACCATAAAGATCTTTGCCAGCCGGATTGGCCAGCTTGATGCCCATTTCAAGGCGATAAGGTTGCATCAAATCAAGCGGACGCAGCAGACCGTATAATCCGGACAACATGCGCAGGTGCTGCTGGGCAAAATCGAAATCGTTGTCACTAAAGGTTTCGGCCTGCAAACCGGTATACACATCGCCTTTAAACGCCAGAATCGCCTGACGCGCATTCTCCAGCGAGAAGGGCGGCTGCCATTGGTTAAAACGATCGGCATTCAGGTGCGCCAGCTTGTCGCTGATACCCATCAGTGAACTGATCTGCGACGGTGAAAGATCGCGCGCAACGTCAATTAATTGGTGTGATTTTTCTAACAGCGCCGGTTGGGTAAAACGTTGTGTCGCCAGCGGGCTTTCATAGTCCAGTGTCTTCGCTGGCGAGATAACCATCAGCATCGTGTACGTCCTCTTTGACCCGCAGGTTAATCAGGGAATTGAAGGGAAAAATGTCGCAAAGAGTGTAGCAAAAAAGCGGCATGGATCGGCTAATCGCTCCCATTTGTTAGCGCTATCGTAAAGGGCACTTCGTGGTGTTGCGCCGTCACTTGTGCGTGATATTATCGCAACAGCCTTTTACACCCTGACAGTCAACCTAAGAGAAAGAGAACCATGACGGACAAACTTACTTCCTTGCGTCAGCTGACTACTGTGGTCGCCGACACCGGTGATATCGCGGCAATGAAGCTTTACCAGCCGCAAGATGCGACCACCAACCCTTCTTTGATTCTCAACGCCGCTCAAATCCCTGAATACCGCAAACTGATCGACGAAGCCATTACCTGGGCGCGTCAGCAGAGCAGCAACAAAGAAGAACAACTGGCGCTGGTATCAGACAAGCTGGCCGTCAACATTGGTCTGGAAATTCTCAAACTGATTCCAGGTCGCATCTCGACAGAAGTGGATGCGCGCCTCTCTTACGACACTGAAGCGAGCATCGCTAAAGCGCGTAGCCTGATCAAACTGTACAACGATGCGGGCATTAGCAATGACCGTATCCTGATCAAACTGGCGTCAACCTGGCAGGGTATCCGTGCTGCTGAGCAGCTGGAAAAAGAAGGCATCAACTGTAACCTGACGCTGCTGTTCTCCTTCGCGCAGGCGCGTGCGTGTGCCGAAGCCGGCGTGTTCCTGATCTCTCCATTCGTTGGCCGTATCCTCGACTGGTACAAGCAGAACACCGATAAGAAAGAGTACGCAGCACACGAAGATCCAGGCGTGGTATCTGTGGCTGAAATCTACAACTACTACAAGCAACACGGCTATGAAACCGTGGTGATGGGCGCGAGCTTCCGTAACGTTGGCGAAATCATTGAGCTGGCGGGCTGCGACCGTCTGACCATCTCTCCGGGCCTGCTGAAAGAGCTGGCTGAGAGCGAAGGTACCGTTGAGCGTAAACTGAGCTACACCGGCGAAGTGAAAGCGCGTCCAGCGAAGATGACTGAAGCTGAGTTCTTCTGGCAGCATAACCAGGATCCAATGGCGGTGACCAAACTGGCTGAAGGTATCCGCAACTTTGCCATCGATCAGGGCAAACTTGAGAAGATGATCGCCGAACTGCTGTAAGGTGATTGGCCGTGGCGGCGACAGGCTGCCACGGTTTTACGTTTTTCCCGCACTTCCTGTATTATCCTTTTACTTCCCACGTCATTTGCTGCCTTGCAGCCAACCACAGCGATAACTCTATGGATACTTTACGAATTGGATTAATTTCCGTTTCCGATCGTGCTGCTAACGGCATCTATCAGGATCAGGGCATTCCGGCGTTAGAGAGCTGGCTCGCCGCCGCGCTGGCGACGCCGTTTGAAATCGAAACGCGTCTGGTGCCGGATGAGCAACCCATGATTGAGCAGGCGATCTGCGAGCTGGTCGATGAGCTGTTCTGCAATTTGGTGCTCACCACCGGCGGTACCGGGCCTGCGCGACGTGATGTAACGCCAGATGCCACGCTGGCGGTCGCCGACCGTGAAATGCCAGGCTTCGGCGAGCAGATGCGTCAAATCAGCCTGCAATTTGTGCCGACCGCCATTTTGTCGCGTCAGGTTGGCGTGATTCGCAAGCAGTCGCTAATCCTCAATCTGCCGGGTCAGCCGAAATCCATTAAAGAGACGCTGGAAGGACTAAAAGCGGAAGATGGAACGGTGAAGGTGCCGGGAATTTTTGCTGCTGTACCTTATTGTTTACAGCTGCTGGAAGGGCCCTATGTGGAAACACATGCCGATGTGGTAGCAGCTTTTCGCCCCAAAAGCGCCCGTCGTGAGACAAATGACTAAAAATCGGCATTTTCAGGCATAAAATCCAGCGGCACTGGTGTGGCAAAATATTGACGGTATAGTAATCCAATCTTTACATAAGTTGTTTTGCCTCTGGATACCGCTGGATTATGGATACGCACGCAACGCGTCGACTCAATGGACAGGATTACAAAACCCTGTCGCTGGCCGCCCTTGGTGGGGCGCTGGAATTCTACGACTTCATTATCTTCGTCTTCTTTGCCGCCGTGATCGGCGAGCTGTTCTTCCCGCCTGATATCCCCGAATGGCTGCGTCAGGTGCAGACCTTCGCCATCTTTGCTGCCGGTTATCTGGCGCGTCCGTTAGGCGGCATCATCATGGCGCACTTTGGTGACAAGGTTGGGCGTAAGAAGATGTTCAGCCTCAGCATTCTGTTGATGGCGCTGCCGACGTTAGCAATGGGTGCATTGCCCACTTATGCCAGCATCGGCATCGCTGCGCCGCTGTTGATGTTGCTGATGCGCGTGCTGCAAGGCGCGGCTATTGGCGGTGAAGTGCCAGGCGCGTGGGTGTTTGTCGCCGAACATGTGCCCGAAAAACGCATCGGTTTTGCCTGCGGCACGCTGACGGCGGGCTTAACCGCCGGCATTCTGCTCGGTTCGCTGGTGGCAACGGTTTTGAATACCACGCTGTCGCCTGCTGCGATTCGCGATCACGGCTGGCGCATTCCCTTCTTCCTCGGCGGGGTGTTTGGCCTGCTGGCGATGTATCTGCGTCGCTGGCTGCATGAAACGCCGGTGTTCCAGCAGATGCAGCAGCGCAAAGCGCTGGCAGAAAAAATGCCGCTGCAAACCATCCTAGCCAGTCATAAGCGCGGCATTGTGATTTCGATGCTGCTGACCTGGCTGCTGTCGGCCTGCATTGTTGTGGTGATTTTGATGGCGCCAACGCTGATGCAGAAACAGCACGGCATTCCTGCCGCGCTCAGTCTGCAAGCCAACAGCTTCGCCACCATTATGCTGCTGCTGGGTTGCGTTATCGCCGGATGGCTGGTGGATCGTTTTGGTGCGGCGCGATCGCTGATGGTTGGTTCATTACTGCTGGCGATCGGCAGCTGGAACTTCTTCCATCAACTGGGCAGCACGCCGGAAATGCTGTTTATCTGGTATGGCTTAGCGGGCCTGAGCGTTGGCGTGGTAGGCGTGGTGCCGTTTGTTATGGTGCGCGCGTTTCCGGCGGCAGTGCGCTTTACCGGCATCTCGTTCTCTTACAATGTTGCTTACGCGATTTTTGGTGGCCTGACGCCAATTAGCGTGACGCTGATGATGAGCCTGACGCCAATGGCACCGGCCTGGTATGTGCTGGCGCTGGCGGTGATTGGCTTTATGGTGGGCATCTGGCTGTGGCGCGATAGCCGTCAGCAGCATGCGCAGTTGGATATGTCGCTGCACTCGTCATAATGCAAAAAGCGGAGCCAAGCAGCTCCGCTTTTTCATTTGTTACTCGCCAATCGGCAATACCGTACGACCAAACTTCTCATTCAATACTTCGCCCATCGCCAGATAGAACGCGCTCGATCCGCAAATGATGCCAACCCAGCCAGCAAAGCGCAGCAGCCCCGCGTTATCGGTCAGGTGGCCGATAGCCAGCAGCGCAAACAACAGCGTCAGGCTGGCGAAGATGAACTGCAACATTTTCGGTGAGTTGAGCGTGCCGAGGAACAGGAACACGGTGAACACGCCCCACAGCGCGAGATAGGCGCCAAGGAAGTGGCCGTCGGCTGCCTCTGCCAGCCCCAGTTTCGGCAGCAGCAGAATCGCCACTAACGTTAACCAGAAGCTGCCGTAAGAGGTAAAGGCGGTCAGCCCGAAGGTGTTGCCTTTCTTATACTCCAGCAGCCCGGCAAAAATTTGCGCGATGCCGCCGTAGAAAATACCCATCGCCAGGATGATCACATCCATCGCAAACAGGCCAGTGTTGTGTAAGTTGAGCAGGATGGTGGTCATACCGAATCCCATCAGGCCCAACGGGGCGGGATTCGCCAGCGTGATATTGCTCATAATTCCTCAGAAGCAGCGTTGAAGATGTTGTCAATGTTTTACCCCCGCACAAACCGCTGGTGGCGCGAGGCGCTGCATAATAAGCGGCCTCTTTTTGGCCAACTTTGATCTGAATCGACCAGAGAATGAAATTTTTTTTAGTTTTAACCCTTGATGCGCATCGAACCGGCCCCATTTACTTGTCATCGAGCGTTGTGAGGCAGCAAAAAAAGCCTGCTTCAGCAGTTGAAAGTGGTCAGTTTGACCGCATCTCTGTTTCACAACCCTAATTGGCAAAGAATTTAAGTGGGAGATGTTTAGATGGGTAAGATTATTGGTATTGACTTGGGTACAACCAACTCATGTGTTGCAGTTATGGATGGTGGTAAAGCACGCGTGCTGGAAAACGCCGAAGGCGACCGCACCACGCCGTCGATCATTGCGTATGCACAGGATGGCGAAACTCTGGTTGGTTCACCGGCTAAACGTCAGTCTGTGACCAACCCGCAGAATACCCTGTTTGCGATTAAGCGCCTGATTGGCCGTCGCTTCCAGGACGAAGAAGTACAGCGTGATATCAAAATCATGCCTTACAAAATCATCGGCGCGGATAATGGCGACGCATGGCTGGACGTGAAAGGCCAGAAAATGGCACCGCCGCAGATCTCTGCTGAAGTGCTGAAAAAGATGAAGAAAACCGCGGAAGATTTCCTCGGTGAAGCAGTCACTGAAGCGGTTATCACCGTTCCAGCTTACTTCAACGATGCGCAGCGTCAGGCGACCAAAGACGCCGGCCGTATCGCGGGTCTGGAAGTAAAACGTATCATCAACGAACCAACCGCAGCTGCACTGGCTTACGGTCTGGATAAAGGTCAGGGCAACCGCACCATCGCGGTATACGACCTGGGCGGCGGTACTTTCGATATCTCAATCATTGAGATCGACGACGTTGATGGCGAGAAAACCTTTGAAGTTCTGGCAACCAACGGTGATACCCACCTGGGTGGTGAAGACTTCGATAGCCGTCTGATTAACTATCTGGTGGCCGAATTTAAGAAAGATCAGGGCATCGATCTGCACAACGATCCGCTGGCCATGCAGCGTCTGAAAGAAGCGGCAGAGAAAGCCAAAATCGAGCTCTCTTCAGCCCAGCAGACTGACGTTAACCTGCCGTATATCACGGCGGATGCGACCGGTCCTAAGCACCTGAACATCAAAGTAACGCGTGCGAAACTGGAATCACTGGTTGAGGATTTGGTTTCTCGCTCAATCGAGCCGTTGAAAGTGGCTCTGCAAGATGCGGGTCTGTCTGTTTCAGACATCAACGACGTGATCCTGGTAGGCGGTCAAACGCGTATGCCAATGGTTCAGGCTAAAGTGACTGAGTTCTTCGGTAAAGAGCCACGTAAAGACGTGAACCCGGATGAAGCAGTAGCTGTTGGTGCTGCGGTTCAGGGTGGCGTGTTGGCGGGTGAAGTGAAAGACGTTCTGCTGCTGGACGTAACTCCGCTGTCGCTGGGTATCGAAACCATGGGCGGCGTGATGACGTCGCTGATCAGCAAGAACACCACCATCCCAACTAAGCACAGTCAGGTGTTCTCGACTGCTGAAGATAACCAGTCTGCCGTGACCATTCACGTGCTGCAGGGTGAGCGTAAGCGTTCAGGCGATAACAAATCACTGGGCCAGTTCAACCTCGACGGTATCCAGGCTGCACCGCGCGGTATGCCGCAGATCGAAGTCACCTTCGATATTGATGCGGATGGTATCCTGCACGTGTCGGCGAAAGACAAAAACAGCGGTAAAGAGCAGAAGATCACCATCAAGGCTTCTTCTGGTCTGAATGAAGAAGAGATCGAAAAAATGGTGCGTGACGCGGAAGCGAACGCCGAGTCTGACCGCAAGTTCGAAGAGCTGGTTCAGACCCGTAACCAGGGCGATCAGATTTCGCACAGCACCCGTAAGCAACTGGACGAAGCGGGCGACAAACTGTCTGCAGACGACAAAGCACCAATCGAAGCGGCGTTGACCGAGCTGAACACCGCGCTGAAAGGCGAAGACAAAGCGGAAATCGAAGCCAAAATGCAGGCATTGATGGAAGTGTCCAGCAAACTGATGGAGCTGGCACAGCAGCAGGGTCAGGCAGCTGATGCAGGCGATGCTTCTGCACAGAAAGAAGACGACGTTGTCGACGCTGAGTTCGAAGAAGTTAAAGACAAAAAATAATTGCCCCTGACCGGGCGCGATGGCTGGCCTGACAGCCGTTGAAACCAGCACGGGCGTAGGAGATCTCTCCACGCCCGTGCGATCATGTTAAGGGCAGAACAAATATGGCTAAGAGTGATTTATACGAGATCTTAGGCGTCTCTAAATCCGCAGATGAGCGTGAAATCAAAAAGGCTTACAAGCGCCTGGCGATGAAATACCATCCGGACCGTAATCCGGACAATAAAGAAGCCGAAGCAAAGTTTAAAGAAATTAAGGAAGCCTACGAAATTCTGACCGACGCACAGAAGCGTGCGGCTTACGACCAATATGGTCATGCAGCCTTTGAACAAGGTGGCATGGGCGGCGGTGGCGGCTTCGGCGGCGGCGGTGCTGACTTCAGCGATATCTTTGGCGACGTATTTGGCGATATTTTTGGTGGTGGCCGCCGTCAGCGTGCCTCACGTGGCGCCGATTTACGCTACAACATGGAGCTAACGCTGGAAGAAGCGGTACGCGGCGTGACCAAAGAGATCCGCATTCCAACTCTGGAAGAGTGCGATGTCTGCCACGGCAGCGGCGCGAAAGCGGGGACCAAACCGCAGACCTGTCATACTTGTCATGGCGCAGGCCAGGTGCAGATGCGTCAGGGCTTCTTCACCGTGCAGCAGGCGTGTCCGACCTGTCACGGTCGCGGTTCAGTGATAAAGGATCCGTGCAATGCTTGTCATGGACACGGTCGTGTTGAGCGCAGTAAAACCCTGTCGGTGAAAATCCCTGCAGGCGTGGATACCGGCGATCGCATTCGTCTAACCGGCGAAGGTGAAGCGGGCGAACACGGCGCACCAGCGGGTGATCTGTACGTTCAGGTTTCGGTGAAAAAACACCCGATCTTCGAGCGTGAAGATAACAACCTGTATTGCGAAGTGCCGATTAATTTCGCGATGGCAGCATTGGGTGGCGAGATTGAAGTGCCAACGCTTGATGGCCGCGTGAACCTGAAAGTGCCTTCTGAAACGCAAACCGGCAAGCTGTTCCGCATGCGCGGTAAAGGCGTGAAATCGGTGCGTGGCGGTGTGGTGGGTGATTTGCTGTGTCGTGTGGTGGTGGAAACGCCAGTCAGCCTCAACGACAAACAGAAAGCGTTGCTGCGCGAACTGGAAGAGAGTTTTGGTGGCCCGAGCGGCGAGAAAAACAGTCCGCGCTCCAAAAGTTTCCTCGACGGTGTGAAGAAGTTCTTTGACGATTTAACGCGTTAATTCCATCAGTTATGCAGTCACTAAGCGGAGAGGAAACTCTCCGCTTTTTTTATGTTTTGCCGCTAAACGGTCGCTCCTGATGTAAGCTCAACCTGCCTTGCGTGTGATATGAGCAGAAATGCCCTCATAATGCATCGGCATTGCCGAGCAATTAACGAGATATAAGCTGCTTTTAACGAGGTGTCTGAATCGCTACACTTCTCAGCCAAAATGTCTCTACTCAGGAGGAGTTGTGAACAAACCCCGTTCTATTCGAAGCTTGCTGAAAAGCTTTATCGCCAGTGACGCCAGCAACGGCATGGTGCTGATTTTGGCGGCCGTTGCGGCGATGATTTTGGCGAACAGCGCAGAAACCGCTCAAGGTTATCAATCGTTTCTTGCCGAGCCGGTGCAAATTCGCTTTGGCGCATTAGACATCAGCAAAAACCTGCTGCTGTGGATCAACGATGCCATGATGGCGCTGTTTTTCCTGGTGATTGGTTTGGAAGTGAAACGTGAGTTGATCACCGGTGAACTCGCCAGCCGCGATCGCGCTATTTTCCCGGTGATTGCGGCAATTGGCGGCATGGTTATGCCGGGACTGATTTTCCTGATGCTCAATCATGGCGATCCTATTGCACGTAACGGCTGGGCAATTCCTACCGCGACCGATATCGCCTTTGCTTTGGGCGTGCTGGCGCTGCTAGGCAGCCGCGTGCCGACCGCGCTGAAAGTGTTCCTGATGGCGCTGGCGATTATTGATGATCTTGGCGCTATCGTGATCATCGCGCTGTTCTACACCAGCGATCTTTCGGTGTTGTCGTTGAGCGTGGCGGCGGGTGCGATTGTGCTGCTGGCGATTCTCAATCGTTGCGGCGTGCGTAACATTGCCATCTATATGTTGGTCGGCATTGTGCTGTGGACGGCGGTGCTCAAATCGGGTGTGCACGCAACGTTAGCGGGCGTGATTGTTGGCTTCTTTGTGCCGCTGGAAGAGAAGAACGGTCATTCTCCGGCCGAGCATCTGGCGCATGGTTTGATGCCGTGGGTCAACTGGCTGATTCTGCCGCTGTTCGCTTTCGCTAACGCCGGCATCTCGCTGAGCGGCATTACCTTTATGGATGCGCTGTCGCCAGAGCCGCTGGGCATCATTCTCGGCTTACTGATTGGTAAACCGTTGGGCATCACGTTGTTCTGCTGGCTGGCAGTGAAGTGGCGGCTGGCGGTACTACCGGGAGGCACCACCCTACGCGATATCATGGCGATTGGTGTGCTGTGCGGTATCGGCTTTACTATGTCGATCTTTATTAGTTCGCTGGCGTTTGATGCCGCCCACGAGCAACTGGTGACCTTCTCCAAACTGGGGATTCTCAGTGGCTCGCTGCTTTCGGCGATCATTGGTTACACGCTGCTGCGCATCAAACTGCGTTAAAAGAGGAAGGAGGCGAAAGCCTCCTTTTTTTGCCGATGAATCAGCTCAATTTTAATCATCTCTACTATTTCTGGCAGGTGTGTAAAACCGGCTCGGTGGTGCGTGCGGCGGATGTGCTGTGCCTGGCACCACAGACGGTTACTGGCCAGATTAAATCGCTGGAAGAGCAACTCGGCGGCGTGCTGTTTCGCCGTCAGGGACGCGGTTTGGTGCCCAATGAGCTTGGGCAACTGGTGTTCCGCTATGCCGATCGCATGTTCATGCTGAGTCAGGAGATGCTCGATATCGTTAACTACCGCAAAGAGTCGCATCTGCTGTTTGATGTAGGCGTGGCGGATGCGCTGTCAAAGCAACTGGTGAGTAAGGTGCTGGAGGCGGCAGTGGTGGCTGAAGAGAGAATCCATTTACGCTGTTTTGAATCAACGCATGAGATGCTGCTGGAACAGCTGAGCCAACACAAGCTGGATATGATCCTTTCCGATTGCCCGATTGATTCCACTCAGCAGGAAGGGCTGTTTTCGGTCAAGCTGGGCGAGTGTCCCATCAGCTTCTGGTGCAACACACCGTTACCGACGCTGCCGTTTCCTGCCAGCCTGGAAGAGCGGCGTTTGCTGATTCCGGGGCGTCGCTCGATGCTGGGCCGCAAACTGCTGAACTGGATTCACAGCCAGGGCTTACAGGTGGAGATTCTGGGTGAGTTTGATGATGCGGCCTTAATGAAGGCATTTGGTGCGCTGAACAACGCGATATTTGTGGCTCCCACACTGTATGGTGACGAGATTTACCGGGATGACGCCATCAAAGAGATTGGACGGTTGGATGCGGTGATGGAGGAGTATCACGTGATCTTTGCCGAACGGATGATTCAGCATCCGGCGGTACAGCGGATCTGCCATCGCGACTTCAGTGCGCTGTTTACCCCTGAATTGCAGGCATAAAAAAACCGGCTAAGCGCCGGTTCTTTTTTACAAAGCGATAAACAGACAGGCGATTAAGCCAGTTTGTTGATCTGTGCAGTCAGGTTTGCTTTATGACGTGCAGCTTTGTTTTTGTGGATCAGACCTTTAGCAGCCTGACGGTCCACGAGTGGTTGCATTTCGTTGAATGCGTTCTGCGCAGCAGCTTTGTCGCCTGTTGCGATAGCCGCGTATACTTTCTTGATGAAAGTACGCATCATTGAACGGTTGCTTGCGTTATGCTTGCGACGTTTCTCAGATGTTACGGCGCGTTTCTTAGCTGATTTGATATTAGCCAAGGTCCAACTCCCAAATGTGATCTATATGGACAAATCAAAGGCCGAGGACTATGCCTTTTGCGCCTTCTTATGTCAATGGATTTGTGCAAATAAGCGTCGTTTTAAAAACAACACTCGATTACGTAATTGATGGCGCAGGATTCTACCAGCAACGCGGCGTTGAATACAGTATTTCGCAGCAAAAATCTTCAGATCCTTACTAAGCAACTGGCTAGGCGTGGAATAAGCCGCGCCAGAAGCAGGAAAGGCACGTATACGGGTTAACCTAAACGCCATTCAAGGGTATAATCCGCCGATTTCCACCGGTTTGAGTCAGCCATGAAGTTTATCCGCGGTATTTATAATCTGAAAGAGCAGCATCGCGGCTGCGTCCTGACCATTGGTAATTTCGACGGCGTACATCGCGGCCACCAGGCTTTGATGGCTGAATTAATTGCTGAGGGACGAAAACGCAATCTGCCGGTGGTGGTGATGGTATTTGAGCCACAACCGCTTGAGCTGTTTGCCGGCGATAAAGCCCCGGCGCGCCTTACGCGTTTGCGTGAAAAGCTGAAATACCTCGAACAAGCGGGCGTTGATGCCGTACTTTGCCTACGTTTTGATCGTCGCTTCGCTGCGCATTCGGCGCAGAGTTTTATTTCCGAATTGCTGGTGGACAAGCTCAACGTCAAGTTTCTGGCCGTCGGCGATGATTTCCGCTTCGGCGCTGGTCGCCAGGGGGATTTCCTGTTATTACAGAAGGCCGGTGCGGAGTATGGCTTTGAGGTCATCAGCACCCAAACTTATTGCGATAGCGGCAAGCGCATCAGCAGCACCGCCGTTCGTCAGGCGCTGGCGCAGGATGATTTTGCGCAAGCCGAAGCGCTGCTGGGCCATCCGTTCAGCATCTCAGGTCGCGTAGTGCATGGCGATGCACTCGGGCGCACCATCGGTTTCCCAACGGCTAATCTCCCTTTGCGTCGCACCGTTACGCCGGTTAAAGGCGTGTTTGCAGTGGAAGTGTTGGGCCTCGGCGATCAGCCGCTGCCTGGCGTGGCCAATATTGGTACGCGCCCAACGGTAAAAGGTTTACGTCAGCAGCTTGAAGTTCACCTGCTCGACACAAATATGAATCTCTATGGGCGTCACATTGAAGTGGTGCTGAAACAGAAGATTCGCGATGAACAGCGTTTCGCTTCGCTGGACGCGCTGAAAGAACAAATTGCGAAAGATGTGGTGACGGCCCGCCAATTCTTTGGGCTAAAAACACCGGTTTAATGACCGAAATACGGAATCGAGAATCTGATGAGTGACTATAAATCTACCCTGAATTTGCCGGAAACGGGGTTCCCGATGCGTGGCGATCTGGCCAAGCGTGAACCGGGAATGCTGCAACGTTGGTATGATGACAACCTGTACGGCATCATCCGCGAAGCCAAGAAAGGGAAAAAAACCTTTATTTTGCATGATGGCCCTCCTTATGCGAACGGCAGCATTCATATTGGTCACTCTGTTAACAAGATTCTGAAAGACATTATCGTTAAGTCGAAAGGCATGGCGGGCTACGACTCGCCGTACGTTCCCGGTTGGGACTGCCACGGTTTGCCGATTGAGCACAAAGTTGAGCAGATGATTGGTAAGCCGGGCGAGAAAGTCAGCGCGGCTGAATTCCGTGCCGCTTGCCGCCAATACGCGGCAGAGCAGGTTGAAGGTCAGAAAAATGACTTCATCCGTCTCGGCGTGCTGGGCGACTGGGATCGTCCTTACCTGACGATGAACTTCCAGACCGAAGCCAACATCATTCGTGCGCTGGGTAAAATCATCGGCAACGGCCATCTGCACAAAGGCGCGAAGCCGGTGCACTGGTGCATGGATTGCCGCTCGGCGCTGGCTGAAGCGGAAGTGGAGTATTACGACAAAACTTCACCATCCATCGACGTGATGTTCAATGCCGTTGATGCCGATGCGGTGCGCGCGAAGTTTGGCGTCGCTGCTTCAGAAGGCCCGGTTTCACTGGTTATCTGGACCACCACGCCGTGGACCATGCCAGCTAACCGCGGTATCTCGCTGCATCCGGAATTTGAATATCAGCTGCTGCAGATCGAAGGTCGCAGCCTGATTCTTGCTAAAGAGATGGTTGAGAGCGTGATGAAGCGCGCTGGCATCAGCGACTGGAAAGTGCTGGGCGAATGCAACGGCGCGGCGCTGGAGCTGCAACTGTTCCAGCATCCGTTCCTCGAGCAAATCCAATCCAAAGTGGTGCTGGGTGAGCACGTGACGCTGGAAGCCGGTACCGGTGCGGTACATACCGCGCCAGGCCACGGCCCAGATGACTATGTTATCGGTCAGAAATACGATCTGGAAACCGCCAATCCGGTGGGGCCAGATGGCGCGTATCTGCCAGGCACCTATCCCACGCTGGATGGGGTAAACGTCTTTAAAGCCAACGACATGATCGTTGATCTGCTGAAAGAGAAGGGCGCGCTGCTGCACGTTGAGAAACTGCTGCACAGCTACCCGCACTGCTGGCGTCACAAAACGCCGATCATCTTCCGTGCTACGCCACAATGGTTCATCAGCATGGATCAGAAAGGCCTGCGTGCACAGTCGCTGAAAGAGATCAAAGGCGTGCAGTGGATCCCGGATTGGGGCCAGGCGCGTATCGAAGCGATGGTGGCGAACCGTCCGGACTGGTGTATCTCACGTCAGCGTACGTGGGGCGTGCCGATGGCGCTGTTCGTGCATAAAGAGAGCGAGCAGCTGCATCCGGATACGCTGGAGCTGATGGAGAAAGTCGCCAAGCTGGTTGAGCAAGACGGCATTCAGGCGTGGTGGGATCTCGATCCGCGCGACCTGATGGGCGACGACGCTGATCACTACGTTAAAGTGCCAGACACCTTAGACGTCTGGTTCGACTCCGGATCAACCAGCTACGCGGTAGTGGATGCGCGTTCGGAATTCGGTGGCCATACGCCGGATATGTATCTGGAAGGTTCGGATCAGCATCGCGGCTGGTTCATGTCTTCTCTGATGATCTCTACAGCGATGAAAGGCAAAGCGCCTTATCGTCAGGTACTGACGCACGGTTTCACCGTGGATGGTCAGGGCCGCAAGATGTCGAAATCGATCGGCAACACCGTGGCACCGCAGGATGTCATGGATAAGCTGGGCGCGGATATTCTGCGTCTGTGGGTCGCCTCTACCGATTACTCCGGTGAGATGGCGGTCTCCGACGAAATCCTCAAGCGTGCCGCAGACAGCTATCGTCGTATCCGTAACACCGCGCGTTTCCTGCTGGCTAACCTCGCGGGCTTCAACCCGGCGACCGATTGCGTCAAGCCGGAAGAAATGGTGGTGGTGGATCGCTGGGCGGTTGGCCGTGCGCTGGCAGCGCAGCAGGATATCGTGCACTCCTACGAAAACTACGATTTCCACGAAGTGGTGCAGCGTCTAATGCACTTCTGCTCTATCGAAATGGGCTCGTTCTATCTCGATGTGATCAAAGATCGTCAGTACACCGCGAAAGGCGACAGCCTGGCGCGTCGCAGCTGCCAAACCGCGCTGTGGCATATCGTTGAAGCACTGGTGCGCTGGATGGCACCAATCATGTCCTTCACCGCAGACGAAATCTGGGGCTACCTGCCGGGCGAGCGCGCGAAATACGTGTTCACTGAAGAGTGGTACCAGGGTCTGTTTGGTCTGGCGGATAACGAAGCGCTGAACGACGCCTATTGGGATGATCTGCTGAAAGTGCGCGGCGAAGTGAACAAGGTCATCGAGCAAGCGCGAAGCGACAAACGCATCGGTGGCGCGCTGGAAGCCACGGTCACGCTGTATGCGGATGCCGAGCTGGCCGCTAAGCTGCAGGCGTTGGGCGATGAGCTGCGTTTCGTGCTGTTAACTTCAGGCGCAACCGTGGCGGATTACGCCACTGCCAGCGATGAAGCGCAGCAGAGCGAACTGTTCAAAGGTCTGAAAATCGCGCTGCACAAAGCAGAAGGCGAGAAATGTCCGCGCTGCTGGCATTACACTACAGACGTTGGCCAGAATCCTGAGCACGCTGCGGTATGTGGCCGTTGCTACACTAACGTGTCCGGAAACGGCGAGCAGCGGAAATTTGCCTGATGAGTAAAGCTATTTCTTCGACGGGTTTGCGCTGGCTTTGGCTGGTGCTGGTGGTGATCGCCATCGATTTTGGCAGCAAAATGTGGGTTATGGATAACATGATGCTGCATGAAACGCAGCCGCTGATGCCGTTCCTGAATCTGTTCTACGCGCACAACTATGGCGCGGCGTTCAGCTTCCTGGCGGACAAAGGCGGCTGGCAGCGCTGGTTCTTTGCCGGCATCGCCATTGCTATCGTCCTGGCACTGTTGGTGATGATGTATCGCAACGCTGCCAGCAACAAATTAACCAATATTGCCTACGCGCTGATTATCGGCGGGGCGTTGGGTAACCTGTTTGACCGTTCGTATCACGGCTTTGTGGTCGATTTTATCGACTTCTATGTTGGTGACTGGCACTTCGCGACCTTCAACATCGCCGACTGTGCCATCTGTATCGGCGCGGCGCTGGTGGTGCTGGAAGGTTTTCTCAGCCCGAACGGCAAACCGGCAAAAGATAAAGGGTAAAAAATGAGTGAGTCTGTTCAGCGCGATAGCGCGTTGCTGGTGCATTTTACGCTGAAGCTGGAAGATGGCTCGACGGCCGAATCCACGCGCGCCAACGGCAAACCTGCGCTGTTCTGTCTGGGCGATGGCAGCCTTTCAGCCGCGCTGGAACAGCAACTTCTGGGGCGTAAGGTGGGTGACAAGCACGCCTTTACCCTCGAGCCGGAAGATGCCTTCGGCGGCACCAGCCCGGATCTGGTTCAGTACTTCTCGCGTCGTGACTTTAACGACGCGGGCGAGCCGGAAGTCGGTGCCATCATGCTGTTCAGCGGCCGTGGCGGCAGCGAAATGCCTGGCGTGATCCGTGAAGTTTCCGGCGACTCCATCACCGTAGATTTCAACCATCCGCTGGCGGGTCAGCGCATTCAGTTTGATATTGAAGTGCTGGAGATTGATCCGGCGCTGGAGGCCAACGATGCAAATCCTGTTAGCTAACCCACGCGGTTTCTGCGCAGGCGTTGATCGCGCCATCAGCATCGTCGAGCGCGCGCTGGAGATGTACGGCGCGCCCATCTACGTGCGTCATGAAGTGGTGCATAACCGCTACGTGGTGAGCAGCCTGCGCGAGCGCGGGGCGATCTTTATTGAAGAGATCGCTGAAGTGCCGGATAACGCCATTTTGATCTTCTCCGCACACGGCGTATCACAAGCGGTTCGCGCCGAAGCCAAAGCGCGTAACCTCACCATGCTGTTTGATGCTACCTGTCCGCTGGTGACCAAAGTGCATATGGAAGTGGCGCGCGCCAGCCGTAAAGGTGTCGAAGCGATTCTCATTGGTCACGCGGGGCATCCGGAAGTGGAAGGCACCATGGGCCAGTACAGCAATCCCAACGGCGGCATGTATCTGGTGGAATCACCGGAAGATGTGTTCAAGCTGAACGTCAAAGATGAGAGCAACCTGTGCTTTATGACGCAGACCACGCTGTCAGTCGATGATACTTCGGACGTGATTGATGCACTGCGTCAGCGCTTCCCGGCGATTATCGGTCCTCGTAAAGATGACATCTGCTACGCCACCACCAACCGTCAGGAAGCCGTTCGCGTGCTGGCGCGAGATGCTGAAGTGGTGCTGGTCGTGGGATCGAAAAACTCTTCTAACTCGAACCGTCTGGCCGAACTGGCGCAGCGTGCTGGTAAGCTGGCGAAGCTGATCGATTCGGCTGATGACATTCAGGAAGAGTGGGTCAAAGATAAGCAGATCATCGGTGTTACCGCGGGCGCTTCTGCTCCTGACATTCTGGTGCAGCAGGTGATCCAGCGTCTGCGTGAGCTCGGCGGTGAAGCGGCGATTGAGCTGATTGGCCGTGAAGAGAACATCGTGTTTGAAGTACCGAAAGAGCTGCGCGTTGACGTGCGTAACGTGCAGTAAGCGGTTCACACCGCAGTAAAATCAGGCCGACATTGTTCGGCCTTTTCTTTGCCTGTCGCAGCCAGAAATCCTACTTCCAGCATGCGGGATTGCTTTTACTGATAATGTTTCGCGGCTGGCATAAAATTCTTATATCCCTTTATTATTGTGGCGTGACTGTTATCTGACCGTTAACCTGTTTACGCTTTACATGCATAGATTTGTATCAGGAATGAATAATTATGAGTGAAATCCGCATTGCTATCGTTGGTGCGCCGGGTCGCATGGGACGCAATTTGATTCAGGCCTCACAGCAGGCGGAAGGTGTTGCGCTCGGCGCGGCACTGGCGCGTAGCGGTTCGTCATTGCTGGGCGTTGATGCTGGCGAACTGGCGGGCATCGGCAAAACGGGCGTGATTGTCTCTGACGATCTGCAAAAGGTGGTTAACGACTTCGATATCCTGATCGATTTCACTCGTCCGGAAGGCACGCTGGAGTATCTGGCGTTTTGTCGCCAGCACAACAAAGCGATGGTGATCGGCACCACCGGTTTTGATGAAGCCGGTAAAGCGGCGATTCGCGCGGCAGCCGAAGAGATTGGCATCGTGTTTGCCGCCAACTTCAGCGTGGGCGTCAATCTGGTGCTGCATCTGCTGCAGCAGGCGGCGAAGGTAATGGGCGACTACGCGGATATTGAAATCGTTGAAGCGCACCATCGTCATAAAGTTGA
Organism: Pantoea sp. JK; assembly: GCF_026130245.1. Lineage (NCBI taxonomy): Bacteria > Pseudomonadati > Pseudomonadota > Gammaproteobacteria > Enterobacterales > Erwiniaceae > Pantoea > Pantoea sp. JK. The sequence continues at coordinate 125,528 of NZ_JAINFN010000007.1, forward strand.
TGCACCATCAGGTACAGCGCTGGCGATGGGCGAGGCGATTGCCGATGCCATGAAGTGGAATCTGGATGAGCACGCGGTATATGCCCGTGAAGGTCATACCGGTGAGCGTAAAGCGCAAACCATCGGATTTGCTACCGTGCGCGCCGGCGATATCGTGGGTGAACATACCGCGATGTTTGCAGATATGGGTGAGCGTGTAGAGATTACCCACAAGGCTTCCAGCCGTATGACCTTTGCAAATGGTGCAGTTAAGGCGGCAAGTTGGTTAAAGAACAAGAAATCTGGCCTTTATGATATGCGTGATGTGCTGGATTTATCGATGTTGTGAGTGTTGTGAACCATCGTGATGTGGTTATTTCAATCGGTAAGGCCTTGATTGACGAGGGCAATGTGATCATTGCCCTTTATTTTATCTGTAAATGGATGCTTTGTTTGTTTTTCACTGCGAAGTGCTTATTTATCGTGATTGGTGAGCGTATATCAGGCTTGCAATGGCTAGTTTTGACCATTTGGTCAAAAATTTATACGCGCCAGCATCAATTTGCCATCATCGCCGTCAGGCAACCGATTATTTTTCCGAGTTATCTCACTCTTTTATCGCCTTTCACCGTTTTTAACATTCAGTTGCCCGAAATATACAAAAAAATAACCACATGTTGTAGACAAGGTGCGGGGCGATCATTAGAATGCGCGCAATTTGCCAAAATTCGAGTACTCAGGCGGGTTTTGCATTGATTCTGCCACTGGTTTTGAATTAATATGCAAATATTGTGACTGTTTATTCCCTGGAGGATGTTTTGATTAAGTCAGCGCTTTTGGTTCTGGAAGACGGAACCCAATTCCACGGTCGGGCCATCGGGGCTACGGGGTCGGCAGTGGGAGAAGTTGTTTTCAACACTTCAATGACCGGTTATCAAGAAATCCTCACTGATCCTTCCTATTCCCGCCAAATCGTTACCCTCACTTATCCCCATATCGGCAATGTTGGCGTTAACGCCGCCGATGAAGAATCCAGCCAAATCCATGCTCAAGGCCTCGTTATTCGCGATCTGCCGCTGATTACCAGCAACTTCCGCAGTGAAGAAAGTCTGTCAGCTTACCTGCAGCGCAATAACATCGTTGGCATCGCCGATATCGACACGCGCAAACTGACCCGTTTGCTGCGCGAGAAGGGCGCACAGAGCGGCTGCATTATTGCGGGTGATAATCCGGATGCCGCACTGGCGCTGCAGAAAGCGCAGGCGTTCCCGGGCTTGAAAGGCATGGACTTGGCGAAAGAAGTGACCACCGCTGAAACCTACGCGTGGCAGCAAGGTAGCTGGACACTGGAAGGTGACCTGCCGGAACAGAAAACGGCGGAAGAGCTGCCGTTCCATGTGGTGGCGTACGATTACGGCGCTAAGCGCAACATCCTGCGCATGCTGGTGGATCGCGGCTGCCGCCTGACGGTAGTACCGGCGCAAACCCCGGCGGAAGAGGTTCTTGCACTCAATCCAGACGGTATTTTCCTGTCGAACGGTCCTGGCGACCCGGAGCCGTGCGACTACGCGATTAACGCCATTCAGGCGTTCCTGAAAACCGATGTTCCGGTATTCGGTATCTGCCTTGGCCATCAGCTGTTAGCGCTGGCGAGCGGTGCCAAAACTATCAAGATGAAACTCGGCCACCACGGCGGCAACCATCCGGTGAAAGATCTCGACAACAATACCGTGATGATCACCGCGCAGAACCACGGTTTTGCGGTGGATGACAGCCAGTTGCCGGCCAATCTGCGCGTGACGCATGTGTCGCTGTTCGACCAAACCGTGCAGGGCATTCATCGCACTGACAAACCGGCCTTCAGCTTCCAGGGACACCCGGAAGCGAGCCCAGGCCCGCACGATGCGGCGCCACTGTTCGATCACTTTATCGAACTGATCGAAGCATACCGTTCTAACGCGAAGTAATCAGGAGCCCACGATGCCAAAACGTACAGACATAAAATCCATCCTGATTCTTGGTGCTGGCCCGATCGTTATCGGCCAGGCATGTGAATTTGACTACTCCGGTGCGCAGGCGTGTAAAGCGCTGCGCGAAGAGGGCTACCGCGTCATTCTGGTTAACTCGAACCCGGCAACCATTATGACCGACCCGGAAATGGCTGATGCGACTTACATCGAGCCGATTCACTGGGAAGTGGTACGCAAGATTATCGAAAAAGAGCGTCCGGATGCGGTGCTGCCAACCATGGGTGGTCAGACAGCGCTGAACTGTGCGCTGGAGCTGGAGCGTCAGGGCGTGCTGGCTGAGTTCGGCGTCACCATGATTGGTGCAACTGCCGATGCCATTGATAAAGCCGAAGACCGTCGTCGCTTCGACGTGGCGATGAAGAGCATTGGTCTGGGCACCGCACGTTCCGGTATCGCGCACACCATGGAAGAAGCGCTGGCGGTGGCCGAAGACGTTGGCTTCCCGTGCATCATTCGCCCTTCCTTTACCATGGGCGGCACCGGCGGCGGTATCGCTTATAACCGTGAAGAGTTCGAAGAGATTTGCGAACGCGGTCTCGACTTGTCGCCAACCAATGAGCTGCTGATTGATGAGTCGCTGATTGGCTGGAAAGAGTACGAGATGGAAGTGGTGCGTGATAAAAACGACAACTGCATCATCGTCTGCTCGATCGAGAACTTCGATGCGATGGGCATCCATACCGGTGACTCCATCACCGTAGCGCCGGCGCAAACCCTGACTGACAAAGAATACCAAATCATGCGTAACGCCTCGCTGGCGGTACTGCGTGAAATCGGTGTCGAAACTGGCGGTTCGAACGTCCAGTTCTCGGTGAACCCGAAAGATGGCCGCATGATCGTCATCGAAATGAACCCGCGCGTATCGCGTTCGTCAGCGCTGGCTTCGAAAGCGACCGGCTTCCCGATTGCCAAAGTGGCGGCAAAACTGGCGGTGGGCTTCACCCTCGATGAGCTGATGAACGACATCACCGGCGGCTTAACGCCAGCGTCGTTCGAACCTTCTATCGACTACGTCGTCACCAAGATTCCTCGCTTCAACTTCGAGAAGTTCGCCGGTGCTAACGATCGTCTGACAACGCAGATGAAATCAGTCGGTGAAGTGATGGCGATTGGCCGTACGTTCCAGGAATCGATGCAGAAAGCGCTGCGCGGTCTGGAAGTCGGTGCCAACGGTTTCGACCCGAAAGTCAGCCTTGACGATCCCGAAGCGTTAACGCGCATTCGTCGCGAACTGAAAGATGCTGGTTCTGACCGTATCTGGTACATCGCTGATGCATTCCGTGCAGGTATGTCGGTTGATGGCGTGTTCAACCTCACCAACATCGATCGCTGGTTCCTGGTGCAGATTGAAGAGCTGGTGCGTCTGGAAGAGCAGGTTGAGCGCGAAGGTGTGAACTCGCTGAATGCGGAATTCCTGCGTGCGCTGAAGCGTAAAGGTTTTGCTGATGTCCGTCTGGCCGCGCTGGCGGGCGTATCAGAAGGCGAAATTCGTAAGCTGCGTCAACAATTTAACCTGCATCCGGTTTATAAACGCGTTGATACCTGCGCGGCTGAATTCGCCACCGACACCGCTTATATGTACTCAACCTACGAGGAAGAGTGCGAAGCCAATCCAAACCAGGATCGTGAAAAAATCATGATTCTGGGTGGTGGTCCAAACCGTATCGGCCAGGGCATCGAGTTTGATTATTGCTGCGTGCATGCGGCGCTGGCGCTGCGTGAAGACGGTTATGAGACCATCATGGTCAACTGTAACCCGGAAACCGTATCAACCGATTACGACACTTCGGATCGCCTCTACTTCGAGCCGGTCACGCTGGAAGACGTGCTGGAAATCGTACGTATCGAGAAGCCGAAAGGCGTCATCGTACAGTACGGCGGCCAGACGCCGCTGAAACTGGCACGCGCGCTGGAAGCGGCTGGCGTTCCGGTGATTGGTACCAGCCCGGACTCGATTGACCGTGCAGAAGACCGCGAGCGTTTCCAGCAGGCGGTTGATCGCCTGAGCCTGAAGCAACCGGCGAACGCCACCGTTGCCACGCTGGAGCAGGCCGTTGAGAAAGCGGCTGGTATCGGCTATCCGCTGGTGGTGCGTCCTTCTTATGTGCTGGGCGGCCGCGCGATGGAAATCGTCTACGACGAAATCGACCTGAAGCGTTACTTCCAGACGGCGGTATCGGTCTCTAACGATGCGCCAGTGTTGCTGGATCGCTTCCTCGATGATGCGGTTGAAGTGGATGTCGATGCAATTTGCGACGGCGAACGCGTGCTGATTGGCGGCATTATGGAGCACATCGAGCAGGCGGGCGTGCACTCCGGTGACTCCGCATGTTCACTGCCGGCCTACACGCTGAGCACCGAAATCCAGAACGTGATGCGTCAGCAGGTGGAAAAACTGGCCTTCGAGCTGAATGTACGTGGCTTGATGAACGTGCAGTTCGCGGTGAAGGACAATGAAGTTTACCTGATTGAGGTGAACCCACGCGCCGCGCGTACCGTACCGTTCGTGTCGAAAGCCACTGGCGTGGCGCTGGCGAAGGTTGCCGCGCGCGTGATGGCCGGTAAAACGCTGGCTGAGCAGGGCGTCACCAAAGAAGTGATTCCACCGTATTACTCGGTGAAAGAAGTGGTGCTGCCGTTCAACAAGTTCCCAGGCGTTGACCCTATCCTCGGCCCAGAAATGCGCTCAACCGGTGAAGTGATGGGCGTTGGTCGCACCTTCGCTGAAGCCTTCGCCAAAGCGATGCTGGGTGCGCAGAGCAACATGAAGAAAACCGGTCGCGCGTTGCTGTCAGTGCGTGAAGGCGATAAGAAACGTATCGTCGACCTGGCGGCAAAACTGCAAAAGTTTGGTTTCGAGCTGGATGCGACGCACGGTACCGCAGTGGTGCTGGGTGAAGCGGGCATCAATCCACGTCTGGTGAACAAGGTGCATGAAGGTCGTCCGCACATTCAGGATCGTCTCAAGAACGGCGAATATACCTACATCGTCAACACCACGGCGGGACGTCAGGCAATTGAAGACTCCAAGCTGATTCGTCGTAGCGCGCTGCAGTACAAAGTGCATTACGACACCACGCTGAACGGCGGCTTTGCCACGGCGATGGCGCTGAACGCGGATCCGACTGAGCAAGTGATTTCGGTGCAGGAAATGCACGCGCAAATTAAAGGCTGATTCCAGCTGGCTACTTACTAACGGCTCCTGCGGGGGCCGTTTTTTTATCCTTTTACCAATGCCCGCATTTCCTTATCTGTAAAAATCCTATTGATTTGACATATGTTTTATCAGTTGATGCGGAAAGCGTTACACCTCGGAATATCCGCACAAAATTATAAATAAGATCCCAGTTAGCGCACCGTACTATTTCGCTCGCTCACCAATAGAGCGCTCACCTTAACTGGGATATAAAAAATGCAAATGCGTGCTTTCACTCTCAGCGCTATTGCTGCGTTACTCGCAGCGGCGCCACTCGCCAGCCAGGCGGAAATTACTTTACTCAAGCAGGATCCACAGGCGGGCGATGCGCTAAGCCGTCTCGACTTCAAAGTGGGCGGCAGTATTCGTCCGCAATACCTGCATCAGAATGGCGTCAACGACAAGTCGTACAAACGTAATGGCTATGACGGCGGATCGCGTTTCCGTTTCACCGCCAATTATTACCTGTTCGACGACGTAAGCTGGGTGGGTTACTACGAGCTGGGCGTAAACTTCCCAGCCTGGTGGGGTTGGGACAATCATCATGCGGATGGTGCAAACAACACCTCGCGCCGCCAACTTTATACCGGCTTCAAAAGCGCCACCCTGGGTGAACTCTACTTTGGTCAGCAGAACAGCGTTTACTACGATGTAGTGGGTGCGAAAACCGATATCTGGGATTACGACATGCTGGCCCAGGCACCGGGCAACGGTATCAATGGCGACTACGACGGCTCGTACCGTTCGCGCAAAATGCTGAAGTACAAAAACACCTTCGGCGATGCGGATGTGTATGCATCTTACCTGTTTGAAGATAACGAATTCCTGCCAGGCAATGGCCTGCGCTATAAGCGTAAAGGCGGCGGTTCGCTAGGCGTGAACTACCACATCACCAAAGATTTGGCATGGGGCACCGCGTGGAACTACACCCGCGCCGATATCCGCAATCCAAACAATGGCGACAGCAAACGCTATGACCAGAATATCTATGGCACTGCGCTCAGCTGGACACCGGATAACTGGACGCTGTCAGCCGGTGCCGGTTGGTATGAGAACTTCTCACCAACCAAACGCAACACCGTTAACAACTACTTCGCGGATGACGCGTGGGGCATCGAATACTTTGCTGGCTACAAATTCCCAATTGGTCAGTATGCGGTGAAATCCATCCAGCCTTACTTCATGGGCGACCGTCTGGAGTTCGTCAACGGACGTGACTACAAACGTATCGATAACGGCGTTGGCGTGAGTGCACAGCTGGATTACGGCTTCCGTGTCGATTACGAATATGTCATCACCTCCAGCACAGACAAGTCACTGGGCAACGTGAACCTGGTGCGTCTGCGCTACGATTTCTAAAGCGTCTCAACGGCTCCTGCGGGAGCCGTTTTCTTTTGTCGCACAGAGTGCGCTTTTCTTTACACTGCGATACCGATAATGCGACGTTTCGCGCGGAGTTGTGCCGCCTCGTCAGCAATTTCTGGCTCCTCGCCCCGCTATTGCCGGGAAAGTCGGTGTAAAACTCTGTCCAATAACAAAAGTGCGGTGGCATCGGAGCTTTACGCAAATAGCGGGGTCGGCCTATCGACGAAAGTTTCGCCTTTACGTATGATGGCGCCAATTTTTTCCAGTAGGTCTTTTAACATGATTAGTCTGATCGCGGCACTGGCAGCGGACCGCATTATTGGTATGGAAAACGCCATGCCATGGAACCTGCCAGCAGATTTGGCGTGGTTCAAACGTAATACCTTGAATAAGCCGGTGATTATGGGTCGTCTGACCTTTGAATCGATTGGCCGTCCGCTTCCTGGCCGCTTGAACATTGTGGTCAGCAGCCAGCCGGGCAATCACGAAGGCGTTACCTGGGTGACATCGCTGGAAGAGGCGGTAAAAGCGGCAGGTGATGTTGAAGAAATGATGGTGATTGGTGGTGGACGCGTTTACGAGCAGATGCTGGCTCGCGCGGATCGTCTTTATCTGACTCATATCGATGCGGAAGTGGAAGGGGATACGCAGTTCCCGGATTACGAGCCGGACGAGTGGCAGTCAACCTTCAGCGAATTCCACGATGCCGATGAGCAGAACTCGCACAGCTACTGCTTCGAGATCCTCGATCGCCGCACGTAGGGTTGCTATTTACCGCGACCAATAAAAAACCCCGCTTCAGCGGGGTTTTTTATTTACGGCGTATCACTTAACGGCGGATGCGCACTGACCGCGCTCTCGGCCATCGCCTGCTCTCGATTGGATGCCTGCACGTAATATTGTTTGGTTTCCCAATGCAGCAGCGTCAATGTTCCGCCCCAGCAGCAGCCAGTATCCAGCCCAATCACATGTTCCGGTGTGCCTTTACCTTCCAGCGATGCCCAGTGACCAAAGATCTGCGTATAGTCGCTGTCGATTTTGCCCGGTACGTTAAACCACGGCTTAAGCGGTGGCGGAGCCGATTCTGGCAACTCTTTGCAGATCATATCCAGCTGGCCATTCGGGAAGCAGAAGCGCATGCGCGTCAGCGCATTGGTGCTAAAGCGCAGTCGTGCCAGGCCGCTCAGCTCCGGCGTCCAGTTGTTTGGCATGTCGCCGTACATCGCATCAAGAAACAGCGGATAGCTGTCGCTGGAAAGCACCGCTTCCACTTCACGCGCGCACAGCTGCGCTGTCTCCAGATCCCACTGTGGCGTAATGCCTGCATGCGCCATCAACAGTTTCTTCTCTTCATCCACCTGCAACAGCGGCTGACGACGTAACCAGTTGATCAACTCATCGGCATCATCGGCTTCCAGCAGCGGCGTCAGGCGATCTTTCGGTTTATTGCGGCTGATACCGGCAAATACCGCCAGCAAATGCAGGTCGTGATTACCCAGCACCAGACGCACGCAATCACCCAGCGATTTCACATAGCGCAGCACATCGAGCGAGCCGGGGCCACGCGCCACCAAATCGCCGGTAAGCCATAAGGTGTCCTGCTGCGGATCGAAATCAACCTGCGCTAATAGCGCACGAAGCTCGTCATAACAGCCATGAACATCGCCAATCAGGTATGTACTCATTGTCAGTCCGATTAAAACGCGCCGCCCGGACGGGCCGGGCGGAGGAGGATTAGTGAATGTGGGTTTGCACCGCGAGTCGGAACACCGGAATCTCGACGTGGAACTCTTCGCCCGCATCATCGATCATCACATAGTGACCTTGCATGGTGCCCATCGGCGTCTCCAGAATCGCGCCGCTGGTGTACTGATACTCGCCGCCGGCCGCAATGTGCGGCTGTTCGCCGACCACGCCTTCACCTTGCACTTCAGTCTCGCGACCGTTGCCGTTAGTGATCAGCCAATAGCGGCTGCGCAGCTGTACGTTGCTGCGCCCTAAATTGCGAATGGTGATGGTGTAGGCAAACACGTAACGATCCTCATCGGGCAAGGATTGCGATTCCACATACTGACTATGCACATGGATACAGACGCGGGCCAGTTCACTCATGCACTCAACTCTCCGGAGTTTCAGCCTGATGCTTGCTCAACCAGTTTGCCAGTTGGCAATATTGCGCCACAGAGACGTTCTCTGCACGCAGCGAGGCATCGATTTCTAATTGATCCAGCGCACCAGCCGCAAACATATGAGCCAGGCTGTTGCGCAGCGTTTTACGGCGTTTACCAAAGGCTTCGGTGGTAATGCGGCTCAGCAGACGAATATCGCTAACCGGATGCTGCGGTTGCATATACGGCACTAAACGCACCACGGCCGATTCCACTTTCGGTGCCGGCGTGAACGATTCTGGTGGTACTTCGAGCACAGGAATCACCTGGCAATAGTACTGCGCCATCACGCTCAAACGACCGTAAGCTTTGCTGCCCGGACCGGCGACTAAACGATTCACCACTTCTTTCTGCAGCATGAAGTGCATATCTTTAATCGAACCAGTATAGCTGAAAAGGTGGAACATCAGCGGCGTCGAGATGTTGTACGGCAGGTTGCCGAACACGCGCAGCGGCTGGCCTTTCTCTTGCGCCAGCGCAGAGAAATCAAAGGTCATCGCATCCTGCTGGAAAATGGTCAGCTTTGGACCGAGGAACGGGTGCGTTTGCAGACGCGCGGCAAGGTCGCGGTCCAGCTCGACTACGGTCAGCTCATCCAGACGTTCGCCTACCGGCTCAGTTAATGCGCCAAGGCCGGGGCCGATTTCCACGATAGCTTCACCTTTTTGCGGGTGAATGGCGGAGACAATGCTATCGATAATGTACTGATCGTTCAGGAAGTTCTGCCCGAAACGTTTACGGGCGTAATGCCCCTGATGGACGCGATTATTCATTACTGCTCTTGATCATAGTGATGGCGAGATTAAGCGCCGTGATAAAGCTGCCCGGTTCTGCCTGGCCGAGACCGGCTAATTCAAGCGCGGTGCCGTGATCGACAGAAGTCCGGATAAAGGGCAGGCCAAGTGTGATATTCACCGCGCGGCCAAATCCCTGAAATTTTAGCACCGGTAAGCCCTGGTCGTGATACATCGCCAGAACCGCATCGGCATGTTGCAGGTATTTCGGCTGGAACAGCGTATCGGCTGGCAGAGGTCCGGTGAGCTGGATGCCTTGCTGGCGCAGTTCGTTGAGAGCCGGAATGATGGTATCAATCTCTTCGCGGCCCATATGGCCGCTTTCGCCGGCGTGCGGATTGAGGCCGCAGACGAAGATATGGGGATTGGGTAAACCAAATTTCTGCTGCAGATCACGATGTAAAATGGTGATAACTTCATGCAGCGTGTCGCGGGTAATCGCGGCAGAAACATCTTTCAGCGGCAGATGCGTGGTGGCCAATGCTACGCGCAACTCTTCCGTTGCCAGCATCATCACTACTAAATCGCCACCGGCGCGATCGGCAAAAAACTCAGTATGACCGGTAAACGGAATGCCGGCATCATTGATCACGCCTTTGTGCACCGGACCGGTAATCAGCGCGGCAAATTCGCCGTTCAGACAGCCGTCACAGGCGCGCGCCAGCGTTTCCAGTACATAGTGGCTGTTCGCAACGTTGAGTTCACCGGCAGTCACCGGTTTAGCGGTATCGACCTGCAGCAGCGTTAGCGTGCCGGCCTGCTGCGGTTGTGCTACTGCAGGTTGATAATCACGCAGCGTCAGCGGCAAACCCAATAAAGCAGCGCGACGGCGCAAAAGCTCGCCGTCGCCGCAGACCACCAATTCAACTGGCCAGTTTTGCTGCGCCAGTTGAACGGTGAGGTCGGGACCAATCCCGGCGGGTTCGCCGGGCGTGATCACCACACGATAATTACTGACCATTGTTATCGAGAATCTTCACGTAAGCACTGGCGCGCTGTTCCTGCATCCAGGTTTGCGCTTCTTCCGCGAATTTACGATTGAACAGCATGCGATAGGCGCGCTCTTTCTGCGCGGCATCGGTCTTATCAACCTGACGCGTATCCAGCAACTGAATCAAATGCCAGCCAAAGGAGGAGTGAACCGGCTGACTAACCTGGCCTTTCTGCAGTTTCAGCAAGGCATCGCGGAATGCCGGATCGTAAATCTCCGGAGATGCCCAGCCAAGATCGCCACCCTGGTTCGCCGAACCCGGATCGTCTGAGAACTCTTTGGCCGCTGCTGCGAAAGTGGTTTTACCACTTTTAATGTCGGCCGCGATCTGTTCGATCTTCGCCTGCGCCTGCGCGTCAGTCAGGATCGGTGACGGCTTCAGCAGAATGTGACGCGCATGCACTTCCGTTACAGAGATGCTTTTGCTTTCGCCGCGCAGGTCGTTCACCTTCAGGATGTGGAAGCCGACACCTGAACGGATTGGACCGACGATATCGCCTTTCTTCGCGGTGCTCAGCGCCTGCGAGAACAGCGTTGGCAATTCTTCGATTTTGCCCCAGCCCATGTTGCCGCCTTTCAGCGCCTGCGGATCGGCCGAGTAAGTTACTGCCAGCTTGCCGAAATCGGCGCCGCCTTTCAGCTGAGCAACCAGTTGGCGAGCCAGCGTTTCCTGGTCGTCAACCTGCTGCTGCGTCGGGTTTTCTGACAGCGGCAGCAAAATCTGGCTGATATTCAGTTCAGTACCTTGCGTGTTCTGCGCGCCGACCTGCGAAGCCAACGTATCCACTTCCTGCGGCAGGATAGTGACGCGGCGACGCACTTCGTTGTTACGCACCTCGGCAATCGTCATCTCTTTACGGATTTGCGCACGGTAGACGTTGTAGTTCATACCGTCGTAGGCCAAACGGCTACGCAGCTGGTCGAGGCTCATGCGGTTTTGTGCGGCAATGTTCTGAATCGCCTGATCCAGTTGCTGATCGTTAATCTGCACGCCCGCTCTTTCACCCATTTGCAGAATGATGGCATCCATGACCTGGCGTTCAAGGATTTGATGACGCAAGGTTTTGTCATCCGGGAGTTGCTGGTTTGCCTGCTGCGCCTGTGATTTCACGGTGCGCATCATGTTATCAACGTCACTTTCCAGTACCACGCCGTTGTTCACGACAGCGGCAACTTTATCAACCACTTGTGGGGCTGCGAACGCAGTGTTAGCGGTAATCGCTACACCAAGAATCAGCATTCTCCAGTTCTTCATACTTTATCCATTGTTGTTTCCGCACTGCGGGAGAGCCTGTCAAACATCACAACATCAGAAAGCGCGCTGGTAAGGAATGATGCCCTGACGCAGCATTTCATTAGTGCCTAAGCCATAGTTGGAACTCAGACCACGCAGCTCAATGTTGAATGAGATTTGGTTGTCATACTTACTGTCGTTGTTTTCCCAACCGTTGATCTTGCGTTCGTAACCCAGACGAATGGCATAGCAGCAGGAGCTGTACTGCAGGCCGACCAGCTGTTCAGCCGGGCGACTGTTGCGAGTATCGTAGTAATAACCGCCCACCAGTGACCATGCGTCCGCAATTGGCCAGCTGGCAGTGCCGCCCACTTGTGAAATCCCGTTTTTGTAGATCGGGTTAGTCACCAGGCTTGAGTTGTTCAGCGCCTGCGCCACGTATTCCGGGCTGCTGTAGCGATAGCTCAGCTGCACCATACGATCGGCATCCTGACGATACTCAAGCACGGCATTACCTTGCGCGACGTTATCAAGGCGGGTGTCATACTGCAGACCGCCACGCGCCCCCCAGCGATCGCTGATTTTCCAGTAAGTGTCACCGGCCCAAACCAGGCTGCCAGTGTCATCTTCTTTGTTCGTCTGGTTTACACCGGTACGAGACGGGGTAAACGAGTAGATTTGACCCACAGAAACGTTAAAACGTTCAACCAGATCGTTATCATAAATACGCGTGGTCACGCCAGTCGCCACTTCGTTAGCCGAAGCGATACGATCCAGACCGCTGTAGGTACGATCGCGGAACAGGCCAGTATAGTCAGTTTGCAGCAGCGTAGAGTCGTACGGATAGATATCGCTCTGGTTACGATATGGGACATAAAGGTACTGAACACGCGGTTCCAGCGTTTGCGTGTAGCCTTGTTGCCAATCCATATCACGGTCAAAGACCAGGCGACCGTCCACTTTAAATTGTGGCAGGGTGCGGTTAACTGAATTTCTCAGTTGGTTGTCGCCAGTTCTATTAACCGATGTGTTGTAGTAATCAACATCATCTTGCTGATAATGGGTCGCCAGGAATTTTGCTTCGGTATCCAGGCTTGCCCAACCATTAGACAGGGGGAGATCGAGCGTTGGCTCAACATGCAAACGCGTTGCTTCCGGCATGCGGCTATCAACGTTGGTGAATTTCACTGCCTGGGCAAAAATACGTCCATCAAACGGCCCCATATCGTTCTGATAGAAGTTCAGATCGAGTTGTGGCATCGCACGATAGATGTTTCTGTTGCTGGTACTTCCGAAGACCTGGAAATCTTTCGTTGAAAGCGTTGCATCCCAATTGGTGTCGGCGTACCCCAGACTGAATTTTTGTGTCGCATAGCCATCGGTGGAGCTGTAGTACTTCGAGTCGAGATCGTTGAAGTAATACGGGTCGCTTACCTTGGTATAATCGGCGCTGAAACGCCAATGCTGTTCATATACACCTGCATGACGCCAGTAAAATAACCAGCGGTCATCACTGGAATCATTCGATACCAAAGGACGCGCGCTTTTATCTTTGTTGTATTGCTTATCTGAGGGGAGATAATCCAACTCCATCAAGCCCGCACCAAACACCGTTAAATAGCGGAATTCGTTCTGCAACTGCAGACCACGCTTTTCCATATAGTGCGGCGTGATAGTGGCATCGGCCTGCGGCGCGATGTTCCAGTAATACGGCAGCATGAATTCGAAGCCATTATTACTGCCGTATTTCGCATTCGGGATCAGGAAGCCCGAGCGGCGACGATCGCCAATCGGTAACTGAAGATAAGGGCTGTAGAATACCGGCACATTGCCGAGCTTAAAGCGGGCGTTCCAGATCTCCGCGACTTCTTCTTCGCGGTCCTGAATCACTTCGGAGCCGACCACGCTCCAGCTGTTGGACCCCGGCAAACAGGAGGTAAAGCTGCCGTTTTCCAGAATCGTGTAGCGATTATTACCGCGCAGCTTCATCTGATCGGCATCGCCGCGGCCCTGACGGCCAACCATCTGATAATCACCGTTCCACACGTTAGTGTCTTTGGTGTTCAGATTCGACCAGGCTTTCGGACCTTTGAGGATGACCTGATTGTCGTCATAGTGCACATTACCCAGCGCATCCACGGTACGAACCGGCGTGGTTTGGCCATCTTGCTGACGCTGATGCAACTGCATTTCGTCGGCGCGCAGGCGGCTGTTGCCCTGCTGCACGTCGACATTACCGGTGAACACCGCATCATTCGGATAGTTGCCTTTAGCCGAATCAGAATGGATGGTGACCGGCAGCGAGTTGGCGTCGCCATTGACCAGCGGGCGGTTGTAACTCGGCACGCCCAGCATGCACTGCGACATCAGATCGTCGGCGAGTGATGACTGGCTATAAAGCGCTGCACCAATCATGGTAGCCAGCAAGGTAGGTATACGTTTTTTCATACGCGGTTTCGATAATTCCATGAAAACTGGCATCATGCCGACAATCCGGTCAGAGACTAACTTACTGCCCGGCGTTGCGCCAGTGTTAATCCTTGTCTGTCCGCGTTGCCGTTAGGCGCTGAGATAAATGACAGGTATGATAATGCAATTTTCAGCCGCAAGCATGGCGAATTGAGGAGTTTATGCGCTACTGGGGAAAAGTAATTGGTCTGGCGCTCGGGATATTTTCCGGGGCAGGCTTTTGGGGCATTGTACTGGGTCTGATCATTGGTCACATGTTTGACAAAGTGCGCAGCGTAAAAGGACAGGGCTACTTCGCCAATAACCAGGCGCGCCAAACGCTGTTTTTCAGTACCACCTTCCAGGTGATGGGCCATTTGACCAAGTCAAAAGGGCGCGTCACCGAAGCGGATATCCAGATTGCTTCCTTATTTATGGATCGTATGCAGCTGCATGGCGATGCACGCACTGCTGCGCAACGTGCGTTCCGTGAAGGCAAGCAGAGCGACTATCCGCTGCGTAGTAAATTGCGCGAACTGCGCAGCGCCTGCTTTGGCCGATTTGATCTGATTCGGATGTTTCTGGAAATCCAAATCCAGGCCGCCTTTGCCGATGGTTCACTGCATCCCAACGAACGTCAGGTGTTGTATGTGATCGCCGAAGAGCTCGGCATTTCACGCGCGCAGTTCGATCAATTCCTGCGCATGATGGAAGGCGGTCAGCAATTTGGCGGCGGCGGTTCTTCACGTGGCGGTGCCTATCAGCAGGCGCAACGCGGTCCAACGCTGGAAGATGCCTGCAGCGTGTTGGGCGTGAAAAGCAGCGATGATGGTACCACCATCAAGCGCGCATACCGCAAGTTGATGAGCGAGCATCACCCTGACAAGCTGGTAGCGAAAGGTTTACCGCCGGAGATGATGGAGATGGCGAAGCAAAAAGCGCAGGAGATTCAGGCGGCTTACGATTTGATTCGTAAGGAGAAGGGGTTTAAGTAATTTTATTGTTGTCCCCCATCCCGGCCTTCCCCCGCAAGCGGGGGAAGGAGATGCTGCCACATGTAGTTCCAACACTGATATATTGCAGCATCTTCCTCCCCCATTTATGGGGGAGGACCGAGGAGGGGGACGGCAAGCTACATCACTAAAATTCCGCCGGCTGCCTGAACGTCATGCTGTTGCCAAACGCCGGATGTGTGATCGTCAGCGACTCCGCATGCAGCTGCAAACGCGGCGCCATTGCCAGCGCCTCTTCATGCGCATAAAAGCGGTCGCCAAGAATCGGATGCCCCAGCGCCAGCAGATGCACGCGCAGCTGGTGTGAACGTCCGGTAATGGGCTTGAGCTTGACGCGCGCACTGTTCGTCGCTTCATACTCCAGCACCTGATACTCGGTTTGCGCCGCTTTGCCGTTCTCAAAACACACCATCTGCTTAGGCCGATTCGGCCAGTCGCAAATCAGCGGCAGATCGATTAAACCCTCTTCTGCCGCTGGATGGCCCCACACGCGGGCCACATAGTATTTAGAGGGCTCGCGTTCACGGAACTGGCGCTTGAGCTCACGCTCAGCCGCTTTATTCAGGGCCACGACGATCACGCCGCTGGTGGCCATATCAAGACGATGCACCGATTCCGCCTGCGGGAAATCACGCTGGATACGCGTCATCACGCTATCCTTGTGCTCCTCCAGACGGCCCGGCACCGACAGCAACCCGCTCGGTTTATTCACCACCATAATGTGCTCGTCCTGATACAGAATATGCAGCCAGGGTTCGAGCGGCGGGTTGTAAGCTTCCATCAGCATGAGGTCGCGGTCCTGAACATCATTGGTGCGTGACAACGATCAGGCGCAGCGCATCAAGACGCCAGCCGGCATCGCCCAGGCTCTCCAATACCTGTTCGCGATTGCTTTCCAGCGCTTCAACCTCATCATCACGGATGTTGGGGTTAACCGCGCGCAGCGCTTCGAGACGTGACAGCTCAGCGCCGAGCTTCTCCTCGGCTTCCACTTTCGCTGCCGCGATAATCGCCTGCGCTTCCGGCACGATCGCTTTCTCCGCCTGGGTCAGAATCTCGTGCACATCTTGCTGCACCGCATTCACCAGCTTGCTGCCGGTATGGCGATTCACCGCATTCAGCTGACGGTTAAAGCTTTCGAACTCCACTTTGCTCGCCAGATTATTGCCGGCACGATCCATCAGCAAACGCACCGGCGTTGGCGGCAGGAAGCGGGTAAGCTGCAGGCTTTTCGGCGCTTGTGCTTCAACCACATAGATCATCTCGACCAGCAGCGTACCGACCGGCAGCGCCTTGTTCTTCAGCAGCGACAGCGCACAGCTGCCGGTATCGCCCGAAAGAATCAGGTCAAGACCGTTGAGGATTAGCGGATGTTCCCAGGTAATAAACTGGGTATCTTCGCGTGACAGCGCCTGGTTGCGGTTAAAGGTCACGGTGCAACCCTCTTCCGGCAGGCCAGGGAAATCAGGCACCAGCATGTGATCGGATGGCGTCAGCACGATCAGGCTATCGCTGCGGTCTTCCTGATTGATACCGACGATATCAAACAGGTTCAGCGCAAAGTTAACCAGATCGGTATCGTTGTCCTGCTCGCCGATGGCATTCGCCAGCTCCTGAGCCGCATCTCCGCCGTTGGAGTTCAGTTCCAGCAGGCGATCGCGGCCCTGTTCCAGCTGTGATTTCAGCGCATCGTGCTGCTTGCGGCTTTCGCTGACGAACTCATCAAGTCCCTGCGGATTTTCCGGCGCGGCAAGATATTCAATCAGCTGATTGTACTCTTTGTCATAAATGGCGCGGCCGGTTGGGCAGGTGTGTTCAAACGCGTCCAGCCCTTCGTGATACCATCGCAGCAGCACCGCCTGCGCGGTTTTTTCCAGCCACGGCACCAGAATCTGGATGTCATGCATTTGTCCGATACGATCGAGACGACCAATACGCTGCTCCAGCAGATCCGGGTTAAACGGCAGGTCGAACATCACCAAACGGCTGGCGAACTGGAAGTTACGGCCTTCAGAACCGATTTCGGAACACAGTAACACCTGCGCGCCATCCTCTTCGGAGGCGAAGAAGGCCGCTGCGCGGTCGCGTTCGATAATCGACAAACCTTCGTGGAACACGGCGGCGCGGATGCCTTCGCGCTCACGTAAGACCTGTTCCAGCTGCAGCGCGGTCGCCGCTTTGGCGCAGATCACCAGCACCTTCTCTTTGCGGTTGCTGGTGAGGTAACCCATCAGCCACTCAACGCGCGGATCGAAGTTCCACCACGTGCCGCTATCGCCTTCAAATTCCTGGTAAATCTGCTCGGGATACAGCATGTCACGCGCGCGCTCTTCTGCGCTTTTGCGTGTGCCCATGATGCCGGAGACTTTAATCGCGGTTTGATACTGCGCGGGCAGCGGCAGACGAATCTGGTGCAGCTCACGTTTCGGGAAGCCTTTCACGCCGTTACGGGTATTACGGAACAGCACGCGGCTGGTGCCGTGGCGATCCATCAGCATTGAGACCAGCTCTTTACGCGCGTCTTCTTTGCCATCGCGATCGCTGTTCGCCACCTGCAGCAGCGGCTCGATATCCTGTTCACCGATCAGATCGTTGATCAGATTCATCTCGTCTTTGCTAATGGCGTGATCGGCCAGCAGCGAGCTCACCGCATCGGCCACCGGACGATAATGTTGCTGCTCTTCGACAAACTGGCCGAAATCGTGGAAACGGTTCGGGTCAAGCAGGCGCAGACGCGCAAAGTGGCTCTCTAAGCCCAGCTGCTCTGGCGTTGCAGTCAGCAGCAGTACGCCAGCGGTTTTCTCTGCCAGCTGCTCGATAACCTGATATTCACGGCTCGGTGCGTCTTCGCTCCATGCCAGATGGTGCGCTTCATCGACCACCAGCAGATCCCACTCGGCATCGGCCAGCAGTTCAAGACGCTGCTTGTTACGGCGTACAAAATCGAGCGAACAGATAATCAGCTGCTCGGTTTCAAAGGCGTTGTCGCTGTCGTGCTGCGCTTCGGTGTAGCGATCGTCATCAAACAGCGCAAAGCGCAGGTTGAAGCGGCGCAGCATTTCCACCAGCCACTGATGTTGCAGCGTTTCTGGCACCACAATCAGCACGCGCTCGGCACGACCGGCCAACAGCTGTTGCTGGATGATCATTCCGGCTTCAATGGTTTTACCCAAGCCCACTTCATCCGCCAGTAATACGCGCGGCGCGTGACGACGGCCAACATCGTGGGCGATATGCAGCTGATGCGGAATCAGGTTGGTGCGCATACCGCGCAGGCCGCTGATCGGCAGGCGGTATTGCTCGCTGTGATATTTACGTGCGCGGAAACGCAGCGCAAAGCGGTCCATGCGGTCGAGCTGACCGGCGAACAGGCGATCCTGCGGCTTGCTGAACACCAGCTTGCTGTCCAGCATCACTTCGCGCATGACGACGCCGGTTTCTTCGGTGTCGAGACGCGTGCCGATGTAAGTCATTAAATCGTTTTCGTTGCGGACTTCATCGACGCACATCTGCCAGCCTTCGTAGCTGGTGATGGTGTCACCCGGATTGAAAATCACACGAGTAACCGGAGAATCATTTCGGGCATACAGGCGGTTTTCGCCGGTTGCCGGAAAAAGCATGGTGATCATGCGCGTATCGATCGCGACCACCGTGCCCAATCCCAGTTCACTTTCCGTATCACTAATCCAGCGCTGACCCAGTGTAAAAACCATATATTTTTTGCTCGACTCTCTGACATGCCATAAAGAAGTTCACCTGTACTCAGGCAATACCCAACCGCCAAACGGGTGTTTGGTCAGATTGTGAGTGCGGTGAGAATCAGGAAGGGCGCTATGGTACTGGATGGCAAGGCATTCGTCACCTGTCAAAAAAGCCCCAGCTGCCCAGTAATGAGTGTAGCAAAGTCGTCACCGACGAAGGGTAAAATGCCGTCAGCCACCGGCTGCAGCTGTTTGGTGACGTAATGATCGTAGTCGAGGGGCGTATTACGCGCCTCGAGCGGTTCCGGTCCGGCCGTGGCCATCACATAGCGGATCGAGCCACCGTTTTGATACTGCAGCGGGCGCTGCAGCTTGCGGTTTTGCTCATCGGCGAGACGCGCAGCGCGCACATGTGGCGGCACATTGCGCTCGTAATCTTTCAGCGCACGGCGCAGGCGTTTTTTATACACCAGCTGATCGTCGAGTTCACCGGCCAGCAGCTGCGCCACCGTTTCGCGAATGTAATCCTGCCACGGCTCGCCACGGAAAATGCGGCCATAAAGGTTTTGCTGGAACTGCTGCGCCAGCGGCGTCCAGTCGGTGCGCACCGATTCGAGGCCTTTAAATACCAGCCGCTCGCCGCTATCGCTGCGAATCATGCCGGCATAACGCTTTTTACTGCCCTGTTCGGCGCCGCGAATGGTCGGCATCAGAAAACGGCTGAAGTGGGTTTCATACTCCAGCTCCAGCGCGCTATCCAGCCCATAAGTCGATTGCAGGTGCTGCTGCCACCAGCCATTAACCTGTTCAGCCAGGTGACGACCAATCGCCGTCGCCTCCGCTTCACTGCGCGCGCCTTTCAGCCAGACGAAGGTCGAATCGGTATCGCCGTAAATCACATCAAAGCCTTCCGCTTCAATCAGCTCGCGCGTTTGCTGCATGATAGCGTGGCCGCGCAGGGTAATGGATGACGCGAGGCGCGGATCGAAGAAGCGACAGGCGCTGGTGCCGAGCACGCCATAAAAAGCATTCATGATGATTTTCAGCGCCTGCGACAGCGGTTTGTTGTTGTCGCGCTTGGCGGATTCACGCCCTTGCCAAATCTGTTCCACTATTGCCGGTAAGCAGTGGGTTTGGCGGGAAAAACGTGCGTTGCGAAAACCTGGCACCGAATCGGTATCATCCGGATGCGCCAGGCCTTCCACCAGCCCAACGGGATCGATGAGGAAGGTGCGAATAATTGAGGGATAGAGGCTTTTGTAATCCAGCACCAGCACCGAATCGTACAGGCCGGGCCGCGAATCCATCACGTAGCCGCCGGGGCTGGCTTCCGGCGCTACTTCACCGAGATTAGGCGCCACGAAACCGGCGCGATGCATACGCGGGATATAGAGATGACCAAAAGCCGCCACCGAACCGCCGTGGCGATCCACCGCTAAACCGTTTACCGTGGCACGTTCCAGCAGGAACGGCATGATGGCGGTGTGCTGGAAGATACGCGTCACCAGCTCGCAATCTTTGAGGTTATATTTCGCCAGCGCCGGCTTATCGTTGGCAAAGCGCCAGTTGATCTCCTCCATGCGATCCCACGGATTGTCGATGGCTTTGCCTTCGCCCAGCAGCTGGCGCGATACCGCTTCCAGGCTGAAAGAGGGGAAATCCCAGAAGGCAGATTTGAGCGCGTCGATGCCATCAATAATCAAGCGGCCCGTCGCCTGTGCGAAGAATACGCCGGGTTTGAAGCCGTGCTCGCGCCACTCCAGCGCCTGCTTGTGACGTCCTAAACGCAGCGGAATGCCGTAGCGATCGGCGTGTTTCTGCAATACGCGCAAGTCGAACTGCACCACGTTCCAGCCGATAATCACATCCGGTTCATGCCGCTCAAACCACGCGTTGAGCTGCTCAAGCAGCTGCGGGCGGCTATCAACATAAATCAGCTCAAAATCGAGCGTGCTGGCATCGCCATTGGGCGGGCCAAGCATGTAAACCTGGCGCTGACCGCAGCCTTCCAGCCCGATACAGTAGAGTTCGCCATGCTGAGTGGTTTCGATATCCAGCGATACCCATTTCAGCTGCGGACGGTAATCAGGATGCGGCTTCAGGCGCGCGTTGACCACGCTGTCGCCGCGCGTTTCACCGCTAAACCACACCGGCGCGGTGATAAAGCGCTCCATCAAATAGCGTTCGGGTGGACGAATATCCGCTTCATACACCGGAATACCGTTTTCACGCAGGCGCTTTTCCAGATTTTGCAGCTGGCGATTGCTGCGACAATAGAGGCCAAACACCGGGCGGCGGCGGAAATCCTTCAGCGCCAGCGTTTGCAGGCGTGTGTGTCGCTCATCGCGGATCAGCGCTTCGGTTTGCGTGCGAAACTCCTCTGGAACAAACGCCACGGATTCCTGAGCAGGCAGCACCAGCCGCTGCGGGCCGCTGTCGGTTGCCAGCCATAGCACCACTTCGCTGCCGGTCGGCGTATCTCGCCAATGTCGGGTAAGCAGAAAACCTGCGCGTGGATCGGTCACGTGAACTCCAGAGAATGAATTGCATGAAGTATAACATGGATGTTTATACAGTGTCCCAGCGGGCGAAATTGTCACCACTTTGTCAACATCGTCCTACAATTCTTGCCTTGACGGTGGCGCAATGGCTCTGGACAATCCAGCCTCTATATTCCGCAGAGGATATTTATGGAAGCCTGGATTCAACACCTGTTTTCGCAATCGCTGGAGTACGCGCTGATCGCCGTTGCGCTGGTGACTTTCCTTGAGTCGCTGGCCTTCGTGGGATTGCTGTTGCCGGGCACGGTATTAATGGCCAGCCTTGGGGCGCTGGTCGGCAGTGGACAAATTGGGCTTTACCCGGCGTGGGCGGCAGGTTTTGCTGGCTGCCTGATCGGGGATTGGGTTTCGTATGGCATCGGCTGGAAGTTTCAGGGGCCGCTGCATCGTTGGAAATACATACAAAAATACAAAGGCTTGCTCGATAAAACTGAACATGCGCTGCATCAGCACAGCATGCTTACCATTTTGGTAGGGCGTTTTGTTGGGCCGACGCGTCCGCTGATTCCGCTGGCGGCCGGCATGCTGGAACTGCCGGTGCGCAAGTTCCTGCCGCCTAACCTGATTGGCTGCATTCTCTGGCCACCCGCTTATTTGATGCCGGGCATTCTGGCGGGCGTGGCGATTGACGTGCCGCAGGCCGCGCAGGGCGGCAGCTTTAAGTGGTTGCTGTTGCTGGTGGCGTTGCTGCTGTGGATCGGTGGCTGGTTGCTGTGGCGCTGGTGGCGCAGCGGCAAAACCGTCGATTGGGCAACGAAATATCTGCCGACTGCGCGCCTGCGCTGGCTGGCTCCTCTAATGGCGGCAATGGGTCTGGGCGCGTTTATCGCTATCCAGTTCCATCCAATGATGCCGATCTTCCGCCACCTGCTGTGGAAAGTCTTCTTCGCTTAACGCGACGTCACGCCAAGGATGGCGGCCGCCTCACTTTCACCACGCACCAAACTTTCAGTGCTGCCATCCCAATAGATGCGCCCATCGACGATCACCAAACTGCGCGGCGCAATTTGCTGAGCATCTTCCAGACTGTGGGACACCATCAACAAGGTGATGTTGCGGCTTTCGCATACCGAACGAACCAGCTGCAGCATCTCGTTGCGCAGCGCCGGATCCAGCGCTGAGAAGGGTTCGTCCAGCAGCAAAATTGGCTGATTGCGCAGCAGGCAACGCGCCAGTGCCACGCGCTGACGCTGGCCGCCGGAAAGCTCGCCAGGCAAACGCGTGAGCATTGCCTGCAGGCCAGTTTGCTCGGCGATGTCTACGACTTGCTGCTGCTGTTCGCGCGTCAGTTTCAGGCCCGGATGTAAACCCAACGCCATGTTTTGCTGCACCGTGAGATGCGGAAAAAGGTTGTTCTCCTGGAACAGCATGGAAACTGGCCGCGCCGACGGCACGCTGTGAGTATGATCGATGCCGTTCATCACCAGCGCGCCTTGATTGATTGGCAAAAAGCCGCCAATCAGACTCAGCAAGGTACTTTTCCCCGCGCCGCTCGGACCGAGGATCGCCAAACGTTCACCTGCCTGCGCCGCAAAACTGAAGCGCATCGGCAGATGCTGATAAAGGTAAGTGAGGTTATTCAGTGTCAGCATGGCGACCCGGTAATTTTTCCATCAGAGTAAAGAGTAACAAGCAGAGGAGCAGCAATAGCAATGCGGTGACGGCGCCGTCCGCACCGCGATAGGCGCCAATCTGCTGGAACAGATAGAAGGGCAGCGTGCGGAAATCGGCGCTACCAAACAGTGCGACGACGCCGAAATCGCCAATCGACAGCACGCAGGCAAACGCCAGCGCCTGAGCAATGGGACGTTTCAACGCGCGCAGCTCAATCAGCCGCAAACGGTTGAAACCGGAGATGCCGAGTGAAGCGCAGAGCTGGCTGTAACGGGCGCTGATATCGCGCATCGGATTCTCCAGCACTTTCATGGCGTAAGGGATGGCGATCAGGGCGTTAGTGAAGATCACCAAACCATCGGCGCGCTGCGGCAGACCTACGGTGGCGTTGAACAGCAGGAAGAAACCGCTCGCCAGCACAATACCCGGCATCGCCAGAATCAGCATGCCGCTCATCTCCATCGCCTGCGCCGCTATCACGTTCTGGCGCTGTCGCAGTTCGCGGCTGCTCCACAGCAGCATCATGGTCAGCACCACGCAAAGCAGGCCAGCACCGATAGCGATGCGCAGCGAGGTAAAGGTGGCTTGCCACAGCGCCGCTTGTTGCAGTGCACCGGCGACGCCGCCGCGCAAACCATCGACGATTACCGCCGCCAGCGGCGGTAACAGCAGCAGCAGCGCCAGGCCAATCAATACAGTATCGCTGATGCGCGCCTGCCATGAATCCTGCGGATCGCGCCAGCCGCGAATGCTCTGGCTGCCGGTGGGAATGGCTTTACTAAAGCGCTGGCTCAGCAACACCAGCAGCAAGCAACAACCCAGCTGTAACAGCGCCAGCAGCGCCGCGCGGCCCGGATCGTAGTCGAAATTCAGCGCCTGATAGATCGCCAGTTCCAGCGTAGTGGCCTGCGGTCCGCCGCCCAGTGCCAGCACCGTGGCGAAGCTGGCGAAGCAGAGCATAAAGATCAGCGCCGCCGTTGGCAGAATCTGACGGCGCAGCCACGGCCATTCCAGCCAGCGAAACAGATTCCAGCCGCGCAGGCCGAGCTGGGCGGCGACTTGCCGCTGCTCGCCGGGAATACTCTCCAGCGCCTGTAACAGCAGGCGCGTCGCCAGCGGCAGGTTAAAGAAGACGTGCGCCAGCAGAATGCCCTGCAGGCCATACGGCGAAAAGTGGTAGTCAAAGCCAATGGCCGCGCACAGTTGCGCCAGCCAGCCGCTGCGACCGTACACGCTGAGCAAGCCAAATACCGCCACCAGCACCGGCAGCACCAGCGTCATGGCGCACAGGCGCAGCAACAGGTTGCGACCGGGAAAACGGCGGCGATAGAGCGCGCGCGCCAGCAAGATTGCGGGCAGCACTGAGAGCAACGCCGACAGTAGCGCCTGCTCGAACGAGAACAGCAGCACATGATGCAGATAACTGTCGTTGAGCAGCGCGCGCCAGTCGGTGGCCGGCGCAACCATCACTAATGCGCCAAACGCCAGCAGCGCCACCGCGCACAGCAACAGCGCGACAGCGCTACCGGGAATTAACCAACCGGACATTAACGGCTAACGGCGCTTTGCCATGCGCTGATCCACGCGGCGCGATGGTCGGCCACTTCGGCTGGCGTGTATTGCAACGCCTTGGCGGGCACCTGCAAAGCTTGATAACCAGCTGGCAGATCGCTTTTGATCACCGGATACATCCAGTTGCCAGTGGGAATGTTCTGCTGGAAAGCCGGAGAAACCATAAACTGCATGAACTGCTGCGCCAGCTTGGGCTGTTTGCTGCTGGCGAGCTGCGCGGCCACTTCCACCTGCAAATAGTGGCCTTCGCTAAATTCGGCCGCAGCGTAGTTCTCTTTCTTCTCTTCGATAATGTGATAAGCCGGAGAAGTGGTGTAGCTTAACACCAGATCGCCTTCGCCCTTCAGGAACAGGCCGTAAGCTTCACTCCAGCCTTTGGTGACGGTAACGGTTTTTTGTGCCAGCTTCTGCCACGCGTCAGGCGCGTTGTCGCCATAAACTTTTTGCATCCACAGCAGCAGGCCAAGACCCGGCGTGCTGGTGCGCGGATCTTCATAAATCACACGCCATTTTTCCGGGCTTTCAACCATCTCTTTCAGGCTTTTCGGCGGATTCTTCAGTTTGTTTTTATCGTAGACGAAGGCGAAGTAGCCATAATCGAATGGAATGAAGGTGTCGCTGTGCCAGCCATCTGGCAACGTTAATACTTTGGTATCAACGCTGCTTTTGGCAAATAGCCCGGTTTTCTCCGCTGCCTGCACCAGATTGTTATCCAGCCCCAGCACCACATCGGCTTTGCTATTTTTGCCTTCCATGCGTACGCGATTAAGCAGCGATACGCCATCTTCCAGCGCTACGTACTTCAGTTCGCAGCCGCACTGCGCTTCAAAGGCTTTTTTTACCGCCGGACCGGGGCCCCAATCGGCAGAAAACGAATCGTAGGTGTAAACGGTGAGAACCGGTTTGGCAGCGAAAGCCGGTGCCGCAACCAGCATCAACACAGGCAGAACTTTGTTTAACACTTTGCGCTCCTTGAGGAGAAGATAAGGTCGAGTCGCAAAGGATCTGAGGAGTGAGGCATCTCAAATCCCTACGCCGGTATTAGCCGGATCAGGTTCGACGGGTTTCTCTCAGCCCTAATTTCAAGGCACCCCGTTGAGAACGGCTCATTCTAGACATTTATATGACAGCGCGAAAGGATCACAGCTCCGGCGGCGCAAACCAGGCCGATTTGAAGTCAAACCAGCCAAGCGTATTGAGGCGCACGCCACGCATACTGCGCTGTCCTTCCAGCAGCAGCCAGTGATGGAACAGCGGATGCAGATAGTCGCTGTCGATCAGCTGCTTACTCCATTCCGCCAACGGTAAATCCTTTTGCCGCCAGCGTGCGGCATCGGCTTGCCAGTCAATGGGGATGCAGTGATGCATCAACGGCAGCTCAAACAGTTGGGCGAACAGCGCGTACTCGAGCGGCAGGGTAAAGTTAACGCTGCCGAGCCAGATGTCACTTTCACCTTCGCCCTCGAACCACTCTTCGTAGCTCACAACGCGGGTGATCAGCTCAACACCTTGCTGCGCCAGCAGCGGTCGCAGCGCGTTGGCGATACCTTCATGCTCAACGTGATGGCTGTACCAGCTCAGCGTCAGCTGGGTTAAACCTGCTGGCTTGTCGGCGGACGTGAGATCGCGGCGATGGTGCCAGCGCGGCAGCAAGCCATAAGCGGGGAACCAGTAACGCTGATAGCCGACGCCAGCATGATTCAATAAGGCGATCGGATTAAACAGATAACTCACCCAGCGGCGAAAATGCGCATCGCGGCCCAGCTCGGAGCGCTGATCGTAAAGCAGAAAGTAGCAGCCTTCCTCCAGACGGCTCTCTTCCGATTTTTCGTCGGCGGTTTCGCCCTGCAGTTTGACTCCAGCATACACCAGTTCATCGCTGATCTCCGGCAACACCCAAATCGACACATCGTCAATCAGCGCGCGATAGCCAAAGTAATCATCGAAGGCGGCGATCTTCAGCTGCGTTTGCTGATTGCGCACCACGCTGTACGGGCCGGTGCCAATCGGCTGGCGGGCAAACTGACGCAGCGTTGGCCATTCGCGCGGCAGGATCATCGCGCTGACGCTGGCTAGCAGCCACGGTAACCAATCGTCCGGCTGGCTCAGATGGATATCCAGCGTCCAGGGCGCGGGCGAATCCAGTTTACTGATGTGAGAAAACAGCGGCTGGCTGCGCACGCGTTCCAGCGAAGCAATCACATCCGCCATTTCCAGTTCACGGCCATGATGAAAACGTATCGCCGGGCGCAGGAAGAAGCGCCACTGCAGCGGCGAGGTTTGCTGCCAGTGATGGGCGATATCCGGTTCGATTTCCCCCTTTTCCTCATTTATGCGCATCAGGCCGTTGAAAATTTGTCGCGCCAGATGGGTTTCTGAGCGGCGCAGCGGCGAACCGGGCAGCAGATTGGGCAGCGGACGGTAATAGAGCACACGCAGGATATGTTTACCCTGGCGGAAGCTGCGGCCTAAATGTGCCGAGATCATCTGGCGCACCTGATTTTTATCACCCACCAGTTGCACCAGCTGTTCGATGCGATCCTGCTCCAGCAGATCCTCAGCACGCTGCTGCTGGAGCGCCAGGCCGGTATAGCAGAAACTCAGCATCGAGCGCTTGCCGCGTCCCGCTTCTGCCTGCCAAATCAGCCAGCCTTCGCTCTGCATGGCATTGAGCAGGTTGCGCATATGCCGACGCGAGCAGTGCAGCAGATCGGCCAGCTCGTTGAGCGTGGTTTCCTGATCCTGTCCCTGACAGCTTTGCCATAAGCGGATAAATTGCTGCTGCAAACGTGAAGAGGACATAAAAGGGGAACTCCTTGTCAGAATCGCTCAGTTTTTCCTGCCTCATATTAGAGGCATACTGCCCGGCAATGGAAGAGCGGGAGGCATTCAGCAATGAATGGCGCTCTGCCAGCGGTTCCACCGACGTGGAACCTCTTTCTGAGTAGGGTGCATTTTCACCGCCAGCAGCGCTTTATCTGCTGGCTTTTTTCGTTTTGCTGTAGAATCTTCTACCCTCATTTCTCTACCTATTTTTTTATTCGCAAAGGGATTTCTGCATGAAATCGCTGTTAACGCGTCAACGTCGCATCAATCCGGTCTATCTCTCGTTTATGGCGGTGTCGTTTATGACTGGCGTGGCCGGTGCGCTGCAGGCGCCGACACTCAGCCTGTTTCTGACGCGTGAAGTGCAGGTGAGTCCGTTCTGGGTCGGCCTGTTCTTTACCATCAATGCGATCGCCGGGATTGTGATTAGCCTGCTGATGGCGAAACGCTCCGATAACCAGGGCGATCGCCGCAACCTGATTCTGTTTTGCTGCCTGATGGCGACGCTGAATGCGCTGCTGTTTGCCTTCAATCGCCACTATTTAACGCTGGTGACGCTGGGCGTGTTTTTGTCGGCGCTGGCCAGCGTGTCGATTCCGCAGGTGTTTGCGCTCGCGCGCGAATATGCCGATCAGTCGGCGCGTGAAGTGGTGATGTTCAGCTCGGTGATGCGCGCGCAGCTGTCGCTGGCGTGGGTGATTGGGCCGCCGCTGTCGTTTGCGCTGGCACTCAACTACGGCTTTGTGACGCTGTTTTGCGTGGCGGCGGGGATTTTCCTGCTGAGCATGCTGCTGATCTGGCGTACCTTGCCGTCGGTGCCGCGCGTGGTGGCATCGCCTGAAGCGGTGCTGACGCAGCTGAGCCCGTGGAAAGACAGCCAGGTGCGGTTGCTGTTTATCGCCTCCGTCACCATGTGGGCGTGCAACACCATGTATATCATTGATATGCCGCTGTATATCAGCGCCACGCTTGGCCTGCCGGAGAAGCTGGCGGGACTGCTAATGGGCACCGCCGCCGGGCTGGAGATTCCAATCATGCTACTGGCCGGGCATTACGCGCGGCGCACCGGCAAACGCAAACTGATGCTGCTGGCGCTGGTGGCGGCGATTGTGTTTTATCTCGGATTGGTGATGTTCCAGTCGCGTACTGCGTTGATGGTGTTGCAACTGTTTAACGCTGCCTTTATCGGCATCATCGCCGGGATTGGCATGCTGTGGTTCCAGGATTTAATGCCGGGCCGCGCGGGTGCGGCGACGACGCTGTTCACCACCTCGATTTCCACCGGCATGATTATCGCCGGCATCATTCAGGGCACCATGAGCGAGCGCTTTGGTCATGAGTCGGTTTACTGGCTGGCGTTGGGGCTGGCGGTGCTGGCCTTGGGATTGGCGTCGCGCGTGCGGGATGTATAAAGGAGAAGGGCGACATCACGTCGCCCTTGTTGCCTTAGCGTAAGAACGCGGGCTGATTGGTTTCGTAGCTGGAGATTGACGCTTCGTGTTGCAGCGTCAGGCCAATGCTGTCGAGACCGTTAATCATGCAGTGACGGCGGAAGCTGTCGATTTCGAAGCTATACGTCTTATCGCCTGCCGTAACAGTTTGCGCTTCCAGATCCACGGTGAAGCTCACGCCCGGCTGCGCGGCAACCAGTTTGAACATCTCATCCACTTCTTCATCGCTCAACTTCACCGGCAGCAGCTGGTTGTTAAAGCTGTTGCCATAGAAGATATCGGCGAAGCTTGGCGCGATCACCACGTGGAA
The DNA here is from genome assembly GCF_026130245.1 of Pantoea sp. JK. NCBI lineage: Bacteria > Pseudomonadati > Pseudomonadota > Gammaproteobacteria > Enterobacterales > Erwiniaceae > Pantoea > Pantoea sp. JK. The sequence continues at coordinate 154,781 of NZ_JAINFN010000007.1, forward strand.
ACCGAAATCGGTCAGCGCCCACGGTGCATGCTCGCGCGATGAGCCACAGCCAAAGTTCTCACGCGCCAGCAAAATGCTGGTGCCTTTGAACTCGGGTTTGTTCAGCACAAAGCTGGCGGTTGGCACGGTGCCCGCATCATCTTCAAAACGCCAGTCGTGGAACAGGTGCGCGCCAAAACCGGTGCGCGTCACTTTCTGCAGGAACTGCTTAGGAATGATGGCATCAGTGTCGACGTTGGCCGCATCCAATGGCGCCACAATTCCGCTGTGTTGAGTAAATTTGTTCGCCATGGTTTACGCTCCCTGAGTCAATTCACGAATATCGGCAAAACGACCGGTCACGGCAGCCGCAGCGGCCATCGCCGGGCTCACCAGGTGCGTACGTCCACCGCGGCCCTGACGGCCTTCAAAGTTACGGTTGCTGGTTGATGCGCAACGTTCGCCTGGATTCAGGCGGTCATTGTTCATTGCCAGACACATCGAGCAACCCGGCAAACGCCATTCAAAACCGGCTTCGAGGAAGATTTTGTCCAGGCCTTCGGCTTCGGCTTGTGCTTTCACCGGACCGGAACCTGGCACCACCATCGCTACCACGCCCGGCGCCACTTTGCGGCCTTTGGCAATCGCGGCAGCGGCGCGCAGATCTTCAATACGTGAGTTGGTGCAGGAACCGATAAACACTTTATCGATCGCCACGTCAGTCAGTTTGATGCCTGGCTGCAGATCCATATACGCCAGCGCTTTCTCTGCAGAAGCGCGCTCGACCGGATCGGCAAAGGATTGTGGATTCGGGATCGCTTGATCGACCGCCATTACCTGGCCTGGATTGGTGCCCCAGGTCACTTGCGGAGCGATATCTTCGGCATGCAGCGTGACGATGCTGTCGAATTTGGCATCGCTGTCGGACTTCAGCGTGCGCCAGTAAGCCACCGCTTGCTCCCACTGCTCGCCCTTCGGCGCGAATTGCTTGTCTTTGAGGTAAGCGAAAGTGGTGTCATCCGGCGCGACCAGGCCCGCTTTGGCACCCATTTCAATCGCCATGTTACACAGCGTCATGCGGCCTTCCATGCTCAGCGCTTCAATTGCTGGGCCACAGAATTCGACAACGTGACCGGTACCGCCAGCGCTGCCGGTTTTACCGATGATCGCCAACACGATGTCTTTGGCAGTGATGCCCGGCGCAGCTTCGCCCAGCACTTCAATCTTCATGGTTTTCGCGCGGCCCTGTTTCAGGGTTTGCGTGGCAAACACGTGCTCAACTTCGGAAGTACCGATACCGAAAGCCAGTGAACCAAACGCGCCATGGGTAGCAGTGTGGGAATCGCCACACACAATGGTCATGCCCGGCAATGTCATGCCTTGCTCTGGCCCAATCACGTGCACGATGCCCTGGAACGGGTGATTCAGGTCATACAGCTGAATGCCGAACTCAGCACAGTTCTTGATCAGCTCTTGCATCTGAATGCGCGCCATCTCGCCAGACGCGTTGATATCTTTGGTCTGCGTCGAAACGTTGTGATCCATGGTGGCGAAGGTTTTCGACGGCTGGCGCACCTTGCGGCCGTGCGCGCGCAGGCCATCAAAGGCCTGCGGTGACGTCACTTCATGGATCAGATGGCGATCGATATAGAGTAACGGCGTTTCGTTAGGCGTTTCATGGACGACATGTGCATCAAATAACTTCTGGTATAAGCTTTTCATTTTATTATTTTTCCTCGGCGATGAAACCGGCAATGATGCTGCCCATCTCATCTGTGCTCACGGCCTTGCCGTCACCGGCCAAATCACGGGTACGATAACCCGCTTCCAACGCGCGGCTGACAGCGCGTTCAATGCTTGCGGCTGCTTCATCCGCATTCAGGCTGTAACGCAGCAGCAGTGACAGCGACAGAATCTGCGCAATCGGGTTGGCAATGTTCTGACCGGCGATATCCGGTGCGGAACCGCCCGCTGGCTCAAACAGGCCAAAACCTTCTTCGTTCAGGCTGGCAGAAGGCAGCAAGCCCATCGAACCGGTAATCATCGCGCATTCGTCTGACAGGATGTCGCCAAACAGGTTAGAACACAGCAGCACGTCAAACTGTGATGGATCTTTAATCAGCTGCATGGTGGCGTTATCGATGTACATGTGGCTCAACTGCACATCCGGATAATCTTTTGCCACTTCGTTGACAATCTCGCGCCACATCACGGAAGTCTGTAACACGTTGGCTTTATCGATTGAGGTGACGATGTTGCGGCGTTTACGCGCTGATTCAAAGGCGATACGCGCGATGCGCTCGATTTCGAAACGGTGATAAACCTCAGTATCGAACGCGCGCTCATGTGGGCCGCTGCCTTCGCGGCCTTTCGGCTGACCGAAGTAGATGCCGCCGGTCAATTCACGCACGCACAGGATGTCGAAACCGCGCTCGGCGATATCGCTGCGCAGCGGGCAGAACGCTTCCAGACCTTTATACAGTGCCGCAGGGCGCAAGTTGCTGAACAGCTTGAAGTGCTTACGCAGCGGCAACAGCGCGCCGCGCTCAGGTTGCTGTGCAGGTGGCAGATGTTCCCACTTCGGGCCACCTACCGAACCAAACAGAATCGCATCCGCTTGCTCTGCGCCGGCAACGGTAGCCGGTGGCAGCGGTTCACCATGACGATCGATGGCGATACCGCCAACATCATATTCGCTGGTGGTGATACGCATGTCGAAACGCGTACGAATTGCATCGAGAACTTTCATGGCCTGCGCCATCACTTCCGGACCAATTCCGTCGCCTGGCAATACCGCGATATGAGAAGACTTAGACATAGTTACACCGTTTCCTTCTGATCTTTAAATTTACGCTGCAGTTCTTTTTCCACCTGCTTAGCACGCCAAATGTTGTTCAACGCGTTCACCATCGCTTTCGCCGATGATTCGACGATATCGGTCGCCAGGCCAACGCCGTGGAATTTACGACCGTTGTAGTTGACCACGATATCGACCTGACCCAGCGCGTTCTCGCCGTGGCCTTTTGCCGTCAACTTGTAGTTGATCAGTTCGGCTTCAAAGCCGGTGATGCGGTTGATCGCCTGATAAACCGCATCAACCGGACCGTTACCGGTTGCGGCGTCCGCTTTGGTCTCTTCACCGCAGCCTAACTGCACGGAAGCCGTTGCTGTCACGCTGGAGCCGGTCTGCACGTTGAATTCGTTCAGCTGGAAATATTCTGGCTCTTCGTTCTGCTTGTTGATGAAGGCCAACGCTTCCAGGTCGTAGTCGAAGACTTGACCTTTCTTGTCGGCCAGCTTCAGGAAGGCGTCGTACAAGGTGTCGAGGTTGTAATCAGACTCTTTGTAGCCCATCTCTTCCATGCGGTGTTTCACCGCTGCGCGGCCAGAACGGGAAGTCAGGTTCAGCTGGATTTTGTGCAGGCCGATAGATTCTGGCGTCAGGATTTCGTAGTTTTCGCGGTTCTTCAGCACGCCATCCTGGTGAATACCGGAAGAGTGGGCGAAGGCGTTAGAACCGACCACCGCTTTGTTGGCTGGAATCGGCATGTTGCAGATTTGGCTCACGGTTTGGCTGGTGCGGTAGATTTCCTGATGATTAATGTTGGTGTGGACGTTCATGATCTGCTGGCGGGTTTTGATCGCCATGATCACTTCTTCCAACGCACAGTTACCGGCGCGCTCGCCTAAACCGTTCAACGTACCTTCAACCTGACGCGCACCGGCCAATACTGCGGCGATGGCGTTGCCGGTCGCCATACCCAAATCGTCATGGGTATGAACGGACAAGATGGCTTTATCGATGTTAGGAACGCGAGACACCAATTGGCCAATGATGTTGGCGTATTCGCCTGGCAAGGTGTAGCCGACGGTGTCCGGGATGTTGATGGTGGTTGCACCGGCATTAATCGCGGCTTCAACCATGCGGCACAAATCGTCGATTGGTGTACGACCGCCATCTTCACAGGAGAATTCAACGTCGTCGGTGTAGTTGCGGGCGCGTTTAATCATACGCACCGCGCGTTCAATCACTTCCGGCAGCGTGCTACGCAATTTGGTCGCGATGTGCATCGGCGAGGTTGCGATGAAGGTGTGAATACGGAACGCATCAGCCACACGCAGTGATTCGTATGCGGCGTCAATGTCCTTCTCAACGCAGCGTGCCAGTCCGCAAACGCGGCTGTTTTTGATGGTACGAGCGATGGTCTGAACGGATTCAAAATCGCCTGGAGAGGAAACGGGGAAGCCCACTTCCATCACATCCACGCCCATACGTTCCAACGCCAGAGCGATTTGCAGTTTTTCTTTAACACTCAGGCTGGCCTGTAAAGCCTGTTCGCCATCACGCAGAGTGGTATCGAAAATAATAACTTGCTGGCTCATCGTAATCTTCCTTATGCATTAACGTTGCCGGTGCTACGAGCATAAAAAAACCCGCGCATTGGCGCGGGTTTCTTAAACTTCAACAGGTTCGAATCAGTTATTGATTCCGCCCACGAGTCTACCGCGCAAACTGGATGCGTTTAGTAGTAGACCGAGTAGGCGGAAAGAATGAAACATGATTCAAACCTCGTAAATTTTTTGGATGCACATATTGGTACTGGAATTGAGGTGTGAAGTCAACCTTAAGTGCAAGGGTATTTCTGTAACGTAAGAAGGGCGATGTGCTGTGATTTTTCAGCTGCGCAGAGCAATGGCATTAATTAGTAACAGGAGAAGTGATTCCATCCACTTAAAAAATCGTTTAGAAAATAGGATTTATTTTAAATCATTGATAATTAATTAGTTATGTCGGAAATGCGCATTGCTGATAAAACAAGATTAGGCTTGTTGTTAAGAAGAATATGATGTGATCGGACCGTTTTATAGATAATCACGCCAGAAAGTAATTATCACAAAAGATTGTGGACTGAGTGGTCAGGCAATATGAAAATCATATTTCTTAGAACACGCTGCAAATAATCTCTAAACCAGCATTTTCCTCTGTGGTTATGACGAAGAATTAGTTTAATCCTCGCAGGCAATAATCACGCATCAGTGCCTTTATTGCCGGTTCGGGCGCGACGTGGCGTCCTGGCGTTTGCAGGCCGGGTTGTCTGCGGTTATGGTAATCGACCTACTCTCATATAATTAACTCAAGTAGATTCCCTGTACCTGGAAGGCGGAAAGAACGCCGCCTTCTGAGCATAAACATAAGGTTTTGATCTTAATTGGCGATCGGGGGCCGGATATCAGTGGTGTGCGGGAAACGCGAACGTCAGTGGATTCAGTCCCTCAAGCCTGGAGGCAGAAAATGGAGATGTTGTCAGGAGCCGAAATGGTCGTCCGTTCGTTAATCGATCAGGGCGTTAAGCAGGTATTCGGTTATCCGGGCGGAGCGGTGCTCGATATTTACGATGCGCTGCAAACGGTCGGTGGTATTGACCACGTATTGGTCCGCCATGAACAAGGCGCGGTACACATGGCCGATGGCCTTGCGCGTGCGACCGGTGAAGTGGGTGTGGTGCTGGTGACTTCCGGTCCGGGCGCCACCAACGCGATTACCGGTATTGCAACCGCCTACATGGATTCAATCCCGATGGTGATTCTGTCGGGTCAGGTGCCTTCGTCACTGATTGGTTACGATGCGTTCCAGGAGTGCGACATGGTCGGTATCTCCCGCCCGGTGGTGAAGCACAGCTTCCTGGTGAAAAACGCCGAAGAGATCCCAACCGTGCTGAAAAAGGCCTTCTGGCTGGCTGCCAGCGGTCGCCCTGGGCCGGTGGTTATCGATCTGCCAAAAGATATCCTGAACCCAGCGAACAAACTGCCATACGTCTGGCCGGAAACCGTGAGCATGCGCTCATACAATCCGACCATTCAGGGCCACAAAGGACAGATCAAGCGCGCGCTGCAAACGTTACTGGCTGCGCACAAGCCGGTGATTTACGCCGGCGGCGGGGCGATTATGTCGGGCTGCGAAGCAGAATTGCTGCAGCTGGCTGAGCAACTGAATATTCCGGTGACGACCTCGCTGATGGGCCTGGGCGTGTTCCCTGGCACGCATCGTCAGTGTATCGGCATGCTGGGTATGCACGGTACTTACGAAGCCAACATGACCATGCACAATGCCGATCTGATTTTCGGTATTGGCGTGCGCTTCGACGACCGCACCACCAACAATCTGGCGAAGTACTGCCCGAACGCCACCATTATGCATATCGATGTCGATCCGACGTCGATCTCCAAAACGGTCAGCGCGGACATTCCGATTGTCGGCGATGCGAAGCAGACGCTGGCGCAGATGTTAGAGCTGCTGGCGCAAAGCGATGCGAAGCAGGAGCTTGATAGCCTGCGCGACTGGTGGCAGACCATTGAAGGCTGGCGTGGCCGCAAGTGTCTGGAATTCGATCGCACCACTGACAAAATCAAGCCGCAGGCTGTCATCGAAACCATCTGTCGTTTGACTAAAGGCGAAGCTTACGTCACCTCTGACGTCGGTCAGCATCAGATGTTTGCCGCACTTTATTACCAGTTCGACAAGCCGCGTCGCTGGATCAACTCCGGCGGCTTGGGCACCATGGGCTTCGGCTTGCCTGCTGCGCTGGGCGTGAAGATGGCGCTGCCGGATGAAACGGTTATCTGCGTGACCGGCGATGGCAGTATCCAGATGAACATTCAGGAGCTATCGACCGCGCTGCAGTACGATTTACCGGTGCTGGTATTGAACCTCAACAACGGCTTCCTCGGCATGGTTAAGCAGTGGCAGGACATGATTTACTCCGGTCGCCACTCGCAGTCTTACATGCAATCGCTGCCTGACTTCGTGCGTCTGGCCGAAGCTTATGGTCATGTGGGGATCTCCATTGCGCATCCTGCGGAACTGGAAGAGAAGCTGCAGCTGGCACTAGATACGCTGGCGAAAGGCCGTCTGGTGTTTGTGGATGTGAATATTGACGGCAGCGAGCACGTTTACCCGATGCAAATTCGTGGTGGTTCGATGGATGAGATGTGGTTGAGCAAAACGGAGAGGACTTAATTATGCGTCGTATTTTATCGGTTCTGCTGGAAAACGAATCCGGCGCATTGTCCCGCGTAGTGGGACTGTTCTCTCAACGTGGTTACAACATCGAAAGCCTTACTGTCGCGCCAACCGATGATCCGACCTTGTCACGGATGACGATTCAAACGGTCGGCGATGAGAAAGTGCTGGAGCAGATCGAGAAGCAGTTGCACAAGCTGGTGGACGTGTTACGTGTCAGCGAGCTGGGGCAGGGCGCTTACGTTGAGCGTGAAATCATGCTGGTGAAAATCCAGGCCAGCGGTTACGGCCGTGAAGAAGTGAAGCGCAGTGCGGAAATTTTCCGTGGTCAGATTATCGATGTCACGCCAACGCTTTACACGGTTCAGCTGGCAGGCACCAGTGATAAACTCGACGCGTTTCTTAACACCGTTCGCGACGTAGCAGAAATTGTTGAAGTAGCTCGTTCAGGAATCGTGGGTGTGTCGCGTGGCGATCGCGTAATGCGTTAATCACCTTAAGTAACGTTTTTATCTGATTCTAACCCGGCGAAAAGCCGGGTTTTTTTATTTTATGCGCTTATCCAGGATGAGAGAGAAAAGCGGTTGCTCGGCGTAGTGTTCTGCGGTTAGATGTTACAAATGTTTTACCCATAGCTACTCTGCGGATATTTTCGCCAGCGCTGGCTTATCAGAATTAAGGTGTCACCGTGAAACTGGATGAAATTGCGCGCCTGGCAGGCGTGTCGCGCACCACGGCCAGCTATGTAATCAATGGCAAAGCGCGGCAGTATCGTGTCAGCGAGAAAACCGTCGAGAAAGTGATGGCGGTGGTGCGTGAACACAACTATCACCCGAATGCCGTCGCGGCAGGGCTGCGTGCCGGACGCACGCGTTCAATTGGCCTGGTGATCCCTGATTTGGAAAACACCAGTTACACGCGCATTGCCAACTATCTGGAACGCCAGGCGCGTCAGCGCGGTTATCAGCTACTCATTGCCTGCTCGGAAGATCAGCCGGACAATGAAATGCGCTGCATCGAGCATCTGTTGCAGCGTCAGGTTGATGCCATCATCGTTTCGACTTCACTGCCGCCAGAGCATCCGTTCTATCAGCGTTGGATCAACGATCCTTTACCGATTATCGCGCTGGACCGTGCGCTGGATCGTGAACACTTTACCAGCGTGGTGGGTGCCGATCAGGATGATGCGCAGGCATTGGCGGCTGAATTGCGTCAGCTATCGGTGAAAAACGTGCTGTTCCTTGGGGCGCTGCCGGAATTGTCGGTGAGTTTCCTGCGTGAACTCGGCTTCCGCGATGCGTGGAAAGACGACGAACGGCCCATTGATTACATTTACTGCAACAGTTTTGATCGTGCCGCCGCAGCAACGCTGTTTGAGAAGTACCTCGACGATCATCCGATGCCGGAGGCGCTGTTTACCACGTCGTTTGGGCTGCTGCAGGGCGTAATGGACGTTACCTTGAAGCGTGATGGCCGCTTGCCAACCGATCTGGCGATTGCCACCTTTGGCGACCACGAATTGCTGGACTTCCTTGAGTGTCCGGTGCTGGCGGTGGGTCAGCGTCATCGCGACGTGGCTGAGCGCGTGCTGGAACTGGTTTTGGCCTCGCTGGATGAACCGCGTAAACCGAAACCGGGTTTAACCCGCATTCGTCGTAATTTATTCCGCCGCGGACAATTAAGCCGCCGCGTTAAATGAAATGCTGGGCAGTTCACTGCCCAGTGTTAATTTAACCTGCAGCTATTTCCTGCAAACCTTACGGCGTAAATAAGCGTAAATAATCGCCACTCCAGCTAACAATTTAACCCTGCTGACTTTTCTTAACTGTTTACATCTTCAGCAGCGTGTCTTAGCAGAGCTGGCGCGATGATGCTGGGCTTCCTTTCAGAAATCCCCTAAAATGCCGCCGTCGTCGCAGATTGCAGGGCAAATATAATTCCGCGTAAAAGCGCTTTATTTTTCACCATTTTTCATTGTGCGAAAATTTTTATTCAATTATTCATCAGGTTAATTTTTTATTTTGCGAATCCATGTCGATTAATTCCCTCTCTGATTAATTTCACCCGATGTAAATAGTGATATTCACTTGCCGTTGCGGCTTGACAAGGATTTCATCGGCTCCGTAAACTCGTTTCGTGGTAAAAAGTGGGATAAAGTGGTGAAAACGGGTGATTGAGGGGTAAGGCTGGCATGTTCCGTGGAGCAACGTTAGTCAATCTCGACAGCAAAGGGCGATTAGCAGTACCAACGCGCTATCGTGAATTGCTTGTCGCAGAGTCTCAGGGGCAAATGGTATGCACCATTGACCTCCACCAGTCATGCCTACTGCTTTATACCCTGCCCGAATGGGAAATCATTGAGAAAAAGCTGTCTCGCTTATCCAGCATGAATCCCGCCGAGCGTCGCGTACAGCGATTGCTGTTGGGACATGCCAGTGAATGCCAGATGGATAATGCGGGTCGTTTGTTGTTGGCGAACACGTTACGTCAACACGCCGGCCTGACCAAAGAAGTGATGCTGGTTGGACAGTTCAACAAGTTTGAGCTGTGGGATGAACAGACCTGGTATCAACAAGTTAAGGATGATATTGACACAGAACAGTCGGCTCAGGAGCCTTTATCTGAGCGGTTGCAGGACTTGTCGCTATAGCTATGCAGGAAAATTTCAAACACACCACAGTGCTGCTGGATGAGGCGGTAAACGGCCTCAATATCAGGGAAGACGGCATTTATATCGATGGCACTTTTGGTCGCGGCGGTCACTCGCGCTTAATCCTTTCTCAGCTTGGCGAGAAAGGGCAACTGATAGCGATTGATCGCGATCCGCAAGCGATAGCCGCAGCCGCTGAGATAAAGGATCCGCGTTTCTCGATCGTGCATGGGCCGTTTTCTGCCTTGGCGGAATATGTCGAAGAGCGTGGGCTGACCGGTAAGATCGATGGCGTTTTGCTCGATCTGGGCGTCTCTTCACCACAGCTGGATGATGCCGAACGCGGCTTCTCCTTTATGCGTGATGGGCCGCTGGATATGCGTATGGACCCAACGCGCGGGCAATCAGCCGCTGAATGGCTGATGAGCGCGGAAGAGGCAGATATCGCTTTCGTGATCAAAACCTACGGTGAAGAGCGTTTCGGTAAGCGTATTGCGCGCGCCATCGTTGAGCGCAACCGCGAACAGCCGATGACGCGCACCAAAGAGCTGGCAACGGTGATTGCCGCCGCGATGCCCGTCAAAGACAAATTTAAGCATCCGGCAACGCGTACTTTCCAGGCGATTCGTATCTGGATCAACAGCGAGCTGGAAGAGATTGATACTGCGCTGAAAGGGGCATTATCGGTTCTCGCACCCGGCGGCAGGTTGTCGATTATCAGCTTCCACTCACTGGAAGATCGCTTAGTGAAGCGCTTTATGCGCGATCAGAGCCGCGGTCCGCAGGTGCCAGCAGGGATTCCGATGACCGAGTCGCAGCTCAAAGCTTTAGGCGGACGTGAACTGAAAACGCTGGGCAAGCTGATTCCTGGTGAAGCCGAAGTGAATGAAAACCCACGAGCGCGTAGTTCGGTGTTGCGTATCGCGGAGCGAACGGCCTCATGATTGGCAACGAGCGCCACAGCTTACCCGGTGTTATTGGTGGGGACTTGCTGCGATTTGGCAAGATCCCAATGCTGTTGTTGGCTGCGGTGCTGGTCTCCTCGGTAATGGTGGTGACCACTACGCACAAGACGCGCCTGTTAACGGCGCAGCGTGAACAGCTGGTGCTGGAGCGTGATGCGCTCGATATCGAATGGCGCAACCTGATTCTTGAAGAGAACGCACTGGGCGATCATAGCCGCGTAGAGCGAATAGCAACCGATAAACTGCAAATGCAGCATGTTGATCCTTCGCAGGAAAATATTGTGGTGCAGAAATAAGGAATCGCAGAACTTAATGAGTGGCGCAGGCAAAACGCTGAAGTTAAAAAAACAAGAAGATAAGGCCAGCTTTGTAAGCTGGCGCTTTGCGTTACTGTGCGGGTGCATTTTACTGGCGCTGGGCGGACTGCTGTCGCGCGTAGCATGGCTGCAGGTAATCAACCCTGACAAGCTGGTGAAAGAGGGCGATTTGCGTTCGCTGCGCGTGCAATCGGTGCCAACCGCGCGCGGGATGATCAGCGATCGTGCTGGTCGTCCACTGGCGGTGAGCGTGCCGGTAAATGCGATCTGGGCCGATCCGAAAGAGCTGACCGAGCACGGTGGCGTCTCACTGGATAGCCGCTGGAAAGCGCTGTCGGATGCGTTATCAATTCCGCTTGATCAACTCGCTGCACGCATCAACGCCAACCCGAAAGGGCGCTTTGTCTATCTGGCGCGCCAGGTGAATCCGGCGATTGGCGAGTACGTGAAAAAGCTTAAGCTGCCGGGCATCTATCTGCGTGAAGAGTCGCGCCGCTACTATCCGGCGGGCCAGGTTACCGCGCACCTGATTGGTTTCACCAACATTGATGGTCAGGGCATCGAAGGCATCGAAAAGAGCTTCGACAAATGGCTGACTGGCGCACCGGGCGAACGTACGGTGCGTAAAGACCGCAATGGCCGCGTCATCGAAGATATCTCTTCGGTAGACAGCCGCGCCGCACACAATCTGACGCTGAGCATTGATGAACGTTTGCAGGCGCTGGTGTACCGCGAACTGAATAACGCCGTAGCGTTCAACAAAGCCGAATCAGGCACCGCCGTGCTGGTGGATGTGAACACCGGCGAAGTGCTGGCGATGGCGAACAGCCCCGCTTACAACCCGAATAATCTCAGCAACACGCCGAAAGACGTGATGCGTAACCGTGCCATTACCGACATCTTCGAACCCGGTTCCACCGTAAAACCGATGGTGGTGATGACGGCCTTGCAGCGCGGTGTGGTGAAAGAGAACAGCGTACTGAACACCGTGCCGTACCGCGTCAATGGTCATGAGATCAAAGACGTGGCGCGCTACAACGAATTGACCCTTACCGGGGTTTTACAGAAGTCGAGTAACGTCGGGGTTTCACGTTTGGCGTTAGCGATGCCCTCCTCAGCACTCGTAGATACTTACGCGCGCTTTGGGCTGGGTAAACCGACCAATTTGGGGCTGGTCGGGGAAAGTAGTGGCTTATACCCTCAAAAACAACGGTGGTCTGACATAGAGAGGGCCACCTTCTCTTTCGGCTACGGGCTAATGGTAACGCCGTTACAGTTAGCGCGAGTCTACGCAACCATTGGCAGCTACGGCATCAATCGCCCGCTGTCGATCACCAAAGTTGACCCGCCGGTAGCGGGTGAACGCGTTTTCCAGGAAGACCTGGTGAAAACGGTGATGCACATGATGGAAAGCGTTGCGTTGCCTGGCGGCGGTGGGGTTAAAGCCGCCATTAAGGGCTATCGCATTGCCATCAAAACCGGTACCGCCAAGAAGGTTGGACCGGATGGACGTTATGTCAACAAATACATTGCTTATACCGCAGGCGTTGCGCCTGCCAGCCGCCCTCGTTTTGCGCTGGTGGTGGTGATCAACGATCCCCAGGCCGGTAAATATTATGGTGGTGCGGTTTCAGCACCGGTGTTTGGTGCCATCATGGGCGGCGTGTTGCGTACCATGAATATCGAACCTGATGCGCTGCCGACAGTTGATAAGAACGAGTTGGTGAAGAATAGAAGTGAGGAATCAAGTGACAGATCGTAACCTGCGCGACTTACTGGCCCCGTGGGTGCCGGGTGCGCCGGCGCGTCCACTCCGTGACATGACACTAGATAGCCGCGCTGCGGCTTCTGGCGATCTGTTTATCGCCGTGGCGGGCCATCATGCTGATGGACGTCGTTTTATTCCGCAGGCTATTGCACAAGGCGTGGCGGCAGTGATTGCCGAAGCTGAAGGTGAAGCCAGCGATGGAGATATCCGTGAGATGCATGGCGTCCCGGTTATCTATCTGGCGCAGTTGCAGCAGCGTCTCTCTGCACTGGCCGGGCGCTTTTATCAGCAGCCTGCTAGCAAACTGAAATTAATCGGTGTTACCGGCACCAACGGTAAAACCACCACCACGCAACTGATGGCGCAGTGGGCCAACTTGCTGGGTGAAACCGGCGCAGTAATGGGCACGGTCGGCAATGGCCTTTACGGTCAACTGGTGGCCACCGAAAACACCACCGGTTCTGCGGTGGACGTGCAGCATGTGCTGAATGATTTAGTCGGGCAGGGCGCAACTCTGACGGCGATGGAAGTCTCCTCACACGGTTTAGTGCAGCATCGTGTTGCAGCCTTGCCGTTTGCGGCTGCGGTGTTTACTAACCTAAGCCGCGATCACCTCGATTATCACGGTGATATGCAGAGCTATGAATCCGCTAAATGGTTACTGTTCTCTGAGCATCAAGTCGCTGAAGCCATCATCAACGCTGATGATGAAGTGGGCCGTCGCTGGCTGGCAAAATTGCCGGATGCGGTAGCGGTCACCATGGAAGACAATCTGCAATCGGGCTGTCATGGTCGCTGGCTCAAAGCCACCGCGGTGGATTATCACGATGGCGGTGCGCACATCCGGTTCAGCTCCAGTTGGGGCAACGGCGAGTTTGATAGCCGCCTGATGGGCGCTTTCAACGTGAGCAACCTGTTGCTGGCGCTGGCTACGCTGCTGGCGCTGGACTATCCGCTTGATGCGCTGGTCGCCACGGCACCGCAGCTGCAGCCGGTGTGTGGTCGCATGGAAGTGTTTACTGCGCCAGATAAACCTACTGTGGTTGTCGATTACGCTCATACGCCAGATGCGCTGGAAAAAGCGCTTGAAGCGGCGCGTCTGCACTGTAAAGGCCAGCTGTGGTGCGTGTTTGGCTGCGGTGGCGATCGCGACAAAGGCAAACGTCCGCTAATGGGCGCGATTGCTGAGCAATTCTCCGACATCGTGGTGATCACCGACGATAATCCGCGCAGCGAAGAGCCGATGGCGATTGTGAATGACATTCTCACCGGCTTGCTCGATCCGGGCCGCGTGCGTGTGGTTTCCGGTCGTGCGCAGGCGGTCACCAACGCCGTGATGCAAGCTGGCGCCGATGACATTGTGTTGGTGGCCGGAAAAGGCCACGAGGATTATCAAATCATTGGCAACCGCCGTCTGGATTACTCCGATCGCGACACCGTCGCCCGTTCGTTGGGGGTGATGGCATGATTCCCGTTTCGCTCAACACGCTGGCCGAAATCAGCGGCGGCCAACTGCACGGCGCGGACCTAACCATTGCCGATGTCACCACCGATACACGTAAAGTCACCGCCGGTAGCCTGTTTGTGGCGCTGGTGGGTGAACGTTTTGATGCTCATGATTTCGCTAACGATGCCATTGCCAACGGCGCGCAGGCGCTGCTGGTAAGTAAGCTGCTGAAGGTTACTGTACCGCAGGTGGTTGTCGCTGATACGCGCATTGCTTTCGGGCAACTCGCTGCGTGGGTACGCCAACAGGCGAAAGCGCGCGTGGTTGCTTTAACCGGTTCATCCGGTAAAACCTCGGTCAAAGAGATGACCGCCGCGATTCTGCGCCAGTGTGGCGAAACGCTCTACACCGCAGGCAACCTGAACAACGATTTCGGTGTGCCGATGACGCTGCTGCGTCTCACTAAAGAACATGCTTACGCCGTGATCGAGCTGGGTGCCAACCATCAAGGCGAAATTGCTTACACCACCGATCTGGTACGCCCGGAAACCGCGTTAGTCAATAACCTGGCCGCCGCTCATCTGGAAGGCTTTGGTTCACTGGCCGGTGTGGCGAAAGCCAAAGGCGAGATTTTTGGCGGCTTACCGGTACACGGTACCGCGATCGTCAACGCCGACAGCAACGATCTTGCTAACTGGCAATCACAGCTTGTGGATAAAACCCTGTGGCGCTTCTCGCCGCAGCCATTGGCTGATGCTGAGTTCCGCGCCAGCGAAATCGTGCTGCGTGCCGATGCCACACTGTTCACGCTGCATACGCCACGCGGTGATATTGCCGTGGAATTACCGCTGCCAGGCCGTCATAACATCGCGAATGCGTTAGCCGCTGCAGCGCTCGCATTGTCAGTAGATGCGCCGCTGACGGCGATTAAAGTTGGCCTTAAAACGTTACAGGCGGTTCCTGGTCGACTGTTCCCGATTCGTCTGGCGGCCAATCAATTGCTGCTGGATGACAGCTACAACGCCAACGTCGGTTCGATGACGGCTGCCGCGCAGGTGCTGGGCGATATGCCGGGTTACCGTGTGATGGTGGTGGGCGATATGGCTGAACTGGGTGATGAAGCCGAGTTGTGCCATCGGCAGGTGGGCGATGCGGCCAAAGCAGCAGGCATTGATTGCGTGCTGAGCACCGGAACCCTAAGCCAGTTGATTGGCGAAAGCAGCGGCAAAGGCGAGCATTTCGCCACGAAAACCGCGCTGACTGAACGTTTACGCACATTGCTGTCCGAACATCAGGACATCACTATTTTGGTTAAAGGTTCACGTAGTGCCGCCATGGAGCAGGTAGTACAGAGCTTACAGGAGAAAGGAACATGCTAGTCTGGCTGGCCGAACATCTGGTCGCATTTTATTCCGGCTTTAACGTCTTCTCGTACCTGACGTTTCGCGCCATTGTCAGCCTGCTGACCGCTTTGTTCATTTCTCTGTGGATGGGCCCGCGCCTGATTGCCTGGCTGCAGAAACTGCAGATTGGCCAGGTGGTGCGTAATGATGGTCCAGAGTCACACTTCAGCAAACGTGGTACGCCAACCATGGGCGGCGTGATGATCCTCACCTCTATCACCATTTCGGTGCTGATGTGGGCCTATCCATCCAATCCATACGTCTGGTGCGTGCTGGTGGTGTTGGTTGGTTTTGGCATCATCGGCTTTGTGGATGACTATCGCAAAGTGGTGCGCAAAGACACCAAAGGCCTGATTGCGCGCTGGAAATACTTCTGGATGTCAGTGATTTCGCTGGCCGTTGCATTCGCGCTGTTTATCGCCGGTAAAGATACGCCTGCGACGCAGCTGGTGGTGCCGTTCTTTAAAGACATCATGCCGCAACTTGGCCTGTTCTACGTGGTGCTGGCCTACTTCGTGATTGTTGGTACTGGCAACGCGGTTAACTTAACGGACGGCCTTGATGGCTTAGCCATTATGCCAACGGTGTTCGTGGCAGCAGGTTTTGCGCTGGTGGCTTGGGCAACCGGTAACGTCAAGTTTGCCGAATATCTGCATATTCCTTATTTACGCCACGCGGGCGAGTTAGTGATTGTCTGCACCGCGATTGTCGGAGCCGGACTCGGATTTTTGTGGTTCAACACCTATCCAGCGCAAGTGTTCATGGGCGATGTCGGCTCACTGGCGCTGGGTGGCGCGCTCGGCACTATCGCCGTGCTACTGCGCCAGGAATTCTTACTGTTGATCATGGGCGGCGTGTTTGTGGTCGAAACGCTGTCGGTGATTCTGCAGGTGGGATCGTTCAAGCTGCGCGGTCAACGTATTTTCCGCATGGCGCCGATTCACCATCACTATGAATTGAAAGGCTGGCCGGAGCCGCGCGTCATCGTGCGCTTCTGGATTATTTCGCTGATGCTGGTGCTGATTGGCCTGGCAACGCTGAAGGTACGTTAATCATGGCTGACTATCGGGGCAGAAAAGTCGTCATCATAGGATTAGGCATTACTGGCCTCTCCTGTGTTGATTTCTTCCTCGCGCAAGGCGTTACGCCACGCGTGATGGATACCCGTGTCTCGCCACCGGGGCTGGACAAGCTGCCAGCCTCGGTGGAGCGCTATGTTGGCGGTATTAATAGCGATTGGCTGCTGGCGTCCGATCTGATTATCGCTAGCCCAGGCATCGCGCTGGCGCATCCTGCTTTGAGCGAAGCCGCCGATGCCGGGATTGAAATCATTGGCGATATCGAGCTGTTCTGCCGTGAAGCGCAGGCACCAATTGTGGCGATTACCGGTTCGAACGGCAAAAGCACCGTGACGACGCTGGTGGGTGAAATGGCGCGTGCCGCAGGGTGGCAGGTAGGCGTGGGCGGCAACATCGGTTTGCCGGCGCTAACGCTATTGAAATCGCCAGCACAGCTCTATGTGCTCGAACTCTCCAGCTTCCAGCTGGAAACCACACACAGCCTGAAAGCGGCCGCGGCGACGATCCTCAATCTCACCGAGGATCATATGGATCGCTATCCGCTCGGCATGCAGCAATATCGTGCCGCCAAGCTGCGTATTTACGAAAACGCCAGCGTCTGCGTAGTGAACGCTGACGATGGCATGACCATGCCGGTGCGCGGTGTGGATCAGCGCTGCGTGAGCTTCGGCATCAACCTTGGCGATTATCATCTCAATCAGCAGCAAGGCAGCACCTGGCTGCGGGCGAAGGGCGAGAAAGTCCTGAACACCGATGAGATGACGCTGGTAGGTCAACATAATTACACCAACGCGCTGGCAGCGCTGGCATTGGCCGACGCGGTGAACATCCCGCGCGCTTCCAGCCTGAAAGCCTTAACCACCTTTACCGGCCTTGCGCACCGCTTCCAGCTGGTGCATGAAGCCAACGGTGTGCGCTGGATCAACGATTCCAAAGCTACCAACGTTGGCAGCACCGAAGCGGCGCTGAACGGCCTGAAGGTAAAAGGCACGTTGTGGCTGCTGCTGGGCGGCGACGGCAAATCGGCTGACTTCAGCCCGCTGGCGCGCTATCTGCAAGGCGACAGCGTGAAGCTGTTCTGTTTTGGTCGCGATGGCGATGCGTTAGCGGCACTGCGTCCGGAGATTGCCACGCGCACAGAAACCATGCAGCAGGCGATGACGCAAATTGCCGCACAGGTAAAAGCGGGCGATATGGTGCTGTTATCACCGGCCTGCGCCAGCCTTGATCAGTTCCGTAATTTTGAACAGCGCGGCGATCAGTTCGCGCAACTGGCGAAGGAGTTGAGCTGATGCGCATTCCTGGAGCCGGTATCGCCAATTATCTGTCAGTGCGCCTGCGCGATTGGGTGATGGGCGCGCGCGACAGTGATGATGCGCCGGTGGTGCTGTACGATCGCACGCTGCTGTGGCTGACCTTTGGGCTGGCGCTGATCGGTTTTGTGATGGTGACGTCGGCGTCAATGCCGGTTGGTCAACGTCTGAACGAAGATCCGTTCTACTTTGCCAAGCGTGATGCATTCTATATCGCTTTGGCCTTCGGCATGGCGCTGGTGACCTTGCGCATCCCGATGGATTTCTGGCAGCGCTACAGCAACGTGATGCTGATGGTTTCAGTGGTGATGCTGCTGATCGTGTTGGTGGTCGGTAGCTCGGTGAACGGTGCTTCGCGCTGGATTGCCCTCGGCCCGCTGCGTATTCAGCCGGCTGAGCTCTCGAAGTTGACGCTGTTCTGCTATCTCGCAAGCTATCTGGTGCGCAAAGTAGAAGAGGTGCGTAACAACTTCTGGGGCTTCTGTAAGCCGATGGGCGTGATGGTGGTGCTGGCCGTGCTGCTACTGGCGCAGCCTGACCTCGGTACCGTGGTCGTGCTGTTTGTTACCACGCTGGCGATGCTGTTCCTCGCCGGGGCGAAAATGTGGCAGTTCCTGGCGATCATCGGCTCCGGCATTTTCGCCGTGGTGCTGCTGATCATCGCGGAACCGTACCGTATGCGCCGTGTAACGTCCTTCTGGAACCCGTGGGAAGATCCGTTCGGTAGCGGCTACCAGCTGACGCAATCCTTGATGGCATTTGGACGCGGTGAGTTCTGGGGACAGGGCTTAGGCAACTCGGTGCAGAAACTGGAATATCTGCCGGAAGCACATACCGACTTTATCTTCTCCATCATCGGTGAAGAGTTGGGTTATGTCGGTGTGGTTTTAGCGCTGTTGATGGTATTCTTCGTCGCTTTTCGCGCGATGTCGATTGGTCGCCGTGCTCTGGAGATCGATCAGCGCTTCTCAGGCTTCCTCGCTTGCTCGATTGGCGTGTGGTTTAGCTTCCAGGCGCTGGTTAACGTCGGTGCGGCGGCGGGCATGCTGCCGACCAAAGGTCTGACATTGCCGCTGATCAGTTACGGTGGTTCGAGTCTGATCATCATGTCGACCGCCATCGTGTTTTTATTGCGGATAGATTATGAAACGCGTCTGGCGAAAGCGCAGGCGTTTACCCGAGGTGCTCGATGAGTGGCAAACGGCTGATGGTCATGGCAGGCGGTACTGGCGGACACGTGTTCCCCGGTCTGGCCGTTGCCCATCACCTGATGGAACAAGGCTGGCAGGTGCGCTGGCTGGGAACCGCTGACCGAATGGAAGCGGATTTGGTACCAAAACACGGCATTGAAATTGATTTTATCCGCATCAGCGGTTTACGCGGTAAAGGCGTGAAAGCGCAGTTGCTGGCACCGGTGCGCATCTTCAATGCCTGGCGCCAGGCGCGTCGCATCATGAAGAGCTGGCAGCCGGATGTGGTGCTGGGCATGGGCGGCTATGTTTCAGGTCCCGGTGGTTTAGCCGCGTGGAGCTGCGGTATCCCGGTGGTGCTGCATGAGCAGAACGGCATTGCCGGCCTGACCAATAAGTGGCTGGCGAAAATCGCCACCAAAGTGATGCAGGCGTTTCCCGGTGCGTTTCCAAATGCTGAAGTGGTTGGCAATCCGGTGCGTACCGATGTGTTAGCGCTGCCGTTACCGGCAGAACGTCTGAGCGCACGTTCCGGCCCGATTCGCGTGCTGGTGGTCGGCGGCAGCCAGGGCGCGCGTATCCTCAACCAGACCGTGCCACAAGTAGCCGCAGAGTTAGGTGAAGCCATTACGGTTTGGCATCAAACCGGGAAAGGCGGACTGGAAACCGTGCAGCAGGCTTACCGCGCAGCGGGCCAGCCGCAGCACAAAGTCACCGAGTTTATCGATGACATGGCCGAAGCTTACGCCTGGGCCGATGTGGTGGTGTGCCGTTCGGGTGCATTGACGGTGAGCGAAGTGGCCGCCGCAGGTTTACCGGCGATTTTCGTGCCGTTTCAGCACAAAGATCGTCAGCAGTACTGGAATGCGTTGCCGCTGGAAAAAGCGGGCGCAGCCAAAATTTTCGAGCAGCCGCAATTTACCGCAGCTGTGGTAGCGGACACGCTGCGTCACTGGGATCGCACCACATTGTTGGCGATGGCAGAAAAAGCCCGTCAGGTCGCGATTCCCGATGCAACCGAGCGGGTTGCAAATGAAGTGGCGCGCGTCGCGAAGTAATTAATCGGCCAGTTGATTTGGCCCGTACCTTTAGCAGGTACAAACGGGAAAAACAGGTAATTGAAACAGATGAATACACAACAATTGGCAAAACTGCGTTCTATTGTGCCCGAGATGCGTCGCGTCCGGCACATTCACTTTGTCGGCATCGGTGGTGCTGGCATGGGCGGTATTGCCGAGGTGTTGGCGAACGAAGGCTATCACATTAGCGGTTCTGATCTGGCACCGAACGCGGTGACACAGCATCTGGCGGCGCTGGGCGCGACGATTTATTTCAACCATCGTCCGGAAAACGTCACCGATGCCAGCGTTGTCGTAGTGTCGACAGCCGTTGCGCAGGATAACCCTGAGCTGGTTGCCGCACGTGAGCAGCGTATTCCCGTCATTCGTCGTGCTGAGATGTTGGCAGAACTGATGCGTTTCCGTCACGGCATTGCCGTTGCCGGTACGCACGGTAAAACCACCACCACCGCGATGGTGACCAGCATTTACGCGGAAGGCGGACTGGATCCGACCTTCGTTAACGGCGGATTGGTTAAGGCCGCAGGTACGCATGCGCGCCTGGGCAGCAGCCGTTACCTGATTGCAGAAGCCGATGAAAGTGATGCGTCCTTCCTGCATCTGCAGCCGATGGTGGCGATTGTCACCAACATCGAAGCCGATCACATGGACACCTATCAGGGTGATTTTGAGAACCTGAAGCAGACGTTCATTAACTTCCTGCACAACCTGCCGTTCTACGGACGCGCGGTAATGTGCGTGGATGACGCGGTGATTCGTGACCTGATTCCGCGCGTAGGCCGCCAGGTAACCACCTATGGCTTCAGCGACGACGCAGATGTGCGTATCGAGAATTATGAGCAGCGTGGTGCACAAGGGCACTTCACCATCATCCGTCAGGATAAGCCGGTGCTGAAAGTGACGCTGAACGCGCCGGGCCGTCATAACGCTCTGAACGCGGCTGCCGCGGTAGCTGTCGCCAGCGAAGAAGGCATTGAAGATAACGCGATTCTGGCCGCGCTGGAGAGCTTCCAGGGCACCGGACGCCGCTTTGACGTGCTGGGTGAGTTCGATACCGCCGCCGTTAACGGTAACCCAGGCAGCGCGATGCTGGTCGATGATTACGGCCATCATCCTACCGAAGTGGATGTCACCATCAAAGCCGCACGTGCGGGCTGGCCTGACAAGAAGCTGGTGATGGTGTTCCAGCCACATCGTTATACGCGTACGCGTGACCTGTTTGATGATTTCGCGAATGTGCTTTCGCAGGTGGATGTGTTGCTGATGCTGGATGTCTATCCGGCGGGTGAAGCCGCGATTCCCGGCGCTGACAGCCGTTCGCTGTGCCGCGCGATTCGTAACCGTGGCAAGGTTGATCCGATTCTGGTTTCTGAGCATGACGCGCTGCCAGACGCGCTGGCGCCGTTGCTGTCGGGCGATGATCTGGTGATCGTGCAGGGCGCAGGCAACATCGGCAAGATTGCCCGCAAGCTGGCCGAAAACGAATTACAGCCTGCCGTTAAGTCGGAGGCGCGCCATGACTGAGAAGGTTGCAGTATTGATGGGCGGCACTTCGGCAGAGCGTGACGTGTCGCTGATGTCCGGTGCGGCGGTGCTAGCCGGACTGCGTGAAATGGGCATTGATGCGCATGCAGTCGATACGCGTGATGTGTCAGTGCTGAATCTGAAACAGCAGGGTTTCGCTAAAGCGTTTATTGCTTTGCACGGCCGCGGTGGTGAAGACGGCACGCTGCAAGCGGTGCTGGAGTTCCTGCAATTGCCCTATACCGGCAGCGGCGTGATGGCTTCCGCCATCACCATGGACAAACTACGCAGCAAATTGTTGTGGCAGGGCAGGGGATTACCCTCAGGCAAATTTGTCTGGCTGACGCGTCAGCAGCATGAGCAAGGTTTAGACGCGGATACCACCGCCGCCATTGAGGCGCTGGGCTTACCGCTGTTTGTGAAGCCAAGCTGCGAAGGTTCTAGCGTGGGTATCAGCCGCGTGAACCATGCGGATGCCTTACCCGCAGCGCTTGAAAAAGCTTTTCGTCATGATGATGACGTACTGATCGAAGCGTTTTTGAGCGGCGCGGAGTACACCGTGGGCATCGTGGGTGAGCAAATTCTGCCTTCTATCAGAATTAAAACCGCCAGCGAGTTCTATGACTATGAAGCTAAATACATTTCTGACGATACTGAATACTTCTGCCCGAGCGGATTAAGCGCCGAGCAGGAAGCAGAATTGCAGACGTTGGTGTGGTCAGCCTGGCGCGCATTGGGTTGCAGCGGCTGGGGGCGTGTCGACGTGATGGCTGACGGTGAGGGCAACTTCCAGTTGCTGGAAGTGAATACTTCGCCTGGCATGACCAGCCACAGCTTAGTGCCGATGGCAGCGAAGCAAGCGGGATACAGCTTCCCGCAGCTGGTAGCGCGTATTCTGGAGCTGGCTGACTGATATGTCTCAGGCGGCGATACGAGTACGCAATCGCGAACCTCAGGAGCGGACACGCTCCGGGCGTAGCAACGGTGCGCGACTGTTTGGCATGGTGTTCCTGCTGATTGTGCTGGGCATCATGGTGGCGGGCGGCCTCGTGGTGCTGAAGTGGATGAATGACGCGTCACGCTTGCCGTTATCGAAGCTGGTGGTGACCGGGCAAACCCACTACACCACGCATGACGATATTCGCCAGGCCATTTTATCGCTTGGCGCGCCGGGGACCTTCATGTCGCAGAACGTGGATATTATCCAGCAGCAGATTGAGCGTTTACCCTGGATTAAGCAGGTCAGTGTACGCAAGCAGTGGCCTGATGAGCTGAAGATAAATCTGGTGGAGTACGTTCCGGTGGCACGCTGGAACGACTCACACATGGTGGACGCCGATGGCGTCTCCTTCAGCGTACCGGCCAGTCACGTTGGCAAAGAAGCGTTGCCAATGCTGTACGGCCCGGAAGGCAGTGAAAACGAGGTGTTAGCTGGCTATCACACCATGAGTGATGTGTTAAAGGCTAACAAGTTTACCCTGAAGGTCGCGTCGATGACGGCGCGGCGCTCATGGCAATTAGTGACCAGTGACGATGTGCGCATCGAATTAGGTCGCAGCGATACCATGAAGCGTCTGAACCGTTTTATTGAGCTTTATCCGGATTTGCAGCAGCAGGGCCAGAGTCAGAACCAGCGCATCACGTATGTTGATTTGCGCTACGATTCGGGCGCCGCCGTCGGTTGGGCCGCTGCACCGATAGAGCCACAGGACAGTAATCAGCAACAGAACCAGGCACAGGCTAAACCACAATGATCAAGGCAACGGACAGAAAACTGGTAGTAGGACTCGAAATTGGCACCGCGAAGGTGTCCGCCCTGGTTGGGGAAATTCTGCCCGATGGTATGGTCAATATTATTGGGGTGGGCAGTTGCCCGTCTCGCGGCATGGATAAAGGCGGCGTAAACGATCTGGAATCGGTGGTGAAATGCGTACAACGTGCCATCGATCAGGCTGAATTGATGGCGGACTGCCAGATTTCATCGGTCTACCTTGCTTTATCGGGCAAACATATCAGTTGCCAGAACGAAATCGGGATGGTTCCGATTTCGGAAGAGGAAGTGACTCAGGATGATGTAGAGAACGTGGTGCATACGGCGAAATCCGTTCGCGTACGTGACGAGCATCGTATCCTGCATGTCATTCCGCAGGAATATGCCATCGATTATCAGGAAGGCATTAAGAATCCAGTGGGACTTTCCGGCGTGCGTATGCAGGCGAAAGTACATTTGATCACCTGCCACAACGATATGGCAAAAAATATTGTCAAAGCCGTTGAACGTTGTGGCCTGAAAGTTGACCAACTGATTTTTGCTGGCCTGGCATCCAGTTTCTCAGTGTTAACAGAAGATGAACGTGAGCTGGGCGTCTGTGTTGTTGATATCGGTGGCGGTACAATGGATATCGCTGTCTATACTGGCGGTGCACTGCGTCATACCAAAGTGATCCCGTATGCCGGGAACGTGGTAACCAGCGATATCGCCTACGCTTTTGGTACGCCGCCGACCGACGCAGAAGCGATTAAAGTGCGTCATGGTTGCGCATTGGGCTCGATTGTCGGCAAAGACGAAAATGTCGAAGTGCCGAGCGTAGGTGGACGTCCACCGCGTAGCCTGCAGCGTCAAACGCTGGCTGAAGTGATCGAGCCGCGTTACACCGAACTGTTGAATCTGGTCAACGACGAGATTCTGCAATTACAGGAGCAGCTGCGCCAGCAAGGTGTGAAACACCATCTGGCAGCCGGTATCGTGCTGACCGGTGGTGCGGCGCAGATTGAAGGTTTGGCAGCCTGCGCACAGCGCGTGTTCCACACGCAAGTGCGCATCGGACAGCCGCTTAACATCACCGGCCTGACAGATTATGCGCAGGAGCCGTATTACTCTACGGCAGTTGGCCTGCTGCATTACGGCAAAGAGTCACACATGAACGGTGATGCAGAAACGGAAAAACGCGCTTCAGTGGGCAACTGGTTTAAACGAATCAACAGCTGGCTGAAGAAAGAATTTTAATTTTTGAAAAAGGAGATCATGCTGGCAATGTTTATGATCTCCAGGCGACAGGCACATAACGGAGAGAAATCATGTTTGAACCTATGGAATTAACCAATGACGCGGTGATTAAAGTCATCGGCGTCGGCGGTGGCGGTGGCAACGCCGTAGAGCACATGGTACGCGAGCGTATCGAAGGTGTGGAATTCTTCGCTGTAAACACCGACGCGCAAGCGTTGCGTAAGACAGCGGTCGGCCAGACGATCCAGATCGGGACCAATATCACTAAAGGTCTTGGCGCAGGTGCGAACCCAGAAGTGGGTCGTAACTCTGCAGAAGAGGATCGCGAAGCACTGCGTGCTGCGCTGGATGGTGCAGACATGGTGTTCATCGCAGCTGGCATGGGCGGCGGTACCGGTACCGGTGCAGCGCCAGTTGTAGCTGAAGTGGCAAAAGATTTGGGTATCCTGACTGTTGCGGTGGTGACTAAGCCATTCAACTTTGAAGGCAAAAAGCGTATGGCTTTTGCTGAGCAGGGTATCGCGGAACTGTCTAAGCATGTCGATTCACTGATCACTATTCCAAACGACAAGCTGCTGAAAGTTCTGGGTCGCGGTATTTCTCTGTTGGATGCGTTCGGCGCAGCTAACGACGTATTGAAAGGCGCAGTACAGGGTATCGCTGAACTGATTACACGTCCTGGCCTGATGAACGTCGACTTCGCGGACGTGCGTACCGTGATGTCAGAAATGGGCTATGCCATGATGGGTTCCGGCGTGGCATGTGGTGAAGACCGTGCAGAAGAAGCGGCAGAAATGGCGATCTCCTCTCCACTTTTGGAAGACATCGATCTGTCTGGCGCGCGCGGCGTGCTGGTCAACATCACTGCGGGCTTCGACCTGCGTCTTGATGAGTTCGAAACCGTGGGTAACACCATCCGCGCCTTCGCTTCTGACAACGCAACCGTGGTTATCGGTACTTCTCTGGATCCAGAGATGAACGATGAACTGCGTGTGACTGTGGTGGCAACCGGCATCGGCATGGATAAGCGCCCTGAAATCACGCTGGTGACCAATAAACCGGCCACTCAGCCAGTGATGGATCATCGCTACCAGCAGCACGGCATGGCGCCGCTGCCGCAGGAGCAGAAACCGGCTGCGAAAGTGGTGAATGACCAACCGACTGCATCCAGTAAAGAACCCGATTACCTTGATATTCCAGCCTTCTTGCGTAAGCAGGCAGACTAAGAATATCCCGAGAATTGGGATTCTCCGCTCTTTGTGCTAAAGTATTCGCCCGCTGGTAATTTATACTGGCGGTCGGACAGGTAATATTGCGAGATAAAGCGATGATCAAACAAAGGACACTAAAACGTATTGTTCAGGCGACTGGTGTCGGTTTACATACCGGCAAGAAAGTCACACTGACGTTACGCCCTGCGTCGGCTAACACCGGGGTCATCTATCGTCGCACTGACTTGAATCCACCGGTAGATTTCCCGGCTGATGCAAAATATGTGCGCGACACCATGCTGAGTACTTGCCTGGTGAATGATGAAGGCGTGCGTATTTCAACAGTTGAACACCTGAACGCCGCATTGGCGGGCTTGGGCATCGACAACATTATTGTTGAAGTTGATGCACCGGAAATCCCGATTATGGATGGCAGTGCCGCACCTTTTGTCTATCTGCTGATGGACGCAGGCATCGAAGAGCTGAACAGCGCGAAGAAATTCGTACGCGTTAAGCAAACGGTGCGTGTGGAAGATGGCGATAAGTGGGCCGAGATCAAACCGTATAACGGTTTTTCACTCGACTTCACTATCGACTTCAAACATCCAGCGATCGACTCAAGCTCGCAGCGTTACCAGCTCAACTTCTCGGCTGAGAACTTTGTTCGCCAAATCAGCCGTGCGCGCACTTTTGGCTTTATGCGTGAAATCGAATATCTGCAGTCTAAAGGCCTGTGCCTGGGCGGTAGTTTAGATTGTGCGATTGGCCTCGATGATTTCCGCGTATTAAACGAAGACGGTCTGCGCTTTGAAGACGAATTTGTTCGTCATAAAATGCTCGATGCGATC
This sequence comes from Pantoea sp. JK, assembly GCF_026130245.1. Lineage (NCBI taxonomy): Bacteria > Pseudomonadati > Pseudomonadota > Gammaproteobacteria > Enterobacterales > Erwiniaceae > Pantoea > Pantoea sp. JK. Next base: position 181,582 of record NZ_JAINFN010000007.1, read on the forward strand.
GGCGACCTGTTCATGTGCGGCCACAACGTTATTGGCGCGTTTACCGCCTTAAAATCTGGCCATGCGTTGAACAACAAGTTGCTGCAAGCGGTTCTGGCTAAGCAGGAAGCCTGGGAATGGGCGACCTTCGAAGATGAAGCAGAACTGCCACTGGCATTCAAAGCACCAAATTTAGTTCTGGCGTAAGCCAGACATAAAACGGCAGGTTTCGCTGACACCCTCTCCGGTCAGTTGAACCTGCCGTTTTTTATTGCCTCGCTTTTAATCCTGCCAAACCGATCTCAATTCGCTGTTGTGACTGGCGAAACCCTGTACAAAAAAACGTGAATTCCGCCGAAGCCCCTCTAATGACTGGTGTCGAAGCCCCACATAAGTGCTATCATCTGGCGCTCATATAAGCTGGGTAACGCTAATTCTGGCGACCGCTTTATCACTTTATTCAATGCATTGTGGACGGATTGTGATCGGGATTTTCTCACGCTGGCGACAATTAGGTAGACGCTATTTCTGGCCACATCTCCTGTTGGGGATGGTGGCGGCCAGTTTAGGCTTGCCTGCCTGCGCGCAAAGTGCTGAGCCCAAAGCAAATGATTCGCCGATCAGTAGCCTGTTTGTCGGCAATGTTGTCCACTTTGATCATCTGATTCGTCTGCAGGAAAGCGTGCGTCGACCGAATTTCAACGTCGATTACTGGCACCAGCATGCGATTCGCACGGTTATTCGCCACCTTTCGTTTAGCATGACGCCGCCCGCTCAGGCGGAAGCCGATCAAGCTGTGCCGCTGGCGGCACAAAAGCTAGCGTTGATTGGTTCGCTTCAGGCGCTGCTGACTTCTCACGCGCAAGCGCTGACTGTTGTTGAGCCGCAACAAAACCTGCGTAACAACGAACCACAAATCCATTCTTCTGCTGATTGGCAGGCTGCTATTCATGGCATCCGCGCCGGGCCTTTCATTGCTTAACTGCTAACGTTTTTTCCACATCCTGTATCAGATTTTGCAGTCCGTGAGATCACGACTGAATTGAGAAAAATTTATCATGTTAATCAAATTGTTAACTAAAGTATTTGGCAGCAGCAACGATCGTACTCTGCGCCGTATGCGTAAAATTGTAGATGTCATCAATAAGATGGAGCCGGATTTCGTTAAGCTCTCTGACGATGAATTGAAAGCGAAAACTGACCTGTTCCGTGAGCGCCTGAAAAAAGGCGAAAGCCTTGAGAGCCTGATTCCTGAAGCCTTTGCTACCGTACGTGAAGCGAGTAAGCGCGTCTTCGGTATGCGTCACTTTGATGTGCAGCTGATTGGCGGCATGGTGCTCAACGAGCGCTGCATCGCAGAGATGCGTACCGGTGAAGGTAAAACCCTGACTGCGACCTTGCCCGCTTACCTGAACGCATTAAGCGGCAAAGGCGTGCACGTGGTTACCGTCAACGACTATCTGGCGCAGCGTGATGCTGAAAATAACCGTGCACTGTTTGAATTCCTTGGCCTGACCATCGGTATCAACTTGCCAAACATGCCCGCCGTGGCGAAGCGTGCAGCTTATGCCGCTGACATCACCTACGGCACCAATAACGAATATGGCTTCGACTACCTGCGCGACAATATGGCGTTCAGCCCGGAAGAGCGCGTGCAGCGTAAATTGCATTACGCATTGGTGGATGAGGTCGACTCAATCCTGATCGATGAAGCGCGTACGCCACTGATCATCTCTGGCCCGGCTGAAGACAGTTCTGAACTGTATACCAAAGTTAACAAGATCATCCCGCATCTGGTGCGTCAGGAAAAAGAAGACTCTGAAACCTTCCAGGGCGAAGGCGATTTCTGGGTCGATGAAAAAGCGCGCCAGGCACACATGAGCGAGCGCGGTCTGGTAAAAGTTGAAGAGTTACTGGTTAGCCAAAACATCATGGTAGAAGGCGAGTCACTCTACTCACCGACCAATATCATGTTGATGCACCACGTTACTGCGGCGCTGCGTGCTCATGCACTCTTCACTCGCGATGTTGATTACATCGTTAAAGATGGCGAAGTGATCATCGTTGATGAGCACACCGGGCGTACCATGCAAGGTCGCCGTTGGTCAGATGGTTTGCATCAGGCGGTTGAAGCGAAAGAAGGCGTGGAAATCCAGAATGAAAACCAGACGCTGGCTTCCATCACCTTCCAGAACTACTTCCGTATCTACGAGAAACTGGCCGGTATGACCGGTACTGCAGATACCGAAGCATTTGAATTCAGCTCCATCTATAAGCTCGACACTATCGTGGTGCCAACTAATCGTCCGATGGTGCGTAAAGATATGGCCGATCTGGTCTACATGACCGAGAAAGAGAAGATCGACGCCATTATCGAAGACATCCGTGCCTGTACCGCCAAAGGGCAGCCGGTGTTGGTGGGGACCATTTCGATTGAAAAATCGGAAGTCGTGTCCAACGAATTGACACGCGCTGGCATCAAACATAGCGTACTGAATGCCAAATTCCACGCCAGCGAAGCGGATATCGTTGCCCAGGCGGGGCAACCTGCAGCGGTTACTATCGCAACCAACATGGCGGGTCGTGGTACCGATATCGTGCTGGGCGGTAGCTGGCAGGCTGAGCTCGCCGCAATGGACGAGCCAACTGAAGAGCAGATTCAGGCGATGAAAGAGGCATGGAAGCTGCGTCACGATGCGGTACTGGCTGCGGGCGGTCTGCACATCATTGGTACTGAGCGTCACGAATCTCGCCGTATTGATAACCAGCTGCGTGGTCGTGCGGGTCGTCAGGGTGATGCCGGTTCTTCACGCTTCTACCTGTCGATGGAAGATGCATTGATGCGCATCTTCGCTTCTGATCGCGTATCTAACATGATGCGTAAACTGGGCATGAAGCCAGGCGAAGCGATTGAGCATCCATGGGTGACCAAAGCGATTGCCAATGCTCAGCGTAAAGTGGAAAGCCGTAACTTCGATATTCGTAAACAGCTGCTGGAATACGATGATGTTGCCAACGATCAGCGTCGCGCCATCTACAGCCAGCGTAACGAACTGCTGGATGTGTCTGATGTGTCTGAAACCATCAACAGCATCCGCGAAGATGTCTACAAAACTACTATTGATACCTACATTCCGCCGCAGTCACTGGAAGAGATGTGGGATGTTGCCGGTCTCGAAGAGCGTCTGCGTAACGACTTCGATCTCAATCTGCCTATTGCTGAATGGTTGGATAAAGAGCCCGATCTTCATGAAGAGACGCTGCGCGAACGTATCATGACCCACGCGGCGGAAAGCTACGCGGCTAAGGAAGAAGTGGTAGGCGAAGAGATGATGCGCAACTTCGAGAAAGGCGTGATGCTGCAAACGCTGGATTCGCTGTGGAAAGAGCATCTGGCGGCGATGGATTATCTGCGTCAGGGGATTCATCTGCGTGGTTATGCGCAGAAAGATCCGAAGCAGGAATACAAGCGTGAATCCTTCTCTATGTTTGCGGCGATGCTGGAATCACTGAAATACGAAGTGATCAGCACCCTAAGCAAAGTTCAGGTGCGTATGCCAGAAGAAGTGGAAGCGATGGAGCAGCAGCGCCGTGAAGAAGCAGAGCGTTTAGCGCAGCAGCAACAGCTGAGCCACGTTGATGATGCCACCGCCGCAGCCGAAGCGTTAGCCGCACAAGGCGGAGAGCGTAAAGTAGGGCGTAACGATCTTTGCCCATGTGGTTCTGGCAAAAAATACAAACAGTGCCACGGTCGTCTGGCCTGATAAAAAAGGAGCCTTCGGGCTCCTTTTTTTTCGCTTACGATTTAGCGAGTTATCGCCATTAGTTTCTCTTCATTTAGGCGCACGCCATGATACGGCAGCGTCACCAGCAGACCATCCGGCAAGCCAGCTCGCTTCAACAGCGCTCGGCTTTGGAACAGTAGCTGATGGTAATTGTTATCGCTGATACTTGGATAGCTCTCATTCCACACCGTGGCAATAATCTGACGCTTGGAGGTAATCCGTAGCAGCAGGCAGGAGAAAAATCGTTTTTGCGCTTCATTCAACGAAATAACTTTGTGTTCAGGCCACCATGTTAAGGTGTTCTGAGCGCTGTCTAACGTCAGGATGTCATGAAATACCAGATGGCGTAGGGCATGTAATTGTTCCGGCGTATTTTGCGCCAGAAACGTTGTTTCTTTGAATTCCATAGGTAATCGGGTTTGGCAGAAGAAAGTGGCTGCGAGTATTCCCAACATTCCCGGTTGCGATCATTACGACATGTCTTAATCACTGGCTTTTGTGCGGCGCGGGACGTCACTTTCCTCTCAACGGTTAACATCACTCCATGTCTGATTTACACTCAGCGCTCATTTATTAAAAGCGGAATCCAGCTTATGAAACACCTGCAGGTTGCGGTGGGCATCATTCGCAATACAGAACGTCAAATCTTCCTTGCCCAGCGTGCGGCTAGCTCCTATATGGCGAATAAATGGGAGTTTCCTGGCGGAAAAATTGAACAAGATGAATCTGCCGAGCAGGCGCTCAAGCGTGAGTTGATGGAAGAAACCGGTATTGAAGTCACATCGGCAAGCGCGATTGGCCTGGCCGATCACAGTTATGAAGATCTGCGCGTCACGCTGCATTTCTTTCTGGTTGAAGGCTGGAACGGCGAACCTTATGGCCGCGAAGGTCAGCCACAGCGTTGGGTCGAACAGCAGGATTTGGTCGCGGATGAATTTCCGCCTGCGAACCATGAACTGATCAGCCGATTAGTGGCTGGCGAGATTTAAGTGAAGGGGCAGTAGGCCCCTTACTTTTACTGCTGTTCTTCGCTCCAGTCATCGCTGTCCATCTGGTCACCGCTGCTGGGAATGCGTTTCTCTTCTGCTGCCCATTCACCTAAATCAATCAGCTGGCAACGTTTACTGCAGAATGGCCGCCACGGGCTCAATTCATCCCAAATCACATCGCGACGACAGTTGGGGCAAGGTACGGTAATCATCTCTTCCGGCATAACTTCCTCTAACAACAAGCTAATTCAAAATTCAGTCGCGCGGGTACTTCTCCGCGTTCGCTGTCTAAGGGCAGGAAACGAATCGCATAACGGCTTTTGTGGCCCGATACTTGCGGATACAGCGCGTCTTCCAGCGTTAATTGCAGGCGCAGCAAATCAGATCCTTCGGCGTTATCCTGATAAAAGCCGTTGAGGCTGGTTTGATGACGAAAGATGCCAGACTGTCGCACTAAATCGAGGATCATCGTCAAACTATTACGCAGCGGATTCAGTGATTCCAGCCAGCCATTGACCTGAACATCTCGCACCGCTTGTTCCTGATGCAGCCAGATATGCAGGCTTGGAAGATCGAAACTGCAGCAGCCGCCAGGAATGCTCAAACGCTGACGCACCAGAGCAACCAGTCGATCTTCTCGTAACTGTTGGCCCATGCGCGGTGCCGCCATCAGTTCGCTTGAGTATTGCTTCAACTGCTGACGCAAATTATTCACGCGCAGTTCGTCAATGCCCGGCACATCCAGCCATGCGCGTAATTTTTGCTGTTGGCGCTCCAGTTCTTTAAGCAATTCAGTGCGCATATCGCCGCGCTCAAAAATATCCAGCAAATCACTGAGGATGCGGAACACGCCAAGTGCTGATACCGAACCGCTAACCGGCACCGTTTCATGCAACTGATCAATCAGATATTCGACGCGCAGCCAGGTACGCATCTTCTCATTCAAAGGGTGTTCAAACAGAACCACTGTGCTCATGATGTTAATCCTTTCCGGTTGCTGCCAGGCGCAGATAGCGCTGGTGAAGCTCAGCAACGCGCGGTAGCACCTGCTCAGGTGTACCGCTGTTATCAATGATGTCATCCGCACAGGCTATGCGCTGTTCGCGACTGGCCTGTGCGGCAAGAATATTTTTCGCCTGACTCAGCGAAATGCCATCCCGCTGTTGTGTGCGTTGCAACTGCATGGCGGTATCCACATCCACTACCAACACGCGATCGGCCTGATGCTGTAAGCCGTTTTCGACCAACAGCGGCACCACCCAAAGCACATAAGGTGAAGTAGCCAGTAACTTTAATTGTTGCGTGCGGGCATTAATGAGTGGATGAAGCAATTGATTGAGCCAGTTTTTCTCTTGCGGCTGCTTGAAAATAATTTCACGAAGCCGTGCACGATAGAGTGTGCCTTCTGCCGTGAGAATGGTGTCTCCATGACGCTGAGCAATCGCCTTTAAGGCCGGCGTTCCAGGCTCAACAACTTCTCTGGCAATGACGTCAGCGTCAATAATATCAACGCCTAGCGCTGCGAAAGCGTTGGCAATAGTGGTTTTACCACTGCCAATGCCGCCGGTGAGCGCAACGGTATAAGGCATAACGTTCTCGCAAAATTTATATCGTGAGCGGCGATTAACCACAGCAAGATGAGAGCATGATCACAATCAATTTTCTCAGCTAAATTTAAGGGATTGTAGCCTAAATAAAGTGAAATTCGCAGTCTTGTCGCGGAACGAATGGCGCGTATGATAACGACACTGGAGCCGTGAGCGCTACCCGAACCGCGGTTCGTCGTCACTAACCAGGATAATCAGCTATGCGCATTGAAGAAGATCTAAAACTGGGCTTTAAAGATGTTTTGATCCGCCCAAAACGTTCCACGTTGAAAAGTCGTTCCGAGGTTGAACTGGAACGCACCTTCACCTTTAAACACTCAGGCTTGAACTGGAGTGGCATTCCGATTATTGCCGCCAACATGGATACCGTCGGCACTTTCACGATGGCTGAAGCTCTGGCGAGTTTTAACGTATTGACCGCAGTGCATAAACACTACAGCGTGCAAGAGTGGCAGGCATTTGTGCAGCGCGTGCCAGCGGCGGTGCTGAGTCATGTGATGGTCTCATCCGGTACCTCCGAATCAGATTTCACCAAATTATCCGCCATTCTTGCGTTATCACCGCAGCTTAACTTTATCTGCATCGACGTTGCTAACGGCTACTCTGAACACTTTGTTCAGTTCCTGCTGCGCGTACGTGAAAGCTTCCCAGGTAAAACCATCTGTGCAGGCAACGTTGTCACCGGTGAAATGGTGGAAGAGCTGATTTTGTCTGGCGCAGACATTGTCAAAGTGGGGATCGGTCCTGGCTCGGTTTGCACAACACGCGTGAAGACCGGCGTTGGCTATCCTCAGCTTTCAGCCGTTATTGAGTGCGCTGATGCGGCACACGGCTTAGGCGGACAGATCGTTAGCGACGGCGGCTGCTCGGTTCCAGGTGACATTGCCAAAGCTTTCGGTGGTGGCGCAGACTTCACTATGCTCGGCGGCATGCTTGCGGCTCATGATGAGTGTGAAGGAACCGTTGTTGAAGATCACGGCGAGAAATTTATGCTGTTCTACGGTATGAGCTCCGAATCTGCCATGAAACGCCACGTTGGCGGTGTGGCGCAATACCGTGCGGCGGAAGGCAAAACCGTGCGCTTGCCGGTGCGCGGCCCGGTTGAGGAGACGGTTAAAGATATCCTCGGTGGCTTACGCTCAGCTTGCACCTACGTCGGTGCGGAACGATTGAAAGAGCTGACGAAACGCACCACCTTTATCCGCGTTGCTGAACAAGAGAACCGCGTGTTCACGCGCTGATCTCAGACATCGGGCGCGCATCGCGCGTGCCCGTTAGCGAATTGCATCGCCAAGACCAAATACCGGCAGATACATCGCAATCACTAACGTGCCAACAATTCCGCCAATTACCACCATCATCATCGGTTCCAGCGATGCCGCCAGAGCATCAGCGCGCGCTAACGTTTGTGCTTCATGCCATTCCGCCAGACGCGCCAGCATCACATCCAGCGCACCCGCCTCTTCGCCAACCCGAATTAGCTGGGCACAAAGGGGAGTGAACAGCTGATGTTGTTGCAGCGCCTGATGCAGCGGCGCACCCGCAGCAATGTGCTGCTGCAACTGAATGATGGCATCGCGCCACAACCGGGAAACCAGCGTCACCTCAACCGCCTGCAGACTTTGCAGCAGGGTTAAACCGGATTGCTGCGTAAGTTGCAGGATGGCGTATATCTGGCTGAGCTGCCCGCCGCGCCACAGCGGTGATAACAGCGGCATGCGCAGCAGCCATTGATGTACGCGCTTTTGCCACGCTACTGAACGATGATAAGTTTGCTGCACAATCCCGATAAATACGGCGCATATCAGCGACAGCGGCAGTGCAGCTTTTTGCAGTAGTTCTGAGAGCGACATCACTGCGGCAGTAAAAGCGGGCAGCGGTGCATCAAAGCTGGCATAGACGGAGACAAACTCCGGCAAAACAAACAGTAGCATGCCAGCACTGACCGCCAGCGCCACCAGCAAGATAAACAGCGGATAACGCAGCGCCTTGACCACTTTCTGCCGTAAGTATTGCTGTTTACTTTGCTGCTGTGCCAACTGGCAACAGCACTCATCGAGCTGGCCGGTTAACTCACCCACTTGCATCAAAGCAGGAAACAATGGTGGAAAGATCTGCGGCCACTCCTGCAAGGCTTGCGAGAAGGGCTCACCGGCGATAACGCGGCGCTGCAATCCCTTAAGTAATACCCGCCAACCGGCATGGGGATGGCCTTCTGCCAACAGAATCAAACTTTCCGCCAGCGGCAAACCGGCCTTCAGCAGCGTCGCCAGTTGCCGCACCAGGTCGATTTTCTGCTGCCACTTCCAGTCGCGCGAACGCCAGCATTTTCCACGCTGCCAGCTCACCGGCAGCATGCCGCGATCGGAGAGTTGATTGAGCAACGCATCCTGGCTGGCGTTAAGTGATTCGCCTTCCTGCAGCACGCCCATGGTATCGAGCGCCTGCCAGCGGAAATGATAGAGATTAGCCATCGCCCAATCCCACCACGCGCTGCATCTCTTCAAAAGACGTATCGCCGCGACTAACCGCTTCCAGCCCCGCAGCCAGCAAGGTTTTCATTCCCTGTTCATTTGCCAGCGTGAGCAGATGTTCCAGCGGCATATCTGCCGAAATAGCATTCTGCAATTTGCTGGTTACCGGCAAGATTTCAAACAGCGCCAGCCGCCCGTAATAGCCGGAGAAGCAGTGATCGCAGCCGGGCGCTCGCCAGGTTTGCAGCGTGCCCGGCCAGAGTTCGGCCGGCAGATGGGCGATAGCTTGTCCCGGCTGGCGACAATGCACGCATAGGCGTCTGACCAGACGCTGCGCCACCACTAACTGCAAAGCGGGACCCAGCAAATAGCCGGGAATATCCATCTGGCGCAGGCGCGTCAGTGTTTCGGCGGTTGAGTTGGTATGCAGTGTGGAAAGCACCAAATGGCCGGTCTGCGCGGCTTTGACGGCAATGCTTGCCGTCTCGGCATCACGGATTTCCCCGACCATAATCACATCGGGATCCTGGCGCAGCAGGGCGCGCAGTACACGGTTGAAATCGAGCCCGCTGCGCGGTTGGATCTGCGTTTGATTGATGCCATCCAGCGGAATCTCAACCGGATCTTCCACGCTGCATACATTCTTTTCCGGCACGTTCAGCGCGCTTAATCCGCTATAGAGCGTGAAGGTTTTACCGCTGCCGGTGGGACCGGTGACCAGAATCAAACCTTGCGGTTTCGCCAGCGCACTTTTCAGCAAGCGCAGTTGGGCGGCGGGCATGCCGAGTTTATCGAGCGTGATGGCGCTGTTTTCACTTTGCAGCAGCCGTACCACGGCTTTTTCACCCTGGCTTACCGGCAGCGTTGAAAGACGAAACGCTGCCAGTTTGTCGTCTATTTCCAGCGTAAACTGTCCGTCCTGCGGTAGACGCCGTTCGGCGATGTCCAATCCACCGAGGATTTTCAGGCGCGCCAAAATCGCAGCGGGTTGTGCTTCTGAGGGCTGAGGCAGTTTGTGCAACACGCCATCGATGCGCAGGCGCACCCGTAATCCCTGGCGCTGTGGTTCGAAATGCACATCTGAGGCTCGGCGCTGAATGGCCTGACGCAAAATCTGATCGACCGCGTTAATCGCTGACTCAGCGCTGGCGTGTTCTCGCGGTGCTGCGGCGGCATCCGGTTCGTGCAGTAACTGCTCAAGGCGTGCTGCAGGCCAGCACTCGACATCCACCTTGCACTGGCTAGCGAACTGTAACGCCTCCAGCAGCAGTGGATCGGGCGTGTCGGCTACTGCAACGCGCAGCAGCGTGGCGTCGTGATGCAGAATCACCGCCTGATAACGTGCGCACAACGCATGCAGCGCACTATTAGGATTGTCCATCAGTTGGCATCCTTATCAGCAAAGCGGAACTGCTCGAGGCAGCTATCGCGCAGGCTGCTGTTATCGCTGGTGCAACTGCGTTGCCAGCTCAACGTGCCATCGGTTGTGCTCCAGATTGGCAGCATTTCAACCGTCAATCCGCTGAGACTTTCCTGGCCGGTCAGATTGATGGTTCCATTAATCACGCTGAGCGTTGCCACATAGCGCGAACCTTTGGCCACCGGAATGCCGCGTTGTCCTGCCTGACACTGCGCCGGTCCGCCACGTTCAATGGCGCAGAGTTCTACGGCTGTTTTGTACGAAACCATGGTTTGCAGCATGTCGGTGAGTGCTGCACGTTGCAGGTAGTTTTGATAGGCCGGTAAACCGATGGCGCTGAGAATGGCGACGATACCAATCACAATCATCAATTCGATAAGAGTAAAACCGCGTTGTCTGTCCATAGTGAAGCTCCTTGTTGTGGAGCCGCTACGGTAGAAAAGGGCGAGGGAAAGCGGAAGTCAGGCCTGCGCGAGGCTGGAAAGCATCACGCAGAAAATCGTCAGGATTACAGCGCAGATAACAGCGTTTTGGAAGCCATCTCGCATATCTGCCGCGCTAACCGGCGGCAGACGCAGAGCATCAAAGTTCGCGAAAACGCATCGACAGATCCAGCGCACGCACATGCTTGGTCAGCGCGCCAACAGAGACATAATCAACGCCGGTCTGCGCAATTTGCGGCAGCGTGGTTTCGGTTACGTTGCCAGAGACTTCCAGCAAAGCTCGCTTGTTAGTTAGCGCAACCGCTTCATGCATCATCTCAAGGCTGAAGTTATCGAGCATGATGATGTCCGCTCCGGCATCGATGGCATCCTGCAGTTCCGTCAGCGATTCGACTTCAACTTCTACCGGCACATCGGGCGACAGCCACAACGCTTTTTCCACGGCGTTACGCACCGAGCCGCTGGCGATAATGTGGTTCTCTTTGATCAGAAAAGCATCCGACAGGCCTAAACGGTGGTTGTTACCGCCACCGCACAGCACTGCATATTTCAACGCGGTACGCAGGCCTGGCAAGGTCTTGCGTGTATCAAGCAACTGGGTTTCGCTGCCCGCCAGCAGGGCGACATAACGGCTGACCTCGGTGGCCACGCCGGACAGTGTTTGCACGAAATTGAGCGCGGTGCGCTCTGCGGTTAACAGCAGTCGCGCCGGACCGGTAAGCTCGAACAGCAGCTGATCGGCAACCAGTGTTTGACCATCTTCAACATGCCAGGTAAGAGTGACTTTATTGCCAAGCTGGATAAAGACTTCTTCCACCCAACGTTTACCACAAAAAACACCGGCTTCACGGGTGATGACTTTTGCCACCGCCTGTTTTTCTGCCGGCAGCAGCAACGCGGTGATATCGCGATCCGCGTCCACTTCGCCGCCTAAATCCTCCTGAAGCGCCCGGGCAACGGCTTCGGGGATATCCTGTTCAATACGTTTAATCAGTTCCTGACGGCGATGATCGGGATCGTAACGACGCGTTGCCATGGTTTTGCCACTCCACAAGACGAGATTTTGTGCGCTCACCTTAGCCTGATTTATCGGTCATTGCCAGTTGCTGGTGGTGAAATGTTTAGTATCCTGAACTCACCTGCGCGGCGCATTAAGTCGCAAGCCTGTTGAGTGAAACATGTTATTCTCAGCCTGATTTTGCTTAGGATTTAACAGCATGAAACTGGAAGAGGGCTGGATTACCAGCGCGCGTAAAGTACCTTCACCACACTTCAATCAGCGTCCAAATGATGAAGTGCCCTCGCTGTTGGTGATTCACAACATCAGCTTACCGCCCGGTGAGTTTGGCGGGCCGTGGATCGATCGGTTGTTTACCGGCACGTTGCCTGCCGATGCGCATCCCTATTTTGCGGACATCGCCCATTTACGCGTGGCGGCGCACTGTTTAATCCGCCGCGACGGCGAGCTGGTGCAATACGTCTCTTTCGATCAGCGCGCCTGGCATGCCGGTGTGTCGCAGTTTGAAGGGCGCGAAAGCTGCAACGATTTTTCCATGGGCATTGAACTGGAAGGCACCGACACGCTGCCCTATACCGATGCGCAGTATGCGACATTGCAACAGGTGACTCACCTGCTGTTGCAGCACTATCCGTTGACGCCTGCGCGCATCACCGGCCATAGCGATATCGCACCAGAGCGGAAAACCGATCCCGGTTCCTCTTTTGACTGGTTGCGCTATAAAGAATCCATCAGGCAGGAGAATCCCTGAGACAGCAGGAGCGGGTATGACGTTGTTTAGCTTGTTATTAGTTTTAGGTTGGGAACGCCTGTTTAAGTTGGGTGAGCATTGGCAACTGGATCATCGGCTTGAGCCGCTGTTTCGTGGCCGCCAGCGTTTTTCCCTGCTGCGCACGCTGATGATGACAGTGATAGCGATGCTGATCGTTTGGCTGGTGGTGTGGAGCCTGAAAGGCATTCTGTTTGGCGTGGCGCAACTGTTGTTCTGGATTGTGGTGGGATTACTGTGTATCGGCGCGGGTTCGGTGCGACTGCACTATCACAGTTATCTCAAAGCCGCGAGCCATGACGATGAAGCGGCACATCAGGCGATGGCGGCCGAACTGACGCTGATTCACGGTGTGCCGGTTGAGTGCAGCGAGCGCGAGTTCCTGCGTGAACTGCAAAACGCGCTGATTTGGATTAACTTCCGTTTCTATCTTGCGCCGCTGTTCTGGTTTGTGGTCGGCGGACCTTACGGCCCGGTGCTGCTGGTGGGTTATGCGTTCCTGCGCGCCTGGCAGAGTTGGCTGGCTAAGCATCATTCGCCGCTGGAGCGCTCGCAGTCAGGCGTTGATCGTCTGCTGCATGTGCTGGACTGGATCCCGGTGCGTTTGGCTGGCGTGGCTTATGCGTTGCTCGGCCACGGCGAACGTGCGTTACCCGCCTGGTTTGCCGCGTTGGGCGATCTGCATCGCCCGCAATATCAGGTGCTGACCAGTCTGGCGCAATTCTCGCTGGCACGCGATCCGCATATGGATAAAGTCGAAACGCCACGGGTTGCGGTGGCGTTGGCAAAGCGCATCTCTCTGGTGCTGGTGGTGGTGGTCGCGCTGTTGACGATCTACGGCACGCTGGTGTGATCGGCGGGCGGCACGCCGAAATCCGGAGTGCCGTCTTCGCGCCAGTCGAAGTATTTCAAACGCGTATGGCGATTCGGATCCCACAGCGGATCGCCCTCGATTTCGGTGTAATTGCGCGCGTGATACACCAGCACCGCTCTTCCCGTTTCATCTACCGTAAAGCTGTTGTGTCCTGGTCCGTATTGCTGATTATCCCAGCTGGTGGCAAATACCGGCCGCGCGGACTTATGCCAGGCGCTGATGTTGAGCGGATCGGCTAACACATCAATGCTTAATATTCCCAGGCAATAATTTTCATCAGTTGCGCTGGCGGAATAGGTAACAAACAGCTTGTCGCCATGCTGAATTACCGCCGGTCCTTCGTTGACGCTGAATCCCGCGCACTCCCATTCATACTCCGGTCGGCTCAACATCAGCGGGGCGCTTTTCAACGTCCACGGATTGAGCAACTCGGCAAGATACAGGTTGGAATTTCCGGGAATCGCCGGATCTTTTTGCGCCCACAGATACCAGTGTTTGCCTTGATGCTGGAAGTAGGTGGCATCCAGTGAGAAAGAGTCGATGGGCGTATGCACGCGACGACAAGGTTGCCAGTTACCGCTCAGCGGATCGGCATCGTTGCACACCAGCGCATACATGCGGTGCTGAAACAGGCCATCTTTTATCGCACGCGTCGGTGCGGCGGCGAAATAGATTACCCATTGCCCGTTGATATGATGCAGCTCCGGCGCCCAGATCAGCGCGCTAAACGGGCCGGTATCCGGTTTGTGCCACACCGTTACCGCTTCTGCCTCAATCAGGCCAGCCAGCGTCGAGGCATAGCGAATCTCCAGTCGGTCATATTCCGGCACCGAGGCGATAAAATAGTAGCCATCGGCATGACGCAGAATAAAGGGATCGGCGCGTTGAGTAATAAAAGGATTGGGCCAGCTCATTTGATCTCTCCAGGTTGCGCAGTCGCAGAGGACGCGATAGGGGATTCGTGGTGTGAATGGGCACGGCGCAGCGCCAGATCGGCCTGAATCGTACGCATTAAGTTGCGATCCACTTTCATTAAACGCACTACGCCGGCGGTGATCAGATATCCGACGCCCGGAATCACCGTGAACAGCAGCATGATGCCATTGATGGCGTTGGGTGCCTGCTGTTTTGCGCCCGCATCGTAACCGTAAATTGACAGCAGGAAACCGACCATCGCCCCTGCAACCGCCAATCCCACTTTGAGGAAGAACAGGTTGCCGGAGAAGCTCATGCCGGTGATGCGTTTGCCGGTTTTCCATTCGCCGTAATCATCCACGTCGGCCATTAGCGACCAATGCAGCGGCGACGGAATTTGATGCAGGATATTCAGCAGGAAGTAGGCGATCACCACCGCAACCGTGGCGTGCGGATCAATCCAATAGAAGCCGCAGGAGAACAGCGCCAGCGCGATGTTGGTCCAGAAGAACACCTTGAGCTTGCACCAGCGATCGGTGAGGATTTTCGCCAGCGTGCTGCCGCACATCATGCCGATCACGCCAAGGCTGATAAACAGCGTGGCAAAGTGCGTTGATTGCCCCATCACCCAGGTGACGTAATACATGGTGGCGGCCATGCGGATGAAACCGGGGCAGACGTTGCAGAAGGTCAGCAGCAGAATGCGCACCCACTGATCGTTTTTCCATACGTCGCGCAGGTCTTGTTTCAAATCATCGTTGCTTGGCGTGGCAGGTCGAATGCGCTCGCGCACCGTGGCAAAGCAGAACAGGAACATCACCAAACCAATCAGCGCCAGCACGCTCATCGCCAGTTGATAGCCGCGCGCTTTGTTGTCGCCGCCAAACCATTCGGCCATCGGCAGCAGCGAAAGTGAGAGGATCAGCGTGGCAATGCCCACCATCACAAAGCGATAAGACTGACAGGAAACGCGCTCACCCGGATCGTTGGTAATCACGCCGCCCAGCGAGCAGTAAGGAATGTTGATGGCGGTGTAAGTGAGTGACATCAGGAAGTAGGTGACAAATGCCCAGATGACCTTGTTGTCGTAACTCCACTCCGGTGTGGTGAACATCAATACGCTAAACAGCACGTAAGGCACGGAAACCCACAGCAGCCACGGGCGGAAACGGCCCCAGCGGCTTTGCGTGCGGTCGGCAATCGCGCCCATGATCGGATCGGTAACCGCATCGAGTACGCGCACCGAGAGCAACAGCGTGCCGACCAGTGCCGGGGCTAAACCGAATACATCAGTGTAGAAATAATTGAGGAACAGCATGATGGCACCGCCAATCATGTTGCATCCGGCATCGCCCATGCCATATCCCAGTTTCTCTCTGAACGAGAGGGCTGCTCCTTTCATTGATCGTCTCCAGCGATATGATGAGCAGGAATTATCTGTGCAAAATCAGTTATCTGCTGGGGAGCAAATGGTCGGGTAGATGGACAAAACGCGCGGGCGGGGAAAAGTGTGAGCCAGATCAGAAGTGCTGCCCGGCATCAGCGTGCCGGGCAGAGAACAACATTACGCTTTCTGTAGTTTGTTCTTGATGGTGTAACCGATAGCCAGAATCACCAGCCAAACCGGAATCAGCCAGACCGAAATCGCCATACCCGGCGTCATCAGCATGATCACCAGCACACCGGCGAGGAACACCAGGCAGATCCAGTTACCCAGCGGATAGAGCACCGCTTTAAAGCGCGTGGTCACACCTTGCTGGTCTTTCTTCTTACGGAATTTCAGGTGCGCAAGGCTGATCATCGCCCAGTTGATCACCAGCGCAGAGACCACCAGCGCCATCAGCAGGCCAAAGGCTTCGCCCGGCATCAGGTAGTTGATCAGGACACACAGCAGGGTCGCTACGGCTGAGACCAGAATGGTCGCGACCGGCACGCCACGGCTGTCAACTTTCAGCAGTGCTTTCGGCGCGTTGCCCTGTTGCGCCAGGCCGAACAGCATGCGGCTGTTGCAGTAAACGCAGCTGTTGTAGACCGACAGCGCCGCCGTCAGGATCACCACGTTCAGCGCGTTGGCCACAAAAGCATCGCCCAGCTCATGGAAGATCAGCACGAACGGGCTGGTATCCGCCGTTACGCGCGTCCACGGCAGCAGCGACAGCAGCACCGCCAGTGAACCGATATAGAAAATCAGGATACGCCACAGCACCTGATTGGTGGCTTTCGGAATGCTCTCTTGTGGATTGTCGGCTTCTGCGGCAGTGATGCCCACCAGCTCTAAACCACCAAAGGAGAACATGATGATCGCCATCATCATCACCAATCCGGTCATACCGTGTGGCATGAAGCCGCCCTGATTCCACAGATTGCTGACGCTCGCTTGTGGGCCGCCGTTGCCGCTAAACAGCAACCAGCCACCAAACAGGATCATGCCGATGACCGCGACCACTTTGATAATCGCGAACCAGAACTCCATTTCACCAAACACTTTTACGTTGGTCAGGTTGATAGCGTTGATCAGCACAAAGAAGATGGCAGCCGTGGCCCAGGTGGGGAAATCTGGCCACCAGAACTGCACGTATTTACCGACGGCGGTCAACTCAGCCATCGCCACCAGCACATACAGCACCCAGTAGTTCCAGCCAGAGGCGAAACCGGCGAAGTTGCCCCAGTATTTGTAGGCGAAGTGGCTGAAGCTGCCGGCAACCGGCTCTTCAACCACCATTTCGCCCAGCTGGCGCATAATCAGAAAGGCAATAAAACCGGCGATCGCGTAACCGAGAATCACGGCAGGACCGGCCGATTTAATCACTGATGCGCTGCCCAGAAACAGACCAGTACCTACGGCTCCGCCCAGCGCAATCAGCTGAATATGGCGATTCTTTAAGCCGCGATGCAGCGTGTCGCCATGCTGTTGTTCCATACAAACCTCGTGATGTTGTTATTGTGCACCTGCAGTGCGCGCACTGTAAGGCTGTTTACCCTAATGTATTCTTTTCTTTACGGTATCTGGCGTGCTGTGTGCATGCATGAGCTACCACGGCGTTCAGAATAGTGATAAGCGCGCCGCTTTGCACCTGCTTTTGCTTTTTGTGCTGAGAGATGACTGAAAAAGCAGCAGCATCCTCTGCGCGCCCGTCACATTATTTCTGCCATGAAAAAAGCGTGAACACGAATAGCTTTCGCTTATGGTTATGCACCATTTACTCCGCTAACTCAGTGTAAGGTTTGGTAAAAACACAATTATTTAACATTTGCCACAGGCCAACATTTTCCTTCTTTATTCCGGTAAGTTAGTGCAGCGCCATTGGCATAGTCCCCGGAAGTGTGAAGCCCGCCATATAGACACAAGGTGAATACTTTGTTACTTTACCGGCACCATTTTTCAATTGGTATTACCAATTTACTCCGGACGTTTGGCTGATAAGAAGGGAAGATGGCCTACAGTAAAATTCGCCAACCCAAGCTCTCCGATGCGATTGAGCAGCAGCTGGAATCCCTCATTATGGAAGGGACGCTCCAGCCGGGTGAAAAACTGCTCCCTGAGCGTGAACTGGCGAAACAGTTTGATGTCTCACGTCCATCCCTGCGCGAAGCAATTCAGAGCCTGGAAGCCAAAGGCCTGCTGCTACGTCGTCAGGGTGGCGGCACCTTCGTCCAAAAAAATCTCTGGCAAAGCCTGAGCGACCCGCTGGTCGGTCTGCTTGCTGAACATCCAGAATCTCAGTTTGACCTGCTGGAAACCCGCCACGCGCTGGAAGGCGTTGCTGCTTATTATGCGGCACTGCGGGGAACCGATGAAGATCTGCAGCGCATCCGTGACTGCCATCTTAACATTCAGCAGGCACAGGACAGCGGCGATCTCGACGCAGAGGCCGATGCAGTAATGAAGTATCAGATCGCTGTCACAGAAGCGGCCCATAATGTGGTGCTGCTGCATCTGCTGCGTTCCATGGGCCCTATGCTGGAACAAAACGTCCGTCAGAATTTTGAATTGCTCTACGCTCGTCGGGAAATGCTGGCGAAAGTGAGCGGTCACCGCGCCAGTATCTACGAGGCGATTGTGGCGCGTGAGCCAGAACAGGCACGCGAGGCATCCCATCGTCACCTGGCGTTCATTGAGGAAATCTTGCTGGATAGAAGTCGGGAGCAGAGTCGTCGTGAACGCTCCCTGCGTCGTTTACAGCAACGTAAGGAATAACGCACGGCAACGAACGTGCGGAAAACACGACGGGCCTGTCTTCTTGTGCTGTGAACCAGAAGCAAAGCACAAGCAGACAGGCTCCTGATAATTTCAACGTATTAGACACAGATAAGGAATACACCCCATGTCAGAACGTTTACAGAATGACGTGGATCCGATCGAAACTCGTGATTGGCTACAAGCGATCGAATCGGTCATCCGTGAAGAAGGTGTTGAGCGCGCGCAGTATCTGATTGATCAGGTAATGAGTGCAGCACGCAAAGGTGGCGTGAAAGTTGCCGCAGGTTCCTCTGCAATCAGCAACTACATTAACTCTATTGCTGTTGAAGATGAGCCGGAGTATCCGGGCAACACCTCTCTTGAACGTCGTATCCGTTCCGCAATTCGTTGGAACGCCATCATGTCGGTGCTGCGTGCGTCGAAGAAAGATCTGGAGCTGGGCGGCCATATGTCCTCTTTCCAATCTTCCGCGACCATTTATGAAGTGTGCTTTAACCACTTCTTCCGCGCACGTAGCGACAAAGACGGCGGCGATCTGGTCTTCTTCCAGGGTCACATTTCTCCAGGTATCTACGCGCGCGCCTTCCTTGAAGGTCGTCTGAGCGAAGATCAAATGAACAACTTCCGTCAGGAAGTGCAGGGCAAAGGTCTCTCTTCTTACCCGCACCCGAAACTGATGCCTGACTTCTGGCAGTTCCCAACCGTTTCTATGGGCCTGGGTCCATTGAACGCGATCTATCAGGCGAAATTCCTGAAGTATCTGGAACACCGTGGTCTGAAAGACACCTCAGCACAAACCGTTTACGCCTTCCTCGGTGATGGCGAGATGGATGAGCCGGAATCCAAAGGTGCGATCACCATCGCCACCCGTGAGAAGCTGGACAACCTGGTGTTCATCATCAACTGTAACCTGCAGCGTCTGGATGGCCCGGTCACCGGTAACGGTAAGATCATCAACGAGCTGGAAGGCATCTTTGCCGGTGCTGGCTGGAACGTGATCAAAGTGATTTGGGGCGGTCGTTGGGATGAACTGCTGCGTCAGGACACCAGCGGTAAGCTTATCCAGCTGATGAACGAAACCGTGGATGGCGATTACCAGACCTTCAAATCCCGTAACGGCGCGTACGTGCGTGAGCACTTCTTCGGTAAATATCCGGAAACCGCAGCACTGGTAAAAGACTGGTCAGACGAAGAGATCTTCGCGCTGAACCGCGGCGGCCACGATCCGAAGAAAGTCTATGCTGCACTGAAAAAAGCGCAGGACACCAAAGGTCAGCCAACGCTGATTCTGGCACATACCATTAAAGGTTATGGTATGGGTGACACTGCCGAAGGTAAAAACATCGCGCACCAGGTGAAGAAGATGAACATGGATGGCGTTCGCTACATCCGCGATCGCTTCAATGTGCCGGTTGCCGACGACAAAATCGAAGAGCTGCCATACGTCACCTTCGAGAAAGGTTCTGAAGAGTACAACTATCTGCACGGCCAGCGTGAGAAGTTGGGCGGCTACCTGCCAACGCGTCAGGCGGAGTTCAGCGAGAAGCTGGAAATGCCTACGCTGGAAGAGTTCCGTCCGTTATTGGAAGAGCAGAACAAAGAGATCTCTACCACCATCGCCTTTGTGCGTGCCCTGAACGTGATGCTGAAGAACAAGTCGATCAAAGATCGTCTGGTTCCGATCCTCGCGGATGAAGCGCGTACCTTCGGTATGGAAGGTCTGTTCCGTCAGATCGGTATCTACAGCCCGAACGGTCAGCAGTACACCCCGCAGGACCGCGAGCAGGTTGCTTACTATAAAGAAGACGAGAAAGGCCAGATTCTGCAGGAAGGGATCAACGAGCTGGGCGCAGGTTCATCCTGGCTGGCTGCGGCGACCTCTTACAGCACCAACAACCTGCCGATGATTCCCTTCTACATCTATTACTCGATGTTTGGCTTCCAGCGCATCGGCGATCTGATGTGGTTGGCCGGCGATATGCAGGCACGCGGCTTCCTGGTTGGTGGTACTTCAGGTCGTACTACCCTGAACGGCGAAGGTCTGCAGCACGAAGATGGTCACAGCCACATTCAGTCGCTGACTATCCCGAACTGTATCTCTTACGATCCGTCTTACGCGTACGAAATTGCGGTCATCATGCAAGACGGTCTGGTGCGTATGTACGGCGAAGCGCAGGAAAATATCTACTACTACATCACCACGCTGAACGAAAACTACCACATGCCTGCGATGCCGCAGGGTGCGGAAGAGGGTATCCGCAAGGGTATCTACAAGCTGGAAACCGTGGACGGAAGCAAAGGCAAAGTGCAGCTGCTGGGTTCAGGTTCGATTCTGCGTCACGTGCGTGAAGCCGCACAGATCCTGGCGAAAGATTACGGCATCGGTTCTGACGTCTACAGCGTGACCTCGTTCACCGAGCTGGCGCGTGATGGTCAGGATTGTGAGCGCTGGAACATGCTGCATCCAACAGAAACCCCGCGCGTTCCGTACATCGCTCAGGTGATGAACGAAGCACCGGCCGTCGCGTCAACCGACTACATGAAGCTGTTCGCAGAACAGGTTCGCAGCTACGTGCCTTCCAGCGATTATCGCGTGTTGGGTACTGATGGCTTCGGTCGTTCCGACAGCCGTGAAAACCTGCGTCACCACTTTGAAGTGGATGCATCGTATGTGGTTGTGGCTGCGCTGGGTGAGCTGGCTAAACGCGGCGAAATCGATAAGAAAGTGGTGGCAGAAGCAATCACCAAGTTCAACATCGACGCCGATAAAGTTAACCCGCGTCTGGCTTAAGAGGTAAGAGAGTAATGGCTATCGAAATTAACGTACCAGACATCGGGGCAGACGAAGTTGAAGTCACCGAAATCCTGGTCAAGGTGGGCGACAAAGTTGAAGCTGAACAGTCGCTGATCACCGTGGAAGGCGATAAAGCCTCCATGGAAGTGCCTTCGCCACAGGCAGGCGTGGTTAAAGAGATCAAAATCTCTACCGGTGACAAAGTAGAAACCGGCAAACTGATCATGATTTTTGACGCTGAAGGTGCCGCAGAAGCGGCGCCAGCGCCAGCCGAAGAGAAGAAAGCGGAAGCCGCTCCTGCTCCAGCAGCCGCTGCTGCTGCGGTCAGCAAAGAGGTCAACGTACCGGACATCGGCGGCGACGAAGTTGAAGTCACCGAGATCCTGGTCAAAGTTGGCGACAAAGTTGCTGCTGAGCAGTCGCTGATCACCGTTGAAGGCGACAAAGCCTCAATGGAAGTCCCAGCACCGTTCGCGGGCGTGGTGAAAGAGATCAAAATTGCCACCGGCGATAAAGTGAACACCGGCTCGCTGATCATGGTGTTCGAAGCAGAAGGCGCAGCGCCAGCCGCTGCCGCTCCAGCAGCCAAACAGGAAGCCGCACCCGCTGCAGCTCCTGCGGCTTCTGGCGCCAAAGACGTCAACGTGCCGGACATTGGTGGCGACGAAGTTGAAGTCACCGAGATCCTGGTGAAAGTGGGCGACAAAGTCGCTGCTGAGCAATCACTGATCGTGGTTGAAGGTGACAAAGCCTCAATGGAAGTGCCTGCACCGTTCGCCGGTACCGTGAAAGAGCTGAAAGTGGCGACTGGCGATAAAGTCAGCACCGGTAAGCTGATCATGGTGTTCGAAGTGGAAGGCGCGGCACCAGCTGCGGCGCCTGCCGCTAAGCAGGAAGCAGCTCCAGCGGCAGAAGCAGCGAAACCTGCAGCGGCTCCAGCAGCAGCGAAAGCGGATGCAAAAGGCGAGTTCGCTGAGAACGACGCTTACGTACACGCTACGCCGGTGATTCGTCGCCTGGCGCGCGAGTTCGGTGTGAATCTGGCGAAAGTCAAAGGCACCGGCCGTAAAGGTCGCATCCTGAAAGAAGACGTGCAGACTTACGTTAAAGACGCGGTGAAACGCGCTGAAGCGGCTCCGGCTGCAGCAGCCAGCGGCGGAAGCCTGCCAGGTCTGTTGCCTTGGCCGAAAGTGGACTTCAGCAAGTTCGGCGAAATCGAAGAAGTGGAACTGGGCCGTATCCAGAAAATCTCGGGTGCTAACCTGAGCCGTAACTGGGTGGTTATCCCGCACGTTACGCACTTCGACAAAACCGATATCACCGATCTGGAAGCGTTCCGCAAACAGCAGAATGCCGAAGCTGAGAAACGCAAACTTGATGTGAAATTCACACCAGTGGTGTTCATCATGAAAGCCGTTGCCGCTGCGCTTGAGCAGATGCCACGCTTCAACAGTTCACTGTCTGAAGATGCACAGAAACTGACGCTGAAGAAATACATCAACATCGGTGTGGCGGTTGATACGCCAAACGGTCTGGTGGTTCCAGTGTTCAAAGATGTGAACAAGAAAGGCATCACTGAACTGTCTCGCGAGCTGATGGCGATTTCCAAGAAAGCGCGTGATGGCAAGCTGACCGCTGGCGATATGCAGGGCGGTTGCTTCACCATCTCCAGCCTTGGCGGCCTGGGCACCACGCACTTCGCGCCAATCGTCAACGCGCCGGAAGTGGCTATCCTCGGTGTTTCCAAGTCAGCGATGGAGCCGGTGTGGAACGGTAAAGAGTTTGAGCCGCGTCTGATGATGCCGATCTCACTCTCCTTCGACCACCGCGTGATCGACGGTGCTGATGGTGCGCGCTTTATCACCATCATCAACAACACACTGTCCGACATTCGCCGTCTGGTGATGTGAAGTTAATCAAGGCCGGCGAAAGCCGGCCTTGTTGTAAGCATTCAATGTTGCCGCGGTTGGCAGTTTGTTAACAATTCTGTAAACTCTCGCGGTGAAATGTCCCGGCGGATATAGGGCATTAGAGCTTGGGAAAAGCTTTCTCCTGACTGCCGGTAATCAAACAAGAGGTCATGATGAGTACAGAGATTAAAACTCAAGTCGTGGTACTTGGGGCAGGTCCTGCAGGTTACTCTGCAGCCTTCCGTTGCGCTGATTTAGGTCTGGAAACCGTAATCGTTGAGCGTTACAGCACCCTCGGCGGTGTTTGTCTGAACGTAGGCTGTATCCCGTCAAAAGCGCTGCTGCACGTCGCCAAAGTGATCGACGAAGCAAAAGCCCTGGAAGAGCACGGTATCGTGTTTGGCCAGCCGCAAACTGACATCGACAAAATTCGTTCGTGGAAAGAGAAGGTTATTAACCAGCTCACTGGCGGCCTCGCAGGCATGGCGAAAGGTCGTAAAGTGAAAGTGGTTACTGGCCTCGGCAAATTCACCGGTGCTAACACGCTGGTGGTTGAAGGTGAAGGTGGCGCAACCACCATTAACTTCGATAACGCGATCATCGCGGCCGGTTCTCGTCCAATCGAACTGCCATTCATTCCGCACAACGATCCGCGCGTGTGGGACTCTACCGATGCGCTGGAACTGAAAGAAGTGCCGAAGCGTCTGCTGGTAATGGGCGGCGGTATCATCGGTCTGGAAATGGCCACCGTTTATAAAGCGCTGGGTTCAGAGATCGACGTGGTTGAGATGTTTGACCAGGTGATCCCGGCTGCCGATAAAGACGTGGTGAAAGTCTTCACCAAGCGTATCAGCAAGAAATTCAACCTGATGCTGGAAACCAAAGTTACCGCTGTTGAAGCGAAAGACGACGGTATCTACGTTTCGATGGAAGGCAAAAAAGCCCCGGTCGATGCACAGCGTTACGACGCGGTGCTGGTGGCGATTGGCCGCGTACCGAACGGTAAAGGCCTTGATGCTGGTAAAGCAGGCGTGGAAGTGGACGATCGCGGCTTCATCCGCGTCGACAAGCAGATGCGCACCAACGTACCGCACATCTATGCTATCGGCGACATCGTGGGTCAGCCAATGCTGGCGCACAAAGGTGTGCACGAAGGCCACGTCGCGGCGGAAGTGATCTCGGGCCTGAAGCACTACTTCGACCCGAAAGTGATCCCATCCATTGCTTACACCGAGCCAGAAGTTGCCTGGGTGGGTCTGACCGAGAAAGAAGCCAAAGAGAAAGGCATCAGCTACGAAGTCTCCACCTTCCCGTGGGCAGCTTCAGGCCGTGCTATCGCGTCTGATTGTGCGGACGGCATGACCAAGCTGATTTTCGACAAAGAAACACACCGTGTTATCGGTGGTGCGATTGTCGGTACCAACGGCGGCGAGCTGCTGGGTGAAATCGGTCTGGCGATTGAAATGGGCTGTGATGCCGAAGATATCGCTCTGACCATTCACGCGCACCCGACGCTGCATGAGTCTGTCGGCCTGGCTGCCGAAGTGTTCGAAGGTAGCATCACTGACCTGCCGAATCCAAAAGCGAAAAAGAAATAAGTTTCCGCTTTGAATAAATTAACGGCTCCTTTAAGGGGCCGTTTTTTATTAGTGGTTCTATTTAAATAAACAAGTAAAAAAGGCGCGTGAGCTAACACATGCGCAATGCCGGAATAGCGGGAGCGAACCCCCGCTAGTGAAGTTTTACTGTTGTGCTTCGTAAGCCATAACAGCCGATAATTCAGCAGTGAATATCCGTAATCGTAACTCGCAGAGTGAACTGCGATTAACCAGACACAATCCTAATAGAATGAGCCCGCTGATAATCAGCTTGCTGAATATAGACTTCATAGTCACGTTCCTCTTGATTTAGCACGAGCAAGCGACTACCCTGACATTTCTCACGTGTAGGGAAGTGCGCTTGCCCGTGCGGTTAATGAAAGTTAACTGCACGGTTTCCGCTCTCCACAACCTACCTCAATAATTTCTGACTTAAGGCAGATTGCCTCAAGCGCCCGCAGGCAGTCTACGCCAAACTTCTTTTATTTCACCTTAATTTTTAAATTATTTATAATTAATGGATTTATATATTATCTAACCATTTAAATAGAATGCGTAATGGGTGTTTTTAAATAAAGGTTAATTTCTTTAAGCCAATCAATAAAATGCCTCAGTGGCGCGGAAAGATATTTACGACTCGGATAATAGAGCCAGAATCCTTCTTCTAACTGAGTGAAGTCCGCCAGTATTTCCACTAACTCACCGCGAATTAAATCTTCCCGCACCGTACCTTCATGCAGAAAGGCAATGCCCACGCCCGCACGCGCTGCCTGTAATATCCGCTCATTGTTATCCAGCACCAGCGACCCTTTTACCGCCACTTCCTGTTTGCGGCCATCCTGCCAGAATTCCCAGCGATAACGTCGTCCACTGGGAAAGCGTCGCTCAATGCAGGGAAACTGCAGCAGCTCAGCGGGTTGCTGTGGCGCCATGCTGCGCAATACGCCGCGTGGATCGCTGCGCAAGTCGTTGAGCTTGTCCACCGCTTGTGACAGATCGGCAAGCGCAGGCAAAGGGCGTTCTCCGGCTTCGGTGAGCGGCACTTTGCGTGTGGTGCGATTAAGCAGCCGCACACCCAAACGCGCTTCGAAATGGCGCATCGCGTGGCTCAGACTGGAGGGCGTGATGGCCGATCTGGTGCGGGAAGGGAAGGTGAGGTATCTCGGTTTGTCCGAGGTTTCATCCGCTACCTTGCGCTGCGCGCATGCGGTGCATCCGATTTCGGCGCTGCAAAGCGAATATTCGCTGTGGTCACGCGATCCGGAGCAAGATGTACTCGCTACCTGCCGTGAACTGAACGTCGGCTTTGTTCCGTATAGCCCACTGGGGCGCGGCTTCCTCACCGGGAAATTCCCGGCCGCCACAACCTTAGCGGAAGATGACTTCCGTCGTTCACTGCCGCGTTTTCAGCAGGATGCGCAGGCGCATAACCAAAAGTTAGTGAATCAGCTCACTGAGATGGCTGCAGGTTATGACGCAACCGCCGCTCAGCTGGCGTTGGCGTGGGTACTGGCACAAGGCGAGTTTATTGTGCCGATTCCTGGCGCCAGCAAAATCGCCCATCTGGAACAGAACTGCGCCGCCGCTGATTTAGCATTACGTCATGCGGATGTCGCCACGCTGGATGAGGTGTTTAGCGAGAAAAACATTCTGGGCCAGCGCTATAACGACAGCGAGTTTGTGCTGGTCGATCGTTAAAACTCTCCTCCGAAAATGAGAACTAGCAGGCTTTCAAAGCCTGCTTTTTTATGTGATCCCACTCAATTTGCAGATGAAGCTGCTAAAAAATGCACGAATGTTGCTTTTTTGTAAACAGATTAACAATCAGGCGAAATGCTGCTATGCTGCCCCACGCGGAACCGGGCACCTCACCCTACTGTTCGACAGCATCAAGGGGTGCACCGGAAAGCTATACAATGAGAGCGAGGAGAACGTCGTGCTAGAAGAATACCGTAAGCACGTTGCCGAGCGTGCTGCCCAGGGAATCGTACCTAAGCCGTTAGATGCTTCCCAGATGGCCGCGCTGGTTGAACTGCTAAAAAACCCGCCAGCGGGTGAAGAAGAATTCCTTACCGACCTGTTGGTCAATCGTGTTCCACCAGGTGTTGATGAAGCGGCGTATGTCAAAGCCGGTTTCCTGGCAGCTGTCACTAAGGGCGAAGCCCACTCTCCTCTGGTTACTCGCGAAAAAGCCGTTGAGCTGCTGGGCACCATGCAGGGAGGTTATAACATCCATGCGCTGATTGAAGCGTTAGAAGATGAAGCCTTAGCCCCCATCGCTGCCGAAGCCCTGTCTCACACGCTGCTGATGTTCGATAACTTCTACGATGTCGAAGAGAAAGCCAAAGCGGGTAACCCACACGCGAAAAAAATTATCCAGTCCTGGGCCGATGCCGAATGGTTCCTGAAGCGTCCAAAACTGGCTGAAAAAATCACTACCACCGTGTTCAAAGTGACCGGCGAAACCAACACCGACGACCTCTCTCCGGCGCCGGATGCATGGTCACGTCCGGATATTCCACTGCACGCGCTGGCAATGCTGAAAAACGCCCGTGAAGGCATCGAACCCGACGATGCGGGTAACATTGGCCCGATCAAACAGATCGAAGCACTGCAAACCAAAGGCTTCCCGCTGACCTATGTCGGCGACGTGGTCGGTACCGGTTCTTCGCGTAAATCTGCCACCAACTCGGTGCTGTGGTTTATGGGCGACGATATCCCTTACGTGCCAAACAAAAAGGGCGGCGGTCTGTGCCTCGGCGGTAAAATCGCTCCCATCTTCTTCAACACGATGGAAGATGCGGGTGCCTTGCCAATTGAGCTTGACGTTGATCGTCTGAATATGGGCGATGTCATCGACGTTTACCCATACAAAGGTGAAGTGCGCAATCACGAGACGGATGAAGTGCTGGCGACCTTCGAGCTGAAGACCGACGTGCTGCTGGACGAAGTCCGTGCTGGCGGTCGTATTCCGCTGATCATCGGTCGTGGCCTGACCACCAAAGCGCGCGAGTCATTGGGTCTGCCGCACAGCGATGTGTTCGTGCAAGCCAAAGATGTTGCCGCCAGCACCCGTGGTTACTCACTGGCGCAGAAAATGGTTGGCCGGGCGTGCGGCGTAGACGGTGTCCGTCCAGGCGCGTACTGCGAACCAAAAATGACCTCAGTCGGTTCTCAGGACACCACCGGTCCAATGACCCGTGATGAACTGAAAGACCTGGCGTGCCTCGGCTTCTCAGCTGACCTGGTGATGCAGTCATTCTGTCACACCGCCGCCTATCCGAAGCCGGTTGACGTGACCACCCACCATACGCTGCCAGACTTCATCATGAACCGTGGCGGCGTCTCGCTGCGTCCAGGTGATGGCGTTATCCACAGCTGGCTGAACCGTATGCTGTTGCCCGATACCGTTGGTACCGGCGGTGACTCACACACCCGTTTCCCAATTGGTATTTCCTTCCCGGCAGGTTCTGGTCTGGTAGCGTTTGCTGCTGCGACCGGCGTAATGCCGCTGGACATGCCGGAATCGGTACTGGTGCGCTTCAAAGGCGAAATGCAGCCGGGCATCACCCTGCGCGATCTGGTACACGCGATTCCGCTGTACGCGATCAAAGCGGGCCTGCTGACCGTTGAGAAGAAAGGTAAGAAAAACATCTTCTCTGGCCGCGTGCTGGAAATCGAAGGTCTGCCGAAACTGAAAGTTGAGCAGGCATTTGAGCTGACCGATGCCTCGGCTGAGCGTTCTGCTGCTGGCTGCACCATCAAGCTGGATAAAGAGCCGATCATCGAGTATCTGAACTCGAACATCGTGCTGCTGAAGTGGATGATCTCGGAAGGCTACGGCGATCGTCGTACGCTGGAGCGCCGCATTGAAGGCATGCAGAAATGGCTGGCCGATCCGCAACTGCTGGAAGGCGATGCGGATGCAGAATACGCGGCGGTGATCGACATCGATCTGGCCGAGATTAAAGAGCCAATTCTGTGCGCACCGAACGATCCAGACGACGCGCGTTGGTTGTCTGACGTGCAGGGCGAGAAGATCGACGAAGTGTTTATCGGTTCGTGCATGACCAACATTGGTCACTTCCGCGCGGCCGGTAAATTGCTGGATGCCCATAAAGGCCAGCTGCCAACCCGCTTGTGGGTTGCGCCGCCAACCAAAATGGACGCCGCACAGCTGACCGAAGAGGGCTACTACAGCGTCTTCGGTAAGAGCGGTGCGCGTATCGAGATTCCGGGCTGTTCACTGTGCATGGGTAACCAGGCGCGTGTGGCGGACGGCGCGACGGTGGTTTCCACCTCGACCCGTAACTTCCCGAACCGTCTGGGTACCGGCGCGAACGTCTTCCTGGCGTCGGCTGAACTGGCGGCGGTCGCTTCGCTGCTTGGCAAGCTGCCAACGCCGGATGAGTATCAGCAGTTCATGCTGCAGGTTGATAAGACCGCGGCTGACACTTACCGCTACCTCAACTTTGATCAGCTGGGACAATACACTGACAAAGCGGATAGCGTGATCTTCCAGACTGCCGTTTAATCGGCTATCGGGATGAACAAGGGACGATGAAAATCGTCCCTTTTTTTATGCCCTTTTTTCCGCTGACATCTCCAGGCATAATGCGAGCGCGATCCCACTTTATTCAGCGTGCTGCGCACAAAATGCATTTACACGGTGCCGCGCGGCGCGCCATCAGTATGAGGCAAACCCATGGAGTACGAATTTCTGCGTGATTTGACCGGTCAGGTCAAAGTGCGTATGTCGATGGACCACGAAGCGGTGGGGCACTGGTTCAACGAAGAGGTCAAAGACAATCTGCCGTTGCTGGATGAGGTTGAGGCCGCCGCCCAACAGGTGAAAGGCACTATCAATCAGTGGCAGCGTGTCGGGCATGAATACACGCTGTGGCTGGATGAAGAAGAGGTGATGATTCGCGCCAACCAGTTGGCGCTGGAAGATGACGGCATGGAAGAGGGCATGACCTATTACGATGAAGAGAGCCTCTCTTTCTGTGGCGTCGAAGATTTTCTCGCGGTGATTGCCGCTTATCGGCTGTTTATCGCCGGTAAATAACGTAGGGTCGCCATTCATGGCGACCCAGCCGATCACCGCGCCGCGCCGCTTGCAACCGAATGTGAATGTGAAACCTGTTCCTCATCGACGATAGGTTCAACGTTACCCATCAGGAACAGATAGTTAAGGATGCCAATCACCACCAGCACCGCCGAGAACACCAGCGCCCAGGTAAAATGACCGGTTGCGCCAACTATCGCGCCGGTAATGATCGGTCCCACCGCGCCGCCCATGTTGGATACGGTATTCTGCAGGCCCGCGACAATCGACACGCTGTTTTGCGGCGCCACATCACCCGGCAACGCCCACACTTGTGATGCCGCTACGGTGGTGCCGGATTTGGCGATACACAGCAGCAGCACGGTCATAAACACCGAATCAGTGAACGGGGCAAAGCCGATGCACAGCGCCATCAATAGGCCGATGGTGAGGAACAGTTTGCGTGTGGCGGTCAGCGACAGCACTTTGTTATGCACCATGCGATCCGATGCCCAACCCGCCAGCACTTCAATCACCATGCCGCAGATCAGCGGCAGCGCAGCCACCATCCCCATTTTGAGAAAATCCATACCTTTATCTTTCACCAGATAGGTCGGCAGCCAGGTGATAAAGAAATAGGAGGTGTAATTGATGGTGAAGAAGCCAATGCACATCGCCCAGATATTGCGGTAGCGCAGCAGTTTGTACCACTTCATCGGACGCACGCTTTTATCGCCGTGCTTCTGCGCCTGGCCGCCACGGATGAAGCGCACTTCTTCTTTACTGATCGACTTATGATCTTCCGGGTTCTCGGCGTAGATAAAGTACCAGGCAATCACCCAGAACAAGCCGAGCGCACCAATCGCCAGGAAGGTCAGACGCCAGTCAAACAGGGCGATCATAAAGACGATCAGCGGCATGGCCACCGCACCACCAAACTTGGAGGCGCTGTCAAACAGGCCAGAAACCGTGGCGCGTTCACGATCCGGGAACCAGCGCGCGGTAATACCGGCGTTGCTGGGATAGGCGGCGGCTTCACCGACGCCGAGGGCTAAACGCAGCGCCAGCAGCGATTTAAAACCGGTGGCGAGGCCCATCGCCATGGTCGCGATTGACCACCAGCCGACGGCGATGCCGAGACCTTTTTTCTGACCGAAGCGATCGGCGAACCAGCCCGCCGGGATCTGCAATAGCGCATACGACCAGAAGAACGCCGCCATGATGAAGCCCATCATTTCAGGATTGATATCGAGCTCTTTGATCAGATGCGGTGCCGCTGCCGAGAGCACGGTGCGGTCAATGTAGTTAATGGCGATGGCCAGCCACATCAGGCCAGCAATCCACCAACGGATACGACTCGAGCGCGCAGAGTTAGTCATAATAATTATCCACTCGAAAAAGGGTTACAGAGAAAGGCGGCGTGTTATTCCAGCCCGTTCATCACGTTGATTGGGCGTTCGCCCTGTTGGATGCACTGCACAATTTGCGACACGCAACGTTCACCAATCGCGCTGATTGCACCGTCGGTGTAACCGGCAATGTGCGCAGTGGGAATGAAGTTGCCGAGCGTGAACAGCGGATGCTCGCTCAGTGGTTCCTGCACAAACACATCGGCCGCCGCACCGGCAATCACGTTATCCAGCAGCGCCTGATAAAGATCCTGCTCGTTCACCACGCCGCCGCGTGAGGCATTAATCAGGAAGGCATTTTTCTTCATGCGTTTGAGGCGCGCGGCATCAAACAGATTGTGCGTTTTGTCGGTAAGCGGCATGTGCAGAGTGATGAAATCGCTGGTTGCGGTCAGCTGATCCAGCGTGACGAATTCGATGCCGTGCTCGGCAGCAAACTGCTCATCGGGATAAAAATCGAACGCGATCACCCGCATGTTGAAGCCTGTGGCGCGCAGCGCAACCTGCTTGCCAATATTACCCAGCCCGATGATGCCCAGCGTTTTGCCGTAGACGTCGGTGGCAAAAATTCGCGGCCAGCTACCCGCGCGAGTTTCGATGGTGGCTTGAGTGATTTGACGCGCGCTGTTGAGGATCAACGCAAAAGCGAAATCGGCAACCGCGTGTTTGTTGGCATCGGGCACATTGGTGACGTAAATACCGCGTGCGCGCGTCGCTTCCAGATTGATGTTGTCGACGCCAACGCCGTGCTTACAGACGATTTTCAGCTGCGGCGCTAACGCCAGCAGTTCTTGGTTGATGTCGGTAAAGGCCACGATCATCGCCACGGTGTTAGCCAGATGCGGCTCAAGTGCGCTTAGCGGCGCATCGGCGGGCAGCATGATCAGCTCAAAACCGTGCTGCTGCAGCGTTGCTATCGGCGTCGCGTCATATTTCGCAAACGACGGTGAAGTGCAGATGACTTTCATAATTCTTCCCGATGTTGAAAAAAACAGATAACAGCCGGTGCCAGGGTCGCCATTGATGACGACCTGGCTGGCTACTCACCTGAAAATTACTGCAAATACTGATTCACAATCTGGCGGATCTTCTGCTCTTCTTCGGCAGAGAAACTCACCGCGTAGCGGCTGTCGCCAACCTCAAAGCCCAGCAGCGTCACCGCTTTTTTTACTGCGGCGGGAGAGAAGCCCACGCTATACAGATCGGTGCGCAGACCGGTGACATTCTCCTGCGCCAGGCGCGAACCTTCGATATCGCCGGCATGAAAGCGTGCCCAAATCGCATTGATCTCTTTTGGCGCCACGTTAGCTAGACCCGAAATACAGGCCGAGCAACCGTCGACAAAGCCCTGATGAATCAACGAATCCGGGCCGTTCAGCACATCAAAACTGTCGATTCCTACAGCCGCTTGCAGGAAGCCGCTCAGGCTTTCATAGCTGCCGGCGCTGTCTTTGATGCCGATGATGTTCGGGTGCGCGGCCAGCGTGCGTACGGTTTCTGGCTGCAACGTGTTGCCGGTGCGTGCCGGAATGTTGTAGAGGAACAGCGGCACGTCGATGGCGTCGGCCACCGCGCGATAGTGGGCAATCAGCTCTTCCTGTTTCAGTGGCACGAAATAGGGCGTGATCACCGAAACCGCATCCACGCCCAGCTTCGCCACTTGTTTCCCAAGGCGAATGGTTTCACGCGTGGAGATCTCGCCAATGTGCGCCACCACCGGCGCGCTGCCGTTCACTTCATCAACACAGGTTTGCGTCACCGCCAGCTTCTCCTGTTCGTTCAGCACGAAGAATTCGCCGTTGGTGCCGCCGCAGAAGATGCCGTTGCCAGCGCTTAACTGACGTTTAACCTGTTCGCGTTGGGCGGCTGGATTGAATGCGCCGTCGCGATCGAAAGTAGTGACGATGGCGGTTAACACGCCCTGAATTTTCTTGCTCATGTTGTCCTCGATAATCCTTAGTGATTTAAAGCCGGAAATAGCGTCAGGTAGACGTTGCGTACGTCATCGGCGCCCACTTTCATCGGTACATTCTTCATCAGGCGCTGCACGTCGAGCGCGGCTTCCACCAGATACGGCAGATGATCCGGGCCGATACCCAGCTCTTCCAGGCTGGCGGGCAGCTTCAGGCGTTTCACCAGCGCGGCAAAGTACGCCACCAGCGCGTGGGATTTAGCTTCGTCGTCCAGCGAGGTATCGGCATCCGGTAGCAAATCGTAAACCTGAGCGAATTTGCTCACCGCCGCCGGACGCACAAAGCGCATGCAGGGTGCGAGCAGAATGGCATTGGCGACGCCGTGCGGCAGGTGATATTTGCCGCCCAGCGGATAAGACATCGCATGTACCAGATGCGTACCGGCATGCGCAATCGATGCGCCACCGTAATAAGACGCCCACAGCATATTCAGGCGCGCTTCAAGGTTATCCGGCTCAGCGAGGGTGGTTTCGAGGCTGGCAAACAGCTTTTTCATGCCGATCAGCGCATAGTTATCGCTCACCGGATTCGACACGGTAGCGGTAAAGCACTCGATTAAATGGCACAGCGCATCGATACCGGTTGAAGAGGCGATGTGCGGTGGCATGCTGGTGGTGAGCTCTGGCACCAGCGCGACATAATCTGGCAGCATCACCGGCGAGATTATGCCGACTTTGGTCTCTTTCTCAGGGATTGCCAGAATCGCATTGGGCGTGGCTTCTGAGCCGGTACCTGCGGTAGTGGGGATCAGCAGCGAAGTGGTGCGCGTCTGCGGCTTTTCACCCGCCAGCAGCGCGTCCAGTGTTGGCGCGCCTTCAACACACAGAATCGACAGCAGCTTGGCGACGTCCAGTACGCTGCCACCGCCGACGCCAATCACCAAATCCACATCAGTACTCGGCAGCGCGGCGACAATGGCCGCCACATCGTGCTGGCTGGGCTCTGGCGGCACCGTATTGACGATGCTCAGGCTGGCAATCTGCTGCTTCAGCTGGGCGATTAGCGTCTGCACCGCCGGAATGCCTTCGATATTCTTATCGGTCACCAGCAGCGCTTTTTCTTTACCTTGCAGTAAATAGCTGAGGTCATTAAGCGCCTGAAAGCCACTGATCACGGTGCTGTTGATATTCATCTCTTACCCTTACGTTTTTTGCGCTGAATGATTAAGTTTGCTCATGCAGCGCGAGGTCTATCACTACAGTGCCTAATTTTATAGGACAAATTGATTTCGATTAATTTGATCTTGCTCACATATAATCAATCATGATTGAATATAATCATTGCAGCACGACAGCGGCCGGAACAGGAGAGAGCATGACTTTACCGCCATGGAAAACGCCAGTCCTGGTGATTGCCGATGATTTTACCGGCGCCAATGACGCGGGCAGCGGGCTGGCACAAGCCGGGGCGCGAGTGCATGTGCTGTTTGATAGCAGCACGCCGCATGACGCTGATGTCGCCGATGTGCTGGTCATCAGCACCGATAGCCGTGCGCTCAGCGAACAGGAAGCGGCCCGGCGCACGCGGGCGGCGATTGAGCAACATCAGGCCATCGCTAATGACGGTTGGTTGTTCAAGAAGATTGATTCCACGCTGCGCGGCAATCCCGGCGCGGAAATCGCCGCCGCAATGCAGGCCAGCGGCAAAACATTAGCCTTAGTGGTGCCGGCGGTGCCGAAGCTTGGACGCACCACGCGGGCGGGGGAAGTGTGGATCCACCAGCAACGTCTGATCGACAGCGAATTCGCCAGCGATCCTAAAACGCCGGTCACCAGCGGCCATGTGCTGACGCGATTGCAGATGCAGAGCGCCTTGCCGGGTGAAACCCTCGATCTCGCCACGCTGCGTGGCGACCAGCTGGCGCAGGTGCTGGCCAGCAAGCAAGGTTTGCTGGTGGTGGATATCGAGCAGGACGCCGACATTGCCTTATTAATGGCTGCGGCAGCCACGCTGGAGACGCGTCCATTGCTGGCCGGTGCGTCCGGGCTCAGCGATGCGCTTGGCGCGATGCTGGCGGCGCGTCAGCCGCGTCCGGTGCTGGCGGTGGTTGGCTCGATGAGCGCGATTGCGCAGCAGCAGATTACGTGCCTCGCCAGCCAGCGCGACATCCGCGTTATCGATATTGATATCCGCCAGCTTTTTGCCCAACCGGCCTGGCCGCAGGCTGAACAGTGGCAGCAGGCGATGCAGCAGGCGCTGCACGACGGCGCGCATTGCGTGGTGCGCACTACGCAACATGCCGATCAGCGCCACGAGATCGAGCAGTTGTGCCAACAGCATCAGGTTTCACGTCAGCTATTGGGCGAGCGCATCTGCCAGTTTCTCGCGCAGTTAACCCGCCGCGTGTGCCGCAGGGCGCAGCCTGCCGGGCTGTATCTCTCTGGCGGTGATGTGGCGATTGCCGTGGCGCAGGCGTTTGGCGCGAGCGGTTTCCAGATTCAGGGCCTTGTGGCGGGCTGCGTGCCGCACGGGGTTTTGCTTAACAGTGAATTACACCTGCCGGTGATGACCAAAGCAGGTGGCTTTGGTGACGAAAACACCCTGGTAGAAGCCATTCGTTTTATTGAGGAGAAGTCGAGTGAGTAAAATTATTGCGATTACCATGGGCGATCCGGCGGGCATTGGCCCGGAGATCATCATTAAAGCGCTGGCAGAAGGTGAGTTAGCGGGCGTGCCTGCGGTGGTGGTGGGTTGCGCCAACACGCTGCGTCGGGTAATGGGACTCAATGTCACGCCGCAGGCTGAACTGCGCGTGCTCGACCAGGTCAAGGATGCGCACTTCGCGCCCGGCATCATCAACGTGATTGATGAGCCGCTGGCGGATGCCGCCGCGCTGCAGCCCGGCGTGGTGCAGAAAGAGGCGGGCGATTTGGCCTGGCGTTGCGTCAAACGCGCCACCGAACTGGCGCTGGCTGGCGACGTGCAGGCGATCGCCACCGCACCGTTAAATAAAGAGGCGCTGCACTCAGCGGGGCATATCTATCCCGGCCACACCGAACTGCTGGCGCAACTGACCAACACCAAAAATTACGCCATGGTGCTCTACACCGATAAGCTGAAAGTGATTCACGTCACCACGCATATTGCGCTGCGTAAGTTCCTCGATACCTTAAACGGCGAGCGCATTCAAACGGTGATCGGCATGGCCGACAGCTTCCTGCGCCGCGTCGGTTTCGACCAGCCGCGCATCGCGGTGGCAGGCGTTAATCCGCATGCCGGTGAAAACGGTCTGTTTGGTGATGAAGAGATCACCATCGTCGCGCCTGCCATTAACGCCATGAAAGCGCAGGGCATTGATGTCAGCGGCCCGTGTCCGCCCGATACCGTGTTCCTGCAGTGTCAGGAAGGACAGTACGATATGGTGGTAGCGATGTACCATGACCAAGGGCATATCCCGCTGAAATTACTAGGCTTTTATGATGGTGTTAACATCACTGCGGGCCTGCCGTTTATCCGCACCTCGGCGGACCACGGCACCGCGTTTGATATCGCCTGGACAGGTAAAGCGAACTCTGCGAGCATGGCGATCTCCATTAAACTCGCGATGCAGCTTGCATAGGGAAATATGAAGGGACAAAGCCGTCTCGACCAGATTATGGATTATCTGAAGAGCCATAATTTGGTCACTGTTGAACAACTGGTGAGCGCTATTTCCGCCTCGCCAGCGACGATCCGCCGCGATCTGATCAAGCTGGATAAAGAGGGCGTTATTAGCCGCAGCCACGGCGGCGTTACGCTGAATCGCTTTATCCCCAATCAGCCGACCACGCTGGAGAAGATGCAGCGCAACCTCGCCGAGAAGCAGGCCATCGCGCAGTTTGCCGCCAGCTACGTGCAATCGGGTGATGCGGTGGTATTGGATGCCGGTACGACCATGCTGGAGCTGGCGCGCCAGCTGACGCACCTCAAGCTGCGGGTGATCACTGCCGATCTGCACATCGCGCTGTTTCTGTCCGAGTTTAAGCAAATCGAAACCACCATTATTGGTGGACGCATTGATGATTCCAGCCAGTCATGTATTGGTGAACATGGACGCCGCCTGCTACGCAGCATCAATCCCGACATCGCCTTTGTCAGCTGCAACTCGTGGAGCATCGAACGCGGGATTACCACGCCAACCGAAGATAAAGCCGGATTGAAGATGGATCTGCTGGCTAATGCGCGCCGCCGCGTTCTGCTGGCGGACAGCAGCAAGTACGGTTCATGGTCACTGTATTGCGCCGCGCCGATTGATAGCCTGACCGATGTGGTGACGGATGCGCGTCTGGATGAAGCGGTGTGCCGCGATCTGCGCGAGCGAGGTATTGGATTGGAGTTAACGGTTTAGATTCAGATTGGGAGTGTGCTGGCTATCCCCCATCCCGGCCTTCCCCCGCCAGCGGGGGAAGGAGACGCTGCCACATGCAACTCCTAACTACCATTTTGCAGCATCTTCCTCCCCCACTTGTGGGGGAGGACCGAGGAGGGGGACTGCGGGCACCAACCGAGTCAGCGTACAGCGGGCACTCAGAATTACTTAACGTAAGCCAGCAAACTCAGCGAATCGCGCGCCAGCGACTTACACTTCTTGTCGTTGGTAATGGCGATACCGCTCAAATCCTTGTAGCTCTCTTCGCCCAGCGACTTCATGTTGTAATTGCTGTAGTTGCTTAAATCCCAACGGTTTTGTTGGGCGAAAAACACCAGCGCTTTACGAATCTGAGCGTCCGGCAAATCCTGATAGCCACAATCGTTCTTGAGATAAACGAACACGGCGGTGAGGTCGGCCAGATCTTCTGCTTCGGATTCGCTCAGGGCAAAACTGGTGGAGGAGAAGCCAAGGAGTCCCGCCAGCAGCAGGATCTTGATGCTTTTCGTCATAATGATTCTCAACAAGGGACAATTTATTGACGTTAGCACAGTTATTGCCGGTATTCCGCTAAATTTGCCCTTTCGGGCCATTCCCACCATTTTTATCAGCGCATTCTGTTTCAGGACTTGACCCTCCCGCAGGGTAAAGGTTTACGCTGTGCCCTTATTCACGACAAGGATAAGAATATGCAACGTCGTCATTTTCTAAAGTTGACTGCCGCACTCAGCGCCGCCGGTGCGCTGCCGCTATGGAGCCGCTCACTAATGGCCGCCACGCGCCCATTATTGCCGATTCCCTCTATTTTGCAGCCTGATGCACGCGGGCAATACACCTTAACCGCCATGACCGGCAGCAGCCAATGGAATGGCAAAGCGGTGCCAACCTGGGGATACAACGGTGGCTTGCTCGGGCCTGCGCTGCGTCTGCAACGTGAAAAAGCGGTTACGGTGAATATCCATAATCAGCTGCCAGAAGCCACCACCTTGCACTGGCATGGGCTGGAAATTCCCGGCGACGTCGATGGCGGCCCGCAAGGGATTATTGCACCCGGTGCAACGCGTCAGGTGAGTTTCACCCCTGATCAACCCGCCGCGACCTGCTGGTTCCATCCGCATCTACACGGTAAAACCGGTTATCAGGTGGCGCAAGGTCTGGCCGGTTTGGTGCTGCTGGAGGATGAAGCGTCCGGCAAATTGCGTCTGCCAATGCAATGGGGCGAAGATGATGTGCCGCTGATTTTCCAGGATAAGCAGTTGAATAAAGCGGGAACGCAAATCGATTATCAGCTCGATATCATGCGTGCCGCCGTCGGCTGGTTCGGCGATATGATGCTGACCAACGGCGTGCAATATCCGCAGCATGCGGTGCCGCGCGGCTGGCTGCGTCTGCGGTTACTCAATGGCTGTAACGCGCGTTCGCTGCATATCGCCACCAGCGATCAACGTCCGCTGTATGTGATCGGCAGCGACGGCGGTTTGCTGGCCGAACCGGTGAAAGTGGAGAGCTTGCCGCTGCTGCCGGGCGAACGTTTTGAAGTGCTGGTGGATACGTCAGATGGCAAAGCCTTTGACGTGGTGACGTTGCCAGTCACGCAGATGGGCATGACGCTGGCACCGTTCGATCAACCGCTGCCGCTGGTCAACATTCTGCCGCTGCGCGTGCTGGCCAGCGGCACGTTACCGGACAAGCTGGTGGATCTGCCACCGATTCCTGCCACCGAAGGTCTGCAAAGCCGCTGGCTGCAGCTGATGATGGATCCGCAGCTTGATCAGCAAGGCATGCAGGCGTTGATGGATCGCTACGGCGATAAAGCCATGGGTGAGATGAAAATGGATCATGGCAATATGGATATGAGTCACAGCGCCAAGCCGATGGATCATGGCGACATGGCGATGGATCACGGCAGCCACGGTAAAACCGCCGCCTACGATTTCCACAACGGCAACAAGATCAACGGTCAGGCATTTAACATGACCAAGCCGATGTTCAATGTCGAATTGGGCAAGCTGGAGAAGTGGACGATTTCCGGTGAAGGCGATCACATGCTGCATCCGTTCCACATTCACGGCACGCAGTTCCGCATCCTGTCAGAAAACGGCAAGCCGCCCGCGCCGCATCGCGCCGGCTGGAAAGACATGGTTAGCGTTAACGGTTGGCGCAGCGAAGTGCTGGTGCGCTTCAACTATGTCGCTAACGCCGACAATGCCTACATGGCGCATTGTCATCTGCTGGAACATGAAGATACCGGCATGATGCTCGGTTTTAGCGTCAGTTAACCGAGGCTTCCAGCGCCAGGCGCATATCCTCAATCAAGTCGTCAGGATGTTCGATACCAATCGACAAGCGCACGGTCGCGTCGGTGATGCCAATGCGTTGCCGCACATCCTGCGGCACGCCCGAATGGGTGGTGCTGGCAGGATGGCTGGCGAGCGATTCGGTGCCGCCGAGGCTCACCGCCAGCTTGAACAGTTCCAGCGCATTCAGGAAACGGAACGCCGCCGCTTGCCCGCCACGAATATCAAACGAGAAGGTTGAGCCCGCGCCGCTGCACTGGCGCTGCCAGGTTTTGCCCGCCGGACTTTCAGCCGCCAGATATGGCAGCCAATACAGTTTTTCCACCTGCGGATGATCGCGCAAAAACGCCGCCACTTTCTCGGCATTGCTGGTGGCTTTCTCCATGCGCAGCGACAGCGTTTCCAGCGAACGACCAATCATCCAGCTGGAGTGCGGATCCAGCTGCGTGCCGATGGCGCTGCGCAGCGAACGCACTTTGCCGACCAGCGCTTCGCTCCCCAGTACCGCACCGGCAATCAGATCCGAATGGCCGCCGACATATTTGGTCAGGGAATAGAGCGACAAATCCGCGCCGTGCTGCAACGGACGTTGAAACAGTGGGCCGAGCAATGTGTTATCGCAGGCGAGAATCGGCCGTGAACCTTGCTGCTGCGCAATCACATCCGCCACCTGCTGCATCAACTGAATATCCACCAAACTGTTGGTCGGATTGGCGGGCGTCTCAATCAAAATCAGCGCCA
This sequence comes from Pantoea sp. JK, assembly GCF_026130245.1. Lineage (NCBI taxonomy): Bacteria > Pseudomonadati > Pseudomonadota > Gammaproteobacteria > Enterobacterales > Erwiniaceae > Pantoea > Pantoea sp. JK. Next base: position 222,173 of record NZ_JAINFN010000007.1, read on the forward strand.
CGCGTCCGCGCTGCCACGCCAGTTTCGCCGCTTCATGCACTTTATCTTCGTCGGTGCCATCGCTGAATCCCACTGCTTTGATCTCTAAATCGTGCAGCGTTTTGCTCAACAGCGTTTCGGTGCCGCCATACAGCGGCTGGGAATGCAGAATCACTTCACCCGGACGCGCAAATGTCAGCAGCGTGGTGGCAATGGCCGACATGCCGGAAGAGAACAGCGCCGCGCTTTCCGCGCCTTCGTACACCGCCAGCCGATCCTCCACGATTTCGCTGTTGGGATGGTTGAAGCGCGAGTAGACCAGCCCGCCAGTTTTGCCTTCTGGCGGTTGTTTGCGTCCGGCGACGAAATCGAAAAAGTCCTGTCCCTCTTCGGCGCTGTTAAACACAAAGGTGGAGGTGAGAAATACCGGTGGTTTCACCGCGCCTTCCGATAACTGCGGATCGTAACCGTAATTCAGCATCTGCGTTTCCGGGTGCAACGCGCGCGTACCAATCGTGGTTTTTTTACTGGATGAAGCGGTCATAGGAACTCCAGAACTCGGCGGTGAAAGGGCGGACAGGTTCCTACAGTTAACGCCAGTGCGATAAATTTCGCCACGGAATCGTTTGCGTTCTGTGCGCGGCGTTAGACGCTGGCTCGACTGTGATAGACTTCGTGGCTTTCCAAAAACCGTAACTGGACGCATGCAATGAAACATACCGTCGACGTGATGATCTCCGAGCAAGAGATCGCAACCCGAATTGCCGAACTGGGCAAGCAGATTAACGAGCACTACCGCGACAGCGGCAGCGAAATGGTGCTGGTGGGTTTGCTGCGCGGCTCCTTTATGTTTATGGCCGATCTGTGCCGCGCCATCGACGTGCCGCATGAAGTCGACTTTATGACTGCGTCAAGCTACGGCAGCGGTATGTCGAGCAGCCGCGATGTGAAAATCCTCAAAGATCTCGATGAAGATATTCGTGGCAAAGATGTGCTGATCGTGGAAGACATCATCGATTCCGGCAACACGCTGAGCAAAGTGCGTGAGATTCTGCGCCTGCGCGAGCCAAAGTCACTGGCGATTTGTACTTTGCTGGATAAGCCCGAGCGCCGCGAAGTGGACGTCACCGTCGAATACGTGGGCTTCACCATTCCCGATGAGTTCGTGGTGGGCTTTGGTATTGATTACGCTCAGCGCTATCGCCATCTGCCGTATATCGGCAAAGTTATCCCGACCGGTGAATAACCGCACAATCGTCCAAGGCTAATCTCCCCCGCCTGCGATACACTGCGCAGCCCGTGAGTCAACGACTTAGGGGCTGGCTTCACTCTCTGCTAAACTCCATTGATTTCTTAATGTTAATGACCGCGACATCGTTCGTGCGCATTACCATTTTCATAGGCCTTTGATGTCTCTACAACAAGGTATGGATTCGCAATGACATATGCACTGGAAATTTCCGGGCTGACCAAAACCTATCCCGGCGGCGTTCAGGCGCTGAAAGGACTCGATCTCAACGTGGAAGCCGGCGATTTTTACGCTCTGCTGGGGCCAAACGGCGCCGGAAAATCCACCACCATCGGTATTATCAGCTCGTTAGTGAATAAAACCGGCGGTAGCGTGCGCGTGTTTGGCTATGACCTGCAAAAAGACGTGGTCAACGCCAAGCGTCAGCTCGGGCTGGTGCCGCAGGAGTTCAACTTCAACCCGTTTGAAACCGTGATGCAGATTGTGGTCAATCAGGCCGGTTACTACGGCGTTGAACGTGCCGAAGCCAATAAACGCGCGGAAAAATACCTCAATCAGCTCGATCTGTGGGGCAAACGCAACGAACGTGCGCGCATGCTTTCGGGCGGTATGAAGCGTCGTCTGATGATCGCGCGTGCGCTGATGCATGAGCCGAAGCTGCTGATCCTCGACGAACCGACCGCGGGCGTGGATATCGAACTGCGCCGTTCGATGTGGAGTTTCCTGAAAGAGCTGAATATCAAAGGCACCACCATCATCCTCACCACGCACTATCTGGAAGAGGCGGAGATGCTGTGCCGCAACATTGGCATTATTCAGAGCGGCGAGCTGGTGGAAAACACCTCAATGAAGGGATTGCTCTCTAAGCTGCAATCCGAAACCTTTATTCTTGATCTGGCACCGCGCAGCCCGCTGCCGCAGCTGGAGGGCTTCCAGTATCGTCTGGTCGATACCTCTACGCTGGAAGTGGAAGTGATGCGCGAGCAAGGTCTCAACAGCGTGTTCAGCCAGCTGAGCGCGCAGGGCGTGCAGGTGCTGAGCATGCGCAATAAAGCGAACCGCCTTGAGGAGCTGTTCGTCAGCCTGACACAGGGAAAAACAGGAGTGAAAGCATGACGCACTTGTATTGGGTGGCGCTCAAGAGCATCTGGAGCAAAGAGATTAACCGCTTCGCCCGGATCTGGATTCAGACGCTGGTGCCGCCGGTGATCACCATGACGCTCTACTTCATCATCTTCGGCAACCTGATTGGTTCACGCATCGGCGATATGCACGGTTTCAGCTACATGCAGTTTATCGTGCCGGGCCTGATCATGATGGCGGTGATCACCAACGCTTACGCCAACGTGGCGTCATCGTTCTTTAGCGCCAAGTTCCAGCGCAACATCGAAGAGCTGCTGGTGGCGCCGGTACCAACCCACATCATCATCGCCGGTTATGTCGGCGGCGGCGTGGCGCGCGGCGTGTGCGTGGGGATTTTGGTGACCGCGATTTCGCTGTTCTTCGTGCCGTTCCACGTGCATTCGTGGTCGATGGTAGCGGTGACGCTGCTGCTGACGGCGATTCTGTTCTCGCTGGCGGGCCTGCTGAATGCGGTATTTGCGCGCACTTTTGACGATATCAGCCTGATTCCGACCTTCGTGCTGACGCCGTTAACCTACCTCGGCGGCGTGTTCTATTCGCTGACGTTGCTGCCACCGTTCTGGCAAGCGGTGTCGAAGCTGAATCCGGTGGTGTATATGATCAGCGGCTTCCGTTACGGTTTCCTCGGCATTAACGATGTGCCGTTGGTGTTTACCCTGTCGGTGCTGATCGCCTTTATCGTGGTGTTTTATGTGTTGGTGTATTCGTTGATTCAGCGTGGCAGAGGATTGCGGACGTAAAAAAACAAGGGCGCGGTATAAAAACCGCGCCCTTGTTATATCAGGCGACCTGAACCGGTAACGCTTTGGCGAGGCGCTTCATTTCGTTATCGCCTTCAAAGTAGGCGACTTTCGGCTGCCAGCTGCGCGCGACTTCATCTTCTACCTGCACGTAAGAGCAGATGATCATGATATCGCCGGCGCAGGCGCAACGCGCGGCGGCACCGTTGACTGAGATAATCTTCGAGCCACGTTCAGCGGCAATCGCGTAGGTGGAAAAACGCTGACCGTTGGTGACGTTGTAGATGTCGATGGCTTCGTATTGCAGAATGCCAGAGGCGTCGAGGAAATCCTGGTCAATGGCGCAGGAACCTTCGTAATGCAAATCTGCCTGAGTGACTTTAACGCGATGCAGTTTGCCTTGAAGTACGGTGCGAATCATAACTGTCTAACCTTGTTAAGCTGCCAATAAACGACGGAAAACTACTCCGTCAGATCCACTTGCTGATTATCAATCAGACGCGCATTACCAAGCCATGCGGCCATCAGAATCACCGCGCGCTGGCTGTCCACGTTGAGCGCTTGTAAGGTTTCGGCATCGCAAATCGCCAGTCCATCCGGACGGAAACCCTTCTCACGCAACGCCACTTCCGCGTGCTCAATAATTTCTTCGACATGGCGCTCGCCGTTGCTCAGACGTTCGGCCATGCTGTTCATCACCTGGCTGAGACCGGCGGCGATGTTACGCTCGTCGGCGGTGAGATAGCCATTGCGCGAACTCAGCGCCAGGCCATCTTTCGCGCGCACCGTTGGCACGCCCACAATCTCGATATCGAAGCCCATATCCGCCACCATCTTGCGGATGATTGCCAGCTGCTGAAAATCCTTCTCGCCAAAGCAGGCGATGTCAGGCTGCACCAGATTAAACAGTTTGCTGACGATGGTAGAGACGCCACGGAAATGTCCTGGACGGCTGGCCCCTTCCAGCAGCGATGATAAACCCGGCACTTCCACGAAGGTTTGGCTATCAAGGCCTTTTGGATAGACATCCGCGGGCGCGGGTGCGAACACCAGATCCACGCTATGACGATTCAGCTTCTCGCAATCGTCCTGCAGCGTGCGCGGATAGCGCGCCAGATCGTCGGGACGATCAAACTGCATCGGGTTAACGAAAATCGAGACCACTACAACGTCGGCGCGCTCACGCGCTTCATCGACCAACGTCAGATGACCGTCGTGCAGGTTGCCCATAGTGGGCACCAGCGCGATACGTTTGCCTGCCTGACGCCAGCGACGAATTTCACGACGCAGCATCGGCAGTGTTTCAATGATCAGCACTGCAAATCTCCTGATTTACTGGAAACTGTGTTCAGCGGCAGGGTAGCGGCCCGCTTCAACGTCGGCGATATATTGGCGAATCGCCGCGCGAATGTCGCCGGTTTCAGCGAGGAAATTTTTGGCAAATTTGGGAATGTGGCCGCCGGTAATGCCAAAGGCGTCATGCATCACCAGAATCTGGCCGTCAGTGACGTTGCCCGCACCGATGCCGATCACCGGCACCGACAGCGCTTTGGTGACGCGTTCCGCCAGCGCCACCGGCACGCACTCCAGCACCAGCAGCTGCATACCGGCGGCTTCCAGCGCCAGCGCATCGGCCAGCAGACGTTCAGCGGCGGCTTCATCGCGGCCCTGCACTTTATAGCCACCGAAGATGTTCACCGATTGCGGCGTCAGGCCCAAATGGCCGCACACCGGCACGGCGCGCTCGGTGAGCATACGCACGGTTTCCGCCAGCCACTCGCCACCTTCCAGCTTCACCATATTGGCGCCCGCGCGCATCAGCTGTGCGGCGTTAGTGAACGTCTGTTCCGGCGTGGCGTAACTCATAAACGGCAGATCGGCCATCAGCAGCGCCAGCGGCGCGCCACGGCGCACGGCGGCGGTGTGATAGGCGATATCGTCCACGGTGACCGGCAAGGTCGATTCGTGGCCCTGCACGGTCATGCCGAGCGAATCACCAATCAGCATCACCTGAATGCCTTCATCGGCAAACAGGCGGGCAAAACTGAAGTCGTACGCCGTCAGCGTGGCAAATTTGCGGCCGCTGGTTTTGAGTTGGCGTAAATGGGAGAGGGTTGTTGGTTTCATCACACGCTCCAGAGTTTTCTGATGCGCGCAGTGTACTACGGCTTACTCAGACCACAAACGGATAGCGCTGCGATCCAGAGTGGCAAGAATGGCAGATAAAGCTTGCCCGTTCGGCAGCGACAATTGCGGGGCAATCTCCAGCAGCGGCACCAGCATAAAGGCGCGATTGTGCATGTCGTAATGCGGCACGGTCAGACGCGGCGTGGAAATGGTTTCGCTGCCAAACAGCATGATATCGAGATCCAGCGTGCGCGGTCCCCAGCGTTCGGCTTTGCGCACGCGACCGTGCTCCAGCTCAATGCGCTGGGTATGATCGAGCAGCGCATCGGCCTCCAGTGCAGTTTCCAGCGCCACCACCGCATTAAGGTAATCGGGTTGATCCGGCGGACCGTACGGCGGTGTGCGATACAGCGATGACGTGGCGATGCGCGAAGTGTGCGGAATGGCGTCTAGCGCGGCCAACGCTGCATCAACCTGATGCAGCGGATCGGCCAGATTACTGCCTAAAGCGAGGTAAACGCGGGTCATTGCGGGCTGTTAGTGCGCGGCCCGGTTGGACGGCGACGCGGACGGCGCGGTTTGCGGCGCGGTGCCGGATCGTCGCCCAGCGTGGTCATCATGGTTTTCTGCTGCACCGGTGCCGCCGCCTGGAACTCGCCCCACCAATGCGTCAGCTTTTGCAGCTCAGGATTGTTTTCCACGTCGGCACGCAGCGCCATCAAATCGTAAGCGGCACGGAACTTAGGATGCTCCATCAGCTTCCACGCACGCTTGCCGTGACGACGCGACATGCGCAGCTGCAGCTGCCAGATATCACGAATCAGCGTTGTGATACGTTTTGGAATCGCCAGCGCGCGGCAGGCTTCGTCCAGCGTTTCGTTCATCGACAGGGCGAAAGCATCGTAATAGGTCAGGCCGCTTTCCTGCGCAATGCGTTCGGCGGATTCCAGCTGCGGATACCAGAACATCGCGGCAAACAGGAAGGCCGGATTGACGCGCATATCATTCTGAATGCGGGTGTCGGTATTTTTCAGTACCTGCGCCACCATACGTTCCATCAGGCTGTCGCTTTCGGCGGTGAAACCGCGCGTCAGCGTTGGGAACAGCGGCTGGAACAGCTGATATTCACGCATCATCTGATAGGTGCGGTAGCCGTAACCGGCCTGCAGCAGCTTGAGCGACTCTTCAAACATACGCGCTGGCGGAATGTCATTCAGCAGCGTCGCCAGACGCGGGATTGGCTCGGCAGTTTCAGCCGCGATACGCATCTGCAGCTTAGCGGCGAAGCGCACCACGCGCAGCATACGCACCGGATCTTCGCGATAGCGGGTTTCCGGGTCGCCAATCATGCGAATGATGCCTTCGTGCAGATCGTGCAAGCCACCGACGTAATCACGTACGGTGAAATCGGCCACGCTGTAATAGAGGCTGTTAATGGTGAGATCGCGGCGCTGGGCATCGTCTTCAATGCTGCCGAAAATGTTGTCACGCAGCAGCATGCCGTTTTGGCCGCGCTGCGAGCTGTTGCGATCTTCTTCGCTCTCTTCATGATGATGGCCACGGAAGGTGGCGACTTCGATCACTTCCGGACCGAACATCACATGCGCCAGACGAAAACGACGACCGACCAAACGGCAGTTGCGGAACAGCTTACGCATCTGTTCAGGCGTGGCGTTGGTGGTGATATCAAAGTCTTTCGGCTTGCTGCCGAGCAGCAAATCGCGCACGCCGCCGCCCACCAGGTAGGCTTCGAATCCGGCTTTGTTCAGGCGATAGAGCACTTTGAGGGCGTTTTCGCTGATATCTTTGCGTGAGATGTTGTGGCTTTCTCGTGGAATGACAGTCATCTGACCAGGACTTTCAGCTTCCACCTCTTCAGGCGCCTCCTCATCACGCTTGAGGACTCTCCGGCAAAAATTAGCGACTCGGGTAAAAATGGGACACCTCGACAGTGAGAAAAAGGGTGTTAATAAAATCAGCGGCTAATCATAGCCTGTTGAGAACCATTTAGGAATGGTGATGTCGTTTCATCCTCTTTGAGACCGTTCTGCAACGGAATCAGGCGGATATTCCACTGTGCCACCGCCTGTTTCAACAGGCTTTCCAGCGATTCATCCTGCCAGCCTGGTGAAACCGGCTGGCCAAGAAAGCGCAAGGCTTGCACCAATAGCGGCCGCGCATCACCATCGGGCAGCGCCGGCGCATGATTCTGCTTGGAAAGCTTATGGCCATCGCGATTGACCGCCAGCGGCAAATGCAGATAATCCGGCACTGGCCAGGCAAACTGCTGATACAAGGCAATCTGGCGTACCGTTGGCTCAATCAAATCCGCGCCGCGCACGATCTCCGTCACGCCCTGAAAATGGTCATCGACCACCACCGCGAGGTTGTAGGCAAACAGCCCATCACGGCGATGGATAATAAAATCTTCCTGCGCCAGCTGCGGTTCGGCCTGCAAATGGCCGCGCAGGCGATCGTTAAAGCCGTTAACCGGCGCATGTTGACGCAGGCGCAGCGCGGCGTTGTCAGGCGGCAACTGCAAATCGCGGCAGTGACCATCATAAAAGCCGCCCAGCTGCTGAATACGGCTGCGCGTGCAGGTGCAGAAGTAACTTTGACGATGCGTTTGCAACCAGCTCAGCGCGGCGCGATAGGCGTCGTGGCGCTGTGACTGCCACAAAACCTCGCCATCCCAATGCAGACCATAATGTTCCAGCTGCTGCAAAATACGCGTTGCGGCACCGGGAACTTCACGTGGGGGATCGGTATCTTCAATGCGCACCAGCCAGCGTCCCTGTTGCGCGCGCGCGCTCAGGTAACTGCCTAATGCAGCAATCAGCGAACCAAAATGGAGGTCACCCGAAGGAGAGGGAGCGAAACGCCCAATGCAGAGTGAAGGATTCATAACGAAGTGTACCGCACGTCGGGAAAACAGGGATTTCCCCGGCTGTGCGGTAGCAATTTGCTCACGGCCATTAGCCAGCCATCTGCTTCTCGCGGATTTCTGCCAGCGTTTTGCAGTCAATGCAGAGATCGGCAGTCGGACGCGCTTCAAGGCGGCGAATACCAATTTCTACACCGCAGGAGTCGCAGTAACCGAAATCGTCGTCATCCACTTTCTTGAGCGTTTTCTCAATCTTTTTAATGAGTTTGCGCTCACGATCGCGGTTACGCAATTCCAGGCTGAACTCTTCTTCCTGCGCGGCACGGTCGACCGGATCCGGGAAGTTAGCAGCTTCGTCCTGCATATGTGACACAGTGCGATCTACTTCATCCCGAAGTTGGTTGCGCCAGGCTTCCAGAATTTTACGGAAATGGCCTAGCTGGGCGTCGTTCATATACTCTTCGCCCGGTTTCACCTGATAAGGCTCAACTCCAGCGATGGCGAGGATACTCAGGGACGATGTTTTACGGTTTTGCCCTTCTTGCATGTTGTTTCTCCTGGATAACACGCACTTCCCTAAATACGTCAAGTTGCATGTGCGTTGACTGTGTGCCTACAACCCGAACGATTTAGGGCTTATCGATTCCCATAAAGGGAAAAAAACAGGCCGCTATAAATAGCAGAAGCAATCAAGGTTGGCAATTATTCCTGACCACTACTTGACAAGCCTCTGAACAATCGCGTATTCAGCGCCTCGCCCAGAACATTCCTATCACACCAAATTGCTATAAATATTACAACGCTACGTTAATCGGATGCGTCAGTAATATCTTTAACGGTGAAATTTGAGCTTGATACGCCAAAACTTCCACACCACAACGCTGCGCCTGTTCCAGTAGTTCTGCGTAGTGCACGTCGATATGGCGTGCCGGGGAAACGTCCTCAATCCCCGTATGCAAAACTGCGAACAACAAAACGGCTCGATGACCTTCTGCCACGATAGAGCTCAATTCGCGCAGATGTTTCTGTCCACGAGCCGTCACCGCATCCGGAAAATAGCCTTTACCTGCTTGTAAAAGGGTGACGGACTTGACTTCAATATAGCAGTTCGATCGGCCACCCGCTTGCAGCAGGAAATCAATTCGGCTTTTTTCCGTGCCGTATTTCACTTCAGGCTGGCAGCGGCTGTAAGCGGATAATTCCGGAATGGTATCGAGCGTCAGCGCTTCGCGCACCAGCTGATTAGCGCGCAGCGTATTGACGCAGATCCAGTGGCCTTGCTGGGTCTCGGTGAGCTCCCAGCTGTGCGGATATTTTCGCGTGGCACTGTTGGACGTCGAATACCACACGGTATCGCCTGGCGTGGCGCAGCCGGTCATCGCGCCGGTATTGGCGCAGTGAATGGTCAGCGTTTCACCTTCTGGCGTAACCACATCGGCTAAAAAGCGTTTGTAACGGGCGATCAAGCGGGCGGGTTTGAGTGGCGGATCGAACTCCATTTACTCTCCTGTGGATGATAGTAGCGGCCAGCGGGCCAGCGCCTGATAACGCGTGCGGCCGCGCGTGACGTTCGAAGCGAACAGCGCAAAATGGCGGATATCGGCGCGCCAGTGAAAGCCGCGCGGCGGTAACGCGATCTGTGGTGCCGCGTGGCGCAACAGCGTGACGTGCGGATGAAACGGTTGCGGGCTCTGCACGCAGCCATGACGCGCCGCTTGCGCACGCAGCAGGCTGGCGAGTTGCAGTAATCCGCGCGGTGCACGCTGGCAGCCGAGCCACACCACGCCGGGACGCGGCCAGTGACCGGCGTCATTCAAATCAAGGGAAAAACCCGGCTGTTCGATGCGTGAGGCCAGCAGCTGCAGCTTACGTGAGGTCTCATCGCTAACCTCGCCGAGAAACGCCAGCGTCAGATGCAGGTTGGCCGCCGCCACCGGTTTCCCGGCTTCGGCAGAAAAATTATCCGCGCGCCACTGTACCAGCTGTTGCTGGAGCGGAGCGGGCAGTTCAAGAGCAAAAAACAGACGTTGCGTTGCCAGGTTGGCCTCCGGTAATCCGCGCCTCAGAGTGCTACAATGCGCGCCATCTTAGCACAGGCATTTTGGGAGTTGAGTTTGAGTGAGTTACCGGTAAGCGAGGTGCTGCCTGCGTTGCTGGCCGCGCTGGTGCAGTCGCCGCAGGTGTTGCTGGCGGCGCCGACCGGCGCAGGTAAATCCACCTGGCTGCCGTTACAGCTGCTAAAACACGCCCAATTGTCCGGCCGCATCATCATGCTGGAGCCGCGTCGGCTGGCGGCACGCAACGTGGCGCAGCGTCTGGCGGAACTGCTTGGCGAGCAGCCGGGCGGCACCGTTGGCTATCGCATGCGCGGTGAAAACTGCTGCGGTGCCAACACGCGCCTCGAAGTGGTCACCGAAGGCATTTTGACGCGCATGTTGCAGCGCGATCCGATGTTGGAAGGCGTTTCGCTGGTGATCCTTGATGAATTCCACGAGCGCAGCCTGCAGGCCGACCTCGCGCTGGCGCTGCTGCTCGATGTGCAGCAAGGATTGCGCGACGATCTGAAAATCCTGCTAATGTCGGCAACGCTCGACAATCAACGTTTGCGTCAATTGCTGCCGGATGCGCCTTTTGTTGTCTCGGAAGGCCGCAGCTTCCCGGTCACGCGACGCTATGTCTCACTCAACACTCAACAACGTTTTGAGGAAGCGGTGGCGCGCGAGGTGGCACAACTGCTGCGCGACGAGTCAGGATCGCTGCTGCTGTTCCTGCCCGGCGTGGCAGAAATTGAAAGAGTGAAGCGCGAACTGGAAGCGCGGGTCGGTGACGAGGTGGATCTCTCTCCTTTATATGGCGCGCTGTCGCTGGAGGCGCAACGCCGCGCCATCCTGCCGTCTCCGGCGGGCCGGCGCAAAGTGGTGCTGGCGACCAACATCGCTGAAACCAGTTTGACCATCGAAGGTATCCGATTAGTGGTCGATAGTGCGCTGGAGCGCTCGGCGCAGTTTGACGTGCGCAGCGGCGTGACGCGGCTGCAAACGCAGCGCATCAGCCAGGCATCAATGACGCAGCGTGCCGGACGTGCCGGGCGATTAGAACCGGGCATCTGCCTGCATTTGCTGCCGCAAGAGCAGGCGCTGCGCGCAGCAGCGCAGAGCGAACCGGAAATTCTCCAGAGCGATTTGACCTCGCTGCAGATCGATCTGCTGCAATGGGGTTGTCAGGATGCGACGCAGCTGACCTGGCTTGATGCGCCGCCGCCGCGCAACTTGCGTGCGGCGTGCGAGCGGTTAACGCAGCTCGGCGCGCTGGAGAATCACCAACTTAACGCACGCGGTCGCAAGATGGCGGCGCTGGGCAGCGATCCGCGCCTGAGCGCGATTCTGGTGGCCGCCGGGCAAAACAACGATGCCATCGCCAGCGCCGCGCTGTTGGTGGCGATTCTGGAAGATCCTCCACGCAGTGGCAGCGTTGATTTGCGTGATGCGCTTAATCATCCGCAGTCGCACTGGCAGCGCCGTGCGCGTCAGTGGCAGAAACGCCTCAACGCCAGTGGCGGCAGCATTAATCCCGACTTGTTCCCGCAGCTGCTGGCCGCCGGTTTTGCCGATCGTCTGGCGCAGCGTCGTGGCGACAGTGCGCGTTATCAGCTGGCGAATGGCATTGGCGCGATGCTCAACGAACAAGATGGTTTGAGCCGCTATGAGTGGCTGATTGCGCCGACGCTGCTGCAGGGCGCCAGCGCCGCTGATGCGCGCATGTTGCTGGCGCTGCCGGTGGATATCGACGCGTTACGCCGAGCGTCTCCAACCTTAGTTGAGCAGCGCACCGACGTGGAGTGGGACGAGGAGAAAGGCACCATGCGCGCGTGGAAGCGCGAACTCATTGGTGCGCTGGTCCTGAAAGCACAGCCGCAGGCGCGTCCGGAAGCGGAAATATTGCATCCGGCGATGCTGCGCTGGATCCGTGAAAAAGGATTGTCGGTGCTGGGCTGGAAAGAAGACGCTGAGCAGCTACGCTTGCGGGTGCATTGTGCCACGCAGTGGTTGCCGGAAGAGGCGTGGCCGCCGCTGGACGATGAGAGCCTGCTCGATACGCTTGAAAGCTGGCTGTTGCCGGAGATGATTGCGGTGCGCGATCTGAAAGGATTGCAGAGCATCAATCTTGTCAGCGCATTATTACATTTGCTGACATGGTCACAACGTCAGCGGCTGGATACTGTGCTGCCAACTCATTACACTGTGCCGACCGGAAGCCGCCTGCCGATCCGCTACGATGCCGAGAAGCCACCCGCGCTGGCGGTGCGGATTCAGGAGATGTTTGGCGAAGCACAGAATCCGGCGGTGGCCGATGGCCGCGTACCGCTGGTATTAGAGCTGCTCTCGCCCGCGCACCGTCCGTTGCAGATCACCCGCGACCTCGCGGCGTTCTGGCGCGGTGCCTATCCCGAAGTGCAGAAAGAGATGAAAGGGCGCTATCCAAAGCATCCGTGGCCGGACGATCCGGCCAACGCCTTACCCACAAGGCGGACCAAGAAATTTTCATCGTGAAACGCTGTGGATCGAATTCAGAGGGTTCTGCCATGCGCAGCACGAGAAAGCAGTTAGAGTAACGGCCGCCGCCGTAGTAATGCCTGGAGAATAAAAGCATGTCTGGGAACGATCGCGAACCTATTGGGCGCAAAGGAAAAGCGCCAAAGCCGCCGCGCAGCACTGCGCGTCGGGGTCGCCGCAGGGAACTTGATGATGATATCGATCAGGACGATTTTGATGAAGAAGATGAGGAGAGTGGACCGGTGCCACCAAAAAGTAAAAAACGTCCGCCACGCGGCAAACGTCGCTGGTTAGGCTGGTTGATTAAACTCTTCCTGGTCTTTGTGGTAGTGATGGCCGCCTGGGGCGTCTATCTCGACTCGGAAATCCGCAGCCGCATCGACGGTAAAGTGTGGCAACTGCCGGCCGCCGTTTATGGCCGCATGGTTAACCTCGAACCGGGCATGTCGTACGACAAAAAAGAGATGATTGCGCTGCTGGAAGGCACGCAGTATCGCGAAGTGTCGCGCATCACCCGTCCGGGCGAGTTTAGCGTCAAAGGCAACACCATTGACCTGCTGCGTCGTCCGTTTGATTTCCCGGACAGCAAAGAAGGGCAGATCAACGCGCGTCTGACGTTTAGCAACGATGAGCTGAGCGAGATTAAAAACCTCGATACCGGCCGTGATTTTGGCTTCTTCCGCCTCGATCCGCGCCTGATCACCATGTTGCAGTCGCCGAACGGTGAACAGCGTCTGTTCGTGCCGCGCGCCGGTTTCCCGGATCTGCTGGTTAGCACCTTGATCGCCACCGAAGACCGTCACTTCTACGAGCACGACGGCATTAGCCCGTATTCGATTGGTCGAGCGTTCCTCGCCAACATCACCGCCGGTAAAGCGGTGCAGGGCGGCAGTACGCTGACGCAGCAGCTGGTGAAAAACCTGTTCCTCACCAACGAGCGTTCGCTGTGGCGTAAAGCACGTGAAGCCTATATGGCGGTGATCATGGATGCGCGCTACAGCAAAGATCGCATCCTCGAGCTGTATCTCAATGAGGTGTATCTCGGCCAGACCGGTAACGATCAGATCCGCGGCTTCCCGCTGGCGAGTCTGTATTACTTTGGTCGTCCGGTGGATGAGCTGAGCCTCGATCAGCAGGCGATGCTGGTTGGCATGGTGAAAGGCGCGTCGCTGTACAATCCGTGGCGTAATCCGAAACTGGCGCTGGAGCGACGTAACCTGGTGCTGCGTTTGTTGCAGCAGCAGAACGTCATCGATCAGGAACTGTATGACATGTTGTCGGCGCGTCCGCTGGGCGTGCAGCCTAAAGGCGGCGTGATCACGCCACAGCCGGCGTTTATGCAGATGGTGCGTAACGAGCTGCAGGCTAAGCTCGGCGACAAAATGAAAGATCTCTCTGGCGTGAAGATTTTCACCACGCTGGATGCGATCTCGCAGGATGCCGCTGAGAAAGCGGTGGTGGAAGGCATTCCTACGCTGAAAAAACAGCGGGGACTGAAAGATCTGGAAACCGCGATGGTGGTGGTTGACCGCTTCAGTGGTGAAGTGCGCGCCATGGTTGGCGGTGCCGATCCGCAGTTTGCCGGTTACAACCGCGCATTGCAGGCGCGTCGTTCGATTGGCTCGCTGGCAAAACCGGCGACCTATCTCACCGCGCTGAGTCAGCCGAACAGCTATCGCCTCAACAGCTGGATCGCCGATGAGCCGATTGCGCTGAAACAGCCGAATGGCACCATCTGGAAACCGATGAATGACGATCGTCGTTTCAGCGGCAAAGTGATGCTGGTGGATGCGTTGACCAACTCGATGAACGTGCCAACCGTCAACCTCGGTATGACGCTGGGACTGGATGCGGTGGTCGATACCTGGAACAAACTCGGCGTGCCGAAAGATCAGCTGCATCCGGTACCATCCATGCTGCTGGGTGCACTGAACCTAACGCCGATTGAGGTGGCGCAGGCGTTCCAGTCGATTGCCAGCGGCGGTAACCGCGCTGAGCTGTCGGCGGTGCGTTCAGTGATTGCCGAGGATGGCACGGTGCTGTATCAGAGCTATCCGCAGGCGCAGCGCGTCGAACCAGCGCAGGCCGCGTATCTCACGCTCTACACCATGCAGCAGGTCGCCGATCACGGTACCGCGCGTGCGCTGGGTGCACGATATCCGAAAGCGCATCTGGCGGGCAAAACCGGTACCACCAATGACCTGATCGACAGCTGGTTCGCCGGTGTCGATGGCAAAGAAGTGGCGATTACCTGGGTTGGTCGTGATAACAACCAAACCTCGAAACTGTACGGTGCCAGCGGTGCGATGCAGCTTTATCGTCGTTATCTCGACAACCAGGCGCCGATGCCGCTGGTGCTGACGCCGCCGGAAGATATCACGCAGATGAACGTCGATTCTGCCGGTAACTTCGTTTGCGGTAGCGGCAGCAGCACATGGCGTTCGCTGCCGGTGTGGTCGCTGGATCCGAATGCGCTGTGTCAGCAGCAGCAACAGCAGGTTCAGCAGCAGCAGTTGCAGCAGCAACAAGAGCAGCAGCAACAGCAGCAACAGCCACAGAATGAGCAGAAAGATTCTGACGGCGTCGCGGGTTGGATTAAGGATATGTTCGGCAGCAAATAACTTGCCGAAAAATACAAAGGGCGCTGCGGCGCCCTTTTTCATTGGGATAGGTGGTCAGCGGGGCTGGTTCTTGCAGTTACTTTTACGAATATCAATAACCATACCAGTGCTTTGCGTCACCAGAACTTCCAGGCTTTTTACTGCAACGTCTCGCGCATGTAACAGTGATTCTGCCGGTTCCTCGCCAAAATTAACGGTTCTCATTGGCGTTGCGGTACGCTCAGGATTAATGCAGTTCACTTTGACCTTATCCTCAATCCACTCTTCCGCCAGCGCCTGAGTCAAATTGACTACCGCAGCTTTTGCAGAGGAGTAAAGGGCATAAAAGGCCCGTCCGCGCGTATAGGAACTGGATGTAAAATTCAATAACATGCCGGAATTACTGGTTAAGCGCTCTTTTGCCGCAATCGCCACGTTTACGGCCCCGAGATAATTAATGTTAATCAGCGCCATAACTTCATGCTGAGTCAGCGTGGAGAGCGGTTTCTTAATTAATACACCTGCAGTGTTGACGATATAATCAATATTGCCATGCTCGGCAATGATGTTATTTAAATAGTTTTTAATGCTGTCGAGCTGAGTGATATCGATATCATTATGTGAACGGCTGGCAATATGCACTTTGGCCCCGCATAGCGTGGCAACTTTCATCATCTCCAGACCAATTCCACTACCGCCACCAAAAATAACCATATGCTTATCGCGCAGGAAATCGAGACTGGCAGTATTCAATGAATGTGAGCTTTTCTCCTGCAGCAATTTCTCTGCGATATAGAGGTCAAGTGGATGGGTGATTTTGATATTGTTTTCATCTCCCTCAACGGTAATAACACGCGTTTCAGGCAGCATATTACGCAGCACGCCGCAGTCGCAGGTAAACGTAAACTTACCTATGGCCGCCGCTTTCTCATAAGCCTGGCGAATTTTCTCCAGACGAAATGCTTGAGGTGTCTGGCCACGACGCATGCTGGCACGATGAGGAATATGGGCAATGCAGCCATCATCGTGTACTTCTACTAAGGTATCTGCTGAGGGGATCACCACATCTACGGCGTCAAAGGATTCCAGGGCATCTACGCATTTGCGAATGATTGCGTCGCTAATTAATGGCCGCACGGCATCATGCAGTAAGATTTTGCATTGACCGTCATAGTCGCTAAGGGTTTTCAGTGCGGAATATGTCGAGTCAAAACGTTCTTTACCGCCGTTCACCACTTTACTCACTTTATGCCACTGATTTTTAGCCACCAGTTCCCACATAAAATCGATGTGCTCATTTTGCGAGACAATAATAATCTCATCAATGTCGACCGACGTTTCAAAACGCTCGATGGTATATTCAATCACCGCACGACCCGCCAACTTAGCAAATTGTTTCGGCTTGTCGCTGCCAAAGCGGGTGCCTGTACCGCCAGAAAGTATTATGGCTACATTTTTCATTTTTTATTCCGCCGCTTGCGGTCTGAGTGATGAACAAATAATTTCAGCGATCTTCTCGCCCGCCGTTTTCTTTTCTATCTGCAGTTCCTCTTGCAGCACCTGTTCCCGGCGCATTTTCATTGCATCGCGCCCCGCGACAATGTTGTCAACAAAGGTGAAAATATCCTCTTCGCACCAGGCAACGTCGTAGGCGTCATAAATGAAATCTGCAGTGCGGTTTAAACCGTGGCAGGTTTCGTGGGTGAGATAGAGGATGGGTTTTTTCGACGGCAGATATTCCAGCAGGAAAGAGCCGGCGTCTGCGATGAGTGCATCGGAACGCGCAAAAGTATGGGTGTAATCATGCCCGTGATCCCACTCCAGATTGGCGTGCTGCTGCGCCGTGCTAAGTAATTGCTGATAAAGGCTACGTGCCGATGAGTTGGCTTCATTTATCCACTGGCTTAGCAGCGGATGAGGGCGAATGATCAGATGAATATTCTGACGCTCAATCAGCTTCAGGATCGCGCTGCCGTAAAGGTTGAAAGTGGTGTACATCTTCTGATCGCCCGGCAGCACGAAATGCGGTGTCCACAGGAAAGTGGTTACTGTGCGTGGCTGCGGCTTATCTGAAAGAGGGAAACGACGTTGATAGTGGTCAAATTTAGGATGGCCAGTAACGTGTACATGGCGATTTCCTGCCTGACATTGCAGTGCAAACTCAGCTTTATGTTTTTCTGAACGGGCAAATATCCACGTCGCCAGATTCTGACAGAGCAAATTATACTGATACACCATACTTTCAGCGCCAATTCCGGTGTCGAGCGCGTAAGGGATATAAGCGATCTTCACGCCGCGCTCATGCAAGTAGTCGCTGCGGAAGGCTTCGGGTCGCGCTTCGTCGTAAGGGTTTTGCAGGAACACCACATCCGGCTGACGCGCCTCCAACTGATAATCTTCAAACCCGATATAGTCGAGCCCTCTTTCACGCAGAATTTCACGCTGAATATCGCCATTAACATCGCTGGCCTTCCAGTTCAGGTAAGGCACCACCACGATGCGGCAATCGAAGACGGGATTGGCCTGCATCGCCTCAATTACCGATTCAAAATTTGTCCAACCCGGCGGCCACTGGAAGTAAAAATCGACCTTAATTGGACCGGTAGTGGAGGGCGTGAATTTGGCGGGCGCAACAATTTGACTCAACGGCTTTCTGAAGAGTGCGCGGTAATCTACCGTTCTATTTTCGATATCGCTTTTGTCGAGCCGTTGTGCGCCGGCGTTGGGGAACACGCCCAGCCACAGATCCTGCTGCATCAGGCTATTCCAGTGCACATCAAGGGCATATTGCGCCTGCGCGCCACCTTGCAATTGTGCCTGCAGCGCTGCGCGATAGTTTTCAATCAGCGTGGCGTAATAGCGGAGATTGGCGATATACGCGCAGGCGCACCACGCGAAGTTGGCGCGTACGATATAGTCCACGCTTTTCAACGGCGTGACGCGGCGATAATTGGCCGCCAGAAAAGCCACTTGCCAGTTGATTTGCGGCAGGGCGGCAAAGTAGCGGTTGAGATTGTCATAATTCGCCTGGTTTTCATCAAAGCTGAAGTCATCTTCCAGAATCAGCACCCGCTCCCAGCCGTTATCGCGTGCCATCTCCAGCGCGGCAATATGCGATTGCGTGCAGCCGATGTAGCCCTTTTCATGCTTGATCGCATTCAGACGAACGATTTTTTCAGCGGTTAGACCTAACTTTTTAAGCTGTTTAGTGATGCGGGTTAATCGGTCTTTGCGTTTCTTCAAATTGATGAAGATAACGCGATCAACAATGTTCCAGTTTATAGCGGCCATGACGATGTCTTTAGAAAGAGAATGCATGACATAAGCAATTAGCGGGCCAATTCTTAAATAAATGATTTTATTGATTATTTTTAATTAATGGCTCAATCGGGATGAAATGAATTTCCGCTTTGCGGCAGTGTAATTTCCCGATTGGTGGCCTGCGCTCGCTTCATCGCTAATTTATTATTCGCGATCATGAATATGCGCGATCTGGCTGTAAACGCCGCGCTAACGGCCATTAGACGTTGCGAATGTGGAGATATTTCGCCTAAAATCCGTGCGTCATAATAATCATTCTCGTTTGTATTCGCCTGCATCGACTTTTTTCGAGAGACCTCACTTATGAATACGCGAAACACCAATCCTTGTTTTTTCCGCCCGCGTTCGCTGGCTTGGCTTATTTCACTGACTCTGGGTACGTTCAGCGTGCAGGCGTTGGCAGAAGATACCGTGGTTGTCAGCGCCGATGGTGGCAGCGGCGTGGCGCAAGAGAATGCATGGGGCCCTTCGCCAACCATCGCGGCCAAACGCAGCGCCACCGGCACCAAAACCGATACGCCGATTGAGAAGAACCCGCAGTCGATCTCTGTGGTCACGCAGGAAGAGATGGCGATGAAAAACGTCACCAGCGTGAAAGGGGCTTTCAACTATACGCCTGGCGTATTGACCGGCAACCGCGGTAGCTCCAATGTCATCGATGCGCTTTCTATTCGCGGCTTCAGCGAAACCAACACCAATCAATATCTTGATGGCCTGAAACTGCAGGGCGATAACTACTCTGAGTTTGCTATCGATCCCTATTTCCTCGAGCGCGCCGAGCTGCTGCGCGGTCCGGTTTCAGTGCTGTACGGCAAGAGCAATCCGGGCGGCGTGGTGTCGCTGGTGAGTAAGCGTCCTACGCAGGAGACGCTGCGTGAAGTGCAGTTCCAGATGGGCACCAATAATCAGTTCTCCACCGGTTTCGACTTCGGCGGCTCGCTGGATGATGACGGCGTTTACAGCTATCGCCTGACCGGCCTCGCGCGCAGCGCTGATGCGCAGCAGGAGATGAACAAAGAGAAGCGTTACACCATTGCGCCATCGTTCAGCTGGCGTCCGGATGAGAATACGCGTTTTGATCTGCTGACCTATTTCCAGAACGAACCGGAAACCGGCTATTACGGCTGGTTGCCGCGTCAGGGCACCGTGGTGGGCATCACGCGTCCTGACGGCAGCAGTTACAAGCTGCCGACCAACTTTGATGAAGGCGAAGACAGCAACAAGATTTCGCGCAACACCAAGATGGTGGGTTACAACTTCGAGCACAGCTTCAACGATACCTGGACGGTGCGACAGAATCTGCGCTATGCGGATCTGAGAACGGATTATCGCAGTATTTATGGCAATGGTTTCATTCCCGCTACACAGCAAATCACCCGCGGTTCAGCGGTTTCTAATGAAAAGCTGAATCAGTTTGCGTTGGATAACCAGGTTCAAGCTAAATTTGCCACCGGTGCCGTGGATCATACTTTGCTGATGGGCGTGGATTATCAGCGTACCCGCAATGATATTGATGCTGCCTTTGGTAGCGCCGCACCGATCAGTGCAATCAATCCGCAATATGGCAATGACGCGGTTATCGGTACGCCATTCCCGTATCAATATCTAAACCGTCAGGAACAAACTGGCCTCTACTCCCAGGATCAAATGGAGTGGAACCGTTGGGTGCTGACATTAGGCGGTCGCTATGATTACGCGATGACCTCGGCATTGAACCGTAACGGTAATACAGAAGAGAAAAACCACGATCAGGCCTTCACCTGGCGCGGTGGTTTGAATTACGTATTTGATAACGGCATCGCGCCGTATTTCAGCTATAGCGAATCGTTTATTCCTACAGCGGGTACCACATCCAGCGGCCAAACATTCGATCCTTCACGCGCTAAGCAGTACGAAGCCGGTGTGAAATATGTGCCAAAAGATCGTCCGATTGTTATCACGGGTGCGGTCTATCAGCTCACGAAAACGAAGAACCTCACAGCCGATCCCAATAGTCTGCAATTCAGCGTGCAAGGTGGTGAAATTCGTTCACGCGGCGTGGAGTTAGAAGCCAAAGCGGCGATAAATGCCAATATCAACCTGACAGCCGCTTACTCTTATACCGATGCCGAATATACGCATGACACCTTACTGAAAGGCAAAACGCCGGTGCAGGTGCCGAAGCATATGGCATCGATATGGAGTGATTACACCTTCCACGAAACTGCGCTTTCAGGCGTAACGCTGGGTGCAGGTGTACGTTATGTCGGCGAAAGCAAAGGTATCTACAGCGCCAATGACCCGGCGAACGAGAACCAAAACTTTGACGTCGCCGGTTACACCACCGTTGATGCCGCGCTGAAATACGATCTCGCACGCTTTGGCATGCCGGGCTCCACCATCGGCGTTAACGTCAATAATCTGTTCGATCGTGAATATGTCGCCAGCTGCTACCGCGACTACGCCTGCTACTGGGGCGCTGAGCGTCAGATTGTCGGTACTGCGACTTTCCGCTTCTGATCACGTTACGTAGGTCGCCATTAATGGCGACCCTACCGATTAACCAGGGATTATCATGCAGCATCCGCACCACGCAGAAACCACCTTCAGGCTGGATAACGTCAGTTTTCGTGTGCCAGGCCGCACGCTGCTGCATCCGCTGTCTCTTACTTTTGCACCGGGCAAAGTCACCGCGCTGATTGGTCATAATGGTTCCGGCAAATCCACGCTGCTGAAAATGCTCGGTCGTCACCATGCGGCGAGTGAAGGGCGCGTGTTGCTGAATGAGGACGCGGTAGATAACTGGGGCAGCAAAGATTTTGCGCGTCAGGTGGCGTATTTGCCGCAGCAACTGCCCGCGGCGGAAGGCATGACGGTGCGCGAGCTGGTGGCGATTGGCCGCTATCCGTGGCACGGCGCGCTGGGCCGCTATGGTCAGGAAGATCGCGATCGGGTAGAAGAGGCGATTACGCTGGTGGGATTAAAGCCTTTTGCCGGGCGTCTGGTGGATAGCCTTTCTGGCGGCGAGCGCCAGCGTGCCTGGCTGGCGATGCTGGTGGCGCAGAACAGTCGCTGTCTGCTGCTGGACGAACCGACGTCGGCGCTGGATATCGCCCATCAGGTTGATGTGCTGGCGCTGATTCAGCGTCTCAGCCGCGAACGTGGGCTGACGGTGATTGCGGTGCTGCACGATCTCAACATGGCGGCGCGCTATTGCGATCGTTTGGTGGCGCTGCGCGGTGGCGAAGTGATTGCCGAAGGCGGCCCTGAGGTGATCATGCAGGCCGATGTGCTGGGCAACATTTACGGTATTCCGATGGGCATTTTGCCGCATCCGCTGGGCGGCGCGCCCGTCAGTTTCGTTTATTAAGGCCTCGCCATGTTCGACATTTCTCGCCGCCGCCTGCTGACGGCGCTGGCGCTTTCCCCCTTGATGTCCGCGTTGCCGCTGCGTGCCGCCGTGCCGGATGCGCAGCGCATTCTGGCGCTGGAGTGGCTGCCAGTGGAGCTGCTGATGGCGCTCGGCGTGACGCCACTCGGCGTGGCCGACATGCACAACTACAACATTTGGGTCGGCGATCCGCAGCTGCCGTCCGGCGTTATCGATCTCGGTCTGCGCACCGAACCCAATCTGGAGCTGATGACGCAGCTCGAACCTTCGCTCATTCTGCACTCCAATGGTTACGGCCCGGCGCTGGATAAGCTGCAGCGCATCGCGCCGACCATGGGTTTTGACCTTAATAGCGGCGACGGCAAACCGCTCAGCACCGCGCGTCACTCGCTGCAGGCGCTCGGCGCGCGTCTTGGCCGTGAAGCGCAGGCCGTGCAGCATCTGCAGTATGTGGATGAGCAGCTGGCGGCGGCGCGTGAACGCCTCAAGCCGTGGGCCGATCGTCCGGTGCTGCTGATGTCACTGATGGATAGCCGCCATGCGATTACCTTCGGTAAAAACAGCCTGTTTCTCGAGGTGATGGAGATCCTTGGCTTGAGCAATGCCTGGCAGGGTGAAACCAACTTCTGGGGCAGCGCGGTTGTTGGGCTGGAGCGGCTGGCGGAAGTAGGTGATGTGCAGGTGATCTGCTTCGATCACGATAACGATCGCGATATGCAGCAAGTGATGGCTACCGCGCTGTGGCAGGCGCTGCCGTTTGTGCGCGCGCAGCGTTTCCAGCGCGTGCCGGCGGTGTGGTATTACGGCGCGACCTATTCGGCGCTGAAATTTGTCCGCGTGCTGGAACACGCGCTGGAGTCGCACTGATGCGCAATCGTCTTTTTCCCGTCGCGCTGCTGAGTGCAGTCTTTCTGCTGGCGCTGGCCTTAACTTTTATCAATTTGCGTCAGGCGCTGCCAGGCGATCAGTGGTCTCAGGCGTTTTTCGCGCCTGACATCAACAACATCCAGCAAGTGGTGTTTCATCACAGCTTGCTGTCGCGTCTGGCGCTGTCGCTGCTGGTTGGCGCGGGCCTTGCCCTCGCCGGTTTGCTGTTTCAACAGGTGCTGCGTAATCCGCTGGCGGAACCCACCACGCTGGGCGTGTCGTCCGGCGCTCAGCTGGGGATTACCGTCGCGACGTTATGGCATTTGCCGGGCGGCGAGCTCACGCAGCAGTTTGCGGCGATGGGCGGCGCGGTGCTGGTCGGCATTCTGGTATTCGGCGTGGCCTGGGGCAAACGTTTGTCGCCAGTGACGCTGATTCTGGCTGGGCTGGTATTGAGTTTGTACGCCGGTTCGGTGAATCAAATCTTCGCTATCTTCAATCACGATCAGCTGCAAAACATGTTCCTGTGGAGCACCGGCGCACTCAATCAGCTGGATGGACACAACGTGGCCCAGCTGTGGCCGCGTCTGCTGCTGGCGTTTGTGGTGGCGCTGGCGCTGCTGCGCCCGCTGACGTTGATGGGGCTCGATGATGGCGTAGCGAAAAATCTCGGTCTGGCGCTGTCGGCGGCGCGTATTGCCGCGCTGGCGCTGGCGATTTTGCTTAGCGCGCAGTTGGTCAATGTTGCGGGCATCATCGGCTTTATCGGCCTGTTTGCGCCGCTGCTGGCGAAGATGCTCGGTGGACGTCGCCTGATTAGCCGCATGATGCTGGCCCCGTTGATTGGTGCGCTGCTGCTGTGGCTGGCCGATCAGTGCGTGCTGTGGCTCACCAGCCACTGGCGCGAAGTCTCGACCGGCACGGCGACCGCGCTGATCGGCGTGCCGATTCTGCTGTGGCTGTTGCCGCGCTTGCGTACCGGATCGGTGCCACCGGCGCTCAATCAGGGCGATAGCGTGCCGGCTGAGCGGCAGAACGTCTTGCGCTGGTGTCTGATTGGATTACTGGTTCTGGGCATATTCAGCTGGGTTGGCATTACCTTTGGTCGTGATGCGCAGGGCTTTACGTGGGTGGGCGGCGATATGCTGCATCAACTGCTGCCGTGGCGCGCACCGCGCGTATTGGCCGCGCTGATTGTCGGCATGATGCTCGGCGTGGCAGGTGCGCTGATCCAGCGTCTCACCGGCAATCCGATGGCGAGCCCTGAAGTGCTGGGCATCAGCTCGGGTGCGGCGTGTGGCGTGGTGGTGATGATGTTCTTTGTGCCGGGGGATGCGGTAGCCTGGCTGTTGCCTGCCGGTGCGCTGGGTGCGGCATTGACGCTGATGATTATTATGCTGGTGGCGAGTCGCGGCGGCTTCTCGCCAGAACGCATGTTGCTGGCGGGCATGGCGCTCAACAGCGCGTTCGTCACTATTTTGATGGTGCTGCTGGCCAGCGGCGATCCGCGCATGGGCGGCTTGCTGAGCTGGATTTCCGGTTCAACCTACAACATCAATATGCAGCAAGCGGTGCAAAGCGCGGTGGTGGGTTTGGTGCTGATTGCGCTGGCACCGCTGGCGAGTCGCTGGCTAACGTTGTTGCCACTCGGCAGCGCCACTGCGCGTTCAGCGGGTATGGCGTTGACCACCTCGCGCCTTAGCTTGCTGTTGCTGGCTGCGGCATTGACCGCCACGGCCACGTTAACTATTGGGCCGCTGAGCTTTATTGGGCTGATGGCGCCGCATATCGTGCGCATGCTTGGGTTCCGCCGTGCGTTACCGCAGGTGTTGATGGCCGGTTTGTTGGGCGGCGGTTTGATGATTTTCGCCGACTGGTGCGGCAGGATGCTGGCGTTCCCGGATCAAATTCCAGCCGGGTTGATGGCGACCTTCTTTGGTGCGCCGTATTTTATTTGGCTGTTGCGGCGGGCATAGCAGAAGGGCGCCATGTGGCGCCCTTCTTATTTTACAGTTTCGCGAAGCTGCGTCGTGCGGCATCGATGGTGCGCTGAATATCTTCTTTACTGTGCGCCAGCGACATAAAGCCGGCTTCGAAAGCGGATGGCGCGAGGTAAACGCCTTCTTCCAGCATCAGGTGGAAGAAACGCTTGAAGCGTTCCACATCACACTGAGTCACGTCCTGATAGCCGGTGACTTCATCGGCGTCGGTGAAGAAAATCCCGAACATGCCGCCAACGTGGTTGATCACCAGCGGAATGTTTTCGGCCTTCGCCGCGTCCAGCAAGCCTTGCGCTAACTGCGTGGTCAAATCGGTCAGCGTGCTATGCGTACCCGGCTGCGCAATCTGCGACAGACATGCAAAGCCCGCCGCCATGGCAATCGGGTTACCGGACAAGGTACCGGCCTGATAAACCGGACCGGTTGGCGCCAGCGCATCCATCACCTCGCGACGACCACCAAAAGCACCAACCGGCATGCCGCCACCGATGATTTTACCGAGGCAGGTCAGGTCTGGCGTCACGTCGTAATAGGCCTGAGCACCGCCCAGCGCGACACGGAAGCCGGTCATTACTTCGTCGATGATCAGCAGCGCGCCGAATTCGTCACACAGCGCACGCAGGCCCGGCAGGAAGTCTGGCTGCGGTGGAATGCAGTTCATGTTGCCCGCCACCGGCTCAACGATGATGCAGGCGATATCCTCAGGATATTGCTCGAAAGCCGCACGCACGGTGCTGAGATCGTTGTAGGTGCAGGTCAGCGTGTGTTTAGCGAAATCGGCCGGTACGCCCGGCGAGTTTGGCTGTCCCAGCGTCAGCGCGCCGGAACCGGCTTTTACCAGCAGGCAATCGGCATGGCCGTGATAGCAGCCCTCGAACTTGATGATTTTGTCGCGATGGGTGAAGCCGCGCGCCAGGCGAATGGCGCTCATGGTGGCTTCGGTGCCGGAGTTAACCATGCGCACCATGTCCATGCTTGGCACCAGCTCGCACACCAGCTCGGCCATTTTCACTTCCATCTCGGTCGGCGCGCCGAAGCTCAGACCGCGCGCGGCGGCTTCAATTACCGCGTTACGGATGTTGGCGTTGTTGTGACCCAGCACCATCGGGCCCCACGAACCGACATAATCGATATAGCCTTTGCCGTCGGCGTCATACAGATACGCACCGTCAGCGCGTTCGATGAACAGCGGCACACCGCCCACACCGGTAAATGCACGTACCGGGGAGTTCACACCGCCGGGGATCAGGCGTTGCGCTGCGGCATACAGGTTTTCTGACTTACTCATTGTTCTGCTCCTGCTGTTCGGGAAAAAATCTGGCGCCATTCTACGGGAATAACGGCTTGCGCTAAAGTTTAGGGTATATACTTTCCTGCGCAGGCGGCGGCACGCAGTGTCAAGCTTGAGACTTGATTGCACTGGACGGCTGGCAGATAATAGCGAAATTAAGGTCGTTTTCTGACCTCGACGTTTACCCGGAGTAAAAGATGAGTGACGACTTAGCAGCGCTGCCTTTGCAATTCACTGATGCAGCAGCAAAAAAAGTGAAAAACCTGATTTCTGATGAAGAGAACCCCGCGCTGAAATTGCGCGTCTATATTACCGGCGGCGGTTGCAGCGGTTTCCAGTATGGCTTCACCTTTGACGATCAAATGAATGACGGCGACATGACCATCGAGAAACAAGGTGTGGCGCTGGTGGTGGATCCGATGAGCCTGCAATATCTGGTGGGCGGTTCCGTGGATTACACCGAAGGCCTGGAAGGTTCACGTTTTATCGTGACCAACCCGAATGCCAAAACCACCTGCGGTTGTGGTTCTTCCTTCAGCATCTAATACTGCTCTGGCTGCCGTTCTGGTAGCCAGATTCTTACCACTCTATTGTCACTAAACGCGCGGATTCACGGCGCGTGGCATCGCGTTTTAACACACGTTCGGTAATGCGCGGCTGCGCGCTGAAGTGGCGTCCACAATCCACGGTGGGCAGAGTGTGTTCATTCTGGCGTGAGATATCGCAACGCGAGAATAACGTTAAGGTGACGGCGATAGAGCCGGTCGACGTGGCCGCACTCAGTGGTGCAGCGATCACGAGCCCTATGGCCAGCAGCAGTGCTCTGGTCATGAATAGTTCCTGGTGAAGACAAAATTGCGCTAAGCGCTAAAAATGGGCACAGAGCATACGTGGCCGCTGCGCCTTGTATTATGATTTACGACAATTTCTGCCGGATCTTTAATCTTTAATGGTGCTTTTTTTCGACGGATGTAAATCTGCACACAGCTGTTTCGCTGCCAGCAGCATGCGAGGCCCCGGACGGCTCAGCCAGTCGTCATTAATGGCGATCACCGGCACATCCAGCTGCGGCTGCCAGAATTTGGTAATGCTGGCGGCGTGTGCGGCGTTACCGCCAATCACAATCGCCTGCGGATGCCGCATCAATACCTGTTCGCGGCTCACCTGCGGCCAACTGACGCTGCTATCGGCAAAAATATTCCTGCCGCCGCACAGCTCAATCATTTGGTTTTGCATGGTGTTACGCGCAGCAGTAAACAGCGGTTGCTGACCAAACTGCAAAAACAGCGCGATCGGCGTACTTTGCTGATACTGCTTGCGCAGCGCCGCTTCCTGCGCGCGTAATGCCTGCGCCGCATCAACCGCTTGCTGCGGCTGCGGACTCCAGCGCTGTAACGCCGCCAGCGCATCGATCATTTGATCAATGGTTTGCGGATCGATCCACTCAACCTTTATCCCGAAACGCTGCAGCTGTTCGATTTGCCGCTGCGGATTACCGCCACGCCACGCCAGCACCACATCCGGTTTGAGCTGCAGAATGCGTTCCACTTTGATGCCTTGCCAGTTCGCCACCTGCTCCAGCGCGTTGGCCTGCGCGGGATAATCAGAGAAGGCGCTGACGGCCAGCGGCGTAATGCCCGCGGCGAAGGCCAGTTCGGTCAGATGGGGCGAAAGCGTAATAACGCGCGGCGCGGCGGCGAACAGGCTGTTGCACAGCAGCAACAGCCCGAGCAGCAGGATTTTAGCCACGCGCCAGCTGAACCAGCAGGTTTTCTACCATCAGCGAAGACTGTTTTGCCGCAACGCTGAGGAACTCGTCGAAGCTGATGTGTGATTCCTGATCGGCGACGTCAGAAATCGCGCGCACCACCACAAACGGCACCTTGAATTGATGGCAAACGTGACCAATCGCGGTCGCTTCCATCTCCACCGCGATCGCCTGCGGGAAGGTGGTGCGGATGCGCGTCAGCGGTGCCGCGCCGTTGATAAACGCATCGCCGCTCACGACCAAACCGCGTACCGCGTTGAGGTCGAGCTGCTTGATAACCCGCTCAGCGGCGACAATCAGCTTGTCATCTGCCACGAAAGCTGCGGGGCAACCGGCCATCTGGCCGGGCTCGTAGCCGAAGGCGGTGACGTCGGCGTCGTGATAGCGCACTTCATCGGACACCACGATATCGCCCACTTTCAGCGTTGACGCTAATCCGCCAGCGGAACCGGTGTTGATCACCACATCCGGTTTGCACAGCTCGAGCAACAAGGTGGTGCCGAGCGCGGCAGCCACTTTACCGATGCCTGATTTCAGCAGCGCCACTTCAACACCGTTCAGCGTGCCGGTGTAAATTTCGCAGCCGGCCAGCGTCAGTGTCTGGCGGTTTTCGATTTTGTCACGCAGCAGAGTAACTTCCTGCTCCATCGCGCCAATAATGCCTACTTTCATAAGAATCTCGCTAATTTAATGGATGTAACCCGCAAAAGTGAGGCATAGTCTAACATGGCTGATTGAGGAAGAATTCACGAAAAAATAAGGGGTAATTATGGCGGCGATTAATTTCAGGAAGAAGATCAGTTTCACCCGCCCTTATACCAGCCGCAAAGATCCCGAAGGGGAATACTTTATTACCCGCCACTTTGAAAGCGATCGCGGACGTATTATTAACTCCGCCGCTATTCGTCGTCTGCAACAGAAAACCCAGGTATTCCCGCTAGAGCGCAACGCGGCGGTGCGTTCGCGTTTGACGCACTCGCTGGAAGTGCAGCAAACCGGGCGATATATCACTAAAGAGATCCTGCAAGCGCTGAAAACGCAAGGCGGCGGGCTGGCGAATTATGGACTGGATGAGTTCGAAGGTGCCTTCGAAAGCCTGATAGAGATGGCCTGTTTGCTGCACGATGTTGGCAATCCGCCGTTTGGTCACTTTGGTGAGGCGGCGATCAATGACTGGTTCGATGATAATCTGCCTGCCGAGCTGGTCGATCCGCTGGTGGCGGGTGTTGCCGATGAATCAGAGCGTTCTGCTTTTGACCAGTTAAATGCAATGATTCGTCAAGATTTATGCCATTTCGAGGGCAACGCTCAGGCTATTCGCCTGGTGCATACGCTGCTACAACTCAATCTCAGCTATGCGCAGGTCGCCTGTATTTTGAAATATACCGCGCCCGCATGGTGGCAAGGCGATAAACCGGCTGAATTTAGCGTATTAATGAAAAAACCGGGTTTCTATTTATCTGAGCGTGAATATGTGGCTGAGTTACGCGAGGCAACGAATATAAAAGAGCACCATCGTTTTCCGCTCACCTGGATAATGGAAGCCGCCGACGATATCTCATATTGCATTGCCGATTTGGATGATGCTGTAGAAAAAGATATCTTCCATGTTGAAACGCTGTATAAGCATTTACTCGAAGCCTGGGGTACGGTAAAAACCGGCGATGTTTTCAGCCGCACCATCGGCGATGCCTGGAAAGAGGCTAATCAGAAAAAACGCCGCAGTATCAGCGATCAATTCTTTATGTCGCTGCGGGTTAACGTGCAAAACGTGCTGGTTAGCCATGCGGTTAAGCGTTTCATCGACAACTTGCCGGCTATTTTCGAAGGCGATTTTAATCACGCCTTACTGGAAGATGATGGCGAAGAAGGGCGCTTGCTGAAACTGTTTAAAACGGTGGCGCGTCAGCAGGTGTTTAATCATCCGGAAGTTGAACAACTGGAATTGCAGGGTTATCGGGTGATTAAAGGTCTGCTCGAAATATATCAGTCATTGCTGCTGCTGGATTACGAGCAATTTACCACCTTGATGAAGGAGGATTTTCTGGCAAAGCATCCGATTGAAACCCGGCTGTTTCATAAGCTTTCCGGTAAACATCGCAAAGCCTATCAGCAACACATGCGTTCATTAATTGTTGAGCATAAATATCAGCGCTTGTTGTGGGAACGTTATTATCGTGCGCGTTTAATTCAGGACTACATTAGCGGGATGACGGACAATTATGCCTGGGACGAATATCGTCGTTTAATGGCGGTTGAATAAACGCAGAATTGTAAAGACGAAGAACAATTTTTTACCTTTGCCTAAAACTTTATTAGGAACTTCGCGCTAAAAACTTAATCTCATCATCACGACCACAGCAATGGTCTGGCCGTAATTCTTAGAGAGACACAGATAAATGAAAAAAAACACAATTATGCTGGCGTTGGCGCTGAGTTTCGGCGCGACGGCGTTGAGCCCTGTGAGTGTATTTGCCGCAGAGACCGCTTCTTCTTCCAGCCAGCAGTTGCCAAGCCTGGCGCCGATGCTGGAAAAAGTCATGCCGTCCGTGGTGAGTATCAGCGTGGAAGGCACGACGACGGTTAAAACACCGCGCATGCCACAGCAGTTCCAGCAGTTCTTTGGTGATAATTCTCCGTTCTGTCAGGACGGTTCACCGTTCCAGAGTTCGCCAATGTGCCAAAACGGCGCGGGCGGTGACGGCGGCGGCGCAGATGGCGGTGCTAACGCGCAGAAACAGCAGTTCCGTGCGCTCGGTTCTGGCGTGGTGATTAACGCGGATAAAGGCTATGTGGTGACCAACAACCACGTGGTGGATAACGCGACCAAAATTCAGGTTCAGCTCAGCGATGGCCGTCGTTACGACGCCAAAGTCATCGGTAAAGATCCGCAGTCAGATATCGCGCTGATTCAGCTGCAGGATGCGAAAAACCTCACTGCAATCAAAATTGCCGATTCTGACAACCTGCGCGTCGGTGATTACACCGTGGCGATCGGTAACCCGTACGGCCTCGGCGAAACCGTGACCTCGGGGATTGTTTCAGCGCTGGGCCGTAGCGGTCTAAACGTTGAAAACTATGAAAACTTCATCCAGACAGATGCGGCGATCAACCGGGGTAACTCCGGCGGCGCGTTGGTTAACCTTAACGGTGAGCTGATCGGGATTAACACCGCGATTCTGGCACCGGACGGCGGTAACATCGGTATCGGCTTTGCGATCCCAAGTTCAATGGTGAAAAACCTGACCGCGCAGATGGTTGAATACGGCCAGGTGAAACGCGGCGAGCTGGGTATTATGGGCACCGAGCTTAACTCTGAGCTGGCGAAAGCGATGAAAGTCGATGCGCAGCGCGGCGCCTTTGTTAGCCAGGTGCTGCCGAACTCCGCCGCGGCGAAAGCCGGTGTGAAAGCCGGCGACGTGGTGGTTTCAATGAACGGTAAAGCGCTGACCAGCTTCGCGGCGCTGCGTGCCGAAGTCGGCTCGCTGCCGGTCGGCACCAAGCTGCAGCTGGGTCTGCTGCGCGAAGGTAAACCGGTGAATGTCACGGTTGAACTGCAACAGAGCTCGCAGGATAAAGTGCAGTCCGCCACTATTTACACCGGCATTGAAGGTGCCGATCTCAGCAATATCGATACAAATGGCCAGAAAGGCGTGCGTGTCGATAGCGTGAAGCCGGGCAGCGCAGCGGCGCGTATCGGTCTGAAGAAAGGTGACGTGATTCTCGGCGTGAACCAGCAAGCCGTGGCTAACCTTGGCGAGCTGCGTAAAGTGCTTGATACCAAACCTTCGGTGCTGGCACTGAACGTACAGCGCGGTGACAGCAGCCTGTACTTGCTGATGCAGTAAGTTTCCGATTATTGATAACAGGCGAGCTTCGGCTCGCCTTTTTTGTGTCTGTGCAAATGTCCGGTACTGAATGTGACGCTTACCGCAAATCCCGCATAATCCCCACGGCTATGTGCAACTGCACAATGTCAGCGCCGTAACGTATGCGTATTCTGTCTGTTCGTCCTTATCTCCGGAGTGTTTGATGGCCACCTATCATCTCGATGCGCGACTGGCTCAGGATATTGTTGCCCGCACCATGCAAATTATTGATAGCAATGTCAACGTGATGGATGCGCGCGGTCGCATCATCGGCAGTGGCGATCGTGAACGTATTGGCGAATTGCACGAAGGCGCGCTGCTGGTGCTGTCACAAGGCCGCGTGGTGGACATCGACGAAGCGGTGGCAAAACATCTGCACGGCGTGCGTCCCGGCATCAATTTGCCGCTGCGTATTGATGGCGACATCGTCGGCGTGATCGGTTTGACCGGCCAACCTGCAACGCTGCGTCATTACGGTGAGTTGGTGTGTATGACCGCTGAAATGATGCTGGAGCAGGCGCGTTTGCTGCATATGCTGGCGCAGGACAGCCGCTTGCGTGAAGAGCTGGTACTGAATCTGGTGCGCAGCGAAACTTTATCGCCAGCGCTGAGCGAATGGGCGCAGCGGCTCGGCATCGATCTCAATCAACCGCGCGTGGTAGCGGTGGTGGAAGTGGACAGCGGCCAGCTTGGCGTCGATAGTGCCATGTCCGAGCTGCAGCAGTTGCAAACACTGCTGACCACGCCGGAGCGTGACAACCTGATTGCGATTGTTTCACTCACCGAAATGGTGGTGCTGAAACCGGCACTGAATGCGCATGGCCGCTACGATCAGGACGATCATCGCCGCCGCGTGGATCAACTGCTGCAACGCATGAAAGAGAGCGGACAGGTGCGGATGCGTATCGCGCTCGGCAACTACTTTACCGGTCCCGGCAGCATCGCACGTTCGTACCGTACCGCGCGCACCACCATGATGGTGGGCAAACAGCGCATGCCGGAACAGCGCAGCTATTTTTATCAGGATCTGGTGCTGCCGGTGCTGCTCGACAGTTTACGCGGCGGCTGGCAGGCCAACGAACTGGCGCGCCCGCTGGCGAAGCTGAAAAGTATGGATAACAATGGCTTGCTGCGACGCACGTTGGTGGCGTGGTTCAGTCATAACGTACAACCGAGCGCTACGGCGCGCGCGCTGTTTATTCACCGCAACACGCTGGAGTATCGCCTCAATCGTATTTCCGAGCTTACCGGGCTCGATTTGGGCAACTTTGACGATCGTTTGCTGCTGTATGTGGCGCTCCAACTGGATGAGCAAAGCTAATGAGGAACCTGTGGATTACGCTGTTGTGGCTGTATAGCGCGCTAAGTGTGGCTAGCGATCCGGCTTTCCTCTCTTTAAACGATCTTCAACGGGTTAAGCAGCAGTTGGCACAACATCAGGCGGCGCCGCCCACGCTCGATGCCTGGCATCAGTTAAAGCAGCAGGCGGATAACGCGCTGAAGCACCCCAATCCCAGTGTCACTGACAAAGGAATGCTGCCACCGAGCGGCTCGAAGCAGGATTATTTAAGCCTGAGCGCCTATTGGTGGCCGGATGCCAGCAGCGCCGACGGCTTGCCGTGGCAGCGTCGCGACGGCGAAGTGAATCCCGCCAGTAAGAATGATCAAAGTGATGGCGTGCGGCTGGCGCGCTTTACCGCTGATTTTCAGGCACTGACGTTGGCCTGGTATGTCTCTGGCGATCAACGTTATGCCGATAAAGCGCTGGCGATGATGCGCCACTGGTTTATCGATCCTACCAGCCGCATGCATCCGAATCTAAACTTTGCGCAGGGTATTCCGGGCCGATCTGCAGGTCGCCATGATGGCGTGCTGGATGGACGCTACTTTGCCACGCGCGTGGTGGATGCGCTAACTTTGCTGCGTAATGCGCCCGGTTGGCAGCCAGCCGATCAGCAGGCGATGCAGTTATGGTTTAGCGAGTATCTGCACTGGCTACGGCACAATCCGTTAGCGCTGCAAGAAGCGGCGGCGGCGAATAATCATGGCAGTTGGTACTGCACGCAGGTGGCGGGAATTGCGTGGTATCTGGGCGATCCTGAGACGGTTAAAGCGATGGTGGAATTGGCGCGCAGTAAAATTGCGCTGCAAATCCGTGCCGATGGCAGCCAGCCCGCAGAGTTAGCGCGCACGCGATCCTTCCATTACAGCAACTTCAATCTGCAGGCGCTGACGGCATTGGCGCAGTTGGCCGGTAAAGCAGGATTGGGTGATTTGTGGCATAGCAGGCAACAGCAAAGCGGTTCGTTGCTGGATGCGCTGGACATGATGGCGCCGTACAGCGATGCCAGTAAAGTCTGGCCGTGGAAAAACCGCGATCGGGTGAGCCAACGCATCATTCCCTTGCTTTCAATGGCCGACAACAGTTTGCAGCAGCCGCGTTATCAGCAGTGGATCAGGCAGACGCAATGGAAAGATCAAAACAGCGGGGCGGTGATGCAGGCACAGCGTGATACCTGGCTGCTTTCGTTGCCTTATCAGTAGACATAAAAAAGGCCAGCATTCGCTGGCCTGTTTTCAAAAGCGAACCATTATTTATTGCGGGTCAGCTGATCGAGGTCTGATTCGATCTCGGCGATCTTGTTAGAGACCACGCTTTCCAGATGGCGCAGATCCGCCAGAATTTTACGCTTCAGATCCACTTCAACCTGGTCGCGCTGGCAAATCTGGTCCAGCTCATCGATCACGTAACGCAGGTTCGGGCTGATTTCCTGCACTTCTTTGTAACCCTGGCTGGTGTGATCGGCGACGACGGTTTTGCGCTGGCGTGGGTATTTGAATTTCACGCTTTTCGCGAAGAATTCACCTTTGTCTTTGCGGAAGTAGATTTTAAGAATATCGTTGTTAGCTTCCTGACGCAGGCTGTAACGGTCGATGTCTTCAGGAGAGCTGATACCTAAGCTTTTCAGGTTGTCGTACATAGCGTTTATATTCCATCTAAGAGTGGGTGAGCGCGCAGGACTATCATCATCATTCGGGATGCAGCAGAAACGCGGCAACCGGAACGCTTACGGCATACTTAATCAACTGTAGACACAAAAACCGGGATGAAAAGTGCGCGACCGGAGTTAACTTGGCGCGGATTATGAACTGTTTGAAAAATAAACGCACGTGTTAATTCGCGGCGCGAAACAGGTAATTCAGGC
Organism: Pantoea sp. JK; assembly: GCF_026130245.1. Classification (NCBI taxonomy): domain Bacteria; kingdom Pseudomonadati; phylum Pseudomonadota; class Gammaproteobacteria; order Enterobacterales; family Erwiniaceae; genus Pantoea; species Pantoea sp. JK. The sequence goes on from NZ_JAINFN010000007.1 coordinate 257,140, forward strand.
GGGAGTGTAAACAAATAATTACGGGCCTGTAGCCAGGCCCGTCGGGAAGATTTACAGGCAGGAAAAGCTTAGTCGATGCTGCGCAGCAATTCGTTAATGCCTGTTTTGCTAAGGGTTTTAGCGTCAACTTTCTTCACGATCACCGCGCAATACAGGCTGTAGCTACCGTCTTTTGATGGCAGGTTGCCTGAAACCACTACCGAACCCGCCGGTACGCGGCCGTAATGCACTTCGCCGGTCTCGCGGTCAAAGATTTTGGTGCTCTGGCCGATGTAAACGCCCATTGAGATCACTGAACCTTCTTCAACAATCACGCCTTCAACGATTTCTGAGCGCGCGCCGATGAAGCAGTTATCTTCGATGATGGTTGGATTGGCCTGCAGCGGCTCCAGCACGCCACCGATGCCCACGCCGCCTGACAGGTGTACGTTTTTGCCGATCTGCGCGCAAGAACCTACGGTCGCCCAGGTATCAACCATGGTGCCTTCATCAACGTAAGCGCCGATGTTGACGTAAGAAGGCATCAGCACGGTGTTACGTGCGATGAATGCGCCCTGACGCACAGCAGCCGGTGGCACTACGCGGAAACCGGCGTTTTTGAAACGTGCTTCATCCCAGCCCGCAAACTTCATTGGCACTTTGTCGTAGAAGCGGGTTTCAGAACCTTCCATGACCTGGTTGTCGTTGATGCGGAATGACAACAGCACCGCTTTCTTCAGCCACTGATGCGTTACCCACTCACCGTTGATCTTTTCAGACACGCGCAGTTCACCGCTATCCAGCAGGCCGATAACCTGGGTGATAGCATCGCGGGTCGCGCTGTCTACGCCAGATGGCGTGATGTCGGCGCGGCGCTCAAAGGCAGATTCGATAACGCTCTGTAACTGTTGCATATTTATTTCCTGATTCTGTCATAACGGATGTCCGTAAATTCGGACATGATTAATATGTCTACCCTAAATCATTCAAGCTGCAGGAAGGCGGCGACGCAGCGAGAGCCTGGGAGCATACATCAGTATGTGACCAGGTCGAGCGAGGAAAGCCAACGCCCCTGCGGTTTGAATGATGACGGGTAGATCACAGTTTATCGTTTGGATTAAGGGCCTCTGTCAACCTCTGTTGCAACACATTGCGCATTTCCACCCCAAGCGCACGCCGCTCACTATCGGCGAGGATGAAAAGATCTTCCACCCGTTCACCAATCGTACTGATGCGTGCGCCATGCAGCGACACGCCCAAATCGGCAAACACTTCACCCACGCGCGCCAGCAAGCCGGGCTGATCGAGCGCGACCAATTCCAGATAGCTGCGGCGGTCGGTGTGGGTCGGCAGGAAATTGACTTCGGTATCGACACTGAAATGCTTGAGGCGCGCGGACTGACGGCGCGTGCGCGGCGGCACCCATTCGTTTTGCGTGATGGCTTGTTCCAGCGCCTGAATGATCAGCGGATGGCGATCGGCGGCCAGCGGGCTGCCATCTGGCTCCAGCACAATAAAGGTGTCCATTGCCATGCCATCGCGGCTGGTAAAGATCTGCGCATCATGCACGCTGAGATTGCGGCGATCCAACTCGCCGGCCACCGCGGCAAACAGGTGCGGACGATCCGGGCTCCAGATAAAGATCTCGGTACCGCCGCGTGTGGCCTGCGGGCTGACCAGCACCAGCGGTTTGTTGAGATCGTGGTGAATCAAATGGCGCGCATGCCAGGCGAGCTGATTCGGCGTGTGGCGCAGGAAATAGTCGGCGCGGCAACGGCTCCAGATATGGTGCAAACGCTCTTCGTCGAGGTTTTCCATGCGCAGCAGCGCCAGTGCTTGCAAGCGATGATGACGTACGCGTTCGCGCAGATCCGGGCTGTTTTCCATGCCGCGGCGCAGCTGTTTTTCGGTGGCGAAGAACAGCTCGCGCAACAGGCTCTGCTTCCAGCTATTCCACAAGCTTTCATTGGTGGCGCAGATATCGGAAACCGTCAGGCACGCCAGATAGCGCAGACGGTTTTCGTTCTGCATCACTTCGGCGAACTGCTGAATGACAGTCGGATCCTGAATGTCGCGGCGCTGCGCGGTCACTGACATCAATAAATGATGGCGAACCAGCCAGGCAACCAGCTGGGTTTCGCGGGAGTTGAGGCCATGTAATTCGGCGAAGTCGAGCGCATCCTGCGCGCCGAGAATCGAGTGATCGCCGTTGCGGCCTTTGGCGATATCGTGCAGCAGCGCGGCCATCAGCAACAGTTCCGGTTGCGGCAGGCGCGGCCAGAGTTCAACGCACAGCGGATGCATCGGGCGCGTGGCTTCGTCGGCAAAACTCTCCAGCTTTTGCAGCACGCGAATGGTGTGCTCATCTACCGTGTAAGCGTGGAACAGATCAAACTGCATCTGGCCGACGATGTTGCCCCACAGCGGCGTATACGCCCACAACACGCTGTGACGATGCATCGGCACCAGCGCGCGCTTTACCGCACCCGGATGGCGCAGAATCGCCATAAAGGTTTCACGCGCTTCAGGAATCTGGCACAGCGGCTGTTTAAGATGGCGACGCGCATAGCGCAGCTGCCGCAGCGTGGTGGAGTAAATGCCTTTGATGTTTTCGTTACGCACCATCACGTAGAACATCCGCAGGATGGCTTGCGGCTCACGTTCAAACAGCGTGAGATCGCGCAGGTCGATCAGGTCACCACGAATCTGGAAGTCGTCATCAATGTTGCGCGGCTTTTCGGTGGTCGACAGCGCCAGAATCGCTTCATCGAACAGCTGCAGCAGCATCTGATTGAGTTCGCCGATGCGGCGCGTGACGCGGTAGAAGTCCTTCATCATGCGCTCAACCGGCTCGTTGACTTCGCCCAGATAGTTGAGGCGCTGAGCGACGGTCAGCTGGCGATCGAACAGCAGGCGGTTGTCATAACGTGTCAGCGTTAAGTGCAGCGCAAAACGAATGCGCCACAAAAATTCCTGACACTCATTGATTTCATTGCGTTCCGCTTCGGTAATAAAGCCGAATCCGACCATTTCATCCATGGTGGTGGCGCCAAAGTGACGTCGCGCCACCCATTGCAGCGTGTGAATGTCGCGCAGGCCGCCGGGGCTGCTTTTGATATCCGGTTCGAGGTTATAACTGGTGCCGTGATAACGCTGGTGGCGCTCCTGCTGCTCTTCAATTTTGGCGGCGAAGAAGCGTGACGACGGCCAGAAGCCATCACTAAAGATGTTCTTTTGCAGTTCGAGAAACAGCGCTACATCGCCGGTGAGCATGCGCGATTCGATCAGGTTGGTGGCGACCGTAAGATCGGATAAGCCTTCCAGCAGGCACTCTTCCAGCGTACGTACGCTATGACCGACTTCCAGCTTCAAATCCCACATCAGCGTTAGCAGCTCGCTGGTGCGCTGCGCGGCCGCGTCATCCAGCGGCTGGCGGCTGAGGATCAGCACATCAATATCGGAGAGCGGATGCAGTTCGCCGCGACCATAGCCGCCAACGGCAACCAGCGCGATCTCCTTCATCTGGTCGAAACCAAAGAAGCGCCACAGGCGACGCAATAAGCGGTCGATAAACAGCGTGCGCGCATCAATCAGGGATTCGATATCGGTGCCCGCATCAAATGCGATACCCAGATGCTGCTGGAATTGCTCGAGATACTGTTTGAGCTTGTCGCGCGTCAGGGCGTCATCGGGCCAGCTGGCGGGGGAATCGGTCAGGCCTTTGTGTACTGCTTCGGTCACGCTACCACTCATCAACATGCCTCTTCATTACGCACATAAAAAAGGCCAGCTATAAGCCGGCCTGGTACTGTCAGCGAGATGATTACGCGACGTTTTCGAGCACCGCTGGAATGGTGTCGTCTTCACGCAGCGTCAGAATCTCACAGCCGTTTTCTGTCACCACAATAGTATGCTCATACTGCGCGGACAAGCTGCGATCTTTGGTTTTCACGGTCCAGCCATCCTTCATGGTGCGGATGCGGTAATCACCGGCATTGACCATTGGTTCGATGGTGAAGGTCATGCCCGCTTGCAACACCACGCCGCTGTCATCCGCGTCGTAATGCAGGACCTGCGGTTCTTCATGGAAACCTTTGCCGATGCCGTGACCGCAATATTCGCGCACCACGGAGAAATCTTGCGCTTCGACATACTGCTGAATCGCGCGGCCCAGCTCACGCAGACGAATACCTGGTTTCACCAAACGTAACGCGATATAGAGACTTTCCTGGGTAACGCGACACAGGCGCTCGCCCTGAATGGTCGCTTTACCGACGATGAACATTTTTGAGGTATCGCCGTGATACTCATCTTTGATCACCGTGACATCGACGTTCACCACGTCGCCATCTTTCAGCACGCGATCGTCGCTCGGAATACCGTGACAGACCACTTCATTCACCGAAATACACACTGATTTCGGGAAGCCGTGATAGCCGAGGCAGGCAGAAATCGCCTGCTGCTTCTGCGTGATGTGTTCGTGGCAGAGACGATCCAGTTCACCGGTGGTGACGCCAGGCACCACGTGCGGTGCAATCATCTCCAGCACTTCAGCGGCAAGACGGCCCGCCACGCGCATTTTTTCGATTTCTTCAGGGGTTTTAATTGAAATAGCCATTAAATTAATCCGCAATCGTCGAAATTTTCGACAATAATGAGTTCTGTGGCAGTCATGTTAGCAGCCAGTAAAAGGGCTGCCAAATGGCGATTGTCTGCGCCTGCGGCGCTCAACTACTATTGGCGTATTCCTGCGCATTGTGGTATAAAGCGCGCCGACGATTCTCTGTCACCGACGTTTGGCTGGCAGGAAACGCATAAAACTCATTATGTGTACTAAAACACACATGTATCGACACATACGCCGGGGTGCCTTGAAAGAGGTCGGTCGTATGGGATACATGGAGGCCCAACCCCAAATCAAACTTTAGAGGTAATCATGGCAACTGTTTCAATGCGCGACATGCTCAAGGCTGGTGTTCACTTTGGTCACCAGACCCGTTACTGGAACCCGAAAATGAAGCCATTCATCTTCGGCGCACGTAACAAGGTTCACATCATCAACCTCGAGCAGACTGTGCCAATGTTCAACGACGCTCTGGCTGAGTTGAAAAAGATCTCTTCCCGTAAAGGTAAGATTCTGATCGTTGGTACTAAGCGCGCTGCTGCCGAGGCGGTAAAAGAGTCAGCTCTGAGCTGCGACCAGTTCTTCGTAAACCACCGCTGGTTGGGTGGCATGCTGACTAACTGGAAAACCGTTCGTCAGTCAATCAAACGCCTGAAAGATCTTGAGTCTCAGTCTCAGGACGGTACTTTCGACAAACTGACCAAGAAAGAAGCGCTGATGCGCACTCGCGAACTGGCCAAGCTGGAAAACAGCCTGGGCGGTATCAAAGATATGGGCGGTCTGCCGGATGCACTGTTCGTTGTTGACGCTGATCACGAGCACATCGCTATCAAAGAAGCAAACAACCTGGGTATCCCAGTATTTGCTATCGTTGATACCAACTCTGATCCAGACGGCGTTGACTTCGTTATCCCAGGTAACGACGATGCGATCCGTGCTGTAAGCCTGTACCTGACTGCCGTTGCCACTACCGTGCGCGAAGGCCGTTCACAGGATCTGGCTGAGCAGGCTGAAGAAGCTGCTGAAGCTTAATAAGGTTCGCTCTTTCTAAGAGCCCTTAGACATCAGATGTTATCTGTTAAGGGGGCCGTTCAGGCCCCTTTATTTTATCTAAGTCTGTCACGCTCACTGCAAGGCGAGCGGGGCAGAGTAAATTTTCCGCAACAAGTTTCTGACAGTGTGTGAGCACACAGAGACGAATCGAGGATTCTGGAATGGCTGATATTACCGCTGCATTGGTAAAAGAACTGCGTGAGCGTACTGGCGCAGGCATGATGGACTGCAAAAAAGCGCTGACCGAAGCGAACGGCGACATCGAGCTGGCGATTGAGAACATGCGCAAATCTGGCGCAATCAAAGCCGCTAAGAAAGCAGGCAACGTTGCTGCTGATGGCGTGATCAAAACCAAAATCGCTGACGGCTTCGCGGCGATCCTGGAAGTAAACTGCCAGACCGACTTCGTTGCTAAAGATGGCGGTTTCCTGGCGTTTGTTGAAAAGGTTCTGGATGCAGCTGTCGCTGGCAAAGTTACCGATGTGGAAGTTCTGAAAGCGCAGTTCGAAGAAGAACGCGTAGCGCTGGTTGCGAAAATCGGTGAGAACATCAACATCCGTCGTGTTGCTATCCTGGAAGGCGCTGAGCTGAACAGCTATCAGCATGGCGCACGTATCGGTGTGGTTGTTTCTACCACCGGTGCTGACGAAGAACTGAGCAAGCAAGTTGCTATGCACATCGCTGCAAGCAAGCCAGAATTCGTTAAGCCAGAAAACGTGTCTGCAGACGTGGTTGAGAAAGAGTACCAGGTTCAGCTGGACATCGCCATGCAGTCTGGCAAGCCAAAAGAAATCGCAGAGAAAATGGTTGAAGGCCGCATGAAGAAATTCACCGGCGAAGTTTCTCTGACCGGTCAGGCTTTCGTTATCGATCCAAGCAAAACCGTTGGCCAGGCGTTGAAAGAGAAAAACGCTGACGTCATCAACTTCATCCGCTTCGAAGTGGGTGAAGGCATTGAGAAAGTTGAAGCTGACTTCGCAGCAGAAGTTGCTGCAATGTCCAAACAGTCTTAATGGTCCGAAAGAACCGCCACAAGGCGGTTCTTTTTTGTCTGCGATTTAGTGCAGCACTTTCAGTCTCATCCCAATAGCTTTTCTCGCGGGCTTTGCGGATGATCGACCAGATTTTACTTCTCCTTTTCATCATATCTTCCAGGAAGAACTGACCATGGCGACCAACGCAAAACCTGTATATCAACGTATCCTGCTAAAACTGAGTGGCGAAGCACTGCAAGGTGCCGAAGGTTTTGGCATCGACGCGAGCGTGCTTGACCGCATGGCGCAAGAGGTTAAAGAGCTGGTTGAATTGGGCATTCAGGTGGGTGTGGTTATTGGTGGCGGTAACTTGTTCCGCGGCGCAGGTCTGGCCCAGGCGGGCATGAACCGTGTGGTCGGCGACCATATGGGCATGCTGGCAACAGTAATGAATGGCCTGGCAATGCGTGATGCGCTGCACCGTGCGTATGTCAATGCGCGCCTGATGTCAGCGATTCCGCTGAACGGCGTGTGTGATAACTACAGCTGGGCAGAAGCGATCAGTCTGCTGCGCAATAACCGCGTCGTGATCTTCGCGGCCGGTACCGGCAACCCGTTCTTTACCACTGACTCTGCAGCTTGCCTGCGCGGCATCGAAATCGAAGCCGACGTGGTACTGAAAGCCACCAAAGTAGACGGCGTCTACTCTGAAGATCCGGTGAAAAACCCGGATGCCACGCTGTATGACCAACTGAGCTATGCAGAAGTGTTGGATAAAGAGCTCAAAGTGATGGATCTCGCCGCCTTTACGCTGGCGCGTGACCATAAACTGCCTATCCGCGTCTTCAACATGAACAAGCCAGGCGCATTGCGTCGCGTCGTGATGGGTGAAAAAGAAGGCACCCTGATTACGCATTAATACCCGACGCACGTTAAAATAAGGTATATTCTTTTGCCGCGATGCTCTGGCATCGCGCAGCAATTAGGATGATCGATGTTTATCGATACCGCTTCCGGTTAGCCCGGAAATGGCCAGGTCAACCGAATTCAAGGGTTTCAACGTGATTAACGACATTAAAAAAGATGCAGACACGCGCATGGAAAAATGTGTGGATGCATTTAAAAACAACATCAGCAAAATCCGCACCGGCCGTGCTTCGCCTTCACTGCTCGACGGCATTGTGGTTCCTTATTACGGTACACCTACGCCGCTGCGTCAGTTGGCTAGCGTGACGGTAGAGGATTCACGTACGTTGAAAATCAACGTATTTGATCGCTCGCTGAGCGCTGCTGTTGAGAAAGCGATTATGACGTCTGATTTGGGTCTGAACCCAAGCTCAGCCGGTAGCGATATTCGTGTACCGCTGCCAGCGCTGACCGAAGAGCGTCGTAAAGATCTGATCAAGATCGTACGTGGCGAAGCTGAACAGGGCCGTGTCTCTGTACGTAACGTCCGCCGTGATGCGAACGACAAGATCAAAGCGCTGCTGAAAGACAAAGAGATCAGCGAAGACGACGAACGTCGTACGCAGGATGAGATCCAGAAAATGACCGATGCGCACATCAAGAGTGTTGATGCGGCATTGGCCGATAAAGAAAAGGAACTGATGGACTTCTAATTCCATCAACTGCTTTTCAAAACGCCGTTCAGAGACGTGTTCGACTCTGGCGGCGTTTTACATTGTGTCCGGCGCTGTTGCGGGCACCCTCCACGACTTCACAGGGATAGCATGATGAAGCGATTAACTCTGCTGGGTTCGACCGGCTCCATTGGTACCAGCACGCTGGCGGTGATTGCCGCAAATCCTGAACTTTATCAGGTGACCGCGCTAGTGGCCGGCCAGAATGTGGCGTTGATGGCCGAGCAATGCCTGCAATTCCAGCCGCGCTATGCTGCGATGTCCGACGAGAAATCTGCCCAAGCGCTGCGTGAGCGACTGAAAGCACTCAACGTTAATACCGAAGTGCTCTCCGGCGTTCAGGCTGCCTGCGAACTGGCCGCGCTGGATGATGTGGATCAGGTGATGGCGGCGATTGTTGGCGCCTCAGGTTTACAGCCTACCATGGCCGCCATTCGTGCCGGCAAAACCGTGCTGCTGGCCAACAAAGAATCGCTTGTCACATGCGGCCGTCTGTTTATGGAGGCGGTACGCCAACATCAGGTGCAATTGCTACCCGTCGATAGTGAGCACAACGCCATTTTTCAGAGTTTACCCGCTTCCATACAGCATCAGTTGGGGTACGCTGATCTACGGGGGAACGGCATCGAGTCGATTCTCCTTACGGGATCGGGTGGTCCTTTTCGTGACACGCCATTAGCCGATTTAGCCGGTATGTCGCCGGATCAGGCCTGTGCGCATCCGAACTGGTCAATGGGGCGTAAAATCTCCGTTGATTCGGCCACCATGATGAATAAAGGTCTTGAATACATTGAAGCCCGCTGGCTGTTTAATGCGACTGACGCGCAGATGGAGGTGATCCTGCATCCGCAGTCGGTTATCCATTCGATGGTGCGTTATTGCGACGGCAGCGTGCTGGCGCAACTGGGCTCTCCGGATATGCGGACGCCTATCGCGCACAGCATGGCATGGCCAGCACGTATCTCTGCGGGCGTAACGCCGCTCGACTTCACTCGCATGAAGTCGTTGACGTTTGCCGAGCCGGACTACGAGCGCTATCCCTGCCTGAAGCTTGCGATTGATGCCTGTGCCACAGGTCAGGCCGCGACGACCTCGCTGAACGCAGCGAATGAAGTGGCGGTGGCAGCTTTTCTGCAGCACCAGATTCGCTTTACCGATATCGCTGCCATCAACAGCGAAGTGCTGGCGTCCCTGAGCTGTCAGGAGCCGGGCAGCATTGACGAGGTGATGGAGATTGATCGGTTAGCGCGCGTGCGTGCCAATGAATTGTTGCCGCGCTTTCGTTTAGCAGGTTGATAGTTCCCGCTATTTGTTCGCTCTGGGTGAAAATGGTATAGTCGCTCGCTCGCGTTTCACAGCCCGACATTGTTTCGATGTCATCTGGCGTGTTTGCCGGAGTTTGCTGCAGGCGCAATGTATTCAGAAACCACAGCATTTCTGATGAAAGGAATTATTACGCGTTATGTCGTCCAACAATCACAACACAATCGATGACGAGTCGTACTGCACGCCACGTCACGTGGCCATCATTATGGATGGTAATGGTCGCTGGGCAAAAAATCAGGGCAAACTGCGTATTTCAGGCCACAAAGCCGGGGTAAAATCAGTACGCCGGGCTGTCAGCTTTGCGGTTAGCCATAAACTGGAAGCGCTCACGCTTTATGCGTTCAGCAGTGAAAACTGGAGCCGTCCGATTCAGGAAGTGACAGCATTAATGGAGTTGTTTGTCTGGGCGCTCGACAGCGAAGTCAAAAGCCTGCACAAGCACAATGTGCGTCTGCGCATTATTGGTGATATCAGTCGTTTCAATAACCGTATTCAGGAACGTATTCGCCGCGCCGAGGAACTGACTCAGCAAAATAATGGACTGACCCTTAACATTGCTGCCAACTATGGCGGCCGTTGGGATATTATCCAGGGTGCCAGAAAATTGGCCGAACAGGTTCAGGAAGGTTTACTGCGTCCTGACCAGATTACCGAAGAAAGCCTGGCTCCGTATCTGTGTATGCAGGAGCTGGCGCCAGTGGATTTAGTGATAAGGACCGGGGGAGAGCATCGGATTAGCAACTTCCTGCTGTGGCAAATCGCCTATGCTGAGTTTTGGTTTACCGATGTTCTTTGGCCTGATTTTGATGAAAACGTTTTTGAAGGTGCACTGAATGCATTCTCTACGCGGGAGCGACGCTATGGCGGTACTGCACCAGGCGGCGCCTAAGCAATTTGGGGGTAACCTTTGCTGAAGTCTCGTCTGATTACCGCGTTAATTTTGATTCCGCTGGTGATCGCTGCACTGTTCTGGTTACCCCTGTCCGGTTTTGCGATTATCACTATCATCATCTGCATGCTTGCCGCCTGGGAATGGGGGCAGTTTGCCGGCATGAAAACGCGTCAGCAACGTATCTGGCTCGCCGTGCTATGCGGTCTGTTGCTGTCCGCGATGCTTTTTACTCTTGAACCCTATCAACGCAATCTGCACCAATTTCAGATGGAAGGCTCGCTCTGGGCATCGCTGGTGTGGTGGATTGCCGCGCTCATCTTAGTACTGTTCTATCCTGCCTCTGCTGCCTTGTGGCGTCATTCGCGTGCGCTGCGCCTGCTGTTTGGCCTGCTCACCTTGATTCCCTTCTTCTGGGGGATGATGGCGCTGCGTCAGTATCATTACGATACCGATCATTTCGCCGGCGCATGGTGGCTGCTGTTCGTGATGTTCCTCGTCTGGGGCGCAGATTCTGGTGCTTACATGTTTGGCCGTCTGTTTGGCAAACATAAGCTGGCTCCGAAAGTCTCTCCGGGTAAAACCTGGGAAGGTTTCTTCGGCGGCCTGTTGTCATCTGCCATCATCGCCTGGCTGTTTGCCCTGCTGGCACCGCTTTCGGTTGCGCCGGGCACGCTAATTATCTGCGCGGTGATTGCCACGCTGGCATCGGTATTGGGCGACCTGACAGAAAGTATGTTCAAGCGTGAAGCGGGCATTAAAGACAGCGGTAACTTGATTCCGGGGCACGGTGGTATTCTCGATCGTATTGATAGCCTGACTGCTGCGGTGCCGGTGTTTGCCTGCCTGCTGCTGTTGGTGTTCCGCACCCTCTGAGGATAGCCGACGATGTTGAGTATACTCTGGAGTTTTGCCGCCTTTATCGTGGCGCTTGGCGTGCTGATTACCGTGCACGAGTTTGGCCATTTCTGGGTGGCGCGCCGCTGCGGTGTCAAAGTTGAACGTTTCTCGATTGGCTTTGGTAAAGCGCTGTGGCGTCGCAGCGATCGTCAGGGCACCGAATATGTCATCGCGCTGATTCCGCTCGGCGGCTACGTCAAAATGCTCGACGAACGCGTTGAGAGCATTCCCGCCGAACTGCGTCACCAAGCCTTCAATAATAAAACCGTGCTGCAACGTGCGTCGATTATCGCAGCCGGTCCTATCGCTAATTTCATCTTCGCCATCTTTGCTTATTGGGCCGTGTTTATTCACGGCGTGCCAGGTGTGCGCCCCGTAGTTGGTGAAATTCTGAACGGTTCCGTCGCTGCTGAAGCGCAAATTAGCTCCGGCATGGAACTTAAAGCGGTAGATGGTATCGAAACGCCTGATTGGGATGCTGTGCGTATGGCGCTGATCGGTAAAATCGGCGACAGCGATGCCACGCTTACCGTCTCGCAATTTGGCGAAGAAGCTACGCAGCAAAAGCAATTAAATTTGCGCGATTGGCAATTTGAGCCTGATAAACAGGATCCGGTGGTCGCTTTAGGTATTCGTCCACGTGGGCCGCAGATTGAAACGACCTTAGCTGAAGTTCAGGCAAACTCACCGGCAAGCAATGCTGGTTTGCAAGCGGGCGATAGGATCGTTAAAGTCGATGGTCAGCCATTGTCACAGTGGCAGGCTTTTGCGGCACAGGTGCGGGATAATCCGGGCAAAAACATGGCGCTAGACATCGAGCGCAACGGCGAACCTGTGGCGTTGACACTAACGCCGGAAGCGAAACCGGGCAAGGAAGCGGAAGGCTTTGCGGGTGTCATTCCGCGTGTGATTCCGCTGCCTGATGAGTACAAAACGGTAAGGCAGTATGGGCCTTTTGCGGCGATCGGCGAAGCCAGTGTAAAAACCTGGCAGCTGATGAAGCTAACGGTGTCCATGCTGGGCAAGTTGATAATCGGGGATGTGAAGCTGAATAACCTGAGCGGGCCGATTTCGATCGCGCAGGGTGCCGGGTTATCAGCAGAGTACGGGGTGATTTATTACCTGATGTTCCTGGCGCTTATCAGCGTCAACCTGGGCATCATTAACCTGTTCCCTCTGCCGGTTTTAGATGGTGGTCATCTGCTCTTTCTGGCGATCGAAAAGATCAAAGGTGGACCGGTGTCCGAGCGAGTTCAGGACTTTAGTTATCGCATTGGCTCAATCTTGCTAGTGCTGTTAATGGGGCTTGCACTTTTCAATGATTTCTCTCGTTTGTAATAGCTGGAACGCATACAGACGCGGGATGTGTTAGGAAAACGCATAACAACGATGGCGATGAAAAAGTTGCTCATAGCGTCGCTGCTGTTTAGCAGCGCCACCGTTTACGGTGCAGACGATTTCGTAGTGAAGGACATTCATTTCGAAGGTCTCCAGCGAGTCGCCGTCGGCGCGGCTCTGCTCAGCATGCCGGTTCGTGTCGGTGATACGGTGAATGACGATGACGTCAGAAACACCATTCGCTCACTGTTCGCCACCGGTAACTTTGAAGATGTGCAGGTTCTGCGTGACGGTACCACCCTGATTGTTCAGGTGAAAGAGCGTCCGACCATTGCCAACATCACTTTCTCCGGCAACAAAGCGGTGAAAGAAGATCAGCTGAAACAGAACCTCGAAGCGTCTGGCGTGCGCGTTGGCGAAGCGCTGGACCGCACCACGCTCTCTTCAATCGAGAAGGGCCTGGAAGACTTCTATTACAGCGTCGGTAAATACACCGCCAGCGTCAAAGCCATTGCTACGCCGCTGCCGCGCAACCGTGTGGATCTGAAATTCGTCTTCCAGGAAGGCGTTTCAGCACAGATCCAGCAGATCAACATCGTCGGCAATAAAGCATTTAGCTCTGACGAACTGATCTCGCGCTTCTCACTGCGTGATGAAGTGCCATGGTGGAACGTGGTGGGCGATCGCAAATACCAGAAGCAAAAGTTAGCGGGCGATCTCGAAACCCTGCGCAGCTTCTATCTGGATCGCGGTTATGCGCGTTTCAACATCGATTCTACGCAGGTGAGCCTGACGCCAGATAAGAAAGGCATCTACATCACCGTGAACATCAACGAAGGCGATCAGTACAAGATTGCCGGCGTGATCGTGAACGGCAGCATGGCGGGCCATTCTGCTGAAATCGAAAAGATGACCAGAATTCCAGCGGGTGAGCTGTATAACGGCACCAAAGTCACCCAAATGGAAGATGACATCAAGAAATTGCTGGGCCGCTACGGTTACGCCTATCCGCGGGTAATGACCCAGCCAGAAATTAATGATGCTGACAAAACCGTCAAGCTGCATATCAACGTGGATGCGGGCAACCGTTACTACGTGCGTAAAGTGCGCTTTGAAGGAAACGACACCTCAAAAGATTCAGTGCTGCGTCGTGAAATGCGCCAGATGGAAGGTGCCTGGTTGGGCAGCGACCTCGTCGATCAGGGTAAAGAGCGTCTGAATCGTACCGGTTACTTCGAAACCGTGGATGTGGATACGCAACGCGTTCCAGGTGCACCAGACCAGGTTGATGTGGTCTACAAGGTGAAAGAGCGTAACACTGGTACCTTCAACTTTGGTGTCGGTTACGGTACTGAAAGTGGCGTGAGCTTCCAGGTGGGTGTGACCCAGGAAAACTGGCTCGGCACCGGCAACACCGTTGGCATTAGCGGCACTAAAAACGATTACCAGACCTATGCTGAGTTCTCATTGACCGATCCGTACTTCACGGTCGACGGTGTGAGCCTTGGCGGTCGTTTGTTCTATAACGACTTTAAAGCCGATGACGCGGATCTGTCTGACTATACCAACAAAAGTTATGGTCTTGACGGTACGCTTGGCTTCCCGGTCAACGAAAACAACACCCTGCGTGTTGGTTTAGGTTACGTGCATAACGACCTCTCCAACATGCGTCCACAGGTGGCGATGTGGCGTTATCTGGATTCAGTCGGTCGTCATCAAGGCTTGAATGATGATGGTGATTTCTCTGCAGATGATTTCACCTTCAACTACGGTTGGACCTATAACACCTTAGACCGCGGCTTCTTCCCAACGCGCGGTAACCGTACCAACCTGAACGGTAAAGTGACGATTCCAGGCTCTGATAACGCGTTCTACAAAGCGACATTGGATAGCCAGCAATATGTGCCGCTGAACCGCGACGGTACATGGGTAGTATTAGGCCGTGGCCGTGTTGGATATGGTGACGGACTTAATGGTAAAGAGATGCCGTTCTATGAGAACTTCTACGGCGGTGGCTCGAGCACAGTGCGTGGCTTCCAGTCCAATACCATTGGTCCTAAAGCTGCGTATCTGAACGATGGCTCATCAACCTGTAATCTCTCAGATCCAAACGGCGTCTGTAAGTCGGATGATGCGGTTGGTGGTAACGCCATGGCGATTGCCAGCCTTGAGCTGATCACGCCAACGCCGTTCCTGAGCGAGAAGTATGCGAATTCCGTGCGTACTTCGGTGTTTATGGATGCCGGTACCGTTTGGGATACCAAATGGCAGAACACCGCGGAAACACGCGCGGCGGGTGTGCCAGATTACAGCGATCCTAATAACATTCGCGTCTCTGCCGGTGTGGCACTGCAGTGGATGTCACCGTTAGGACCGCTGGTATTCTCATACGCCCAGCCGATGAAGAAAGTCGAGGGAGACAAGTCAGAGCAATTCCAGTTTAACATTGGTAAAACCTGGTAAGGCTCTGAGCAGGGAAGTGAAAATACCGTCTTGCACGCGTGCTGCCTGATAATGCGGCACGCTGCAAACACACACGTTGAGGTAAGGAGTTTATAGTGAAAAAGTTGTTCTGTGCTGCTGCTCTGGGTGTTGCGTTAGCTGCTTCTGCGGGTGCCCAAGCGGCTGATAAAGTTGCCGTCGTGAACCTGAGCCAGGTTTTCCAGCAGTCTCCGCAGCGTGCTGCTGTTGCTAAACAGCTTGAAGGTGAATTCCAGAGCCGCGCCTCTGATCTCCAGTCTCAGCAGCAGAAGATCCAGCAAGAAATTCAGGATCTGCAGCGTAATGCATCGACCATGAAAGCGAGCGACCGCACCAAGAAAGAGAAGCAAATCTCTTCTGAGCGTGCTGCCTTTGAACAAAAAGCACAGGCTTTTGACAAAGACAACCAAACTCGTCAGATGCAGGAGCGTAACAAGCTGCTGGCTAAAATCCAGACCGCTGTTCAGTCTGTAGCGAAAAGCGAAGGTTACGATCTGGTTCTGGACTCTCAGGCCGTGCTGTACTCTTCTTCTGATGCTAAAGACATCACTGCTGACGTTGTAAAACAGGTTAAATAATTGATGTCATCAATTCGACTGGCTGATTTAGCCCAGCAGTTGGATGCAGAATTGCACGGAGATGGCGATATCGTCATCTCCGGCATTGCTTCTATGCAATCCGCCACAACTGGCCAAATCACTTTTCTTGCAAACAGCCGCTACCGCGAGCAGCTCGCTACTATCCAGGCTTCAGCCGTGGTGCTGACGGAAGCGGATCTGGAGTGGTGTAAAACGGCCGCCCTGGTGGTGAAAAATCCTTACTTAACTTATGCCCGCATGGCACAACTGCTGGACACCACGCCGCAGCCCGCGCAGAATATCGCGCCCAGTGCGGTGATCGATGCAACGGCTAAGCTGGGTAAGAATGTTTCGGTAGGCGCAAATGCGGTGATCGAGTCCGGCGTAGAGCTGGGTGACGACGTCGTTATTGGCGCAGGATGTTTTGTTGGTAAGCAGACGCGTATCGGTCGCGGCTCACGTTTGTGGGCTAACGTCACGATTTATCACGAAATTCAGATTGGTCAGGATTGTCTGATTCAGTCGGGCACCGTTATTGGTGCTGATGGTTTCGGCTATGCTAACGATCGCGGCAATTGGGTGAAAATCCCACAACTGGGTACCGTAGTGATTGGTAATCGGGTAGAAATTGGTGCCTGTACCACCATCGATCGCGGCGCGCTGGATAACACTCTGATCGGCAATGGTGTTATCATAGACAACCAGTGTCAGATTGCGCACAACGTCGTGATTGGTGATAACACCGCAGTTGCGGGTGGTGTGATCATGGCGGGTAGTCTGAAGATTGGACGTTACTGTATGATTGGCGGCGCCAGCGTCATTAACGGCCATATGGAAATCTGTGACAAAGTGACCGTAACGGGCATGGGCATGGTAATGCGCCCCATCACAGAGCCAGGCGTGTATTCGTCGGGTATTCCACTGCAACCCAACAAAACCTGGCGTAAAACAGCAGCGCTGGTGATGAACATCGATGAAATAAGCAAACGCTTAAAAGCCATCGAACGTAAGGTCGGCAAAGACGACTAAACGCATCCCACGCTACTCGCTTTCATAACAAGAAGTGTACTTTCTGCCACCTTCGGCTAACCCGAGAATGGCACCAGGTATCGTAAGAAAGCGAAACGCCCCGAACTAATTTGCGGCCTGCGGAAGATCATTTTGATCGGTGCAGGCCGTGTTATTGTTGCCATCAGATTTTTTAGGACAGGAAGAGTATTTTGACTACTGAAACGCATACTCTGAAAATTGAAGAGATTTTAGAACTGCTGCCACACCGCTATCCTTTCTTGCTGGTTGATCGCGTGCTGGATTTTGAAGAGCATAAATATCTGCGCGCGGTGAAGAACGTTTCTGTTAACGAACCGTTTTTCCAGGGACATTTCCCTGGTAAGCCGATTTTCCCAGGCGTTCTGATTCTGGAAGCGATGGCGCAAGCGACCGGCATTCTGGCGTTCAAAAGCGTTGGAAAACTGGAACCAGGCGAACTCTATTACTTCGCTGGTATCGATGAAGCCCGTTTCAAACGTCCGGTTGTGCCGGGCGATCAGATGATCATGGAAGTGACCTTCGAGAAAACCCGTCGTGGCCTGACGCGCTTTAAAGGCGTGGCGACCGTGGACGGCAAAATTGTCTGTGAAGCGACCATGATGTGTGCCCGTAGCCGGGAGGCATAATAAGTGATTGATTCAACCACCAATATCCATCCCAGTTCTGTCATTGAAGAGGGTGCCGTGATCGGCGCCAATGTTCACATCGGTCCGTTCTGCTTTATCGGTGCCAATGTGGAAATTGGTGAAGGAACGGTACTCAAATCGCACGTGGTGGTGAACGGCCATACGCGTATCGGCAAAGACAATCAGATCTACCAGTTCGCTTCCATTGGTGAAGTGAACCAGGACCTGAAATATGCGGGCGAACCAACGCGCGTTGAAATTGGCGATCGCAACCGCATCCGCGAGAGCGTCACCATTCATCGAGGCACCACGCAGGGCGGCAATGTGACCAAAGTCGGCAGCGATAACCTGCTGATGGTGAATGCTCACATCGCGCATGACTGCGTGATCGGCAATCGCTGCATCTTTGCTAACAATGCCACGCTGGGCGGTCACGTCACCGTTGATGATTTTGCCATTATCGGCGGCATGACGGCAGTACATCAGTGGTGCACCATTGGTGCTCACGTGATGGTTGGTGGTTGTTCAGGCGTTGCGCAGGATGTGCCGCCTTATGTCATTGCGCAGGGTAACCACGCAACGCCATACGGTATCAACATCGAAGGTCTGAAGCGTCGCGGCTTTAGCAAAGAAGCGCTGCATGCCATTCGCAACGCGTACAAACTGCTGTACCGCAGCGGAAAAACGCTGGATGAAGTGAAACCAGAGATTGAAGAGCTGGCGAAACAACACAGCGAAGTGCAGCCTTTCTATGACTTCTTTGCCCGTTCTACGCGTGGATTGATTCGTTAATCCATGTCAGCGCGTCCCCTAACGATTGCCCTGGTCGCCGGAGAAACCTCCGGCGATATTCTTGGTGCAGGTCTCATTCGGGCGTTAAAAGCGCGCCATCCCAATGCGCGCTTTGTGGGCGTGGCCGGTCCGCTGATGCAGGCCGAAGGCTGCGAAGCCTGGTATGAGATGGAAGAGCTGGCGGTGATGGGCATCGTCGAAGTGCTGGGACGCCTGCGGCGTCTGCTGAAGATTCGTCGTGACCTGACGCAGCGCTTCACCGAACTTAAGCCGGATGTGTTTGTGGGCATTGATGCGCCGGATTTCAACATCACGTTGGAAGGAAGCCTCAAGCGCACGGGCATTCGCACCATTCATTACGTTAGCCCTTCCGTTTGGGCGTGGCGTCAAAAACGCGTTTTCAAAATCGGACGCAACACCAATCTGGTGCTGGCATTCCTGCCGTTTGAAAAAGCGTTTTACGATCGTTTTAACGTGCCGTGCCGCTTTATCGGCCACACCATGGCTGATGCGATGCCGCTGCAGCCCGATAAGCTGGCGGCGCGCCGCGAGTTAGGCATTGCTGAAGAAGCGATTTGTCTTGGCTTGTTGCCAGGCAGTCGTGGTGCAGAAGTCGAAATGCTCAGCGCCGATTTCCTGCGCGCCGCGCAGCTGCTGCGTCAGCGCTATCCAACGTTGGAAATCGTGGTGCCGCTGGTGAATGCCAAACGCCGCGAGCAGTTTGAGCAGATCAAAGCGCAAGTCGCGCCTGAACTGCCAATGCATTTGCTGGATGGCAAAGGCCGTCAGGCGATGCTGGCCAGCGATGCCGCTATTCTTGCATCTGGTACCGCCGCGCTGGAGTGCATGCTGGCGAAATGCCCGATGGTGGTCGGTTATCGCATGAAGCCGTCGACCTTCTGGCTGGCAAAACGTTTGGTAAAAACGCCGTACGTTTCCCTGCCAAATCTGTTAGCCGGTCGCGAGCTGGTGAAAGAGTTGCTGCAGGACGAGTGTCAGCCTGAAGCATTAGCCGCAGCGCTAGAGCCGCTACTGCATGCGGGCCCTGAGCGCGACGCGCTGCTGAAAACCTTCACCGAACTGCATCAACAGATTCGCTGGAATGCCGATGAGCAGGCGGCGGATGCGGTACTGGAGATCATCAATGGCTGAATTTATCTATCCCAACGCGCAGCTGATTGCTGGCGTTGATGAGGTCGGACGCGGTCCGCTGGTTGGCGCAGTGGTGACGGCGGCGGTGATCCTTGATCCCGCCAACCCGATTGTCGGACTGGCCGACTCGAAAAAGCTCTCCGAGAAGCGTCGTCTGGCGCTGTATGACGAGATCAAAGAGAAGGCGCTGGCCTGGAGTCTTGGTCGAGCCGAGCCAGAAGAGATCGATCAGCTCAATATTCTGCACGCCACCATGCTGGCGATGCAGCGCGCGGTCGCGGGTCTGCACATTGCGCCGGACTTCGTCCTGATCGATGGTAACCGTTGTCCCTCGCTGCCGATGCCCTCGCAGGCGGTGGTAAAGGGCGATAGCCTGGTGAAAGAGATCAGTGCTGCTTCGATCATTGCCAAAGTCACGCGCGATCGTGAAATGGCCGAACTGGATCTGCTGTTCCCGCAATATGGTTTTGCGCAGCACAAAGGTTATCCAACCGCGCTGCACATGGAAAAGCTGACGCAGCACGGCGCCACACCTCATCATCGTCGCAGCTTTGCGCCGGTGCGTAACGCCTTGATTGATGCTGACGTGCTGGCAGCCCGCCAGCCAACTACGCTTTAATAGCCTGACACTGTTTTAACCGGAAACTGATATGGCTGAACCTCGTTTTATACATCTGCGCGTCCACAGTGATTACTCCATGGTTGATGGTCTGGCGAAAACCGGACCTTTAGTCAAGAAGGCGGCTGCGCTGGGCATGCCGGCGATCGCCATTACCGACTACATCAACCTGTGCGGGCTGGTGCGTTTTTACGGTAGTGCGCACGGCGCGGGGATCAAGCCGATTGTCGGTGCTGATTTTCAGGTTGCCAGTGAATTAATGGGCGATGAGCTGACGCAGTTAACACTGCTGGCGGCCAATAACACCGGTTATCAAAACCTGACCTTGCTGATTTCTCGTGCGTATCAGCGTGGTTACGGCATTGCAGGCCCCATCATCGATCGTGACTGGCTGCTGGAGCTGGGCGAAGGCCTGATTCTGCTGTCGGGCGGACGTCGTGGCGATGTGGGCCGCAGTCTGCTGCGCGGCAATAGCGCGATGGTCGCGCAGTGTTTGAGCTTCTATCAGGAACACTTCCCGAATCGCTATTACCTCGAATTGATGCGCACCGGTCGCGCCGATGAAGAAGCCTATCTGCATGCCGCCGTCGAGCTGGCAATTGCCGAAGGTATTCCCGTTGTTGCCACCAACGAAGTGTGCTTCCTCAATGAAGAAGATTTTGATGCGCATGAAATCCGTGTGGCGATTCATGACGGCTACACGCTGGACGATCCCAAGCGTCCGCGCAATTACAGTCCTCAGCAATATATGCGCAGTGAAGAGGAGATGTGCGAGCTGTTCTCGGACATTCCGGAAGCGCTGGAAAATAGCGTAGAGATTGCTAAGCGCTGTAACGTGACAGTGCGCCTCGGCGAGTACTTCCTGCCGCAATTCCCCACCGGTGATATGAGCACCGAAGACTTCCTCGTGGCGAAGTCGCGCGAAGGTCTGGAAGAGCGTATGGAATTCCTCTTCCCGGATGCGGCGGTGCGCGCTGAAAAACGCGTGGAATATGATGAACGTCTGGAGATTGAACTCACCGTTATCAACCAGATGGGCTTTCCCGGCTACTTCCTGATCGTGATGGAGTTTATCCAGTGGTCGAAGGACAACGGCATTCCCGTCGGTCCAGGCCGTGGTTCGGGTGCCGGTTCATTAGTGGCATATGCGCTAAAAATTACCGATATCGATCCGCTGGAATTTGACCTGCTGTTTGAACGTTTCCTGAACCCGGAACGTGTCTCGATGCCTGATTTCGACGTCGACTTCTGCATGGAGAAACGCGATCAGGTGATCGATCACGTGGCCGATATGTATGGACGTGATGCGGTATCGCAGATCATTACGTTCGGTACCATGGCAGCGAAAGCGGTTATTCGCGATGTGGGACGTGTACTCGGCCATCCGTACGGTTTTGTTGATCGTATCTCTAAGCTGATCCCGCCGGATCCAGGCATGACGCTGGAGAAAGCCTTCCTGGCTGAACCGCAGCTGCCGGAGATCTACGAGGCAGATGAAGAGGTGAAAGCGCTGATCGACATGGCGCGGAAACTGGAAGGTGTCACGCGTAACGCCGGTAAACACGCCGGTGGTGTGGTGATCTCGCCGACCAAAATCACCGATTTTGCGCCGCTGTACTGTGATGAGAACGGGCAGTTCCCGGTTACCCAGTTTGATAAGAATGACGTGGAATATGCCGGATTGGTGAAGTTTGACTTCCTTGGCCTGCGTACGCTCACCATCATCGACTGGGCGCTGAAGATGATTAACCCGCGCCGTGAAAAGCAGGGTTTGCCACCCATTGATATCGCCGCTATCCCGCTTGACGACAAAAAAAGTTTCGACATGCTACAGCGCTCGGAAACCACTGCGGTGTTCCAGCTTGAATCGCGCGGCATGAAAGATTTGATCAAACGTCTGAAGCCTGACTGCTTCGAAGATATGATCGCACTGGTGGCGCTGTTCCGTCCGGGACCGCTGCAATCGGGCATGGTAGATAACTTCATCGACCGTAAGCACGGCCGCGAAGAGATTTCTTATCCGGATATTCAGTGGCAGCACGAAACCCTGAAACCGGTGCTGGAGCCGACCTACGGCATCATTCTGTATCAGGAACAGGTGATGCAGATCGCGCAGGTGCTGTCGGGCTACACGCTGGGCGGCGCGGACATGTTGCGTCGTGCGATGGGTAAAAAGAAACCCGAAGAGATGGCGAAGCAGCGTTCGGTGTTCCAGGACGGTGCAGAGAAGATGGGTGTCGACGGCGAACTGTCGATGAAAATCTTCGATCTGGTAGAAAAATTCGCCGGCTATGGCTTTAACAAGTCACACTCCGCTGCTTACGCATTGGTTTCCTATCAAACGCTGTGGCTGAAAGCGCACTATCCGGCAGAGTTCATGGCGGCCGTAATGACCGCTGATATGGATAACACCGAGAAAGTGGTTGGCTTGGTCGACGAATGCTGGCGTATGGGCCTCAAAGTGCTGCCGCCAGATATCAACTCAGGTTTGTATCCGTTCCATGTCAATGACGATGGCGAGATCGTTTACGGCATCGGCGCGATCAAAGGCGTGGGTGAAGGCCCGATCGAAGCGATCCTGGAAGCGCGTAACGAAGGCGGTTACTTCAAAGAGCTGTTTGATCTCTGCGCGCGCACCGACACCAAAAAGATCAACCGTCGCGTGATGGAAAAACTGATCATGTCAGGCGCGTTCGATCGTCTCGGCCCGCATCGTGCGGCCTTGATGAGTGCACTTGGCGACGCCTTAAAAGCGGCCGATCAGCATGCCAAAGCCGAAGCCATCGGCCAGGCCGATATGTTTGGCGTGCTGGCGGAAGAGCCGGAGCAGGTGGAGAAATCCTACGCCAGCATCACGCCGTGGCCGGAACAAATTCAACTGGATGGCGAACGTGAGACCTTAGGTCTCTATCTTACCGGCCATCCAATTAATCAGTATTTGAAAGAAATTGAGCGTTACGTCGGCGGCATGCGCCTGAAAGACATGCATCCGACAGATCGTGGTAAAGTAACCGTCGCGGCGGGGCTGGTGATTGCCGCCCGCGTGATGGTCACTAAACGCGGCAACCGAATTGGTATTTGTACGATTGACGATCGTTCTGGTCGTCTTGAAGTGATGTTATTTACCGATGCGTTAGATAAATACCAGCAGTTGCTGGAGAAGGACCGTATCCTGATCGTCAGTGGACAGGTCAGCTTTGATGACTTTAGCGGTGGCCTTAAAATGACCGCTCGGGAAGTTATGGACATCGACGAAGCGCGGGAAAAATACGCGCGCGGACTTGCTATCTCGCTGACGGACAGGCAAATTGATGACCAGCTTTTAAACCGTCTCCGCCAGTCTCTGGAGCCTCATCGCTCCGGGACCATTCCGGTGCATCTCTACTATCAGAGAGCCGATGCGCGAGCGAAGCTACGCTTTGGTGCAGCGTGGCGTATTTCGCCCAGCGATCGTTTACTCAACGATTTGCGGTCGTTAGTAGGATCGGAGCAGGTGGAACTGGAGTTTGACTAAAACAGGAACATTATGAGTCTTAATTACCTGGATTTTGAACAGCCAATCGCAGAGCTTGAAGCGAAAATCGACTCGTTGAAATCGATTGGCCGTTCGGATGAGAAACACGATATTAATTTGGATGAGGAAGTGCAGCGTCTGCGCGAAAAAAGCGTCGAGCTGACCCGTAAAATCTTCTCCGATTTAGGCGCATGGCAAGTGGCGCAACTCGCGCGTCATCCGCTGCGTCCTTATACACTGGACTATATCCGCAACGCGTTTGATGATTTCGACGAACTGGCGGGCGATCGTGCTTATGCCGATGATAAAGCGATTGTCGGCGGTATTGCCCGTCTCGACGGTCGTCCAGTGATGATCATTGGTCATCAGAAAGGTCGCGAAACCAAAGAGAAAATCCGTCGTAACTTCGGTATGCCGGCACCAGAAGGCTACCGCAAAGCGCTGCGTCTGATGGAAATGGCTGAACGCTTTAAGATGCCGCTGATCACCTTCATCGACACGCCGGGTGCTTATCCGGGCGTGGGTGCAGAAGAGCGCGGTCAGTCTGAAGCGATCGCCCGCAACCTGCGTGAAATGTCTGGCCTGAAAATTCCGGTGATTTGTACCGTAATCGGCGAAGGCGGTTCCGGTGGCGCGCTGGCTATTGGCGTGGGTGACAAAGTAAACATGCTGCAGTACAGCACCTATTCGGTGATTTCACCGGAAGGTTGTGCATCAATCCTGTGGAAAAGCGCCGACAAAGCACCGTTGGCGGCGGAAGCGATGGGTATCACCGCTGAGCGTCTGAAAGAGCTGAAGCTGATCGATTCCATCATTCCTGAACCGTTGGGCGGCGCGCATCGTCAACCGGTAGATATGGCGGCTTCTCTTAAGCAGCAACTGCTGGCGGATCTGGCCGATCTCGATGTGCTGAGCACCGAAGAGTTGCTCAACCGTCGCTATCAGCGCCTGATGAACTACGGCTACGCTTGATACATCAAACTGAAGCAAGAAGCGGACCTCGGTCCGCTTTTTTTACGCCTGCTAATCGGTAATTTCGCATTGGTCGCCATAAATGGCGACCCTACAAAACCGCATCGTTTTCCGTAGGGTCGCCATTCATGGCGACCTTTTCTGGCCTAAGCACCCAACCCAAAGCGCGATGAACCTCAACAGCAGAGCATTCCAGGTTTATCCGCGCGCGCTTTTCGCTATCCTTATTCAGTGCCACAACACCACAGGAGGTGAGCATTGAATATTATTGCGATCATGGGACCGCACGGCGCTTTCTACAAAGATGAGCCTATTCGCGAACTGGATGCTGCCCTTAAGCTGCAAGGCTTCCAAACCGTTTACCCCAATAATGCCAGCGACCTGCTGAAGTTGATTGAACACAATCCGCGTATCTGCGGAGTGATTTTTGACTGGGACGATTACAGTCTGGCGCTGTGTAGCGACATCAATCAGCTCAATGAATATCTGCCGCTGTATGCCTTCATCAACACCCATTCGCAAATGGATGTCAGCATCAACGAGATGCGCATGGCGCTGCACTTCTTCGAATATGCCTTGAGCGCCGCCGATGACATCGCGCTGCATATTCGTCAGTACACCGATGAGTACATCGACAATATCACGCCGCCGCTGACCAAGGCGTTGTTCACCTACGTCAAAGAGGGCAAGTACACCTTCTGTACGCCGGGTCACATGGGCGGCAGCGCTTTCCAGAAAAGCCCGGTGGGCAGCTTGTTTTATGACTTCTTCGGCTCTAACACCTTAAAAGCGGATGTCTCGATCTCGGTAACGGAATTGGGTTCATTGCTCGATCACACCGGCCCGCATCTGGAAGCGGAGGAGTACGTCGCGCGCACCTTTGGGGCTGAGCAAAGCTACATGGTGACCAACGGCACCTCGACCTCGAACAAAATCGTCGGCATGTATGCTGCGCCAGCGGGCAGCACCGTGCTGATTGACCGCAACTGCCATAAATCGCTGACCCATTTGCTGATGATGAGCGACATCATCCCGATCTGGCTCAAACCGACGCGCAACGCGTTGGGCATTCTGGGCGGCATTCCGCAGCGCGAGTTTACGCGTGACAGCATCCAACTAAAGGTCAACGCCACGCCGCGCGCTAGCTGGCCGGTGCATGCGGTGATCACCAACTCAACCTACGATGGCCTGCTATATAACACGCAATTCATCAAACAGACGCTGGATGTGCCATCGATCCACTTCGATTCTGCGTGGGTGCCGTACACCAATTTCCATCCGATTTATGCCGGCAAAAGCGGCATGAGCGGCGATCGTATTCCCGGCAAAGTGATCTATGAAACGCAATCGACACACAAACTGCTGGCGGCGTTCTCACAGGCTTCGCTGATTCACATCAAAGGCGATTACGACGAGCACACCTTCAACGAAGCCTACATGATGCACACCACCACCTCGCCGAGCTACGCGATTGTCTCGTCGATTGAAACCGCGGCGGCGATGCTGCGCGGCAATCCGGGTAAGCGACTGATCAACCGCTCGGTTGAACGTGCGCTGCATTTCCGTCGTGAGATTCAGCGCTTGCGTGAAGAGTGCGACGGCTGGTTCTTTGATATCTGGCAGCCGGAACAGGTCGATCAAGCCGAATGCTGGCCGATCCAGCCGGGCGAAGAGGATTGGCACGGTTTCACTCATGCCGACCGCGATCATATGTATCTCGATCCGATCAAAGTCACCATTCTGACGCCGGGCATGAGCGAGCTGGGCAAGATGGCGGAAGAGGGCATTCCAGCCGCGCTGGTGGCTAAGTTCCTCGATCAGCGCGGTATCGTGGTGGAGAAAACCGGGCCGTACAATTTGCTGTTCCTGTTCAGCATCGGCATTGATAAAACCAAAGCGATGAGCGTGCTGCGTGGACTGACGGAGTTTAAGCGCGCATACGATCTCAACCTGCGGGTGAAAAACATGCTGCCGGATCTTTACGCTGAAGATCCCGATTTTTACCGCAACATGCGCATACAAACGCTGGCGCAGGGCATTCATCAGTTGATCCTGCAACACGATCTGCCGCGCCTGATGTTGAAAGCGTTCGATGTTCTGCCGGAGATGAAGATGACGCCGCATCAGGCGTTTCAGCGCCAGGTGAAAGGTCAGGTGGAAACGGTGGACATTCGCGAGCTGGTGGGGCGCATTTCGGCCAACATGATTCTGCCGTACCCACCAGGCGTGCCGGTGGTAATGCCGGGCGAGATGATTACGGAAGAGAGCCGTTCCGTGCTCGATTTTCTGCTGATGCTTTGCACTATTGGTCGACACTATCCCGGCTTCGAAACCGATATTCACGGTGCAACACTGACGGAAGAGGGACGTTATCTGGTGCGCGTATTGCGTGAAGATGACGAAGGCTAACTTAGGACAATCACCTCTTTCCAACGCCGCTTGTGCCACGTAGGGTAAGCGGCTTATGTCAAAACCGGAGTCGCTATGCTGCAAATAAAACAGATCCACCACATCGCCATTATTGCTACCGATTATCAGCGCAGTAAGGCGTTTTATTGTGATGTGCTGGGCTTTGAATTGTTGGGTGAATATTACCGCGCCGAGCGCGACTCGTGGAAAGGCGATCTGGGTCTGAACGGGGTTTACACCATCGAGCTGTTCTCTTTTCCCTCGCCGCCGCCACGCGTCAGTGGCCCGGAAGCCTGCGGCCTGCGCCATCTGGCGTTTTGCGTTGAGGATGTTGAGCAATCAATTGCGGCGCTGGCGGAGAAGGGCGTGACGTGCGAGCCGATACGTATTGATGCGTTAACCGGTAAAGCCTGCACCTTCTTCCCCGATCCGGACGGTTTGCCGCTGGAGCTGTATCAGGCGTAAACTAGCGTCCGCCGCGAGCCGCAATTCGGTGGCTCGCCCGGACGGAACGCGCTCATGTCTTTATCTCATCTTGCTTCGCTGCTGACACCCGACGCTGGCTATGTGCTGGCGTTCAGCGGCGGACTCGATTCCACCGTGCTGCTGCATCAATTGGTCTGCTGGCAACGTCAGCAGCCAGCGCTGCGCGTGCGCGCGTTACACGTCCATCATGGTCTCAGCCCGAATGCCGATAGCTGGGCGCTGCATTGCCAGCACCTTTGCCAGCAGTGGCAGATTCCCTGTGAAGTGCTGCATGTGCAGGTTGATGGTCGCGCCAACGGCATTGAAGCGGCCGCCCGCGAGGCGCGCTATCAGGCGCTGTTTCAGCAGCTGCAACCCGGTGAGCACTTACTTACCGCTCAGCACCTTGACGACCAGGCGGAAACGCTGCTGCTGGCGTTAAAACGCGGCAGCGGACCGGCCGGTTTGGCCGCGATGCCGCCGCAGCGCAGCGTTGGTGAACATCGGCATCTGCGTCCCTTGCTCGACGTTAGCCGTCAGCAGCTGGAAAACTATGCTGCCGACCACCAGCTGCGCTGGATTGAAGATGAAAGCAACGCTGATAGCCGCTATGACCGCAACTTCCTGCGTCAGCAGGTTCTACCGTTGCTGCAGGCGCGCTGGCCACACTTCAGCGCCGCCAGCGCTCGCAGCGCCGCGCTGTGTGGTGAGCAAGAGCAACTGCTCGACGAGTTGCTGGCTGAACAGCTAGGGCAGCTTAGCGATGCGCAGGGCGCGCTACACTTCCCGCCGTTGATGAACATGAGCGAAGCACGGCGTCATGCCCTGTTACGCCGCTGGATCGCCCAACAGGGCGGCGCGATGCCTTCGCGCGAGGCGCTGAAGCGCATCACCGATGAAGTCATTAACAGCCGTGAAGATGCCAAACCCTGTTTGCGCTTTGGCGCTTTTGAGCTGCGCCGCTATCGCCAGCAACTCTATTGGTTAACGCCGCAGCCATCACTTAGTCAGCACTCGCTAACCTGGCAAGACCGCACGCAGCCGCTCGATTTACCGGCCGGTTTAGGTTCGCTGCACGCTAATGCGTGGATCGCCGAGCTGCGTCTGCCTGCAACGGATGAAGCGGTCACGGTCCGCTTCCATGCGCAGGGTTATTATCACTTACAGGGGCGCGCAGGTGGCCGCGAGATGAAGAAGCTATGGCAAGAGTTGGGCGTTGCGCCCTGGCTGCGCGAACGTATCCCGTTGATTTACTTTAACCAGACGCTAATTAGCGCGCCGGGGCTGTTTATTACCCGTGAAGGCGCAGCCAGCAATGAGCAAGGCTGGCAGGCGATCTGGTTACCACAACAATAAAATGGAGAGCAATGATGAAACTTTGGATGGCAGCGACGTTATTCGCTGCGGCGCTGCCGGCGTTGGCCGACGGCGATGTCAATGCAGGCGCGCAAAAAGCGGCAAGCTGCATGGCGTGTCACGGTGCCGAGGGCAAAAGTGCGGTGCCGCTCTATCCCAATCTGGCCGGGCAACATGCGCCTTATCTGCTGCATTCACTGCAAGCCTATAAAAAAGGCGAGCGTAGCGGCGGCCAGGCGGAAGTGATGAAAGCGTTTGTGGCAGGATTGAGCGATCAGGATATGGCAGATTTATCGGCGTATTACAGTTCGTTAAAGCCTTAAACGAGGTGGGCGGGATGTGATTCCCGCCCGAGAGAGGTTTTACTCGTCTTCGCTAACGACGACGGTGCCCAGCTCCGGATGGGTGAAGCTGGCGATGTGGTCGAGCCGCACTTCGCGGGTCTCGCCTGAGAGATCGACGGCAAGGTACTCAACGTTTTTACGTGAGACCATGTCCACGGCTTTCGCCTTGAGCTGATCGCCGTTTTTTAGCTCTAACGACAGCGTCCAGTTTTTTTGGCAGGCGAGTTCGAGGTTGTCGTAATCATCGCAGTTGATGGGTTTATAGGCTTCATTCGTCAACATAGTCGCTCACCAATAAGTTTGCAGCGGCATACGCTGCTTGTTCCCTGAGAGAAGAGTTTAGCGCAGAATCAGCGGCAATATCGTTGAGAGCCTTCAACGCACAACCTATGGCGTCTGGCACATACCCAAGGTCGCCGCTACCAATTTCGGCATACTTCTGGCGAACTAACTCACAATACTTTTGCACATACACCTCCTCAGCAGAGTTGATACTCTGGATGATAGGCGACTATATCACAGGAATTTCATGGAAATCAGCCCGGTCGTCACGGGAATGATGCAAGGAAATGGGCAAAAGTGACATTTCGCGCTGGTCTCATGCACGCAGCGTGCGCACAAAAGGTTAAGTTGATGAACAGGTTATTACACGACGCAACGTCGAGCCAAACGGCAGGTGACAGATGATTGTGCTGTCTCGAACGGTTTCACTTGCAGATAATGAAGTGGAACTCAGTGCCATCCGTGCGCAAGGTGCCGGTGGCCAGCATGTGAATAAAACCTCCACGGCGATTCACCTGCGGTTTGATATTCATGCATCGTCGCTGCCGCCGTTCTATAAAGAGCGACTGCTGGCGGCCAGCCATCATTTGATCACTGCAGAAGGCGTGGTGATCATCAAAGCGCAGGAGCATCGCAGCCAGGAAATGAATCGGGAAGCGGCCGTGCAGCGGCTGATTAATCTGATTCAGGAGTTAACCACGGTGGAAAAAGTGCGGCGCGCGACCAAACCCACGCACGGCTCTAAAGTGAGGCGGCTGGAGGGTAAAACCCGGCGCAGTAACGTGAAGGCGATGCGCGGAAAGGTGCAATAAAAAACGCCTCCGGCTGGAGGCGTTTTAGCGTTACTTGTTCAGGGCTTTCGCAAGGAAGTCGACGATGTCATGTTGCTTAATCATCTGCTTCTCGCTGGCGGTACGCGCCTTGTACTCGATCTCTTCGTTATCGAGATTACGATCGCCAATCACGATGGTGTGCGGCACACCGATCAGCTCCATATCGGCGAACATCACGCCTGGACGCTCTTTGCGGTCATCCAGAATCACGTCAATGCCTTTGGCACGCAGCGTGTTGTACAGCTCTTCAGCCAACTGCTGCACACGGAAAGATTTGTGCATGTTCATTGGCAGAATCGCCACTTCAAACGGTGCCAATGCCGCAGGCCAGATGATACCGCGCTCGTCGTTGTTCTGCTCAATCGCAGCCGCCACAACGCGCGTGATACCGATACCGTAGCAGCCCATGGTCATTACCTGGTTACGACCATCTTCGCCTTGTACTGCCGCTTTCATCGCTTCGGAGTACTTGGTACCCAACTGGAAGATGTGACCCACTTCGATACCGCGTTTAATCTGCAGCGTGCCTTTGCCGTCTGGGCTTGGATCGCCTTCCACCACGTTACGGATATCTTCCACACGTGGTTCTGGCAGATCGCGCCCCCAGTTGATGCCGCTCAAATGCTTGCCATCAATGTTCGCACCGGCGCAGAAGTCGCTGATTTTCGCCACGGTACGATCGGCGATCACTGGCATGGTCAAACCGACCGGGCCGAGCGAGCCTGGACCGGCACCGAGCAGCGCGCGAATCTGTTCTTCGCTCGCCATCTCCAGCGGTTCAGCGACGATATCCAGCTTCTCGGCTTTAATCTCGTTCAGCTGATGATCGCCGCGCAGCAGCAGGGCAACCAGCGTGTGGCCGCTCTCTTCGGTGGCTTTGACGAACAGCGTCTTGACGGTTTTCTCAATCGGCAGCTGATGTTGCTCAACCAGCTCAGCGATAGTCTTGGCGTTTGGCGTATCGAACTGCGTCATGGCGGTTGTTGCCTGCGGACGCTCGCCAGCCGGCGCTACGGCTTCGGCTTTCTCAATGTTGGCCGCGTAATCGGATTCGCTGGAGAAGATCACGTCATCTTCACCGCTCAGCGCCAACACCTGGAATTCATGTGATGCGCTGCCGCCGATAGAACCGGTGTCAGCTTGTACGGCGCGGAAATCCAGACCCATACGGCTGAAGCTCTGGCTATATGCGCGGTACATCGCGTCGTAGGTTTCCTGCAACGATTCCTGCGTGGTGTGGAACGAGTAAGCATCTTTCATGATGAACTCGCGTGAACGCATCACACCAAAGCGCGGACGCACTTCATCACGGAATTTGGTCTGGATCTGATACAGATTAATCGGCAACTGCTTGTAAGAGCTCAGCTCGTTGCGGATCAGATCGGTGACCACTTCTTCGTGGGTTGGACCCAGCACGAAGGGACGTTCGTGACGGTCTTTAATGCGCAGCAGTTCCGGGCCGTACTGCTCCCAACGGCCACTCTCTTCCCACAGATCGGCAGGCTGAACCACCGGCATGGAGATCTCAATCGCACCGGCGTTGTTCATCTCTTCACGCACGATGTTTTCAACTTTTCGCAGCACGCGAATACCGGTCGGCAACCAGGTATAAAGACCAGAAGCCAGTTTGCGGATCATGCCGGCGCGCAGCATCAGCTGGTGGCTGATCACTTCTGCATCGGAAGGTGTCTCCTTCAGAGTGGAGAGCAGATATTGAGTAGTACGCATTGATTACGATTCCAGTTATACGGAAGGAGACTGACAAAATTTTTCTGGCGGCTAGTGTACCAGTGAGAACAATCACTCAAAAGCGCGTTTTAACGGGGATCGAGGGCGATCACCTCGGTTCCTGCCGCATCAATGCGCCAGCGCACGTTAAAGTCGAGTAGCCAGGCGGCATATTCACGATCTTCGGTCTCACCTTTACGGTAAGCCGGACGCGGATCCTGCGCTAGCACCTCAGTGATGAAACGCGCTAACTGCGGGTAGGTTTTCTGCTGCTGTTGGAGCTGGCTCTGCGCCAGCAGCGAAAAGCGTACCGGCATGCTGGCATCAGGCGCCGCCTGCGCAAACCCGGCGCGCGCGTCTGGCAGCGCTTCGGCAAATGGCAGATAAGGTTTGATATCCACCACCGGCGTGCCATCGACTAAATCGAGGCTGCCGAGCTGCAAGATCACCTGCTGCTTCTCGCAGCGAATGCCTTTTAACTCAACCAGCGACATGCCGACAGGATTGGGGCGAAAGGTTGATCGAGTGGCAAACACGCCCATACGCGTATTGCCGCCGAGGCGCGGTGGACGTACGGTCGGACGCCAGCCACCTTCCAGGGTTTGGTGAAACACAAACAGCACCCACAAATGACTGAATTCTTCGAGCCCGCGCACCGCTTCCGGCTGATTATAAGGCGGCAGCAGATGCAGCTCTCCGCCGCCATCCTGCACCAGACCGGGCTGGCGCGGGACGGCAAACTTCTCTTTCCACGGCGAACGAATTACGCCGATTTGCGCGAAGGCAAACTCACTCATTGATTCGAGACTTTCAGTGCAGAGCCCTGGCAGACGGCCTGGCGATAGCATCCCGGCGTGCTGGTGACAATTTCGCACTTATGCAGCAGGACGGCGTTGGCTTTCATGCCGGCCGCTCGGATCTGCAGGCGCTTGCGCGCGGTGTTGATGTTAGGTGGCGAATCCTGGCTGCTGCTCTGGCAATCTTCAGCGGACACTTCGCCCAAATCGCGGAACGGGTTGCTGACCAGATCGGCCGCATCGGTGTAGATCTTCACCGGCGCAGGACGTGGAGTCGGTTTGCGTTCTGGCTCGCTGGATGCCTGTTGCGGGCGAGAAGGAGCACTGCTTATCGGGTGATATTCACGCACACACCCGGTTAGCATCAATGCCAACAAGCAGAGCGGTAAAAAACGCATGGCAACATCCTCAAGTAATAAAAAGTGGCGTTATTGAAACAAGGACGACAATAAATAACAAGTCAGGTGCAATTTATGGCAAAAGAAAGGGCGGCCGAAGCCGCCCTGTAAGGCATGAAAGGTGAAAATTACCAGCCTTTCACTGCGCCGCCGTTGAAGATCTTGTTGGCCGCTTCAGACACTTCGTCTGACTGGTAAGCCTCAACAAACTTCTTCACGTTCTCAGCGTCTTTGTTGTCTTCACGGGTCACGATCAGGTTCACGTAAGGTGAATCTTTGTCTTCCACGAAGATGCCATCTTTCGCTGGCGTCAGACCAATCTGGCTAGCGTAAGTGGTGTTGATCACCGCCAGAGCGATCTGCTGATCGTCAAGTGAACGTGGCAGCTGCGGCGCTTCCAGCTCAACAATCTTCAGTTTTTTCGGGTTCTCAGTGATATCCAGTGAAGTTGGCAGCAGACCAACGCCATCTTTCAGTTTGATCAGGCCCACTTTCTGCAGCAGCAGCAGAGAACGTCCCAGGTTGGTTGGATCGTTGGGGATGGCGATCTGTGAACCGTCCTGCAGATCATCCAGTGATTTGATTTTCTTCGAGTAGCCCGCGATTGGGTAAACGAAGGTGTTCGCCACCGCAGTCAGCTTGTAGCCACGATCTTTGATCTGCTGATCCAGATACGGTTTGTGCTGGAAGGCGTTAGCGTCGATATCACCTTTGCTCAGCGCTTCGTTTGGCAACACGTAATCGTTAAAGGTTACCAGCTCAACGTCGAGGCCATATTTCTCTTTCGCCACTTTCACCGCGGTTTCAGCAACCTGCTGCTCAGCACCGACAATCACACCCACTTTAATGTGGTTTGGATCTTTTGCTTTCTGATCGCATCCTGCCAGCGCAATTGCGCCAATCAGAGCACCCACAGCGGCAATCTTTTTAAATGTAAAAGACATATCCCTTCCTTAATAGAGGACTATTGATGTTGCTTGCTTACTTATGGGACACAGCACGTACGATGCGGTCGCCACAGAATTGGATTAAATAGACCAGCACAACCAGCAGAACCAGCACGGTGTTCATTACAGTCGCGTTATAGCCGATGTAACCGTATTGGTAGCCAATCTGACCCAAACCGCCAGCGCCAACCGCTCCGCCCATTGCGGAGTAGCCAACCAGGGTAATCAGGGTAATTGTAGCGGCATTCACCAGACCTGGCAGCGCTTCCGGCAGCAGGACTTTGCGCACGATCTGCAGCGGCGTGGCGCCCATGGCGCGTGATGCTTCGATCAAACCGGTTGGCAGCTCCAGCAGGGCGTTTTCCACCATACGTGCAATAAACGGCGCGGCACCCACGGTCAACGGCACGATAGCAGCTTGCAGGCCAATCGAAGTGCCGACGATGGCGCGGGTGAACGGAATCATCCACACCAGCAGGATAATGAACGGAATTGATCGGAAGATATTCACCAGCGCCGACAGCACGCGATAAAGCACGTTGTTGGCCAGAATCTGGCCGGGACGCGTCACATACAGCAGCACGCCCACCGGAAGACCGAGGACAAAACCAAAGAAACCAGAGACAAAGGTCATCATCAGCGTTTCCCAGACGCCGCGCGTCAGTAACCACATCATCGCTTCAGACATAACCCAACACCTCTACTTTCACATGATTTTCTTTCAGCCAGGCAATCGCGGCTTGTGTATCTGTTTCGCTGCCATCCATCTCAGCCAGCATGATGCCGAACTTCACGCCACCGGCGTAATCCATCTGCGCACTGATAATGTTGTTATTGACGTTGAAGCGACGGGCCGCTTCAGACAGCAGCGGAGCATCAACCGATTTGCCGGTGAACTCCAGACGCAGCAGCGGCACACTTTCGGCTGTTGGCTTTGGCGCCATGCGTTGCTGGTAATCGTCGGGGATATCCAGATGCAATGTCGATTGAATGAATTGCTGCGCCAGTGGTGTTTTAGGATGCGAGAACACTTCGCTCACGCTGTCTTTCTCTATTAACTCACCGTTGCTGATGACCGCAACCTGATCGCAGATGCGTTTCACCACATCCATTTCATGCGTGATCAATAGGATGGTAATGCCGAGACGGCGGTTAATGTCTTTCAGCAGCTCCAGAATCGAACGCGTGGTGGCAGGATCCAGTGCGCTGGTGGCTTCATCACACAGCAGCACTTTTGGATTGCTTGCCAGTGCACGGGCAATCGCGACACGCTGCTTTTGTCCGCCAGAAAGATTCGCTGGCCAGCTATCATGCTTGTCGGATAATCCCACTAAATCCAGCAATTCGCTAACACGCTTCTTTATCTGTTCACGTGAAAGATTACCCAACTCCAATGGCAGCGCCACGTTGCCGGAGACGGTGCGGGAGTTCATCAGGTTAAAGTGCTGGAAAATCATGCCAATCTGGCGGCGTGCCAGCGTCAATTGACCAGAGGAAAGCGTGGTTAGCTCCTGGCCATCTACCAGCACGCGTCCAGAGGTTGGGCGCTCCAGCAGATTGACGCAGCGAATCAGTGTACTTTTACCGGCACCAGATGAACCGATGACGCCATAAATCTGTCCAGCAGGCACGTGCAGGCTGACGTTAGATAGCGCCTGAATAGTGCGTGAACCTTGCTGGAACACTTTGGTGATATTTTCGAGTTTAATCATTAGTTTATTTATTATCGTGTTGCATAGTCCGTGGTGTATCGGGCTTCACTCAGCAGGGCTG
This sequence comes from Pantoea sp. JK, assembly GCF_026130245.1. Classification (NCBI taxonomy): domain Bacteria; kingdom Pseudomonadati; phylum Pseudomonadota; class Gammaproteobacteria; order Enterobacterales; family Erwiniaceae; genus Pantoea; species Pantoea sp. JK. The sequence goes on from NZ_JAINFN010000007.1 coordinate 292,979, forward strand.
TGCGAAATTTGGATGGATGTTAAGGCATCCAGACGGCTAAATCAATGGAAGTCATTCAAACTGCCATTCTCTCGCTATACGCAATCATGCGATACTTAGCGACACATTTTCAGCAGGAGTTTCTACGTGGCGAACAAAGTCCCGGCTATTTTTCTTGATCGTGATGGCACATTGAATGTCGATCACGGCTATGTTCATGAAATCGATAATTTCGAATTTATTGATGGCACCATCGAAGCGCTGCAGTCGCTGAAGAAGATGGGCTATGCGCTGGTACTGGTGACGAACCAGTCGGGGATTGCGCGTGGCATGTTTACCGAAGATCAGTTTATGCAACTCACCGAATGGATGGATTGGTCGCTGGCCGATCGCGATGTTGATCTGGATGGCATCTATTTCTGTCCGCATCTGCCTGATGCCACAGTAAAAGCGTATCGCCAGCAGTGTGATTGTCGTAAGCCGCAGCCGGGCATGTTGCTCTCCGCGCAGCAGCATCTGGATATCGATATGGCTTCTTCTTATATGGTAGGCGACAAAATAGAAGATATGCAGGCGGCGTTAGCAGCGGGTGTGGGCACGAAAGTGCTGGTACGTAGCGGCAAGCCGGTAACGCCGGAAGGTGAAGCGGCAGCGGATTGGGTGATTAATAGTCTGGCAGAGCTGCCTGCACGCATTAAAAAGGCCTAAAAACGGGCCTTTTGCGCAAATTTCAAGCGAACAGCAAAAAACTTGAAATTTGCACTTGTCAGCTCCGAATAACTCCCTATAATGCGCCACCACTGAGACGGCAAAGCGGCAACGCAGGCGGCTCAGCAGGGAGTGAAGAAATTCATCCCGCCGGATGAAAACGCTGAAAAAAAGTGTTTGACTCCGAAGGAGAGTAGCGTAGTATACGCCACCTCGCGACAGACGGTTCAGCCGCTGCTCGCAACGCTCTTTAACAATTTATCAGACAATCTGTGTGGGCACTCGCAGGA